>DATEOF010000414.1:0-24598 GCA_035274465.1 Polyangiales bacterium
CCTGCGGTCGCTCCAGCGATGGCGCCGGAGGAGCCCGCGGAGAGAACGGGTCGCATCGCATCGCCGCCGACGCTCTCGGGGCTGCAAGCGCCGAGCGTGGCGATCAACACTCCCACGCACAGCGCACGGCCGGACAAGACAAGCTCCATGGGCGCACCTCGAGTGCAGCGCATGGCTGCACTTCATGCCATGTACCGACGCCCAGATTTTTTTGTGCGTTCAGCCCACGCGGCCGTCTGTGTCAAGTTGTGCCTCACGGGCGACGGCCGGCAACAAACTTGGCTCGAGCGCGAATACCTGGTAGCCCCTGAGCCTTCCGGGAGTAGCCGAGGCAGCCGTGTCGACTGAGGCCGAGACCATCGAACGAACGTACCGCGCGTACTTCACCGTCTTTCAGATGGCGAATCCGCGGACGATCACGCCCTACTACCACGTGCCCTGCATGTTCATCTCGAGCGCAGGCACCTACGCGCTCGGCAGCGTGCAGGACGCGGAGCGATTCTTCGAACGCCTACTGTACGACCTCCGCTCGCGTGGTTACGTACGGAGCGTGCTGGACGAGGTGCAGGTCAAGCAGCTGAGTGAAGACCTCGCGCTCGTCAACGCGCGTGGTACCCGCTTCAAGAAAGACGACCAGCTGCTGCACCCCATGCGCGGCGTCTACACGATGCGGAAGCAAGAAGGCGTCTGGCGCATCGCCGTGGCGGTGATGTTCGATCCAGAGTACCCGCTCAGCATCGCCTGAGGGCGCGCCGCCAAAGTAGATCTCCGGCCTTTCCAATTGGGCGAGGGCCGAGGATCATGCTGGCCGGCGAGGTCACGTGGTGAGCAGCCAAGTACCGGACGCAGCGCAGGTCATTCCCTCGAGCCTTTGGGCACGCCTGCTCTGGGTTCCAAAGGCGGCGGACCCTGCGCTCGCCGAACACGGGCGCTTCCTGGCCGCGATGACGCTGGTCGCGCTGCCGGCGATCGTTCTGACCGCGCTGGTCGGCGTGCCGCTGTTCTTGAATCCGGCGCACCCGACCGCGACCGCGACGTTCAACGCTGCACTCGCGATGGTCGCAGCCACCGTCGCGGCGTACGTGATCAACAGGCGCGGCCGCACGCGCCGCGCAGCGCGAGTGTTCTGCCTGGCGTCGATCGCGACCCTCGGCTACGCGTCGAGCGAGGCGCCCGGGCTGTTGATCTACATGCCGATCACCATCCTGTGCGCCGTGGCCTTGCTGCCGACCGCACAGGCGCTGGTGATCGGGCTCGCGGCCGTGCTGATCGCGGTCCCGATCGGGCTGTTCGAGCCGGCGGAGTGGGATACCCGCGTCCTCCTGCCGCTGCTGCTCAACGCGAGCTTCTTGCCGCTCGCGCTGGTGGTCAAGGCGCACCAGAATCGGCTCGAGCGCGCACGCGCGGACGAGCTCGCGCGGCGCGAGCGCTGGTTCGCCACGACGCTGAGCTCGATCGGCGATGCGGTGCTGACCACCGACGAGAACCAGACGGTCACGTTCTTGAACCCGATCGCCGCCGAGCTGACGGGCTTCAGCGTCGAGCAAGCGATCGGCCGCAAGGTGTCCGAGGTCTTTCGCATCGAGAGCGAGCACACGGGCGACACCATCGACAGCCCCGTGCCGCAAGTGCTCGCGCGACGCGAGATCGTCTCGCTGGCCAACCACACGCTGCTGATCGGCGCCGACGGGATCAAGCGACCGATCGCCGACAGCGGCGCGCCGATCGTCTCGACGGAGGGCACCATCTACGGCGTCGTGCTGGTATTTCGCGACATGACCGAGGAGCGCGCGCTGCGGGCTCAGGTCGAGCACTCGCAGCGGCTCGACGCGCTCGGCAAGCTCGCGGGCAGCGTGGCGCACGACTTCAACAACCTGCTCACGGCGATCGGCGGCGGCGCTCAGCTCGCGTTCGACGAGCTGCCGGCCGATCACCCGGTGCGCAGCGAGCTCTCGGGCGTGCTCGATGCCACGCAACGCGCAGTGGGCGTGACGCGCCAGCTGCTCGCGTTCAGCCGCCGGCAGGTGATGAGCGTACGGCCGGTGGAGCTGAATGCGGCAGTCCGCTCCGAGCTGCGGCTGCTGGGACGTTTGCTCGGCACGAACGTCAAGATCGAGACGCTGCTCGACGATGCGGCGGGCTTCGTGCTGGTCGACCCGGTGCAATTCGAGCAGGTGATGCTGAACCTCGCGATGAACGCCGGCGACGCGATGCCGCGCGGGGGCACGCTGACCCTCACGACGTCGTTCGTGCACGACGGTGCCGCGAACGTCGATCCGCCACTGCCAGCCCGAGACTACGGTCGCTTGAGTGTCAGCGACACGGGCAGCGGCATGGACGGGGCGACGATGCAGCGCATCTTCGAGCCATTCTTCACGACCAAGGGGCAAGGTCACGGCACGGGGTTGGGGCTCGCCACGGTCTACGGCATCGTCGAGCAGAGCGAAGGCCTGATCCGCGTGCGCAGCAGGCCGGGCGAGGGCTCCACGTTCGATGTCTTTCTGCCTGCGACCGAAGCGCGCGCGGCGTCGGCCGACGTGGTGGGGACCAGCAAGGCGCCCGCGGGTGGGCTGCCGCGCGTGATGTTGGTCGAAGACGACGATCTGGTGCGGCACATGGCTGCGCGGGTGCTGAGACAGGCACGCTACGAGGTCATGGAGGCGAAGTCGGCAGCACACTCGCTCGAGCTGCTCGACGCCGCCAAGCAGGCACCCGCGCTGTTGCTGACCGACGTGGTCATGCCTGGACAGAGCGGCGTGGAGCTGGCCGCGCGCCTGCGCGAACGCTTCCCGGAGCTTCCGGTGTTGTACATGTCCGGCTACGCCAACGAGATCGTTGCGAAGCAGGGGTTTGGCAACGAGACAGGCGGCTTCTTGCCCAAGCCCTTCACGCCCGAAGCGCTGCGGCAGGCCGTCGGCACCGCGCTCGCGCGCCCCGGCAAGTCCAAGTCCGTAGGGGACGCCTGACGCCGTTTCGGGCATCCTACGCGCGCTCGCATGGCGCCGTACGCTGTCACCATCTTTCTGTCCTCGTTTCTGTTGTTCCTGGTCCAGCCGCTGATCGCTCGACAGATCTTGCCGTGGTTCGGCGGAGCAGCCTCGGTGTGGACGACGTGCCTGTTGTTCTTCCAGACTGCGCTGCTGGCAGGCTACGCGTACGCGCACGGCGTGGTGCGCTTCCTCTCGCCGCGACGGCAAGTCCACGTGCACGCGGCGCTGCTCCTGGCTTCACTGGCTGTCTTGCCCATCCTGGCCGATCCGTCCTGGAAACCCGCCGGCCACGACGATCCGATCCCGCGGATCCTCGGGCTGTTGTCGATCACGATCGGCGGCCCCTACTTGCTGCTGTCGACCACCACGCCGCTCTTGCAGGCCTGGTACTGGCGCCGGTTCCACAGCCACGTGCCGTATCGCCTGTTCGCGCTCTCGAACGTGGCGTCGCTGGCCTCGCTGCTCGGCTATCCGTTGCTCGTCGAGCCTTACTTCGGCGTCGCGGCCTCGGCGAAGCTCTGGTCGTATGCGTACGCGGCCTTCGCGCTGCTCTGCGCCTGGACCGCGCTGCGCTCGCTGCGCGGCGGCACCGAGCCTGTGCCGGCAGACGCCGCGACCGCGCCGGCCGAGATAACCCCGCTCGCGAAGCACCACGTCGCGCTCTGGCTGCTGCTCTCGAGCACCGGCACCTGCGCGCTGCTCGCGGTCTCGAACCACATCACGCAGAACATCGCGTCCATCCCCTTCATCTGGGTGCTGCCGCTGGCGCTGTACCTGATCACGTTCATCATCTGCTTCGATCGCCCGCGCTGGTACGTGCGCGGCCTGTTCGTGCCGCTGCTGGCGGCGCTGCTCCTGGCGATGGCCTGGCGCATCAATTCGGTCAAGCTGCAGCACGTGCTGCCGCTGTTTGCCGCGGGACTGTTCGCCGCCTGCATGTTGTGTCACGGCGAGCTCGCGCGCCTGAAGCCTGACCCGCGCCACTTGACGCTCTACTACCTGGTGATCGCCGCGGGCGGGGCGCTCGGAGCGCTGGTGATCGCGATCGGCGCTCCGCTCCTGCTGCGCGGGTATTACGAGATGCATGCAGTGCTCGTGCTGCTCGCGATCATCGTCGCGATCTGCGCCTGGCGCATGGACGTGCTCTACGGCGTGCTCGCGCTCAGCGTCGTGATCGGCGTGCTGTGGCACACCGGCAACGCGATTCGCATCTACAACGCGCGCGTGCTCGAGATGCAGCGCGACTTCTACGGCGTGGTTCGCATCCGCGACTGGCACGGGCCTCCGCCGCTGCGCGTCATGTTCCACGGCGGCATCAACCACGGCGGGCAGTACCTCGAACCCACACGTGCGTTCGAGCCGACTTGCTACGTCGGGCGCACCTCGGGCTACGGCCGCTTGCTGCAGACGCTCAGCGGGACGCCGCGCAAGGTCGGCGTGCTCGGCCTGGGCGTGGGCGCGCTGCTGACGTACGCGCAGAAGGGCGACAGCTGGGTGTTCTACGAGATCGACCCGCTGGTCCTGGACCTCGCCGCGCGCCACTTCAGCTTCCTGGGCGCGACGCAGGCCAAGGTCGAACACGTGCTCGGGGACGGCAGGCTGGCGCTGGAACGCGAGCCTCCTCGCGGCTTCGACATGCTGGCGATCGACGCCTTCTCGGGTGATGCCGTGCCGATGCACCTGCTCACGCGCGAAGCCATGGCGATCTACGTCAAACACATCAAGCCGGACGGTGCGATCGTCTTTCAGGCCACGAACCGCTTCGTGAACCTGATGCCCGTGATCCGCCGCCTGGCAGACGAGCTCGGCTTGCAGACGTACTGGGTCGACGACGAACCCGAGCTGCGCAAGGGCTTCTTCGCGTTCGGCACCGACCAGGTGATCGTGACCAGGAACGCTGCGTTGCTGCGCGCCCCACAGCTGCAAGGCGCGGGCAAGCCGGCACCTGCGCGCTCCGACCTCGCCACCTTCACGGACGACTACTATAACCTGCTGCGCATCCTGAAGAACTGACGCAATACGGGACAGAAGTGTTAGCATCCCGGCGTGGACGCGCGAGGCCAGGCCATCGCGGAGGTTGCCCGGTACTGTGACGTCGAGGAGCGCCTGCCGCTCATCCCGGCGTCCGCGATGACCCGTGGCATGTACTTCCGGAGCATCGACGAGCAGCTGGCAGCGGCGGGCAAGGCGGAGCGCTTCCGGGAGATCTTTCCCAAGCGCTACGCGGCGTTGGGTTGGTACCCCACGCGCGAGTTCCTCTGCCACCTGACGGTCGGCGCGGGCGAGTTGCTGGACCCGGCGCGCGTGCACGAGGGGATGTTCGAGCTCGGCCGGCGCAACGCGCGTGCCTTTGCCGACGGGGTGCTCGGCAAGCTGATGCTGCGCGTGTTGGCGCGGGACCCGGTCAAGATCTTGAAACAAGGCCTGGCGGCCCGGCGGCAGAGCGCCAAGCCCGCGCGCTGGGAGCTCGAGTTTCCGGACGAGCGGACCGCCGTCATGGACCTGATCCAGGAATATGCGTACATCGAGTCGTACGAGCTGGGGGCGGCGCACGGCACGTTCGAGGCGATCGACGTGCCAGTCCGCATCGAGTGCACGCTGCAGGAGCGCTTCGTCGGCAAGCACGTCCTGCGCTGGTGAGCGCGTGTCGCACCTTTCCGTGCTCACGACCGCCTATCAAAATCGGACCGGAACAGGTCACACTGCGCACGAATGGCCTTTCGCATTCTGGCCACGCGCAGCGAGATCCTCGATGCGCTTGCCCGCGCGGCATCCACACTGCCGCAAGCACCGACGCTCACCTTCGAGCGCGTGCCGACGAGCGTGCAAGCTGCGGTGGCGCACGAGCGCGAGAAGCATCCGCTCGCATTGATCGGCTTCGCGGCGGAGGACGAATCCAGCGCGCTGGCAGCGATCGCCGGCGGTGCGGACGACGCGATGGTGTTTCAGCTCGCCTCGAACAGCGAGCTCCTGGCGTTCCTGGATCGCGTCGAGCTGCGCGGCACGCTGCGGGCCGAGACGCAGCGCTTGCGAGACGCGTTCGCGCACGCCGAGAAGCTGAGCGAGCTCGGCGGGCTGATCGCAGGCGCCAGCCACGAGATCAACAACCCGCTGTCGTCGGTCCTGCTGTCCCTGTACGTGCTGCGCCACAAGCTCGTGCCCGCAGTCGAAGCTGCGACCGAGGTGGCCGAGCTGCTCGAACACGGGACCCCTCCCAGCCCGCAGCTCGCTGCGAGGCTCGCGGGGCTCCGCTCCGGCTTCGACGTGCCTGCGCTGCTGGACGACGTCAACGCCGCGGCTCAAACCATCGCCGGTGTCGTCTACGACATGCGCTCGTTCTCGCGCCAAGACGAGCGCGCGCAGCTGGAAGTGGTGAACGTCCCCGAGCTGATCGATCGCGTGCTGCGCTTGCTGGCGCGCAACATCTCGAACCAGGGGATCATCGAGCGCGACTACGCGCGGGATGTGCCCGCGATCCTGGCACCTCGCACGCGCTTGGCGCAGGTCATCACCAACCTGCTCAGCAACGCGCTGCACGCCATCACCGAAGCACCGCGGCCGCTGCACGCGATCCGCATCGGCGTTCGGCGCGACGAAGACTTCATCCTGATCGCGATCTCGGATACCGGACCCGGTATCGCGCCGGAGATGATCGAACGCGTCTTCGATCCGTTCTACACCACCAAGCGCGACGCCCAAGGTACGGGGCTGGGCCTGACGATCTCGCGCTCGATCATGCGTAACCTGGGTGGCGACCTGTCGGTCGACTCCGTGTACGGCGAAGGCGCGACCTTCCTGTGCTTCGTGCCCATTCGACCGGTCGGCGTGGCATCCACCATCCAGCGCCCGCTCGCCGAACCAGATCCGCGCGACAGCACGCACAGCAGCGTGTTGGTCGTCGACCGCGATCCTCAGATCCTGCGCTCGTACGGGCGCGTGCTCGCGACCACGCATCGCTTGCTCGTCGCGCGCGACGAAGACGAAGCGATCGAGCTGCTCGAGAGTGGCTCCGAACCGGACGCGATCGTCGCCGAGCTCGGCGATCCGAGCCTGCTCGCCTGGCTCGCCGAACACCGCCCCACGCTCGTCCCGCGCACCGTGCTCGTGGACAGCGAAGGCGCGCCCAGGCAGCACGCGGAGCTGCTGGCCCAGCACCCGGGCCCAGTGCTCGAAAAGCCACTGCGCGGCGACAGCTTGCTGCGTGCGCTCGCGAACCTCGCGCAGCCGGATTGACTTCTGCAGCAGCGCCGCTGAAATTGGGCGCATGAGCGCGTGCGTCTCGGCAGTCTCCCGCGCCATCTTGCGCCGTCTGCGAGACGCGCCCGAAGCCGGTACGAGGCTGATCGCGGTCACCGGCGGGGTCGCGGTCGGCAAGAGCGTGTTCGCGCGCGCGCTGCGCCGGGCACTGTTGCGGCAGGTGACCGAACCCGTGGAGATCGTCACCAGCGATGGCTTCCTGCGCGCCGACGCCGATCTGGAGAGCGCGGGTTTACGAGAGCGCAAGGGCTATCCGGAGAGCTACGACCACGCAGGTCTCGAGGCCTTCTTCGCGGCCATGCGCGCGCGAGCGCCGGAGCTGGTCGTGCCGGTGTACTCGCACAGCACGCGCGGCGTCGTGGACCACCGGCGCTTCGCCACACCGCGCTGGTTGATCCTGGAAGGCGTGTACGCGCTGCAACCGGCGCGCGCCTCGGGGCTGCCGTGCTGTTCGATCTACCTCGACGCCGACGTGAGCGACGTGCGCGCCTGGTACCTGGAGCGGTTCATGCGCATCCACGGTTGGCGCTTCGCAACCACCACCGACGCCGAGCAACACGCTCGCCAGCTCTACGAACGCGTCAACTACCAGAACCTCGTCGAATGCATCGCCCCGCTGCGAAGCCAGGCAGACATCGTCCTCGTGCGCAAGGCGGGCGGCCAGTGGCGCCTGCAGGGTCGCTGAAGAAGAGATCGAACGGGAAGGGCGGGAAGCCGGGAAGGCGAGACGAGATTTGTGCTGCCGCGGGCTCGCAACGCGGTCGATGCAAGCCGGCGGCAGCAAACGACTCGCTTCCCGCCTTCCCGTCTTCCGGTCAACTCAAAAAAGCGCGAAGCGAAGGACGCGACCAGCTCGTGCTAGAGCAGCTTGCGGAGTAGGTCGCGCAGCTCCGGCAGCTGGAAGGGTTTCATCAGGCGCGGGTTGTCGTTCTGCTTGAGGAACTGTTCGGTCTGCGGGAGCGAGGCGCCGCCTGTCATGAACACGAAGCGCGACGCGAGCTCGGGTCGCTCGGCGCACACCTCGCGAAACAGCGCGGCGCCGTCCTTGTTGGGCATGACCATGTCGCACAACACCACGTCGAAGTGGCGACCGGAGCACAGCAGCTCGCTGGCGCGGACGGCAGAGTCGCACGTCTCCACGTCATGCTCCTCGGACAGCGCACCGGCGAGCGTGCTCGAGATCGACGGCTCGTCGTCGATCACCAGTATGGACGCGCGCCGCATGGGTGTCTCTATCGGCGGCGGCAGCGGCGTGGCTCCGGCGGGGGCCACGCTCTCGCCGCGATGCGCCGGGAAGCGCAGCTCTGCGGTCGTGCCCTGGCCCAATTCGCTGTGCAGCACGATCTCGCCGCCGGCGGCCCGCACGATGTTCCAACAGATCGGCAGCCCGAGGCCGGTGCCTGCACCGATCGGCTTGGTGGTGAAGAACGGCTCGAACGCGCGGCCGAGCGTCTCGCGCGACATGCCGCTGCCGTGATCGCGCACGACGACCAGGACGCTGTCGCTCTCGTCCGGCCGCACTTCGACCTCGATCACTTGACGCGCTTGCTCGACGCCGGAGAGTGCGTGCACGGCGTTCAAGATCAAGTTCAGGAACAGCTGCTCGAAGCGCATGGTGTTTCCGAGCACTGCAGGCGCCGGCTCGAAGCGCCGCACGATCTTGACCGAGTGCCGCAGCGCGTGACCGGCGATGCCGAGCGCAGCCTCCACGGCGGTCTCGAGCCGCAGCGGACCGCGGCGCTCGTCGTCGCGCCGCGTGAAGGTCTGGAGGTCTCGAACGATCGTCTTGACCCGCTCGCCTCCCTCGCGCACCTGCTCCAGGTGTTTGAGCAGCGTGTCGACTGCACCCGTGCCCTGCGGCAAGAGCGCCAGCTGCCGCACCGCCAGCTCGAGGTTCAGCAACATGTACGTGAGTGGGTTGTTGATCTCGTGGGCCACCCCCGCAGCCAGCGTGCCGACGGCCGCCAGCTTCTCGGACTCCATCAGGCGCGTGACGATGGCCTTGCGCTCGGTGACGTCGCGCGCAAAGGCGAGCATGGCCGGTGCCCCTGCGTATTGGATCGGCGTGGCCGAGATCTCGAATACGCGCGTCGACCCGCGCACGGTGTACTCGGCCACCGCGTCCGTGCGGCTGCCGTTCATGCGCTGCCGGGCGCGCTCGCTGGCTTGCTGCGCATCGATCGGGATCAGTCGCTCGAGCAAGTTCTGCCCGATCGCCTCGGCCACCGACTCGAAGCCCAGCATGCCCGCGGCCACGCGGTTGAGATAGGCGATGATCGGCCAGCGCAAGATCACGATTCCGTCCGGGGCGCTCTCGGCCAGGGCCCGGAAGTCCGCCTCGGATCGCGCGAGCGCGGCTTGAGCGTCATGCCGGTGGGTCGCATCGAAGACGAAGGTCACCGTCGCGGGTCGGCCTTCGAGCTCGATGCGGCTGACGGCGAGCTCGACCGGCACGCGGGTCCCGTCGGGGCGGAGCAGCACCGTGCTGAACGTCGACTGCAGCTGCTCGCCGCGCAGCCAGCGGCCGTGCAGCTCCTGAAGCTTCGGGAGCTCGTCCGGTGCCGCGAAGCTCCAAACCGGCCGGTGGGCGAGGTCCGCGACCGGAATGCCCAGCTGCTCTGCCGCGCCCGGGTTCGTGTAGGCGAGCTCGGCGCCGGTATCGCTGAGGAACGCGATATTCACGCCGATGCCTGCGGCGTCGGCGGCTTGGGTCAAGGCATCGACGAGGGCCTGCGCGGACGTGAGCTTTCGATCCATGTTTGGGGGCGTCGCCCCGACGGCCAGCAACGCGCGGAGCCTAGGCAGCTCGCCGCAGGTTCTGCTCAACCCCGGTCGACTAGTCAAGAGGCGTCAGTCCCGCAGGGACAGGGCTGCTCGCCGGGATACAAGCTCCCGGCGCCGTTCTGCGCAACGAGCGCTTCGAGTCACGCGGAAGTTCGGGTGCAGGCGAGCTGCGCGTGCTACGCGCTACCCGAGTGTTAGTCTTACAGTGCAGCGCTCAGCGTGCAGCTCATCACCTGCTCGTTGCCGTCTGTAGTGTGATGCCGTCGGCTCTTGCGGCCTGTACGACTGTAGGCGATCAGGCGAATGCACTCGGCGTCGAGCACGTGGACTTCGCGGATGTCTGGACCGCGAGCGGTTACCCGTGTGGACCGTCGCGGCGCAGCGTGACCTTACAACTCACGGAGATTGCCAAGCGTTTGATTGCGCGCGGCACACAAGAGGACGAATGCATCGCGATGGATGGTGTGGTGTTCCGCGCGACGCTGCCCAACGAGGGCGGACTGCCGCTGTCGCGCCTGCCGCTCTCCGTGCCGGCCGAGCTCACGCTGGGCGGTAGCCGTCCGCGCACGGTGAACGGCCACTTGAACGTTCAGTCGGCGGACGAGATGCAACTCGAAGCCGGCGACGTCACGCTGGGCATCATGCGCCGACCGGCTGCGACGACTCCCCCGGGAAGCGCAGACATGCCTGCAGCTGACAGCGGCATGCCTCCCGAAGTCGAGGGAGGGACCGGTGGAGAGTCGGACCAGCCGGAGGCCGGTGCAGCTGACAGCGGCATGCCTCCCGCTGGCGGCAGCGGCGACGCGGGCACCGGGGGTACGGGTGGCATGCAGCCACCGCCCACGGTTACCACCAGCGGCGGAGCGGGCTCGAGCGGATCGCCTGCAGCTGGTGGCGGCGGTGCCGGTGGCATGATCGTGAGTCAAGCGAAGGGCGGCTCCGGCGGCGCAGTGTCCGGCGCGGGCGGGGCCTCCGGCATGCCTGCTGCTGGCAGCGGCGCCTGGTCCTGCACGCCGCTTCTTACGGCTTGTGTCTGCACGCACACGCAGGGCTCGCCAAGCGACACGTGCAACAAGACCAGGCCCCCTTGCTGCTTCCGAGCTACCGTGCGGGGTGAAGACCGCTGCCAGTGCTGGCCCGAAAACAGTTCGACCTGCCTGACGTACAGGAGTATCTCAGCCGACGCGCGCAAGGTTCCTACCTGCCCGCCGCAGGACTGAGACATCGCGATGCCGAGAGCCCAGTTGTTCGTCTGCCTGTCTCTCGGCGTGCTAGCTGCCGCCTGCGGCGAACGCTCGAACCCCTCGGTTAGCACTACGACGGGGACGAGCGCAGGCGCTGGCGCGGAAGGCGGCTCGCGTGAAGGCGAAGCAGACCCCACGGGCCAAGCTGGCGACGGCGGAAATAGTGACAGCTCGGCTGTCGCGAGCGGAGCGGGTGGCACAGCCGGCGCAGCGGGCGTGAGCGAGCCTGTGGCCGGCAGCGGCGGCGCGGGAACTGCGGCGGGCGCTGGCGGGCTGGGCGGTCAAACAGCGGATGAGGACGCCGGAGCCGTCGACACGCCCGACGCCGGACCGCGCGTGAAACCTCCGCCTCCACCAGTCGCTCGCCGCTGCACGCTGCCGACTGGCTGCGTCGGCTTGGCCACGGATGCGTTCGCGTTCGCGGCATGCTGCAGCCGATCGGTCGAGTGCGGCTTGCAGCTGGAAGAACCGGCCGACTTCCGCGAGCTGTTCTTCATCGCCTCGGGGTCGTTCGATCCGCTCGATCCGGGTAGCCGCTGCGTCCCGCTGGACAAGATCTTCAACGAGGGCGCCGGGCTCGAAGAGCAGCGCATCCTGGTCGACGAAGGCGAAGACATCTTGCTCACGCCCGAGTGCGACAGCCGCAATTTGCTCGCGTTCCCGCTGCACGGCTGCTGCACGAGCTCGGGCAGCTGCGGCTACTCGACGGATCAAACCCGACTGATCCTGGAAAACTACGTCCCGGACGCTCCGTTCAGCAAGGCAGCGTGTTTCACCGGAGCGGAGCTCAACGCCCAGTTTCGCATGACCGAGCTCGCGGGGCTGGGACACCTGCCCGAGATGCGCAAGAGCTGCGACTACGCAGCCATCAGCGCGCGGCACCCGGAGTAAAAACTGCGCTTGGCATCCAGAGATACACGGAGTAGCTCTGCAGCAGAGGGGTAGCCGTGATCTCGAAGCCAAACCCGCTGTTCTGTGCGCTGTGTCTGATGCTCGTCCCCGCATGTTCGAGCTCGGACGACGCTACTCCGCGCAGCAAACCTGCCAAGCCGCGCACAAATAGCGACGCCGACGAAACGCCCAGCGAACCGCCGGCGCCCATCGTGGGACTCACGCAATCTGCCCTGAGCGCGCTATGGGGCAGCGGCCCCGACGATATCTGGGCGGTCGGCGGAGAGGGAATCATCCTGCACTTCGACGGCCAGCAGCTGGCGGTGGTCGAGAGCGGCACCACGGTTCGTCTGCAGGCGATCTCGGGCACCGGACCGGACTCGATCTGGGCGGCGGGCGACGAGGGCATCACCCTGCACTGGAACGGCGAGCAGTTCGAAGAAGCCTTCGCCGCGGAGCGCGAGATGGTGCTGGGCATTTGGGCCAGCGCACCGAACGACGTCTGGTTCGTAGGCGTGATCCCGCTTGCGCGCGCGGGGCTCGCGCGCCACTGGGACGGCGAAACCTGGCACGGCCAACTCGTGCCTGGCTCCGCGAGCCTCTGGGAGGTCTGGGCCTCGAGCTCGGATGATCTGTGGTTCGTGGGCACGAACAACGACCTCGAAGGCCTGGTCTACCGCGGAGACGGACACGACTTCTCAGCGCTCGATTACACGGGCGCGCCGCTGCGAGGCATCTGGGGCAGCAACGGCGACGACGTCTGGCTCCTGCCCTACGAGTCGCCGCCACAACACTGGGATGGCCAGCAACTCTCGAGCACAGAGCCCGTGAGCGAGTCGAAGATGCTGGGCACCTGGGGCAGCAGCTCCGACGACGTCTGGGCCGTGGGCCTCACGGGCACAATCGAACACTACGACGGCGAAAGTTGGACCCAAGTCCCCTCCCCCACCGAAGAAACACTGTGGTCGGTCTGGGGAAGCGCACCCGACGACGTCTGGGCGGCCGGAGGCAACGGGACGTTGCTGCGCTGGAACGGCGACGCGTGGCGCGTGTTTGCGACCGGGGGATAGCGCAACGCAGATTCTCGGGAACGCAGCGAGCGGCCCGCGCATCGAACGATGTGCAGTCACGCGCTCTCACAACCAAGCTGTCTCACACACTCATTTTCGCCTCGTGCCTGGTGTTCGGCGTGTGCGTGACGCTGCTCATACGGGATGTCGTGAGAGCCCTGTTTCGCGCCCGCTACCGGTGCACGGAGACCACTTCGTACAAGATCGGCTCGGCCTTCGCGATCTCGCGCGCGCGACCCATGTGCTGTTGTGCTTCAGGGTTCTGCAGCATGCGCTCGAAGTCGGCCTTCGAGGACCACTGGGCATAGTTTGCGACGTGGCGCCCATCGAGGCTCTTGTGAATGTTCGCAGAGACGAAGCCCGGCTGCTGGCGCATGATCTCGCCCGTCGCTTGCTCGAGCAAGCGAACCAGTTCGTCCTGTCTGTCCGCGCCAACCTCGAACACGTTGATCAGCGTGATGAGACGCGCGGTTGGATCGATCGTCGTCGTCGCCATACGTCCTCCTCGGTCGCTCTGCATTGCCTCGTCTCTAGACGTATGCGCCCACGGCTCCGCGTCAAAGTCGGCCCTCCCGCGGGCCCGGACCCCGTAGACACGTCGCTGGGGCGGTAGTATCCAAACCGACCTGGATGGGCGTGCCTTCGCAGAACCCCGCTCTTCGCGCGGCGCTCGCGTGGGCAGTCATGGCGCTCGCATGGATGGGGTGCCGGAACGAGCCCGCGCCCGAGCCGGAAGAGCGCGCACCACAGCAAGACTCGAACGAGGTGCAGCTGTCGCAGCGGGCCGTGGAACGCGCGGGCATTCGGCTGGGTGTCGTCGAGCTTCGCGCGCTCTCGGGGGGCGCGCTGATCCCCGCCGAGGTTCAGTTCGAGCCCGGTAGCACGGCACTGGTCCGCCCGCTCGCGGCCGGACGCATCACGCGCGTCGCGGTCGCGGTGGGTCAAGAGGTCCGCCGCGGACAGCTGCTGGGCATGGTGGCTTCCGGAGACGTGTCGAGTGTTCGCAGCCGGCTCGACCAGGCCCGCGCTCGCCTGGCTGCGGCCGAGGCCACGCTGCGGCGCCAGCAGGAGCTCGCGAAGGAAGGCATCGGAGCGCAGCGCGCCTTGATCGAGGCCGAGACGTCAGCCGCCGAGCTGCGCGCCGAAGTCGAAGGCGCGCAGCATCAGCTCGCAGTCTTCGGATCCGGAGCTGCGGGAGAGCTGCCGCTCACCACGCCCATCGACGGAGTCGTCGTGTCGGTGCACGGGACGCTCGGCGAAGCCGTGCTCGCCGACCAGGCGCTCTTCAGCGTCTCCGACCCGAAGCGCGTGTGGGTGCGCGGCGATGTGCCCGAGCTCGCCGTCGCACGCCTGCAGCTCGGAGCTGCGGTCATGCTCCGCTTGCACGCCTACCCCGAGGCGTCACTGTCGGGCACCGTCACGTACATCGCGCCGGCGCTCGACGACAACACGCGCTCACTCCCGATCCGCGTCACGCTCGCCGCTCCGGATGCGCGACTGCGCAGCGGCCTGTTCGGCAGCCTGGAGCTGCTCGGCGGACCGGGCGACCAGCGCGTGCCGGTCGTGCCGGTCGATGCCGTGACCACGCTGGACGGGCAGAGCGTGGTGTTCGTACCGGGTCCCAAGCCCAATACGTTTCGGGCGCAGCCGGTCGCGATCGGCCGCCGCGTCGGGGCGGTGGTCGAAGTGACGGCGGGGCTGCCGGCTGGCCAGCGTCTCGCGGTCAGCGGTACGTTCACGCTGAAGAGCGTGCTGCGCAGCGGCGAGCTCGAGGACGACAACGGCGAGTGAGAGTCGCAGCATGAGGACGCTGCTCGAGTTCTGCCTGCGCTACCGCGTGCTCGCGTTCGCGTTTGCGCTTTTGGTCTGCGCGCTCGGGGTACACAGCGCGATTCAGCTGCCGATCGACGCGGTGCCGGACATCACGAACGTGCAAGTCCAGGTGCTCACGAAGGCACCCGCGCTAGGCCCGATCGACGTCGAGCGCACGGTGACCTTCCCCGTGGAGTCGGCCGTGAACGGCCTGCCTGGCGTCGAGACGCTCCGCAGCGTGTCGCGTTACGGACTGTCTGCGGTCACGATCGTGTTCGAGGACGGCACGGACCTGCTGCGCGCCCGCCAGCTCGTCTTCGAACGGCTGACCCAGGTGCGCGAGCAACTGCCGCCGACGGCGGCTCCCGAGCTGAGCCCGCTGAGCACCGGCTTGGGCGAGATCCTGCTGTTCGAGGTCAAATCCAACGTGCCCTGCCCGAAGGGAGCGCCGGCCGAGGGCGGCTGTCACACGGCCATGGAGCTGCGCTCGCTCCTCGACTGGTTCATCGCGTTCGAGCTGCGCTCGGTGCCAGGCGTGGTGGAGGTCAACAGCTGGGGCGGTGAGCTGAAGACCTACGAGGTGGAGGTGCTGCCGGATCGCCTGCAGGCGCTGCACATCTCGCTGAGCGATCTGTTCGGCGCGCTCGAGCGCGAGAACGCGATCGCGGGCGGCGGCTACCTCGAGCGCGCGGGTGAGCAACTCGTCGTGCGCGGCGAAAACCGCCTGAAGAACCTCGACGAGATCGGCGACGTGCTGATCGAGACCCGCGACGGGGTACCGGTGCGCGTACGAGACGTCGGACGCGTGAGGCTCGCACCGTACTTGCGACAAGGCGCGGTCACGCGCGACGCGCGCGGCGAGATCGTGACCGGCACGGTGCTGATGCTGGCCGGTGCGAACGGCCGACAGGTGGTGGAGCGCGTGCGTGCGAAGCTGCACGAGCTCGCGCCGGCGCTGCCCGAGGGTGTGAGCATCGACGTGTTCTACGACCGCGCCGAGCTCGTGAACCGCACCATCCGCACCGTCAGCCGAAACCTCGCCGAAGGCGCGCTGTTCGTGATCGGCGTGCTGTTCCTGTTGCTCGGCAGCCTGCGCGGCGGGTTGATCGTCGCGGCTGCGATCCCGTTTTCGCTGCTGGTCGCGTTCACGGGCATGAACTACCTCGGCTTGAGCGGCAACCTGATGAGCCTCGGCGCCATCGACTTCGGCATCGTGGTGGACGCGTCGATCATCGTGGTCGAGAGCGCGGTCGTGCAGCTGGCGGCGGCAGCGCGTGGACGTGACCAGCCGCTGTCGTACGCCGAGGCCGCGCAGGTCATCCTCGGCTCGACGCTCGACGTGCGCAAGGCGGCGTTCTTCGGCGAGGCGGTGATCGTGATCGTCTACATCCCGATCCTCGCGCTCACGGGCATCGAAGGCCGGATGTTTCGACCCATGGCCATCAGCGTGTTGTTCGCGCTGCTCGGCGCGTTCTTCGCTTCGCTCACGTTCGTGCCGGTGCTGGCGGCGACCGCCCTGCGGCAGCACACCGAGCTCCGCGAACCGGCGATCGTGCGTGCGCTGCGCCGCGCCTATGCGCCGCTCCTCGAGCGAGCCCTGGCACGACCTCGCCAGCTGCTGCTCGGCTGCTTGCTGCTCTCGGCGGCGGCCGTGCTGGTCGGCTCGCGACTCGGCGCCGAGTTCGTGCCGCGGCTCGACGAAGGCAGCATCGCCATCGAGTTGAGGCGCCTGCCGAGCGTCGGCCTCGGAGAGGCGATCGACGGCGCGACGCGCCTGGAGGCGTTGCTGCGCGAGTTTCCGGAGGTGAAGACGGTGATCTCCAAGCTCGGGCGCGCGGAGATCGCCATCGATCCCATGGGGCTCGAGCAGGCCGACATCTTGATCCACCTGCGCCCGATCGAGGAGTGGCGCACCGCGCACACCAAGGAGGGCCTGGTGGCCGCGATACAGGCGCGCATCGCGGACGAGCTGCCCGACATCAGCTGTGCGTTCTCGCAGCCGATCGAGCTGCGCATGGCCGAGCTGATCAGCGGAGCGCGCTCCGACCTCGCGATCACGATCTTCGGTGACGACCTCGCGGCCCTGCAGCGACTCAGCGGTGAGGTTCAGGCCAGTGTGCGCAGCGTGCGTGGTGCCGCCGACGTGCGCGGCGAGCCGCTCGCGGGCATGCCCACGCTCGACGTGAGCGTGGATCGGGTGGCTGCCGGTCGCTACGGGGTGTCGGTGCGCGACGCGTTCGACGCCATCGAGGCCCTGGGCGGGCGAGAGGTGGGTCAGGTCTACGAGGGTGAGCGCCGCTATCGGCTTCAGGTGCGCCTGCCGGCGGCGTTGCGCGACGACATCGAGCAGCTGCGCGCGGTACCGGTCGGCGGGCGCAACGGGCCGCTCGTGCCGCTCGGCCAGATCGCGACGTTCAGCGCGGGCGACTCGCCGGCGAGCGTGAGCAGGCAGGGTGCCCGGCGGCGCACCAACGTCGACGCCAACGTGCGCGGTCGCGACCTCTTGAGCTTCGTGAACGAGGCGCGCGCGCGCGTCGCCGAACGCGTGCACTTGCCGCCCGGCTACCTGATCCGCTGGGGTGGTCAGTTCGAGCAGCTGAGCGCCGCGGCCGAGCGGCTGGCGTTGGCGGTACCGCTGGCCTTGAGCTTGATCTTCGTGCTGCTGTACCTGGCGTTCGGCCGCGGCAAGCCTGCCTGGCTGATCTACCTGAACGTACCCTTTGCAGCCGTGGGCGGCGTGTTCGCACTCGCGTTGCGCGGCATGCCGTTCTCGATCAGCGCATTGATCGGCTTCATCGCGCTGTTCGGCGTCTCGGTGTTGAACGGCGTCGTGCTCCTCACCACGATCAGCAAGCTGCGCTCGCAGGGCAAGTCGCCGCTCGAAGCGGCGCGCGAGGGTGCGCGCGCACGGGTACGTGCGGTGCTGATGACGGCGACGGTGGCCACGCTCGGCTTCATCCCCATGGCCTTGTCCACGAGCGCAGGCGCGGAGGTGCAGCGCCCGCTGGCCACCGTCGTGATAGGCGGCTTGCTCAGCGCGACCTTCCTCACGTTGTTCGTGCTGCCAGCGACGTACGCCATGGCGTACCGCAACGAGCAGACCAAGGAATGATGGGATTGGCACAGAGCGACACAAACAGGATCGCGTTTTTGAAGTAGTTTCGAGCTGGCAGGACTCTTGCTACGACCCCGGCATGAACCGCAGTCGGCGCGTCGTACTCGGACTATGGGTCTTCCTCGGAGCCTGTTACAGCGACCGCTCCCAGCAGCCGCACGAGGGCGAAGTCGCTGGGCGCCCGGCACACCCAAAAAAAGTTGCTGCGGATGCCGCAGAGCCGGAACGCGACGCGGCCCCACGAAGCCTGTGCGACGCCTCGGCGACACTCGCCGATTGGTGCTCGAGCAACGTCTGCCCGAAGCAACTCACGATGGCGCGACCGTCGCTGTGTGAGAACGAGATGAAGAGCTCGCTGACAGCCGAGGAGCTCGCGCCGAAACACGAGCGCGCAGCCAACAGCTGCGGCGGTGAAAGCGTGACGCACTTCGGACGCCTGGCGCTCACGCGCTATGACTACGATGGCCATGGGGACCTGGTCGGCGTCATGGTGTCCGATCCAACCGCGCTGGGCGACTGCGACGAGACGGCCCACACGTACGGCAAGTCATGTGCGGTGACTGGCCAGCCCGAGCGGCTCTGCGGGGTCCTGTGTCCCGGCATCGCGTGCTCCGCTGGGTTCCATGTCAAGCTCTCGGCTCCGCACCCGACCTCGACCTACGAGGGCGCGCAGCTCGAAGTCTGTCAGAACGACAACTGCAAGAAAGGCCGGCTCGCGAGCACAATTGGCGAACACTCGGGTTTTGGTGTCGGCGTCTACAGCGCGACGTTGATCGAGAGCGTCTCGATCAACCTCACGTTGTGGCACGACTTGCCCGAGCAGTACCTCGAGCTCGGCGTGAGCTCGTGGGATCCCAGGACGATGCAAGACGGCGATCGCTACGTCCTCGAGCTCACCTCCAAAGACGGCAAGCGACTCGTCGACCTCAGTCAGACCGTGGACAAGTACGAGATCCACGAGATCGGTGCCCCGTGCACCCAGTACTGCCCGGAGATGTCCATCGACCTGCGCGGCAAGACCGACGTCGACGCAGACGCGGGCGCGCCCTGAGTGCTGATACCAGCGGCGCGCGGCTAACGCTGCATCGGGAACGGGAAGCGTATGCCGAACATGGCTTCGCCGTAGTCTGCTGCTGGTAGCTGCAGCGTGGTGCCGACTGGTGGGGGCGCGAAGGGGGTGGCGGACGTGCCTTGCCACTGGCGCCAGACGTACAGCGGGTCTTCCAGCGGGCGGGCGAAGCGGGCTTCGATCTCGAGCGGGCGGCCTTCGGGGCTGACCTCGCGCACTCGGACTCGGACGTCGCCTTGTTGGATCTCCTGGCCGACCTGGAAGGGGCGGTCTTCGGCTCGTACGAGGCGCGAGGATGGGTTTTGCAGGAAGCCGCCTCGCGGACGCAGGCGCAGGGTGAAGGCGTCGAGGCGCTCGACTTCGAGCGGGGTGGTGCTGGTGGCCAGCGTGTGCAGCGCTCGCGGGCGCGGCCGGTGCAGCGCGGAGGCTTCGATCGGAGGGTAGCTGGCGAACGGGAGGTGCGGCGGGTTGAGGAAGACCAGGGTCTTGTCGGCGATCGATGCGTCCTGGGGGATGCCTGCGGCCGCGCGATCGATGAACTCGCGCATGACCAGGTTGCCGCGGGCTCGCGAGGGCAGGAAGATCACGCCGATCAGGTGCAGGGCGAGTAGCAGCGCGCCCAGCTCACGGGTGCGCGTCGCCGTGCGCTGCAATACCGGCGCGATCAGCACCGCGCAGATCACGCTGCCGCCGAGCGCGACCCAGGTCAGCAGCCGATCGGCCAGGAAGGTGGGGCTCGCTGGGATGAGCGCCAAGAGTGCACCCAGCGCCAGGCTGCGCAGCTGCTGGCTGCCGCGGATGCGGGGCCATGCGGAGATCAACACGGTACTCACGAAGGCAAACGTGGCCACCCACACCAGCAGCTGGAGTCGCGGCACGAAGAACAGGAAGAGCCAGGCATCCGACCACATGGCGCCGAACTGCGAGCCGAGTAGGATCGGCGCGTTCGTCGCGAACATGCGCAAGAAGCGCAGCGGCTCGCTCGTCGGGTCGGAGTACAGGCCCGAGCCGGATACGCCGTAGCCGTAGGCGACGTAGGCCACGCGCCAGACCACGACCAGGAGCGCGTATGGCCACAGGCGCAGGATGCGCCGCACGAGCGGCCCGTGTTCCTCGAACAGCGCGTAACCCAGCATGTAGCAACCGACGGCGATCGCGCCCTCACTGCTCAACAGGCCGAGCCCCAGCAGCAGCGGTGCGAGCCAGACGCCTGCCGGCAGCTGTCCGCGGCGCTGCCGCAGGTGCACGACCAGCGCCCAGACCGAGAAGGCGGTGCCGATCACCGCGTTGCGCGCCGCGACCCACGACACCAGCCAGCCGCGCGCGTCGTCCAGCGCGTAGAGCGCGAAGGCCAGGTTGGCGAGGAAGCGATCGGGGAGCCACTCGCGGTAGAGCGCGCGCACGCCGAACAACAACCACAGCGCCCAGAGCGCGCTGTGCAGGTGCATCGTCCAGCCGACGTTGCGCCAGAGCGTGTGGTCGAGCCAGTGGCTCGCCGCCGTCAGCGGCCGCATGAAGGCGAGGCGCGCCTGCATGTCGTCCCACCAGGTGAAGATGCCTTCCTCGAGCAACGCGGGCGAAAACTTCGGGTCGGCGAAGCGAAACAAGTCGAGCGGCGCACGCTCGAAGCCGGCGATCGGCGCCGGCTTGTCGAGCATCACCGTGTGCACGTAGTCGTCGCCGGCGAGGCCGGTGTCGAGTGACGGCAGGAGCAGCACGAAGCCCAACCACAGGATGACGCGGTCGGCGGCGGGGTGCGCGAGCCAGGCGCGGAGCCGGGCGTAGAAGCCTCGTTCACTCACGGGTCGCTTGAGCTCGCCGTCGCCATTCACCGGAACAGCTCCTTGGCGACCAGCTGGAAGAAGTCTTGCGCCGGAAAGCGCTCGACCGCGCCCGCAGCTGGCGGCTGCCAGGGCACCAGGTGTCCGTCCCGGTAAGCGCGCAGCAGGTAGCGCGGGCTCTCGAGCGGTTCGGCAAACGTGAAGTCCACTGCCTTGGGTCTACCATCCGATGTGCGCGACGCCACGCGCATCCTCACGCCGCGCAGATCTACCTGCTCCGTCTGGCGCATACAATCGGCCCGGTAGTGCGTCTCCTCCGGGCGGCGCAGGAAGCCCTTCTCGAGCTCGATGCGGAGCTCGCGCGGCCCCCGCCGGCTGACGCTGATCTCCGAGCTCGCCGACGCCAGCATCAGCTCGCGCTCGGGCCGCAGTTCGCCGCGCACGGCGCGAACCAGCTGCGCGTAGCTGGACAGGACCGTGACCGGAGAATTGATGATGATCAGGCTCTGCTGCGGCAGCTGGGAGCTGCGGGGGACGTCGGCATCCAACCGATCGATCGCCCGCGCCACCGGCTCGAACGCTGCCGCTTTGAGCGGCAGGCCCAGGGGCGAGGCGAACACATGCAACACCACCACCACGGCCACGATCGGCCGCTGCTGGGCACGGGTCTGTTCCACGAATTGCATGCACAACCGCGCCAGCAGCGGGCTCGCGCCGATGCCGAGCGTGAGAAGCAAGCGCTCGCCCGGCAGCGACGCACAGACTGGGATCGCCGCCAGCACCATGCCCACCGCCCAGAAGCGCGTGTGGGCATCGCGCATCAGCCAGGGCTTACACACCGGCCACAGCGCAGCCAGGCCGAGTGTGCAGAACAGCCAGAGCCAGCCGCGCATCGCAGGCTCACCCCAAAACGCGGCGTCGGCCACCGGCACGAGCAGCTCGGACGAGAGCAACACGGGCAGGTTGTAGCCGAGCGCGATCAAAAACTCGAACGGTTCGCGGAGTGGATCGTGGTACGCGCTCGAACCGTACGACCCCAGGTGGAACACACGGTACAGGCCGCGGTGCGCAAGCAACAACGCAACGTACGGCAGGAGCGAGAGCGCGCGGCGCGCGAGCGGGCGCGTATCCAGGCACAGGGCGTACGCGAGCAAATAGGCCGCGATCGACAGCGCGGTCTCGCCGGCACACAGCCCGAGCGCGAGCCAGAGCGGCGCGAGCCAGGCCGCCGAGCGCACCCCCGCGCTCACCGCTCGATGGTGCGCAGCCAACGCCGGCAACGCCAGCGCCACCGCGACCAGCGCGTTGCGATTGGCGATCCAGCCAACCGTCTGGCCGTGCGAGTCGTCCCACGCGAACAGCAAGAGCGCCAAGCCGACCAACTTCGGGTCGCCACCGTCCAGGCTGCGGTACACGCGGAACAGCAGCCAGAGCACGAGCGCGTACCAGAGCATCGAGTGCAGGTGCATCGCGGCCGGTGAGCTCGGCCAGGCGCGGAAGTCGAGCACGTGCGTGAGTGAGCTGAGAGGCCGAAAGAACGAGTTCAGGTGCCCAGGCTCGCTCCACCACGGCAGGATCACGCCCTCGTCCATCAACAGCTGGTTCTTCGCCGGATCGCCGGTGGTGAAGGTGAAGAGCCAGAGCGGATCCCCGGGCACGCCCGGCACCAGCGTGTCCGTGCGCGCCTTGAGCGCGAGCACGTAATCGTCGAGAGACAGCCGCGTGAGCATGCACGGCGCGAGCAGCAGCGTGGCGCTTGCGATGATCCACAGCGCCGCGCGCGGCTGCGAAAGCGCTGCGAAGAAACGCGGGAGGCGAGCAGGTTGCGTCACGATAGGGGCTGCCCCTGATTATTCGGACCTGCATTTTGCGCTGATTTTTCGTCAGGTCGCCCGCGAAAAACGCAGGCATAGTGGTGCCTATGTCGAGGCTTTTCGCGGGCGAGCTGGCGGAAAAGCGGCGTGAAAGGCAGGGTCCGAATAGTCAGGGGCAGCCCCTTAGGCGGCGTGCCGATACACGACCATGACGTCGGTCTCGGGCGCGAAGAAGCCACCGAACAGCGCCCAGAACAAGGTGTCGAGCGCGTACAGACGCATGTTGTTGGCCTTGATCGGCTCGACCGCCAGGTCGAGCATGTCGTCGCAGCTGCGGAAGTAGTGCGAGACGAAGCGCGAGTTCACGAACGGCACGTACGTGTTCGAGTACATGGTCGGGTAGTAGTGCTCCAGCTTCCAGGGCAGCTTGTCGCCGAGCGCCAGCAGCGCCGAGCGGCTGAAGATGTGCCGGTGATACGGCTGGTGCAGGGCGTGCACGCGCTTCTCGGGCTTCGTGAGATCGATGTCCTCGGCATTGGGCGTGCCGATCAACACCACGCCGCCCGGCTTCAGCAACCCGTTGAGCTGCGCGAGGAGCGCCCAGGGATCGGCCACGTGCTCGAGTACGTCCTGCGTCAGCACCACGTCGTAGCGCGCTTCGAGCACGCGCTTGTCGCCGTACTTGTCCGAGTACTCGTCGAAGCCGTGCACGTCCGGGTAGCCGTGGCTCTGCAGGAACTGAACGAACGCGCCCCCACCGCAGCCGAAGTCCAGCACCTTGTGCTCGGGCTTGAGGCCTGCCGCGAGCAGGCGCGAGAGCTGGTTCCGATACATGGCCCGCAGCATCCAATCCACGGTCTGCTCGGCGAGGCTGTGGAAGGGATAGCTGCGGTAGTAGTGCGCGAGGTCGACCTCGTCGGCAGCGTGGATGCTGCGACACTCGGGGCAGCGCCAGAGCCGAAACTGCTCGCTCGCGAACTTTCGAACGTTGCTACGAACCGAGGCCTGCTCGGCGTCGCCATTCACCGTCTTCGAACACACGTTACAGCGCAACATGCCACACGTACCCTACGTTCCCTCAGAACAGGAACCCGAGTCGTAGCACGTTGAACTGAATGGAAAAGGGGAACCACTCGATCCAGCTCTCGGCTGCGCGGCGAAATTCATCTTCAGCATCAATGACTTGCTGAACTCGGGGCAGGTCGGTTTCCAGGTCCACGTGCACGCTGCTGAGGCGGATCAGGACGCCCAGATCGATGCCGAGCACGAAGTGGTCCCGACCCATGAACCCGAGCCCGACCTTGAGCATCGGGATGGTCACGTGGCCCTTGGCTGCGACCTCCGTCTCGGGCACGCCCCTCGACGCCGGGATGGTCACGGTGGTGTCCAGGTACGCGGTCTGCCAGGCCATGCCGGCGGCGAGGAAGAACGCGCCACCGCCCGGGTACACGCGACCCTCGACGGTCACCAGCCGCAAGCTGCCGTCGACGCGCGAGTAGCTGAGGTCGATGAACTGGTAGTCGAAGCCGATCCCCCAGTAGGCCATGCGCGCGTGCGCGCCGATGCCGAACACGTTCAGGCCG
Organism: Polyangiales bacterium; assembly: GCA_035274465.1. Classification (GTDB taxonomy): domain Bacteria; phylum Myxococcota_A; class Polyangia; order Polyangiales; family JAFGIB01; genus JADGRF01. Next base: position 24,411 of record DATEOF010000414.1, read on the forward strand.
CCGGCGGAGAGCACCGGCCCGATACAGAACTCGCCCATCAGGCAGCCCGCAGCTTCCTTGTCCCTAGTCTTGCCTTCGGACTCCGGCGCGTAGTCCCGTGGTGCGGCTGCCGGCGCGGCGGCGGGGGCTGCAGCTGCAGCTGGCGGCGGCGGTACCTCGCTCGCCGCTATGGGCGGCGGAGTCGCGGG
>DATEOF010000415.1:0-9265 GCA_035274465.1 Polyangiales bacterium
CGCGAGCACCGGGATCACCAGCGCGCAGCCGCTGGCGGCGCCGAGCAGATCGATCCCGTACGCGCGGCCGGCCGGCAGCCCCGCCCGGGTCAAGGCGAGGGTCAGCGCGACCCCGGCAAGCACGAACGGCAGCGCCAGCGCGAGCCCGCTGCCCATCAGCGCCACGAAGTCCATCAGGCTACCCCCCTGCACGAGCGGGTGCGCGAGCGCGAGCGCGAGGCAGACAGGGATCGCCAGCGCGAAGCCCAGCGTGCTCTGCTCCAGCCGGCGCGCCACGTCGGGGGCAGTGAACCAACCGGGCCGCAGGAACACGACTACCGCCCCTGCCGTCAGCCCGAGCATGGCGAGCGAAATCACGAAGAAGGCCAGGTGATACCAGGCCATCACGCTGGTGATGCGGGTGAGCAAGACCTCCAGCATCAAGGTGGCGAGAGCGAGCACGAAGATGCCCGCATACGTGAGTGCACTGCCACGCCCAGATGGCTTCTGCTCCAGTACCTTCGTTGCTTCCGACTTCTTGCTTTTGGCCTTGCCCATTGGACTCCGCGTGCATGCTAACCGTTCACGGCTGCGGAAAGCTTGATCATTTCGATCGGTTCCAACTAGCACACCCGCCGTGCCGGCGCGCCGGCCACGCCGAGAAACCCTCGCGCTTGCAGCCGACGGCTGCAGGGTGCGCAGCGCTGGCATGCTCGTTGCGTCTTCCGATCGCAGGTCACGGATCATTGTGCCGAATTGTGCCAGCGTGCAAACGCTTCGCGACAGCCGCTGCGAGCTGCAGCCCAGACTCAGGTAGTTGCATCATGAGGATAGTCAGCGCCGTGGGAGTGATCGTCGTCGCATGGCAAGCGGCCGCTGTCGGCGCGTGCAGCGAAGCCACGCCGAGTCGCGATGCGCGGCTGCAATCGTCCCCGGCACGTGCACTGGCTGGCGCGTCAGCGGCCCCGCGCGCGGGCAGTGGATCGTTCGGGTTCCTGCCACCTGGCGGAGAGCCTCCGCGCGCGCTGTGCGCTCCGGAAAACCTCTGTCGCGCTGCGGCGATCTTTCAGGCCGACATACCCGCGGCGATCGATGTGGCCCGTCATTGGACCTTTCAAGCCTGTCGCAATGATGACTGCTGGTCCACGCGTGACAATCCGGACGACAAGGTCTCCTCCGGCAGGGACGACTCCGGCAGGAGCGCCATCTGGCTCTACCTCTCCGTCGATGTTCCCCCGCTAGCCAACCGCCCATCGTTCATGCTCAGCAAGGTCGAAGAAGGGGCACTCTTTCTCGAAGTCACGTGGAGCGACGATGCGCACTGGCAGGACGGCGACCGGATCGTGATCCACGCGCAGGAACCCAGTGGCGAGCGGCACGACTTGATCGAGGAGCGCGCCACGTACCAGTGGGCAGTGGAGGTCCTCGGCGGCTGCGGCTATAGCTGCCGGCGAGCCCGGGTGGATCGGCGTGCACCGATGGAAGCGGACGCCGGCATGTGAGCGCTGCGCGCGACGAGCAGCCGGTCTGATAAGCTGTCCGCCGTGCTCTACGACGTGATCATCGCTGGGGCCGGACCCGTCGGCCTGTTCCTCGCATCCGAGCTGCGCCTCGCGAAGCTCTCCGTGTTGGTGCTCGAACAGCTGGCGGATCCACACTCGCCGTTGAAGCGGCTTCCGTTTGGCTTGCGCGGGTTGTGGGGCCCGAGCATCGAGGCATTCTACCGCCGCGGACTGCTCGATCCGCTCGCGTCGCAGGCTCGCGCCAGCGGTGGGCCTGCGAGCGAGCCGAGACCCGGGTCGATGGCCGGTGGGCAGCGCCACTTGCCCGCTGGCCACTTCGGCGGCATCCAGTTCAACTACGGCGACATCGATACTTCGCGTTGGAGGTACCGCCTGCCCGGCCCAACCGACATGCAGCTCGGCGTCGAGATGGAGCATATCGAGCGCATCCTCGCAGCACACGCACTGTCCGTCGGAGTGGAGATCCGGCGCGGCTGTGGTGTCGACGGCTTCGACGTTGCGGACGATGAAGTCACCGTCCACGCAGGCGAGCAACGCTTGCGAGCGCGTTGGCTGGTGGGTTGCGACGGCGGGCGCAGCACCGTGCGCAGGCACGGCGGCTTCGAGTTCGTAGGCACCGAGCCCGAGTTCACGGGCTATTCGGTGCAAGTCGATGTCGCCGACCCCGAGAAGTTGGCGCTCGGCCGGCACTACACGAAGACCGGCATGTACACGCAGTGGCGGCAAGGCGCACTCATGATCGCCGATTTCGACGGCGGCGCGTTCCATCGCACGCAACCGATCACGTGCGAGCACGTGCAAACGGTCCTGCGACGCGTGTCCTGCACCGACGTGAGCGTCACGGCGTTGCACCTCGCCTCGACGTGGACCGACCGCTCACAACAAGCGACGACCTATCGCAAGGGGCGCGTGCTGCTGGCGGGCGACTCGGCGCACATTCATGCACCGCTCGGCGGACAAGGTTTGAACCTTGGACTCGGCGACGCGATGAACCTCGGCTGGAAGCTGGCCGCGACGATTCGCGATGACGCACCCGCCGGCTTGCTCGACAGCTACACCGCGGAGCGGCATCCGATCGGCGCCCGCATCCTGGAGTGGACGCGCGCCCAGGTAGCCGTGATGCGACCGAACCCGCAATCCCGTGCGCTCGAAGCCATCCTCCGCGATCTGATGGCCACGCGCGACGGCGCGACGTACTTCGCGGAGCGCGTCTGGGGCGTGTCGCTGCGCTACGATCTCGGCGACGAACATCCGCTCGTGGGGCGCAGCTGCCCGGACTTCGAGCTACGAGACGGGACGAGGATCGGAGCGCTGCTCCACGATGGCAACAGCTTGCTGTTGGACTTCGATCACCAGCTTCGAACGCTCGACGGTAATTGGGGCCAGCGCGTCAAATACGTCGCCGGCGACGCAAAGGATCGTCTTGGCCTGCGCGCAGTCCTGGTGCGTCCGGATGGGTTCGTCGCATGGGCGACCGACACGGTGCCCATTCCCGACGACGTCGAACGAGCCGCAGCGAGATGGATCGCACGTGGCTGAAATCGCACGTTTGTTCAACGCGACGGCACACGCGCGCTGATACGAATGGTGGTCCTGGAGGGCCCCATGCACGCCATCGATGTGCGTCCACCCAACGCGCGGAACAAGGCCAACTACGTCGCTGCCAAGGCAGCCTACAACGCTCGCGAGCTGGACCAGTGCCTTGCATTCTACTCGCGAGAGCACCAGATCATGTCGCGGCCTGCGCCGCCCGGTCGCGAGCAGATTCGCGGGTTTCTGGAGGGCACCCTCGTGAGCTGGCCCGACCTCCGGCTGGACGTCGCGCAGGTGGTCGCGGAAGACGAATGGGTCATGGGGCGTTGCGTGGTGATCGCGACGCACTCGACTGTCGTCATGGGCGTACCGCCGACCGGCAAACAAGTCGTGACGACGTTTTGGGATCTGCACCGGTTCGACGAGGCAGGCCTCATCGTGCAGACGTGGAACCTGATGGACAGCCTCACGCTCATGAACCAACTGGGGTTGCTCCCCTCGCCGCCCCTCTCGGGATGAACAGCGGCGAGGGTCCCGCGATGGCTGCTCAGCGGGCCGGCCCGTCACACTGGATCGACGAGATCTTGTCGTTCCACTCGCCCTCGATGCGCGAAACCGTGATCCGGAAGTACCGGGCGTCGAGCGACAACATCTCTCCGCCCAGATCGAAGTCCTCGTAGATTCGGCAGTTGCAGCCGGGCATGACTTCGAACGAAGAGATCGCGTCGTTGTTGTACGCCGGATTGAGCTGCCTCACCGTTGCGCCCTGGCGAACGTAGTAGTCGTCGCCTTGCATGTCCCAGTCGCTATACATGTAGAGACAAAACCCAGAAGAGTCTTGAGCGCTGGCAGCGGACGTCAGGCCCGATGCGGCGACCAGCAGCGCAGATTGCAGGACCAAGCGGACAAACTGTCTCGTCATGAATGCCTCCCCACTCCGTGATTGGATAGGTCTGACCGTGTGTGGTTCGGAGGCAGGCGTTTTGTACGTAAAAGATTCGAATCGTATGACGTCCGGCAGGATCGACGGTCATTCGATCGTCATCGACCGAGCCCTGCGATCGCTGCGCTGGGCGCCAAGCCGAAGCCTCGGCGAAAGACGCGCGACAGGTGCGCCGTGTCCGCGAAGCCGGCGTCCATGGCCGCGGTGCGGACCAGAGAGCCCTCCGCCATCAGCTGCGCCGCGTGTTGCAGCGCCGACCATCGCTTGAAGTCCCGGAACGTCTGCCCCGTCGCGGCCTTGAAACACCGCAGAGCCTGCGTTCGCTCCATACGCAGACGGCGCGCCAACTCGCCCTGCGACATGCGCTGCATCGGGTCCGCATAGATGGCGCGTACGACCTCCGCGATGCCGGTCCGCAGCCGCGACGCCCGCGTGCTCAGCCTGGCTCGAAGCTCGCGCATGGCACCGCGATCACCGTGAAGCGCATCAAATGCCAGATAGGCCTGCGCGCCGCCGAGTGCCTCCGCAAGCGGCGCGTCGAACGGAAAAGCCAGGCCGTTCAGGTAGAGCACGTCGGCCCCACGCTCCGCGAGGGTGACGGCATGCACGACGCCGGGTCGGACCAACAAGACATCACCATCGACGCGCGTACCGTCACAGTCCAGCCGCAACGGCCCCGTTCGCCCCACCAGCACGCATGTGACCGCATTCGCGTGCGCCGCGAGCTTTCGGCTGGGGACCGGCAGCAGCGCATCGAGAAAGGGCGAGCTCGGATCGGACACGATCACGACTGTCTCGCGCACCCGTGCCGAGCGCAAGAGTTGGACACGCGCGAAAAATTGGCGGGTTTGCTTGCGGCTTTACGTTGATCCAGCTGCCGCTCGAGCGACTCGCTCGGCCGCGAAAGGAAAACTGGAGACGTGGAAACGCTTGTTTATCGTTCGTTTTTTGCACTGGTCTTGACCGCGCTGATCGCACCCGCCTGCGCCAGCGACGTGCCTCTCGATGTGGAAGCGCTGGAGTCGGAGCTGGTGCTCGGTAGCACCGACGCGAATGCCCGGTACCCGTGGGTGGTGCAGCTGAGCGGCAACCTGTCCTGTCACGGCGTGCTGATCGAGCCGCGCTGGGTGCTGACGGCCGCGCACTGCGTGGACCCGGTGATCGGAGGGGTGACGGTGTCCTATACGCGAACTGACCCCGCGAGCGGGCGCGTGACGCGCGGACAACAGGTTGCAAGCATCAGCGATGTGTTCCGACACCCGGAGTGGTCGCTGCGCAACTTGGCCAACGACATCGCGTTGATCAGGCTGCCGGGTCCGCTCGATCCGCCGCACGATCCCGATCCGCTGTTGCGTGCAGCGGAGCTTTCGCGCTCGGACGTGCCCAATGAACAGGCGTTGGTCGCGAGCACCGTGCGCCACTACGATGGTTTGGGCGCCGGCCAGGTCGCGGTGTTGCGTGCACCGGTGATCATTTCGGGTGGTACCACGCTGACGGCCAAGACACCCGATGGTTCGTTGTGTCAGGGTGACAGTGGGTCCGGCTATGTCGCAAATCGCGGCGGCCGCAACGTGGTGATCGGCATCGCGTCGGCGAGCTCCAACGGCACGGCCTGCGAGAAGAAGGGCAACCTGGAGTTCGATGCCACGAAGGTCTCTGCCTACGTTCCGTGGATCGAGTCGTTCATCGGGGCGCAGACGCAGTACCGCTACGTGCCGCGTTCGAGTGCCTCGGGTGCCCCCGCTGCTCAGGGCAGTCCATCGGGCATCTGGTTCCCCGCGCAGTCGGTGACCAACGTCGTGTACCGTGACGGCAACGGTCATCTGCGCGAGCTCTGGCAGCAGGGTGGGAACATCGGCACGGGCGATCTGAGCGCGAATGCAGGTGCCGTGAACGCCGCCGGCGATCCGACGTCGTACCTCGCCGACGGCTACGAGATCGCGTTGTACCGCGGCACCAACAACCAGGTGTACTCGCTGTACTGGAACACCGGCGCCGTGGGCCGCGACGGGTTGAGCGAAGCCGCGAGGGCGCCGCGTGCCGCAGGCAACCCGGTGGGCTACGTGACTCCAGACGGCTGGAACCACGTGATCTATCGGACCGAGGACAGCTCGCTCGAGGAGCTGTGGTGGTACGGCGCGGGCGCTCCAGGCGCCGGCAACCTGACGAGTGTCGCGAAGGCCCCGAAAGCGAAAGGCGACCCCTCGCCGTACGCGAACACTGCGACGGGCGAGAATATCGTGCCCTACCGCGGCACGGACAATCACATCCACGTGCTGTACTGGTACACGGGTGCGGTCGGCCACGACGATCTGTCGGCGGCAGCAGGCTCACCGCTCGCTGCGAGCAATCCGTTCGGGTACTACCGCGCCAACGATAACTCGCACCAGATCGCGTACCGTGGCACGGACAATCACATCCACGAGCTGTGGTGGGTGGGTGATGGCGCCGTGCAGTGGTTGGATCTGACTGCAGCCTCCGGTGCGCCTCTCGCCAACGCGGCGACCGAGATCACCGGCTACTACAGCGCTGGTACGAACACCAAACACATCTTCTATCGAACCAACGACGGTCACCTGCACGAGATCTGGTGGTACCCGGGCTACCCGTCGCACTACCATGTGGACCTGACGGTCGAGACACCGGCGCCGCTCGCAGCGGACAGCAAGCCGACATCGTTCACGGTCGAAGGCCCGAACACCCACCACCTCGTGTACCGCGGTACCGACAACGCGATCCACGAGATCCGCTGGCAGTAACTAGCGCGTTCGCAACGAGCGCGCGATCTCACTCGGCTGCACGTTCATCACCTGACGAAACGCATAGCTGAAGGCAGCGACGCTGGAGAAGCCCAGCGTCGCTGCCACTCGTTTAATCGAGACGTCACCCTCCCCCAGGACCTTCAACGCGATCAGGATGCGCGCTCGCTGCCGCCAGGCCTTGAACGTCAATCCCGTCTCCGCGGGGAACAATCGGCTGATCGTCCGCGCCGAAGCACCCGCGAGCCGCGCCAACTCCTGCAACTCTCGCGCGCCCGTCGGATCGGCGAGCACGAGCTCGGCCACGCTGCGCGCTCGTGGCTCGACGGGCAGCGGGATGAACGAGCCTGGATCTTCGGCTTCGGCGAGCTGATACATCGCGACGTCCGCGAGCAGGTGGCGAAGCCGCGGCTGCGTCTGCGCTTCGAACGACGCGAGGATCGATTCTCGAAGCAGCGGCTTCACGACGACCACGAACTCTCGCGAGAGCCGCCCGGCCTCGGGATGGGCCCGCAGGCGTCTTCGCTCGATCAGCAACGAACGCATCTCGATGTCTGCCAGTACGTCGACCGAGTGCTCCATGCGCGGTGGAATCCAGACCGCGCGCTCCGGCGGGACGAACCAGCGACCCTTCGGCGTCGTGACTTGCATGATCCCCTTCGACGCGAAGAGCAGCTGCGCTTCGGAGTGAACGTGCAGTCCGATGCACTTGCCGCGCGGGTACGAACGGGCCAGGACGCCGGCAGGCATCTCCGCGAAATTATTGACCAATGCGGTCCGTGGCTGACTTGGCATTTCATCGATAATCATTGGCCACTCGTCGATGACAGGCCTTCGTATAGTGCCCTGTGCTGCTGCGAAAGGCACGCCCGTGAACGACTCGCGATCGGTGATCCGATTCGTCAACCTCGCGCACTTCCTCGATCACTACGCGATGCTGATCTTCGCGGCCGCGGTCGTCGTGATGGCACCGCGCTTCGGCATGACGTACTCGGAGCTGCTGCCGTACGCGACGCCGGGCTTCATCGCGTTCGGAGCCGGGGCGCTCGGGACTGGCTGGCTCGGCGATCGCTGGAGTCGGCGCCACATGCTCGCGATCTACTTCCTCGGCCTCGGCCTCGCGCTGATTGCGACTGGTTTCACTCGGACACCGAGTCAGCTGGGTCTGACGTTGTTTGCCGTCGGGAGCTTCGCGTCGATCTATCACCCGGTCGGTACGGCGATGTTGGTCGCCTACGCCGATCAGGTCGGGCGCGAGGTTGGCATCAACGGAGTCTGGGGCAACCTCGGCGTCGCCTCGGCCGCGCTGGCGACCGGGATCCTCACGCAGTACTTCGGATGGCAGATAGCGTTCGTGGTACCGGGCGTGATCACACTCGTCTCGGGCGCTGCATTCGTGCGCGCAGTAGCGGACGAGAAACGCATCGCGGGCTCGAGCGGAAGCTCGGGAGCTCGCGTCCCGCGCGAATCCATGAGGCGTGTCATCGTCGCGCTCGTGGTCACGATCATCGCGAGCTCGACGACGTTCAATGCGATCACCGTGGCGCTCCCCAAGCTGTTTGCGGAGCGACTCTCGACCTGGACGCAGAGCACCGCGTGGATCGGCTTCATCGCGGCGAGCGTCTACGTGTTCGGCGCGCTCGCGCAGTACATGATCGGCCGGCTGCTCGACCGTCACTCGCTCAAGTCGGTCTTCCTGCCGATGGCGTTCCTGCTCGCGCCGCTGCTCGTCGCCGCGGCACATGCGGGCGGGGCCACCCTGATCGCGATCTCGATCGGGATCGTCATCGGCATCTTCGGGCAAGTGACCATCAACGACGCGATGGTAGCCAGGTACACGAGCGACCAGTGGCGAGCACGCGCGTTTGCCGCGAGGTACTTCCTCGGGTTTACGGCCGCGGGTGCATCCGTCGCGCTCGTCGCGTGGCTCCACGAGCGCGGAGGCTTTCAGCTGATGCTTCAGGCATTCGGGACCCTGTGCCTGCTCGTGATCCTGGGCGCGTTCATCTTTCCCCGCGACGAGGCGCCGTCGGATGCCGCCGCGTGATGTCCACGCGGCTCGGGCGCTTGCCCGCGTTTGCGGACAGCAGAACTTGCCAAGGGTCACGTACCTGGCCGCATCAACGTGCAACCCCGATGACGATTCGATCGAAGGCCGAACGTGACTCTACCGCGAATGCGGACGCCATCCGTTGCAATGGCTCGCGAGCGATCCTTGGATTGGTGACTTCGCTGATCCTCGGCGCTTGCAGCTCGGATCCACGGCAGGACGCGGCCTCGGTGCTCTGCGCGCCCGGGCAGTCGAGTGGCTGCCACTGCGCCGACGGTTCGGCGCCCGGCACCACGGGCTGCAACGCGTCCAGTGGCGCCGGAGCCGGATCCGCCGCGCCACCATCGACCCAGGCGGGTGCAGCAGCCAGTGCTGGAAGCACCGCGATCGGGATGCGGGCTGGAACGGGCGGCGCCTCTGGGTCAATAGTTGCCGGCGGCGGCGCAGGCGGTGCCGCGGCTGCGGCGGGCAGCGGCGG
>DATEOF010000416.1:0-63507 GCA_035274465.1 Polyangiales bacterium
GTCCGCGCGCCGACGCCAGGAATCGGCGTCGCGGTCACCGGCGCAGGGCCCGCGCTCGCGGGTTTGCGCCGGCTCAACCACAGCGCGGCGAGCGCGAGCGCGGTGGCAGCGATCCCGAGCGCGATGCCTATCAGCTTGCGCGGCGAAGCCGACGCGGGCTCGGGCTCACGTCGCGTCGCCACGCGCGTGACCGACTTGGGTGCAGCTTCCAGCGGCGCGCTCTCTTCGAAGCCGGTCAACGCACCGCTGCCCATGCGCTTGGCGATCAGCGCCGAGAGATCGACCGGATGCACGGAGACGATGGCCTCGGCGCGCAGTGGCCCGGCGGCCGCCATGATCTTGAACTCGCCCTCGGCTTCGGCAGCCGTTTCGGCGGCGGTGAAGCAACCGTTCAGCAGCGTGCCGCGCAACGCCTTGTTGTGCGACAGCGACCAGGCGACGTTCGCGTCCTTGATCACGCAGTCCGCGTTGTCGACCACGCGCGGCTTGAAGCACACGCGCTGGCCCACTTCGAGCTCGGCCTTGCGTGGCCGCAGCGACATGCGCGCGGGGTCTCCCGGCGTGCAGACCTTCTCTTTTTCTTCGGGTTCGGGTGGAACCTCGGGCTTCTCCGCCACGGGGGGCACGGGCTTCGCCGCGGCTGCTTTCTCGATCGCACCCCGGCGCGTCAGCGTCTGGATCGTGGTGAACGTCGCCACGCAGCGCGACTCTTTGAGCGCCCAGTTGTAGCGGCTCACGTCCTGGTACGTGAGCATGTCCTGGCCGGTGACGCGCAGCGTATAGGTGCCTGACTCTTCGCGCGGATCGTTCGCCGCGGTCTTGCACTTGGTGGTCCAGACGCTGTTCGCGAAGCCGGACGCCTGGCGCCGCATCGACGGGTTGCGGCTCCAACACGCGTCCGAGCGAATGTCCTGGCCGCGACCGTGGATGATCAGCTGGCCCGCGGCCTGCTCGATGTTGATGATGCCGCCACCGGCCGAGCGGCTCGACTGCGGGCGCGGGCCGCAGTCCTCGCCCCAGCTCTCGAGCGCCACATCGATCTGCGTGCTGCCGGCGCGCCACACGCCCGACAGACCACTCGGCGGGGTCTGAGCATGGGCCGACCCGGCCAGGCCGCACAACAATCCCAGGGCGCGGAGGCCTGCCGCCAGTGCGCGGCGGACGTCATCGACCTCGACATGCTCGTACACACGCATGGGGGCCAGATGGTGCAAGATCTCGTGCGATGTGTCACGACAAGTGTTGCCGGACTGGCTCACAAACCTAGCCGTGTGAGCAGCCACAGCAGTGCGAGCAACGCGGGCACCAAACCCAGCATCAGGGCGACGTTGTCCACGAAGTACGGATAGACCAGCATCACCAGCCCGATCGCGGTTTGTGGCATGCGCTGCTGCTTGCGGCCGTAGCTGAACAACACCCAGCCCACGCCGCTCACGACCAGGGAGGCCAGCAGGGTGTTGGGGTCGAAGCTCATCGCGCGAGCTGGGCCGGCACCAAAAGCGTGTCGCCGCGGGGCGGAGCCGGTACGATCCCAGGGTGTTCCGGAAGCTCGTGCCGGCGCGCATCCGGCAGAATCGCTGGTTGCGCTCGCTGATGGTACCCGACGAGGTCGCCTTGGTGCACGGTTTGCTGCGCCGGAGCCGCGACCTGCCGCACGTGCTCGTGGACGTGGGCGCACACGTCGGGTCAGCGCTGCGGCCGTTTTGTGAGGACGGCTGGCAGATCTGGGCTTTCGAGCCAGACGCCCGCAACCGCGCGGAGCTGATGGCGAGCTTCGGGAACGCGCCGAACGTGAGCATCGATGCACGTGCGCTCTCGGACACGAGCCGGCGCGGGGTGCCGTTCTACGGCTCGAGCGAGTCGTCGGGCATCAGCTCGCTGCACGCTTTCCACGCTTCGCACACGCCGCAGGGTCGGGTCGACACCCTGACCCTGGAGCAGGCGTGCCGAGAGCTGGGCATCGAGCAGATCGGCGTGCTCAAGGTCGACGTCGAGGGGCACGATCTGGCGGTGCTGCGCGGCGTGCCCTGGCATACCGAACGCTTGCGGCCCGCGGTGGTGATCTGCGAGTTCGAGGAGCGGAAGACCCGCGGCCAGGGTCACGGCTTCGAGGAGCTGGCCGAATACCTGCGCGAGCACGGCTACCACATGCTGGTCTCGGAGTGGTACCCGGTGCGGCGCTACGGCACACCCCATCACTGGCGGAGCATGCACCGCTACCCGTGCCGGCTCGAGGACGCGCAGGCGTACGGCAACTTGATCGGCTGCCGCGACGAGCACCACGCGCAGCACCTACTCCGCCGCGCGCAGCAGCTGGCGCCGATCTGGCGGCTGACCTCGGCGGCCCGCGAACGCGCGTCGCTCGTGCTGTGACCGACCTACCTACTCTGCAGGACGCAGCGGCGCATCACCCGCCTGCGGCGCGACGGTCTCGCACGCGAAGTGTCTGCGGATGAACTCGTTGGCAAACATGCCGGTCGGATCCAACTCGCGCCGGGCCGCCGCGAACTCTGCGTATTTCGGATACGCCCGCTCTGCGTAGTCGCGGTCGGTGAAGTTGATCTTCCCCCAGTGCGGTCGGCCCGCGTGCTCGCGCACCATGAACCTCTCCACCTCGGCGAAGATATGGCGCCAATCCTCGCCCTCCGCGGGGAAGTGCGCGAACGTCAAGAACACCGTGTCGCGCTCATGGGCGGGGCTCAACCACGCGCTCTCACCGCGCACGGTGCGCGCGAGAACGTAGCCGTTGATCTTGAACGTCCGCTGCTCCATCTGCGCGAACAGATCCCGCAACGCCGCTTCCAGGCGTTCCAGCGGAATTGCGATCTCCGATTCGATGTGGCCCGCGACGGCCTTGAAGCGTGGGTCGTGGGCGAACAGCAGCAGCTGGAAGGAGGGCCCCACCTGGTACGTCGACGTGTTCACCCCCTTCAGCGCGACATCGAGGAAGTAGCGCTTCCAGTCGATCGGTAGCGACCTCACCACGTTCATTACGCCGATGAGCGTGAGCCGATCCGCGACGGCGAGCGCAGGGTTTCGGACGCGATCGATCAGCGACGGCGCCGACAGCTCCTCGGCCTTGGCCGCGTACACGTGCTTCGTGCCGTACGGAAAGAAGAACGCCTTGTTCAGCGCAAACGGATCGCTCAACGTCAAGAAGCGCGCCGCGTTGGCGATGGCCGGCTCGGTCTCGAACACCTTCTGGTGCTTCAGCACGTTGAACGCGGGGCGCACCGAGAGCGTCGCTTCGAGCACGATGCCGAGACAACCCAGGTTCGTGCGAACCGCATCGAGGTACTGAGCGTTTTCGCTGCTCGACACCGCGATGATCTTGCCCGAGGCCAGGAGCAACTTCAGCGCCAGCACCGCACTCGCGAACGAGCCGGTGCACCCGGAGCCGTGCGTCGCCGTGGCGATCACCCCACCCACGTGCTGTGCATCGACCTCGCCGAGGTTCGCAAGCGCGAGTCCTGCGGCGTCCAGGTAGTCCACCAGGTCGGCGACGCGCATTCCGGCCTGGACCGTGACGGTCTTTCGCGTCGCGTCGATCGCGATCAACGCGTTCAGGCGCACGAGGCTGACCAAGAAATCGCCGGTGCAGACGATGTCCGACCACGAATGGCCGGCGCCGACGACCCGGATCGACTTGTGGCGCGTCCGTGCGCGCTCGACGATATCGATCAGCTCTTCGACCGATTCAGGCTCGAAATAGCCCTCCGGCTTGCACTGGTGATTCCCACCCCAGTTGCGCCAGACCGAGTCCGGACCAGGCAGGTTGGACACACCGAAAAACCGCTTGAGGCCCTGCAAGACTGCGTTGCTCATGGCGCTCCCCGCGAGTCATGGGTTCATCGACCCGCGCATCCTACGCGGTAGCGAACACCAACCCAGTGACGCAGCTCACAAGGAGTTGGCTAGCTCGATTCACTCCGTGCTCAGGCGACAGGTCGCGCCGCCGTCTGCGACGAATGCCTGGCCGGTCACGAAGGAGGATTGATCGTGTTGCGCCAGGAACAGGATCAGCTTGGCGATCTCGTCGGGGTCGCCCACCCTGCCCAGCACGGTGCGCTCGCCGAGCTTCTGCAGGCGCTCTTCGATCGGGCCAGCGCCGGCGTGGCCGCGAGAAAGGCCGTCGCGCAACATGGGCGTGTCGACCGCACCTGGCAGGGCTGCGTTGACGCGGATGCCCTGCTCGGCGAGCTCGATCGCGGCCGCGCGGGTCAGCGCGAGCAGGGCGCCCTTGCTGGCTGCGTAGGCGGCGATGTCGCGCGAGGTGGCGAGTGCGTGCACCGAGCTGACGTTGACCACCGCGCTGGAGCGGGCTGCAGCCAACAGCGGCAAGGCGTACTTGGTGGCCAGGAACGCGCTGCGCACGTTGGTGTTCATGACCAAGTCCCACTCGGCTTCGGTCGTCTCCGCGAGCGGCTTGGCGATCTGCAGCGCGGCGTTGTTGATCAGCGCGTGCAGCTGGCCATGGGCGTGCGCGATCAGCTCGAAGGTCGCACGCAGCTCGGCGGCGTCGGCCACGTCGCAGCGGTACTGAGCGGCGAGCTCGGGTAGCTGCTCGTCGCGAACATCGATGCCGAGCACCTGCCAGCCCTGCGCAACGAACGCGCGCGCGGTGGCGCGGCCAATGCCACCACACACGCCCGTGATTAGCGCCACGCGAGTCATATCTGCTTGCCGAGGCCTTCGAGCAGGTTGCGGATGGTGTTCTCGTGGACGAACTCCCAGGCCCGCGGGCTGCTGTTCGCGTTGTGCGGCGCGAGCAGCACTTGCGCAAGCCCCAGCAGCGGGCTGGTCACCGGCAGTGGCTCGAGCTCGAACACGTCGAGCGCGGCGCCCCCGAGGCGCCCGGACAACAGGGCCCGCTCCAGCGCGCGTTCGTCGACGATCGGTCCGCGCGCACAGTTGATCAACACCGCGCCGCGCTTCATGCGCGCGAAGGCCGCGTCGTTGAACAAGTGACGGCTGGTCGGGTTCAAGTCGCAGCTGATGCTGACGAAGTCCGAGCTCTCGAGCAGCTCGGTCAGCGGCGCCATGCGCACGCCGGAGGACTGCAGGAACCCCTCCGAGATCTCGAGCGGATCGTTGCCGAGCAGGGTCATGTTGAAGGCGCGCGCGCGCTTGGCCACCGCCTTGCCGATGTTGCCGACGCCGACGATGCCCAGCGTGCATTCACCGAGCGTGCGGCCGGGTAACTTGTCCCAGACGCCGCGGCGCATGGCTTCGGTCATCCACGGCTGGCGCCGCGCGAAGGCCAGCATGTAGCCGAGCACGCTGTCGGCAACCGGCTCACTGAAGGCGTTGGGCGTGTTGCGGACGGCGATGCCGAGCCGCTCACAGGCCTGCTGATCGATCGAGTCGATGCCCGTGCCCCACTTGGCGATCACCTTCAGGCGCGTTGCGGCCGTGAGCACGCGCTCGGTGAACGGATCGTCGCCGCAGATCGCGCCGTCGATGTCCTCGATGTAGCCGAGCAACTCGGCCTCGCTGCAGCGCTCCACGACCTTGGGCACGAACAGCTCGATCTCCTGCGCCGTGAAGATCGGCCGGAAGCGCTCGATCTCGGGCTGCAGGTAGGGGGCGGTGATCAACACGCGCAGCGTCATGGCTTGCTCTGTCCCTGGTGGCGGGCATGGTACAGCGCTTCGGCGATCAGGAAGTCGTGCTCTTCGTCGAGATCCCAGGCCTCGATCGGGTCGATCTCGAACAGCTGCGGGTTCTCGCCGATGCGGTTGCCGCGCTCGAGGATCACTCGGCGACTGAACAGGTAGGCGCAGGAGTTTTCTTCGTAGATCGGCGGCAGATCCTGCGTGCGCAGGAGGTTCGCCGGATCGTGGTTGAGCGGCACGCGCGCCTGGGTCCAGAAACGCTTCTGGTGGCGCGTGACCGAAAACAGCGAGTCGTGCTGCTCGAGTTGCGTCAGGTAGCGCTCGATCATCGCTTCGAGGGTCGCGGGCTGGAGCAAGGGGTTCGTGCTGTGCGTCTGCAGGTAGTGATCGGAGTGAACCAGGGCGGCGTCGTGGCGGATCACCTCGTTCATCGGCACGGTGCCTTCGCGCAAGTGCTCCGGGCGCTCGATCAGGCGCACATCGGGAAAGGTCTTGGCCACGTCTTCCTGGATCGGCGGACTGTCGGTGTCGATCACCACCTCGCTGATGCGCTGGCACAAAAGCAAGCTCTCGACGATGTGGCGATACAGCGGCCGGCCCGCGAACGGCCGGTGGTTCTTGCCGCGCACGCGCTCGCTGCCGTGGCGCATGGGCACGAGAGCGACGATGCGCGGCTCGCTCATGGTCGCCGATCCGGGTAGTAGAACTTTTGCTTCAGCTCGCTGGTCACCGTCGTCCTCTTGGCGAAACCTCGATAGGTGCCGAGGAACTGCATCAGGCGAAACCCGACGATCCCCGGCAGCTCCTGCACCAGCTTGGCGTCCCTCAAGGCATGGTAACAGTCGGTGGCCAGATTGCTCGCCAACACCCGGGCGAACTCGCGTAAACCGAAGTGTTCGTGTGGGAAAATGTGTTTGAGCGCGATCGCCTCACGGTAGTAGCGGTTGTAGATGCGCGACGCGGTCTCCTCGTGCACGTGCGCGACCGCCGCGTCGGCCGCGTACGACAGCTTGTGTCCGGCGGCGAGCGCGCGATGGGCCCAGTCGATGTCTTCGAGGCCGGTCAGCGTCTCGTCGTAGGGCAGCGTCTCCCAGACCGAACGCCGGATGGCCGCGTTGGCGTTGTTGCAGAACGGGTGCGTCTGCACGGCCTCCGATTGCTCGGGAAACCAGCGCGCGAAGACCCGGTGCTCGGCGTAGCGCGTGATCTCGTTGCCGCGCTGCTTGCCGTAGCAGAGCGCCACGTCCGGGTTCTCGAACGGGGCGAGCAGGCGCGCGATCCAGTCGGACCGCAGCGGGTACACGTGCGCGCTGGCGAGCACCACGAAGGCGCCGTGCGTGTTGCGCAGTCCCAGGTTGAGCGAGCGGCCGAACGTGAACTCATCCGGCGCGATGTGCAGCACGCGCAGCGGATAGCGCGACGCGATCGAGACGGTGGCGTCGCTCGAGCCGGAGTCGACCAACACGACATCCAGCTCGCGCTCGGTCTGCTGGAACAGGCCGTCGAGCAGGCGGCCGATGTGCTTTTCCTCGTTACACGCGCGAATGACCACGGAGCAGCGGACCATCAGCGCTCCGCGAGCGCGTCGACCAGGCTGCGCTTCTCGAAGACCTGGCACTGGCCGTTCAGTGTGGCGTCGATGATCTGTCCGCCGGCCCGTTCGTAGGCCGTGCGGGCCAGGCGATAGGCGTGCTCGGAGCGCACCAAATCCGGCAACTGCCAGCGCGAGCCCTTGGGGAAGTAGTCGGGATGGAAGTGGCTCTCGTCGCGCTCCTGCGTGCGGACCTCGGCGCGGTTGGGAGTGCCTCGCTCCGTGAAGCGGTGATCGACGCCGACCAGGATCACGCGCCGGAAGCCGATGTGGTAGGCGATCTGCAGCGCCACGTAGGTGATGGTACCGCCGGCGCAGATCGCGCGCGTGACGTCGTCGCCGAAGAAGTCGGCAAGCGTCAGTGCCGTGCGCACGTAGCAGAGCGAGGGGTCCGGACCGAACAACTGGCGGCGGTTCCAGTTGACGAATTTCACGCCGCCGAGAGCGGCGATCTCGCCCGCGAACTGCTCGAGCACGAGCTCATTGGTGCAGGCGTAGAAGGTCGGCCGAAACGGCAGCTTGTCGTAGAGCAAGTAGATGCGGTTCAGGCCGAAGGTGTACTCGCTCGCCAGCGGCGCGAGATCCATCTGCGCCAGGCTCGGGCCGTTGCCCATGATCACGCAGCGCTGCCCGGCGTGCCGATCGCGCAGCGCGCGCAGGCGCCTGCGATTGTCCTCTGCCTTTTGCGCGAGGAGCCACTGCGCGCGATGCGGCAGATCCAGCACGCGCCGGGCCAGCGCGTCGCGCACGCGCCGGGAATCGACCTCGTGCAGGGCGAAGCGCAAGTTACCTGCCCGATAGGAACGGCAGGCGCTGGAAGAGTGGTTCGGGCATCAGGCGCACGACCGGCATGATCGCCGCCCAGCGCTTGGGGATGAACACCTCGCTGCGCCGGGCATCGAGTGCCGCAACGATCTCGCGAGCGACGCCTTGCGGCTGCGCGAAGAACGCATTCTTGCGGTGGTTCTCGGTCATCGGCGTCTCGACCGGACCGAGCTTGAGCGTGGTGACCGAGGTCTCCGACGCGTGCAGGCGGCTGCGGATGCCCTGCAGGTACGTGTTCAACCCGGCCTTGGCCGCGCCGTAGGTGTAATTGCGCGGCCTGCCGCGCTCGGCTGCGACCGTGGTGATCACCCCGAGCCTGCCGCCACGGGCTGCAGAGAAGTGGTTGGCCAGCGGGATCAGCAGGCTGAGCGGGCTCAAGAAGTTGGTGCGGACGATCTGCTCGGCCACGCTCAGGTCGTGCTCGCTCTGCAGCTGATCGCCGAGCAAGCCGTGCGTGATCAGCACCACGTCCGCGCCGCCCAGGCTCTCGATGACGCGCCAGACGAGCCGTTCGTTGCCGCCCAGGTCATCCAGGTCGGCGACGGTCGTCTGGGGGCGGGCGGCCTCCAGGCGGTTGGCGAGCGCTGCCAGCTTGTCGGGGTTGCGCCCGACCAGGTGCAGCGCGTCGCCACGCTCGGCGTAGAGCGCGGCGACCTCACCTGCGATGGCGGAAGTCGCCCCGAATACGATCACTCGGTCCATGGGCCGGGTGATATAGCACGCGGGGCGCAGCCGTTACTCAGCCCTGGGCCTTGAAAGCCTTGACCTTCTCGGTCAGCTCGGGGACCACCTTGAACAGATCACCCACCAGGAAGTAGTCCGCAACCTGGGCGATCGGGGCTTCCTTGTCCTTGTTGACGGCGACGATGACCTTCGAGCCCTTCATGCCGGCGAGGTGCTGGATGGCGCCGCTGATGCCGACCGCCACGTAGAGCTTCGGCGCCACGACCTTGCCGGTCTGGCCGACCTGCAGGTCGCCCGGCACGTAACCGGCGTCCACGGCAGCACGCGAGGCGCCCATGGCGGCGCCCCAGGCGTCGACCAGCGGCTCGAGCACGGTCTTGAAGTTCTCGGAGCTCTTGAGCGCGCGGCCACCGGAAATGACGGTGGCAGCCTCGCCCAGCTCGGGGCGGGTGCTCTTCTGGCTCTCGATGCCGAGGAACTCGACCTTCGAGGCGGCCGGATCACTGGCCGCTGCCAGGTCCTCGACCGGGCTGTCGCCGCCGCTCGCAGCTGCGGACTCGAACTCCGACTGGCGCACCGTCACCACGGCCACCGGCGTCGACGCCTGCACGTAGCCGAACACGTTGCCGGCGTACATCGGGCGCTTGTACGTCACCGCACCGCCGTCCACCGACGCCGCGCTGATGTCGCTGATGTTCGCCGCGCCCAGCTTGGCAGCGACGCGCGGGAACAGGTCCTTGCCGTAGGTGCTGGCCACGCCCGTCACCACGGGATAGCCGCCCTTCTTCGCCAGCTCGGCGACCGTCGGCGCGAACTTCTCGGCCGTGTAACCGCCGCCAACCTCGGTGCTGTACACCTTGCGCGCGCCGAACTTCGCCAGGTCGCCCGCCGCCTTCTTCGCGCCATCGCCGATCGACAGGATGTCGAACGCGCCCGAGGTCGCCGAAGCGATCTGCTTCGCGAGGGTGATCGCCGTCAGGGTGTTCCGGCGCAAGCCGCCATCGATGAGCTCTGCAACTACCAATACGTCGGTCATGGGTTCATCTCCTCCAAAGGGCTTGCGTCAGATCGCCTTCTTTTCGCTGCGCAGCTTCTGCAAGAGCTCGTCGACGGACTCGACGAACGTCACGCTGCCGCTGCGGGCGGGCGGCAATTCGAACTTCGTGTACTTGGTGCTGAGGGCCGTATCGATGCCGATCTCCGCGAGCTTCTTGACCGCGATCGGCTTCTTCTTGGCCTGCATGATGCCCTTGAGCGACGCGTAGCGCGCGCCCTCGTTGTACTTGTGGTCGGCCGGGGTCGCGCCGTTCTTGATCGCGGTCGGCGCCACGATGCGCAGGTCGACCGTGACCACCGCCGGCAGCGTGACCTTGACCGTCAGCACGCCGGTGTCCACCTCGCGACCCACGGTCAGCGTCTTGCCGCCGTCCGCCGTCGACAGGCTCATCGCGAAGGTCGCCATCGGCCAGCCCAGCATCTCGGCCAGCGTCTGGCCCACCGCGTTGCTGTCGCCGTCGACCGTCTGCTTGCCCATCAAGACCAGGTCCGGCTTCTCTTCCTCGACCAGCTTCGCGAGCGCGCGCGCGGTGACCGCCGTGTCCAGTTGCCCGTCCTGTGCCTCGATCAACACACCGCGGTCGGCACCCATGGCCAGCGCCTGGCGCAACGTTTGCTGCACGTCGGAGGGGCCGAGCGAAGCCACGATCGTCTCGCCGAGCTTCTCGTTCTTGGGCGCGTTCTCGTTCAGCCGGAGCGCCGCTTCCACGGCGTACTCGTCGAACGGATTCGGCTTCCATTCGAGGCCGTCGGTCGTGACCGCGGACGCATCGCCGGTGATCTTCACCTTGTTGGCGTTGTCTGGGTCGGCCACTCGCTTGACGGGAACCAGGATCTTCACGGTGCCTCCATTCGAGACCGCTCTGGGCCTCGTGATTGCTACTGGAACCCGACTCTCGGGCCCTCGTTCCCCCGAAAAAGCTCATGATACAGCGCTGTCTACCGGGGGTGCGTCCGCGGTGTAGGAGCAGGCGGGGCCGCTGTCAAGGTGCGGCGGCGCATGCTCGGCGTGCAGCAGATCAGCTTGCGCCGCGGCCGAACAGGACCACTGGCACGGTTTTCAGCAGGATCAACAGATCCAGCCATAAACTCCACTCGTTGACGTATTTCAAGTCGAGCAGCATCCAGTCCACGAAGTCCACGTCACTCCGCCCCGAGACCTGCCACAGGCAGGTCAGGCCGGGCTTCATGGTCAGCCGCCGCCGTTGCCAGCCCCGGATCTGCGCCTGCTCGGACAGCGGCAGCGGCCTCGGGCCCACCAGGCTCATGCTGCCGGTGAGCACGTTCCAGAGCTGAGGCAGCTCATCCAAGCTCGTCTTGCGCAGCGCACGGCCCAGCCCTGTCACGCGCGGGTCATCGCGCAGCTTGAACACCGGGCCCGACATCTGGTTGACGTCGGTCAGCGCATCGCGCTCCTCCTCGGCGCCGACGCGCATGCTGCGAAACTTGTACATGCGGAACGGCCGGCCGTTCCAGCCGGTGCGATCCTGAGCGTAGAAAATCGGCCGGCCGGTGCTGGCCCAGATGGCGCAGGCGATGGCCAGGGTCAGGGGCGCGGTGGCGATCAACAGCAGGCCGGCGATCAAAGGGTCGAGCCCGTACTTGATCGCCAGCGCATCGGCCCGCTTGGGCGAGGTCTCGAAGCTGGCGAAGGCGTGATCGTAGTGCTCGGTGACGCGGGGCACCGCCGCCGCCAGCTGCACGAGCTCGAGCGAGAAGCTCGCGGTCACACCCACCTCTTCGCAGGCGGCCAGCGCTTCACGCAGCCGCTCGGGGCGGTTGGCCGGCGGGAAGAACATCACGTGGTCGACGGCTTGCGCGTGCAGCACCTGCGACAGCTCGTCCAGCGTGCCCAGGCACGGCAGTGGCGGTGCGTCGGGCGGGGGTTCGCCGTCGTCCGGCGCGGCCTCGAGGTAGCCGAGCAGCTGCGGCGGGTCCGGACTGGCCAGCGCGGCGCGCACGAACTCGCTCATGCGGCGCGAAGGCAGGCCGATCAGCAGCAGGCGCTCGCGCCCGGTGCCGCGCCGATACTGAAAGCGTGCCCAGGCGATCGCCGCCGTACGCTGCAGGTACATGAGCGCAAACGTGCTGAGCAGGAACAACGCCACCAGGCTGCGGTTGATCACCGAGTGCGTGACGAACTGCACGATCGAAAGCGCAGCCAGGCCCGCGACGTGGAGCTTGGTCAAACGGACCAGCAACTCGGCCTGGCCCACCCGCTGCGCGACGGCGACGTGCAGGCGAAACATCACGGAGAGCACCAGCCACAGCGGCAACACCAGGTAGACCAGCGTGGCGTGCGCCTCGAAGTTGGGCGGCACGCGCAGCGGCGGCCAGAGTGGCCGCAGCAGCTGGTGCAGCGAGGACGCCAGGAAGATCGACCCGACCACCATGCCCGCATCGAGAACGAGCTGCAGCTGGCCCCGTTCGGAGGTGTTCGGCGCGGTCGACATGGACTAGCGCGGCCGAGGGTAGCGTAAGTCGATTAAAAACACGCGGCCCCAGTCCGCTCGGAACTGGAGCCCGCAATCTGTCGGTCATCGAATCACGGCACGTACGTGTACGTCGTGAACCAGCTCGATTGATGGCTGGAGCCATTCAGGTACACCTGGTAGCCGCTGTTGCCGTTGAGATAAACCTTCATCCACGAGGTGATGTACTGCTTCATCTTGTAGCGCATGCTGCCCGAACCCGAGTACCACTCGGTGTGCGAGAGGCCGCTGTAGATCGCGAGCTCGCGCTTCGTGCCCGACGCGAGACCGTTGTACATGGGAACCGCATGCGAGCCTGTCGGCGCAATGCTGTCGGACGAGCCGCCGTGGATCGCCGTCGGCGCAGTGATCAGGTTGACGTTGCTCCATGAGTCGTAATACGGGGCGAGCGCCTGCACCGAGCCCAGCACCTTGCCCTGGCTCGTCAGCGACTGCGCGGCCATCAAGGCGCCGCCGCCGCCCTTCGAGAAGCCCATGATCTGGATCTTGCTGACGTTGAGCCTCTGGTAGATCGGGCTGCCCGAGCGCGAGTTCTCGTCGAGCAACTCGTTGTACGCATCGATGTGCGCGTCACGCCACTCGGCGTTGAAGCCCCAAGTGTTGTCCGGCTGCATGACCAGCGTGATGAAGCCGTGGCTCGCGACGTGCTCTGCGAGCCAGAAGATCGTGCTCGAGGCGTTGGTGTAACCCGGCGAGAGCGTGGTGGCAGCGAACACGCCGCTGGCGATCGCTCCGCTCGGCGCCGTGCCGGCGGCGCACGGATAGTAGAGACGTGCACCGGCGTACTGCGATCGACTGATGTTGCTGGTGTAATAACAGGCCGCGTAGGGCCCAGCGGTCTGCGGATTCTCGACTGTGAGGGCCTCGCCGGTACCCTCCACCTCGACGAGATCCTCCTCGGTGGCAGGCTCGAACGCACACGCAGATACCCCCAGTAAGGCTGCGAGTGTTAGTACGACGTTCACATACGTGGTTCGTGTCTTCACGTTCTGTCCCCTCTGGACGCTCTGACTGCGAGCGCCGAACTCGGTGTTCGTTCGCTGCTATCGCAACCGGCGTGCCTGGCCAGCCGAGGCTAGAACGTTGCAAATTTCGTCAGTCGCGCGTGCGCGCTCGTAACCGCAAGAGCGACGCGGTTACCGCGGTAACGGGACGCGTTACTGGTTCTCAGTAAGCGCGGTAGAGGCGGAAGAGCCTGGAGACGGACTTCGGATGTACGCCTGCGTGTGCAGCCGCGCCGTTGAGATCGTCGCCGAAGCGGCGGCGCAGCTCCTTCATGTAGGCGGCCCGAAATACTTCCGAAGCCTCCGCGAGCGGCAGATCAAACGCGGCGGCGGGGTCGATCGCGGGTGCGTCGGTCGGCACGATCGGCTTCGGGTTGCCACTCGGCGTGTAAGAGACGGGCCCGCCGTCGTTCACGTTCGGCCAGCTGGTTCGCGCCACAGGCGTCAGCGAGCGAGCAGGCGGCGAGTTCGAGCTGAAGCCTTCCGGCATCTGGAAGTCGGCGGTGACTTCTTCCAGGTTCAGCAGCAGATCGCGATCGATGATCGGGCCAGTCGCCAGTGCCGCGGCGCGCCGCATGACGTTCCGCAGCTCGCGGATGTTGCCAGGCCAGAAGAGCTGGCGCAGGTATTCGGCGGCGTCCTCGCTGAGCCTGCGGTCCCCCCGCCCTTCGCGCTGCAGCAGCGCCTGCGCGATCAACGGAATGTCCTCGCTGCGCTCTCGAAGCGAAGGCAGCCGCAACGTGAACTCCGACAACCGGTACAACAGGTCTTGCCGGAATTCTCCGTTCTGCGCCATCTCGACCACGTGGCGATGCGTCGCAGCGACCAACCGAAAGTCGATTTTGATGGGCGCGTGGGAGCCGATGCGCGTGACCTCGCGGCGCTCGAGCACGCCCAACAGCTTGGCTTGCAGCGGTAGCGGTAGCTCGCCAATCTCGTCGAGGAACACGCTGCCACCGCGCGCCTCTTCGAACACACCGGGCATCGCGCTCGTCGCTCCAGTAAACGCTCCGCGCTCGTGGCCGAACAACTTGTCCTCGATGAACTGCGCGCCCACCGACGCGCAATCGACGACGAAGAAAGGTTTGCCTGCGCGCGGGCTGTGCTCGTGCAGTGCCCTGGCGGCGAGCTCCTTACCCGTGCCGGTCTCGCCGAGGAGCAGGCAGCTCAACGAACTGCCCGCGATGCTGCGCAGTGCAGCAAACATGCGCTGCGCGGCCTTCGAGCTACCCACCATGCCTCCCAGGACCACGGTGGTGGTGGCACCGTCGTCGGGCGCAGTCTCCGGTACGTGGAGGCTCAGATCCGTGTGTCCAACGCGCAGGCGCGAATCGACGCCGATCACGGCCTCCTGCACGCGATTTCCGTCGACGAAGGTTCCGTTCCTGGAGCCGAGATCGCGCACCACGCACTCGCCGTCGCGCAGGAACAACTCGCAGTGCGTGCGGCTGACGTGACGGTCGGCGAGAAACAGCCCGTTCGCCGGGGAGGAACCGACCACCACCGGAGTGGGGCCGAGGACGCGAGTGGTACCGACGTCGGGGCCACTCGTCACGCGCACACAAAGGTCGGGAACTGGCGCCGCAGACGCACCACTCGCGCCTCCAGTATCTCCTGCTGTAGGCGGGATGGTGATCGGACGCGTTTCGGCTGATCTCACCTGCTCCAATCATGCAGAGCGCGAACCACCGCGCGCAAGGCGGGCATACACGTCGGGTGAGCCACATGTGTTCACCTCGCGCGCGTGACGTGAGTGCGGATCGCATCGAGCAGGTTCCAGCCGAACGTCGGCTTCGCGAGCACGACCGTGCGCGACGCGTGCGGATCCGGACCGCAAGCTGCGCGCACGCGCTGGGGGGCGGCGGTCACGAGCAGGAGCAGGAGCCGTGGATGCTTGGCGTGCAGCGATCGAAGGCTCGCAAGGACCTCGCGCTCGTCGAACTCATCCGGGAAGAGCACCAGCGCGCTCGCATTCGCGCACAGCGTGCTCGCATCGTGCAGGCGACGTGAGGTCCGAGCCGCAAAGCCGGACTTGGTCAGATATTCGTGCAAGCCGTCCGCCGTCTCGCGACTCTCGGCGATGACGATGCACAGCGCTTCGGTGGAACTTCGCATGGCGACCGACCTCATCCCAACGGCCGATCCAACAGCTCCCGAACACTGGCACGGCAGCTCTGGGTGACGCGCTTCGAAAGCGTCTCGAGCTGCTCGCTCGACAGGACGAGCTCTCCGATCTCCAGATAGAATCCGCTCGCGCGCCCACTTCGCTGCTTGATCCACATGTGCAGTGAGCCGGCTTTACTGCTGCGCGTTCGGACCAAGTCGTAGGTGTCCGGAATGCGGCCGCCGAAGCCGTGATAGGTCAGTACGCACGTGCCCGCCGCTGCTGCGTCGAGCCAACCTTCGACGCACGCGAGGTCGCGGGCGCAGCGCTCAGGCGACAGCTCGACGGCGTCGTCCAGACGTTCCGACTCGGTGTGGTGATTCTCGCCGAATGGATTGTAGAAGTAGAATGCCGAGAATGCGGCAGGGTCGATACTTTGAATCGTCCCCAGCACCACGTTGACCTCGGCGCCGTAGATGGCCGCCGCTGCGGACGCAGCCTCGACCAGTTGCGGCCGTTGTTCGACGCCGTGCGCAACACAGCCCGAGGCGAGGTTCGTGACGATGCAGAACTTGCCCGCACCCGCGCCGACGTCGAGCACGCTGTGATGCTCCGCCTCCCGCAGCCAGGCCGCAGCTGTCAGCGACACCACGACCGGTGTCCAGAAGCGCGACGAAACCACCTGGATGGGCCGCGGATAGATGCGATCGAACTGCGAGTCGCCCACTGTCCAACCGCGTCGCAGCGCTTCGGCGATCAAATGTTCCCTGGTCTTCGTCACGGCAACCGAGCGCCTATGTGAGAGCACGCGTGAGGCGCGCCATGAGCAATTGATGTTCGTTGAGCAGGCCGCTCGGCAGGCGGGTCGTGAACTTGGCCAGGAAATCGAGCGTGCGATTGGCCTCGCGCAGCCAAGCTGCAGGCTCGACATGGAGCAAAGAGCGCAGAGTCGCCGGTGAAAGCTCGAGCCCCGCGAGATTCAGGCTGTCTTCAGTCGGGACGTGGCCGATCGGCGTCGTTCGCGCGTCCGCGGACCCCTCGACGCGCCGGAGGATCCAATCGAGCACGCGGATGTTCTCGCCAAACCCTGGCCAGAGATAGGTTCCGGAGCTGTCTCGGCGAAACCAGTTGACGTGAAAGAACTTGGGCGGATTTCGCAGCTTCGCGCCGAGCCGCAGCCAGTGCTGGAAGTAGTCACCCATGTTGTAGCCACAGAAAGGCAGCATCGCCATGGGGTCGTGGCGCGGCACTCCGATCGCGCCGGTGGCTGCCGCCGTGGTCTCGGAGACCATGCTCGCGCCGAGGTACACGCCGTTGCTCCAGGTTCGAGCTTCGTACACGAGCGGCACGATGTCGCAGCGGCGCCCGCCGAACACGATCGCCGAGATCGGAACGCCTCGCGGATCCTCGAAGCTGCCGGTCGCAGAGGGACACTGTCCGAGAGCAACCGTGAAGCGAGCATTGGGATGAGCCGCAGGGCCGCCCGCGCCGGCACTCCACGGTTCTCCGCGCCAGTCCGTCAGCACCTCGCCCTGCGAGAGCGCAGCTTGGCCTTCCCACCACGGCGTCCGATCTGCTTTGAGCGCGACGTTCGTGAAGATGGTGTCGTGCGCGAGCGCGCGCATCGCATTCGGGTTGGTCTCGACGCTCGTACCGGGCGCCACTCCGAACATGCCAGCTTCGGGGTTGATCGCCCAGAGTCGACCGTCGTTGCCCACGTGCATCCAGCAGATGTCATCGCCCACGGTCTCGATCGTCCAGCCCGGCAGGCTCGGAACCAACATCGCGAGGTTCGTCTTGCCGCATGCGCTGGGGAACGCAGCTGCGATGTAGTGCTTGGCGCCCTGAGGGTTGGTCACGCCGACGATCAGCATGTGCTCCGCGAGCCAGCCCTCTTTGCGCGCTTGCACGCTCGCGATCCGCAGCGCGTGACATTTCTTGCTCAGCAGTGCGTTGCCACCGTAGCCGGAGCCGATGCTCCAGATCGTGGCGCTCTCCGGGAAATGCACGATGTAGCGACGCTCGGGCGAGAGATCGCCCAGGCTGTGAATACCGCGGACGAAGCCGTTCGAAGTTCGTAGCGCCGTCATGGCGACGTCGCCCATGCGCGTCATGGTGCGAAGATTCGCCACCACGTACGGTGAATCGGTGAGCTCGACGCCCACGCGGCTGAACTGCGAGCCGACCGGACCCATCAGGTACGGAACGACGAACATCGTGCGTCCCTTCATGCAGCCCTGGAACAACGGCCAGACGCGCGTGTTTGCTTCCGCAGGACTCATCCAGTTGTTGGTGGGTCCCACTTCGCTCGCATGCTGCGTCGAGATGAAGGTGAGGTGCTCGGTACGCGCGACGTCGTTCGGATTCGAGCGGTGGAGGTAGCTGCGCGGCTGCAGCTCCGGGTGGAGCGGAACCAGCGTTCCATCCGCACACATTTCCCTGACCAGCGCGGCGTGTTCGACTTCACTACCATCACAGTAGTGAATGCGCGCGGGCTGGGTGTGCGCGGCGATGCTCTGAACCCAGTCGTGTAGTGATTCGTTTCTCACCCAGAAGGCTCCTGCTTCGAACGAGCCGCGTGATCGCGGACCGCGGGACCGTGCCAAAGCACCTGCCGTGCCAAGACCGGAACGTGCGGAAACGGCAGCTGAGAGCGCGCAGCGTGCGCTCTTTTCTCGAGCTGCAACTTCGAATCACGACATTTTGTCGTGGTCCGACGTTCGGCAGTGGCCGACAGCGACGAAACTGCGCGAATCGCGGCTCAGGACGACCTACGAGGACGTCAGCGCACCCTCCGCGCGCCGCTGGTGCGCTGCTTGGTCTGACCGGCGCGCCGCTGAATCGTCCGCACGCTGATGCGTAGACGTTCGGCCGCGCGCGTCTGGTTGCCGCCCTCGGCGGCGACGACGGCATTGATGAGCTCGTCGACCATCGCCTCGAGCGGTTGTTCGAGCGACAGCTGGAGCTCGCGCGCGGGCTGTTGGTGCTGGTCTCGAAGCGACTGGCGCAGCGCGGGGGGCAGGTCGCGGACGCGTACGATGGTTCCGCCTCGAAGCAGACACAGCATCTCGACCACGTTTCGTAGCTCGCGAACGTTGCCCGGCCAGGCGTAGCTCGCCAGCGCGGCCTGGGCGCGGCGTGTGAGCCTGGGAGGCGCGGTGCCGTGCCTCGACGACAGCTGCTCGATGAACTGCTCCGTGAGTAGCCCGACATCGGCTCGACGAGACCGCAGCGGTGGTACCTCGAGCACGATGCCCTGGATGCGGTAGTACAGGTCGGCGCGAAACCGTCCGCTGCGAACATCGTCTTCCAACGAGCGCAGCGTCGCGAACACCAGGCGAACATCCGCCTGAATCTTGGTCGTTCCGCCCACGCGCATGTACCGGCGATTTTCCAGGAAGCGCAGCAGCTTGGCTTGCATGGTGAGCGGCATCTCGCCGATCTCATCCAGAAACAGCGTGCCCTCCGACGCCGCTTCCACCTTGCCCTTCGCGCGCGCATTGGCTCCCGTGAAAGCGCCGCGCTCGTGGCCGAAGAGCTCGCTCTCGAAGAGTGCTTCTGGAATCGCAGCACAGTTGATGGGCACGAACGGGCCGCGCCGTCGATCCGAGAGCTCGTGGATCCGGCGTGCCAACACCTCCTTGCCGGTCCCGCTCTCGCCGATCAGCGTGACTGCCACGTCCTTGCCAGCCACGAGCTGCAGGGCTCGATCCACCGCGCGCATCGCCGCGGAGCGCATGACAGGCTCGAAGATCACGTCAATTTGTCGCGTTCTCGCGCGCATCGGCGCATTCTACAGCACGGCGCGCTTCGACCGACCGTGCTCGTGTGGACCGGCTGGGATCGTGTATGCTGCCGTCGGGGGTTCCACCTGCGATGGCTATCGCTCTTCGAATCCTGCTGATCGCAGACTCCGATCGCGACGCAGGGTGGCTCACGGACGCGCTGGCGCATGGAAACTATGCGCCGGACTGCGTGCGCGTGGATGACGAAACTCGGGCCCGAGCTGCGCTCGAGGCCGGGCGCTGGGACACGGTCGTGTGTGTGTTTCAAGGCGCTCGCGCACCGGCGGCGCTGCGCTCCTTGCGCGAACGTGAGGCCGGAGTCGATCCCGCGCTACTGCTCGTTGCCGATGCATTCGAGGACGTGGCCGAGGCCGCGCAACGTCTCGGCGCAACGATCTGCTTGCGCACGCGCGGGTTCTCGCACCTAGGCCCCGCAGTCGAGCGAGCGCTACGCGAACGCGCGAGCTCCACGGCGCGAGAGGAGGCGCGAGCATTCGAGCAGGAACAGCGCGTCGTGCTCGAGCACATCGCTGCCGGCCGGCCTCTGCCCGAGGTGCTCGAAGAGATCGTGCTACTCATCGAGCGCCAGAGCGATGGCATGTTCTGCTCGATCTTGCTGCTCGATGCCGAGAGCAAGCGCGTCCGCCACGGCGCGGCGCCGCACTTGCCACGCGAGCTGGTGCAGGGAATCGATGGTGCGCAGATCGGTCCACACGAAGGCTCGTGCGGCGCGGCAGCGTACCTGCGCGAAGCGGTGATCATCGACGACATCGGGACGCATCCGAACTGGACGAACTACCGGCAGCTGGTGCTGCCGTTCGGCCTGCGCGCGTGCTGGTCGAGTCCGATCTTCGACGCACCCGGCGGCAACGTGCTCGGGACGTTCGCCATGTACTACCAGGCCGCGCGCAAGCCCCACGCGCGCGAGCAAGACTGGGTGGCCTGCGCCACTTCTCTCGCGGCCATCGCCATCTCGCGCGATCGGGCCGAACGTGCAGCGCGCCGCGCCGACGCGCGGTACCGGCAGATCGTCGACACGGCGTCCGAGGGCGTGTGGTTGCTCGACGTCGAGGCCAGGACTCTGTTCGTCAACCAGCGCACGGCCAAGATGCTCGGATACTCGCCCGAAGAGCTGCTCGGCCGGCCGATCACCGAGTTCATGGACGAAACCAGCCGGCGGGCGGCCGAGGGCAACTTCGTGCAGCGGCTGCGCACGTCGAACGAGCAGTTCGAGTTCCGGTTTCGGCGCAAGGACCGCAGCGCGTTCTGGGCCCTGGTGTCCGGCAGTCCTGTACAGGAGGACAAGCGCGAGGTCGCCGGTGCGCTGGGGATGATCACGGACATCACCGCGCTCAAGCGCACGGAGCAGGCGTTGCGCCAGAGCGAGGCCGAGGTTCGCGTGGTGTTCGAGGGGGCCGCGATCGGTATGGCGCTGATCGGCGCGGACGGGCGCGTGCTGCGGAGCAACGCCGCGCTGCAACATTTCCTCGGTTGGGAGGAGACCGAGCTTGCCGCACGCCCGTTCACGGACTTCTCGCATCCCGAGGATCTCGAGAGCGATCGCGCGCTGCACCTCAGCTTCAAGAGCGGTACGCGTCAGACGTTCCAGAGCGACAAGCGCTACGTCCGCAAAGATGGCGCAGTGGTCTGGGGCCGGTTGACCGCGTCGCTCGTGCAGCCGCAAAGGGACGTGCCGCGCTCGGTGATCGCAATGATAGAGGACGTCACGGTGCGCCGAACCATGGAGGAGGCGGTGCGCAGCAGCGAACGGCTGCGATCGCTCATGTACGGCGCGGTCACGGACGTACTGTTCTACGTGGGCGTCGAGCCCGGCCAGCGTTTTCGCTTTCTGTCCGTGAACCCGGCATTCCTCCGGACGACCGGGTTGCGCGAGGATCAGGTGGTCGGCCGCATGCTGGACGAAGTGATCCCCGAGCCTTCACGTTCCCAGGTCATCCAGAACTATCTGCGCGCCATCCACGAGCGGCGCACGCTCACCTGGGACGAGGTCAGCTCGTATCCGTCCGGTGTGAAGTACGGTGAGGTGTCGATCACGCCGCTGTTCGATGACAACGGCAGCTGCACGAACCTGGTGGGCACCGTGCACGACGTGACCGAGCGTCGCAAGGCAGAGCTACGCGTCGCCGAGCAGGCAGCGCTCCTGGACAAGGCCAACGACGCGATCGCGGTACGTGATCTCGACGGCGTCATCCAGTACTGGAACAAGGGCGCAGAGCGCGTCTACGGCTGGACGAGCGCCGAGACGATCGGTCAAAACCTCCGCAACCTCATCTATCGAGACACCAAGGCGTTCGAGCGTGCGCAGCAGCACCTGATCGAAGACGGTCACTGGATGGGCGAGTTGGTGCAGTTCACCAAGGCAGGGCGTCGCATCATCGTCGACTGCAGCTGGACGCTGATCCGCGACGAGCTCGGTGGTGTGCGTTCGGTGCTGGTCATCAACACCGACATCACCGCGCGCAAGAACCTCGAAGTCCAGGTGCTGCACGCCCAACGACTGGACAGCCTGGGCACGCTGGCGGGCGGCGTCGCACACGACTTCAACAACCTGCTCACGGTGATCCGCGCGAGCCTGGAGCTCACGCTCGCAGACCTACCGAAGGAAGAGAGCGCCCATCGCTTCCTCGCCGAGGCGGAGACGGCAGCCAGCCGCGGCGCCGAGCTCGTGCGCCAGCTCTTGACGTTCAGTCGTCGTGAGGAATCGAAGCGACGCATCGTGCGCTTGCAGCCGCTCGTCTCCGAGGCTCTCGGGCTGTTGCGCGTGACGCTCCCGAGCACAGTCCGACTCGAGACGCGGTTCGAGCCCGACGTCCCGGAGGTGCTCGCCGATCCCACGCAGATCCACCAGGTCGTGATGAACCTCGGAACCAACGCCATCCACGCGATGCGCGAGCGCGGTGGACGGCTCGAGCTCCGCTTGCAGCGAGTCGTCCTCGAAGCCCCACTCGACGCGCACTCCATCGTCTTGCGCCCGGGCACCTACGCCCAGCTGATCGTCGCGGACACCGGCGTCGGCATCGACATGGCCACGCTCGATCACATCTTCGACCCGTTCTTCACGACCAAAGGCCTCGGAGAAGGCACCGGCCTCGGCTTGTCGGTCGTGCACGGCATCGTGAGGAGCCATGAAGGCGGCATCGTCGTACGCAGTACGCCGAGCCGAGGCACCGAGTTCGACGTCTACCTCCCGGCCGCGATAGCGCGCAGCTCGTGAGACCTGACGATCACTGCAGCTTGCACAGGCCGGTATCGGGGTTCTTGACGGCCTTGCCGAGGCAATAGCAGCTGCCGTCGCTCAAACACAGGCCCGCGCGGACGGAAGAGATTGGGTCGTCGTTGCAACCTGCACCGCGCTCGCAGGCATCGCCGGGCTTCGGCGTGTACGCAGCACACTTGCCGCTCTCGCGGCGCATGGCCGCTGCCAGTGCCATCCACAGAGCTCTGCGTTCGAATCGATGAACTAACACGGCCTCACGCGCTCCCTACACTCAAGTCGTCGAGGGTACAGGCGCGCGCGTCACCTGCCTCCGACAACTGGCTGGCGAGCTCGCCGACCAGGCGGGCGTCGATCGTCTTTGCTGCTGTGTCCGGGGCCATGACGAGGAGTGCGATCCCGACGTGTTTCAGGTTCCCTTCGTCGAGACAGGTGAGCGTGATCGGGTGAGGCGTGTCGCCGGTGCTTGGCTGTGGTCGCGCCTGGCTGATCGCCATGTCGGACTCGAGTCGGGTGGCGACGTCGGGCTGTTGCAACTCGCTCCGTAGATGAGACCGCGCGAAGTGAGCGAGCTTTGCATCGGGCGCGCCGACGCCTTGCGAGGCGGCGAGGATCAAGCCTCGCTCGGTCACCAGGTAGAGGTGGCCGCCGAGCGCTTGCCGGTCCCTGCACAGGAGTGACAGGGCGAACGCGGCTCGCTCGACGGCGGTGGTCGCCTGGCGCAACACCTGGCTCACCGCACGCGCTGCGGATGGCTGGCGCTCGGGGCGGCTTAGGCCGATGGCGGATAGATCCAGGTCGCCGAGCGCAGCGATGCGATGTGGGAAGGCCGTGCGCGCTTCGTCCATCAAGCGTTCGTAGCGTGCGCCCAGCGGCGAGCCCGCGCCGCGCCGGTACTCGCGAGCGGTCAAGCGGCCGAACTCGCCGAGCGCCTCCTCGTCCCGCGCCCAGATCGCAACGCGCGCGCGTGCCTCGTAGGACGCGCCCAGCATGAGTCCAGTCACGCCCAGGTTCTTTTGCGCTGCGATCACCCGATCCAGGCGCGCTACAGCGGTCGGGTAGTCGCCGAGCTTGGCGTCAGCCAGTGCCAGAGCGCGCTCGACTTCGAGGGTCGCGACTTCGATCTCGCGAGCCTGACACATCGAGAGCGCGCGCGTGCCGAGCGCTCGAGCGCGTTCGTGGTGGCCGCATTCGACCAGCGTCTCGATGGCGCCCGCGACGGCAGGCAACCAGAACACGGGCACGCGCGCGGGTTCGCGGGCATCGGGTTCGCTCCGCTCGATGCACGCCTCGAAGTCTCGGCAGGCGTTCTCCAGCTGGCCGCATAGCCGGTGGTACATCGCATCGGCCAGCAATCGGCCGGCGCCCCAGTGTTCGTTCCGTTCAGCGAGCAGAGTGAAGCGGTCTCTAAGCTGTTTGACACCTGTCAGATCACTGGCTCGGGCGTGCGCGACGAGCTCGGTCAAGAGCGAGGACAAGAACATGGGGCGCACGCGCGATTGCAGCGATGCTTGCTCCGCGCGCTTTCGGTGCTCCTCCGCAGCCGCCCAGTCACCTTGTTGCAGGCAAACCACCTTGCGTGTGTAGGCCGCTTGCACGGCCTGCATCGGGTCGACCTCGATCTGCTCGATCCAGTGCTCGACGTCCGGTATGCCGAGAGCCACTTCGACGTTCGAGACGCCCGAGGCGATCGCGCGGCGAATCACGCTGACGTGAGGCAGCTCAGTCTCGCTCAGCTTGCTCAGCTTCTCGTACACCGCGATCCAGCGCAGACGCGCGCGCTCGGTCTGCACCAGACAGCGCAATTCACGCGACGCGACGGCGTTCTGATGGATGGCGTCGATCGCCGGTGACAGCGGCGCGAACGGCTCGAGCAGCCCAGGCAGCGACGCTACCAGCTGCGTGTCGTAGCTCCGGAAGGAGATCGCGATCGACACCGCCACCAGTTGCACCAGATGGCGGATGGCCTCGTCCGGGCGATACACGCGCTCCGCTTCCGGCGTGTCAGTATGGCGTTGGAATGCGGTCTGCAGTGCCTGGGTGAGGCGCGTGCCCGGATCCGTGACATGCTCGAGCTGCTGCCACAGCGCGAGCCCCGAATCCTGCCGCAAGCGTTCGAGCAGTGCAGGCTGGGCGCGCCAGTAGTGCGCATCGTCGGCAGCCACGGAGAACGCCACCAACTTGCGTTGGAGCTCGGTGATGTCCCGCGGGGAACGTTGCAGTGTCTGCGCCGCGTCGATCGCCCGCTCCAGCAGGCGCGCCAGCTCCCATGCCGGAATGTGGAGCGTCGCGAAGATCTCGAGCGCTTCTCCCTGTGCTTGAAACTGTGCGAGCAACAAGTCCAGGCCGCGCTGCAACAGCCCCGCAGCGAAGTAGTGAAACACGCTCTTGAGGCTCTCGCCGTACAGCACCGCGATGCCGGCGTGCCGTTGTCGCTGCTCCTGCTCACTCATGTGCGCGGTCAACGCGCTCGCCCAGCTGCGATGCGCGAGCCAGTACACACTGCCGTCGCTCACCAGGAACTCGCGCGCGATCAGCTCCGACACCGCAGACGCCACGTCGGCGGCCGAGACGTCCGGCGACAGCTGTCGATAGTCCTCGATCGTAAAGGCTTCATGCGACGCCAGTGCCTGCGCCTCGAGCAAGTGGCGGGCCCGCGTGGTGAGCGCCGCGACCCGTGTGCGCAACGCGGCCTCGGCGCTTTGCGGTAGGTCCTCGGCCGCGAGCCGACTGGGCAACGTCCAGCTGCCGTCCACGTAGCGCACGATATCGTGCTCGACCAGGTGTCGCGCCAGCTCCATGCACAGCCGCGGGTTACCAGCCGCCAGCGTGTGCACCGCGTGTCCGACTTCGCTGACATGAGGCACGTCGCCAAACACCGAAGTG
This sequence comes from Polyangiales bacterium, assembly GCA_035274465.1. Classification (GTDB taxonomy): domain Bacteria; phylum Myxococcota_A; class Polyangia; order Polyangiales; family JAFGIB01; genus JADGRF01. The sequence goes on from DATEOF010000416.1 coordinate 25,278, forward strand.
AGCAGTGCGACGGTCTCTGCCGCGCTGAGCGGCGCGAGCTCGAACGTGCGTGCATGGTGGGTCAGGACTTCGAGCGCATTCGAAGCGGGCGCGTCGGTCCCACTCTCCATGCTGAACAGCAGGATCAGGCGCAGTCCGTCGCTCTGGGCTGCACACTGCGCGAGCAACGCGGCGCTGGGATCGTCGCAGCGTTGAATGTCGTCCACCGCGATGGCGATCGGCTGCACCTTGGCGAGCTCGAGGAGCCAGCGACTCAACGCGGCCTGGAGAGGCGCGCGCGCGGGCACGGGTCCAGTCAGATCCGAGAGGCGTGCGTACTCCGCCTTCGCCGCGTCGGGTGCCACCTCGAGCAGTTGTTCGCACAACCTGCGCGCGACCGCGAAGTCCTCGTCGGACGCTGCGTCGGCGCTGGCGCTCGCCACGCTGACTCCGCGCAACTTCGCGGCGAGCACGGCGGCGTCGAGCACGCGGGAGCGCCCGAGCCCGGCGCCACCTCGGACGATCAGCGCCCGACCATGCCCCGCCAGCGCCTGCGACAACTCGTCCTGCATCGACGCCATCAGCGCCTCGCGCCCGACCATCACCGGCGTGGACAGGTAGACCTGCGACACGTCCAGCAGCTCGCGCCCTCGCAGATCGGCGCAGGCAGCCAAACGCTGCATGACCTCGAACGCGTTGCGCGGCCGCTCGCATGCCTCCAGGTTCAGCAGGGACAAGGTCAGCCGGTCGAGCGCTTCCGGGATACCGGGCACGAAGTGCGAGGGCGGCCGCGGCTTGACGCGCCAGGCCTCGATCAACTCGTAGAAGTCGCGCGCCGCGAATGCGACGCGGCCCGTCAACGCGTAGTAGAGCGTCGCGCCCAACGAAAACAAGTCGGTGCGTGCGTCGAGATCGGCTCGCGCGATCACCTCGGGTGCGGTGAACGACGGCGTTCCCACGATCAGCATGCCGCGCCCCATCGGCACCATCGCACCGAAGTCGAACAGCTTGGCGCGTCCATCCTTCGTACAGCGCACGTTGCGCGGACTGATGTCGCAATGCACGAAGCGCCGCGAGTGCAGCAACGCGAGCGAGGAGCAAACATCGTGGAACAGCGCGCAAGCCTGCTGCCACGGGATCGGAGAGCGCTCCACCAGATCGCCGCCGTCCAACAGCTCCATCGTGTAGAACGGACCCGCAGCGTCCAGCGTGTAGTCGTGGACCTCGATGATGCGTGGGTGGGACAGCCCACTCAGCGTGTGGAACTCGCGTTCGAAGCGCGTGCACGACTCGCCGAACAAGTGCGCGTTACGCTGCGCGAGCAGCTGTTTGGCCGCGAGCTGCCGACCACTCACCGGATCGAGCACACGGTACACGACCGCCATCCCACCCCGACCGAGCTCTTCGCAAACCTCGTAACGGCCTAGCCGAGGCCGCGTTGGGTCGTGGCTGGACATGCTGATCGGTCCGGTTGCAAGAATACCAGGTTCATCGGCTCGACCCTCGATCGAGGGCCTGCGACACGAACTCACCTGTCGGTCGTTGTCCTCGAACGAGTTTCGCGCGATGGTGCCGGCCATGAGTGTCGAACACGAGGACGCGGATGTATTCGAGGAACGGCTGTGGAAGAAGTCCGGGTGGATCGCTCGCGTGATCAAGAACGAGGACGACGACGGTTGGGCCGTCGAGATGACTCGCACCGGCGACAGCGAGCCTGCGCTCGTTGGACCCTGGACGATGGGCCGCGACAAGAAGAATCCCAAGCCCCTGGATGCGAGTGCGTTCGCGACACTGGTGAAGACCGCACGTGAGGTCCTGTTGCGCCACGAACAGGCGGCGCGCGCGCAACTCCACAAGTCGCGCACGATCACCGACGATCAAGAGCGCCGCATCCGAGTCGACTTCGACATCGTGCAGGACGAGGACGATCCGCACGCCATCCTCGCAGCGTTCGAAGAGACCTCGGCAGAACCGCTCGTCAGCCGCCGCGTCAGTCCCACGTTCAAGCTCACCGAAGCCAGCGCGCAGCGTTTCGTGCGCACAGGTGACGCATGAACTGTGACTGAGGGGCTCTCAAGGCTGGCGCCGCCAGCGCTCGACCAGATCTCGTGCAGCGGCCGGCCATTCAGGAAAGGCGAAGCTGAATTCAGCATCGAGTAGACGACTTGAAACGACGCGGCGGCTCTTCAGCGTGAGCTCGGTGTCCGTCCGCAGCACGAACGCGCCAATCTCCGCCATCCACTTCGTGGCCGGGAGTCCGACGCGTGTGCCCCAAGCGGCGCGCAATGCGGCCATGAAGGTTCCTTGAGGGATCGGGTTCGGCGCGGCGAGGTTCACGGGACCTACGATGTCGTCACGCGCGATGAGAAGCTCCACGGCACGAACGAAGTCGCGCTCATGAATCCAGGACACGAACTGGCGCCCACCTGCGATCGCTCCGCCGAGACCCGCGCGTGTCAGGCCGAGCAAGACATCGAAGATGCCATCGCGGTCCGGGCTCATGATCATCGCGCTGCGCAGCGCCACCTTGCGGGTGCGCGGCGTGTTCGCGTCTTGCTGGGCCTTCTCCCAGGCTTTCGCGATGTCGGTGCTGAGCTTCCAGTAGCGCGGCACATCCGGCTCGTCCCCGCCGATGCGTCCGGTGACTTCGTCGTTCGGCGCATCGAAGCGATGCGCGTAGATTGTGGCCGTGCTCATCTGCAGCCACACCCGAGGAGGTCGGCTGACTTGCTGGATGGCGAGACCGACCGCGTGCGTCGAATCGACGCGTGAGTCCATCATCGCTCTCAGGTTCGCCGCGGTGTAGCGACAGTTCACGCTGCGGCCGGCGAGGTTGATCACGACGTCGGCACCATCGATCTCGTCGACCCAGGGGCCGAGCGAGCGGCCATCCCATTCCAGCACCCGCTCGTCGGCCCTTGCCGCTCGGCTCAGCACGACGACCTCGTCACCGCGAGCGCGCAACGACCGGGAGAGGACCCTGCCGACCTGCCCTGTGCCACCTGGAATGACGATTTTCATGGCCCTTGCCTCCACGACCAGCTCGAGCTAATTTAGATAAACATGTTCACCAAAAATCGCCCGCGTCAAGTCGGCGATGGTTCGTCGAGCGGGAAAGCCCGCCGGCGCGGTCGCCCGCGTGGAAGCACCGACCAAGGCGCGAGGACGCAGCGACAGCTCTACGGCGTGGCGATCAAGCTAATCGCCTCCCGCGGGTATGAGGCGACCACCCTCAGAGACATCGCGAAGAAGGCCGATGTCAGCGTGGGTCTCTTGTATCGCTACTTCCCGAGCAAGCGCGCGGTGGTGCTTGCGCTCTACGATGAGCTTTCCACCGAGTATGCGACACGTGCCTCGAGCATGGAGCCTGGGCCGTGGGCCGCGCGATTCCTGTTCGCGCTCAAGGCCAGCCTCGGTGTCCTGGCAACGCAGCGAGACACACTCGTTGCGCTGGGGCCGGTGCTCGTGGGCGACGCCAACGAAGGTCTGTTCGCGCCGGCGACCGCCTCCTCCCGTCAGCGCGTGCAAGCAGTCTTCGAAGCTGCGGTACAGGGGGCCATGGACGCTCCCAGCCCCGACGACGCAGCCGCGCTCGGGCGACTCCTGTATGTGCTGCACCTCGCGGTGATCCTGTGGTGGCTACTCGACAAGAGCCCGAAGCAGACGGCTACGCACAGGTTGATCGCGATGCTCGAGCGCATGCTCCCGATCGCTTCACCCACGCTCAGGCTCGAGTGGGCGCGAGCCTTCATCCGCACGGCGGAAACACTCTGCCGCGAGGCACTCTTCGGAGAGAGCGCCGGCGGCTGAGGCGCGTACCGCATTCGGCGGCTTCCGGCGGGCGCACTTGCGACGTAGACTGCGCCGCAGTGACCACTGCGGCACTTCGTTTCGCCCTGCTCCTGCTTTGGTTGCCTGCTTGCTTCGGCACAGAGCCGGACGAAGACGAGGAACAGCGCACGGCGACCGGGCCGATTTCCAGCGTCTGCGTGAGCCCTACGCCGGAGGTTCAAACCGGCGTGAGCCGGCGCCTCGACCTCGCCGGCGGTGTCACACAACCGACCTTCGGCACCGAGTGTGGCGCTGTCGGCGACGAAGGTTGCGCGCTCACGCTCAAGAACGGCGAGCTCGACCGCAGTATGTTCTGCCATCCGGCCATGCACGTGTGCGTCCGCTCGTGCATGAGCAGCTCCCAGTGCCCTCTCCACTGGACCTGTGACACACGCAACGAGACGCTGGAAAAATCAGGCAAGCCGTTCTGCGTGAACGCCAACTGCAGCTCCACGTAGACAGTCAGTCGAGCTTGCGGACGAGTATGTTGCCGATCGAGTAGCCCGCTCCGAAGGAGCAGATCACGCCGAGATCTCGCGGCCTCATGTGTTCGCGGTGTTTGTGGAAGGCGATGATGGAGCCGGCGGATGCGGTGTTGGCATAGTCGTCGAGGATCGTCGGAGCTTCGTCTCGAGTGGCTTCGCGACCCAGAAGCTTTTCGACGATCAGCTGGTTCATCCGCAGGTTCGCTTGATGCAACCACAAACATCGGAGATCGGACGGCGTCAGTCGATTGTCAGCCAGGTGTTCGACGAGCAGCTTGATGACCATCGGAACCACGTCCTTGAACACCTTGCGACCTTCCTGCACGAACAGCTTGTCGTCGGCGTCGGGCTCCGCGTCCTCACAACGATTCATGAAGCCGAAGTTGTTGCGGATGGTGTTGGAGTAGTGAGTCATGAGGCGCGTGGACAGGACCTCGTAGTCTCCGCGGCCCGTGCGCTGCTCGGCTCGTTCCACGATCACCGCCGTGCAAACGTCGCCGAAGATGAAGTGACTGTCGCGATCCTTGAAATTGAGGTGCGCCGACGTGATCTCCGGGTTGACCATCAAGACCGCGCGCGCAGACCCGGACTCCACGGCGTTGCAAGCGGCTTGAAGTCCAAAGGTGGCCGATGAGCAGGCGACGTTCAGATCGTAGGCGAACCCGTCGATCCCGAGCGCATGCTGCACTTCGATCGCCATCGCCGGGTAGGCCCGTTGCATGTTCGCGCACGCGACGATCACCGCGTCGATGTCCTCGGCGCGTCGATCGGCCTGAGCGAGCGCCTCCCGCGCAGCCGTGACGCAGAGCTCGGCCTGGAGCGACAGCGCCTCGTTCGGTCGCTGAGGGAAGTGCGGCCGCATGCGTCTCGGATCGAGGATGCCTTCGGACTCGATCACATAGCGGTTCTTGATGCCCGAGACGCTTTCGATGAAGGCGCAGTCCGACGGTAGACGTGCGATCAACTTGCCCGCTGCGATCTCTTCGGCGTGCTCGCTGTTGTACCGAGCGACGTAGCGGTTGAACGCGTCCACCAACTGTTCGTTGGAGATCGCGTACGGTGGCGTGTAGAGACCTGTTCCGCTGATGATTGCTCTGTGCACGACGTCCCTCCCCGTTCGGACCGAGTCTGCACGGCCGTCCCAACCTTGCAACCCACTGTTCACGCTACGTGAGCTGCAACGCGCTCGAGTCTGGCGCATGGGCAATCCAGAACGTAACGCATCTAACTTTCGGAGTTGCAGGAGCAGACAGTCTGTCGTCGCCGGAGCCTTGACTGTTGCAGACAGTCGCAGTTCATTTTGGTCATGCAGACGAGAAGCCAAATCTTCGCGGTCGTGATGGCGCTGAGCTTGATCATCGCCTGTGGCGATGACTCGGACTCCGGGGGCGGTGGCGGCTCGGGTGGCAGCGTCGCGGGCGCGAGCGGAGGCAGTTCAGGTGCTGGCGGCTCCTCCGCAGCCCCGACGTGCGCGGCCTACTGCTCGTTGGCCGTCGGCATGATGTGCACCGGCGCGCTGCAGGTCTACGCGGACGCAGCTGCCTGCCAGGCGGGTTGCACGATGATCACGACGCCCGGCTCGGTCACGGACACGTCTGGCAACACCCTTGGCTGTCGCATCTACCACCTCACGGTCGCGAACATGAATGCGACCAACGCCATGATGCACTGTCTGCATGGCAAGGTGATGTCCGACGTCTGCAAGTAGTCAGGCGATCTCTGCCAAGCGCTTCTGCAGAAAGCGGCGCTCCGCTGGCTGGCGCGCCACTGCGAGCGCCCGTTCGTAGGAGACTCGCGCTGCATCCAGCTGGCCGAGCCTGCGCTGCATGTCGGCGCGCGCCGCGTGGGCGAGGTGGTAGTGATCGAGGCCACCGTCTGCAAACACCGCATCGATGGCTGCCAGGCCGGCCAGAGGTCCGTCGCGCATGGCGACGGCCACTGCGCGGTTCAGCGCGGCAACGGGTGAGCGGGCCACGCGGAGCAAGCCATCGTAGAGCCCCACGATCTGAACCCAATCCGTCTGGTCGAACCGTGCTGCTTCGGCGTGAAGCGAGGCGATGGCTGCCTGGTAGAGGTAGGACCCCACCCTTCGCACGGTCAACGCTCGCTCGATCAGGCCCTTCGCTTCGGCGATTTGTTCGCGGTTCCACAGCGCACGGTCCTGGTCCTCGAGCAGGATCAGATCTCCAGCCGCATCGGTGCGCGTCGCGGAGCGCGCGTCATGCAAGAGCATCAATGCGAGCAGCGCCTGTGCTTCGCTGTCGTGGAGCAGTTCGACCAGCAGCCGGCCCAGGCGGATAGACTCTGCGCAAAGATCACTGCGGGTGAGATCCGGACCGTCCGTCGCCGCATAACCTTCGCTGGAGATCAGGTAGATCACCTCCAGCACGCTCTCGACGCGGCCTGACAGCTCCGCCGGCTCCGGAACTTCGTAGGCAATCGCTTCGTCACGAATCTTGGCCTTTGCGCGCACGATACGCTGGGCGATGGTGGGTGCGGACGTCAGATAGGCACGCGCGATCTCCTCCGTCGTCAGCCCCACCACCTCGCGAAGCGTGAGCGCGATGCGTGCATCCGGTGCCAGCGCCGGGTGGCAACAGATGAAGATCAACCGCAGCTCATCGTCCTGGATGTGCCTCTGCATCTCCGGCTCCGCTACCGTGTCCGCGAGCGCGCTGAAGTCCGGCAATGCACGGACGACTCGCGCTTGCCGTCGCCAGCGCTCGATCGTCTTGAAGCGACCCGCTGACACGAGCCAGGCGTAGGGATTGGCGGGCATCCCGTCGCGAGGCCACTGTGTTGCCGCGGCGGCAAAGGCGTCGTGCAGCGCCTCTTCGGCGTCGTCGAAGCTGCCCAGCAGACGGATCAGCGTCGCCAGGACGCGCCGAGCGTGCGTCTTGTAGGCGGCCTCGACGGACGCGCGCTCGGCGTCCGTGGTCATCGATCTCGTTTCAGGTCTGGGCGCGGCTTGCCGAAGTCCACGACCGGACGCACCTCGACGGCGCCCAGCCTTGCGAACGGGTCCCGCGCGGCGATCTGCACCGCTTCGGTGAGGTCGCGCGCCTCGATCACGATGAAGCCGCCGAGCATTTCACGGGTCTCGAGGAAGGGGCCATCGGTCGCAGACATCTTGCCGTCGCGCACTCGCACGGTCATCGCTTCGTTCGGCAGCGTCAGGGCCTCGGAGACCACATGGTGTCCGCTCGCCTGGATGTCGGCATTGTACGGCCCGACTCCGGCCAGGACTGCGTTGGACTCCGGACTACCGTCGAAGACCTTCTGGGGGTCGAAATAGATCAGACAGACGTACTTCATGGGATGGGTGCTCCTCGCGTGGAGTGTAGGTGACGCCCTGGTCGACGCGTGGCCTCGGAATTCGACATCCGGCCCGCGCTTTTTTCAAGGCGCTCGTCGAAATCACCGCCCGCTCGGCGACAAGGGGCATGAAACTCTACGGAACCCCACCCACCCGTGCGCTGCGCGTGCTCTGGCTCCTGAATGAGCTGGACATCGAGTGCGAAATCGTAACCGTCGACATGGGAGCCGCGGAGCACCTGGGGCCCGCGTTCCTGGCGCTGAACCCTGCCGGAAAGCTGCCCGTGCTGGTGGACGGCGATCTGGTGCTCACGGAATCCAGTGCGATTCAGCTCTACCTGGCGGAGAGCCGTCCGGACAGCGGCTTGATCCCGCGCGCACTGGCAGACCGCGCGCAGATGTATCGCTGGCTGTTCTTCCTGGTCACGGAGATCGAACCGCCGCTCTGGCGCATCGCCCTCCACACGCGGATCTATCCGGAGGTCGAAAGACTTCCGCAGGAGGTCTCGCTGGCCCAGCGCGACTGCAAACGGATGCTCGCCGTGCTCGAAAAACACCTGAAGACCCGCCGCTTTCTCGTCGGCGAGCAGCTGACCGTGGCCGATCTCAACGCTGCCTTCACGCTGGATTGGGCCCACGAAGAAGGCCTGCTCGCGGATTCTCCGCGGCTGCAGCAATTCCTCGAGACCATGTATGCGCGCCCCAAGGCGCCCGTCACCATCGCTCAAGGGTTCGCCGCGATCATGGGTTCACCGGGCCTCACAGCGTGATCGCTTCGAGCGACGCGAGCCTCGTGAATGCAACGGCTCGGTCTTGTGCCAACCACGGCTGCGGCGAGCTTGCTGCAGAGTGCCAGAACGGCGGCCACGGGACGACTGCAGGAGGCCCACGCGGACGACCAGCCGGTAACCGCAGATGGCAACCGCTGGTAACCACGACTCGGCGACGCTTGAGCTTGCCGCTGAAATCCCGTACGCCACGACATCGACGTGGCGGTGGAGAAGCGACGAGTTTGCGACGGCGTTCTGCTCGTATGTCTGACGTTCGCGTATCTTTCGGCGCCAGCGCGGGCGGATGAGCCCGTTCTGCACGTACGGATCGCGCCCGATGCGTGCCCCACGCCCTCGCTCCTGCAGGAGCGGCTCGCACCCCTGGTCGACGCGGAGATCGACGCATCCGAGCCGGCGTCGAGTGAGCCTGGCGCAGTCGTGACCGATCACGGCGATCACTTCACGGTCGAGGTCGGCGCGCAGCGGCGCGAATTCAGCGATCCCGCGCGCGATTGTCAAGAGCGCGCGCGCATCAGCGCCGTGTTCATCGCCCTCAACCTCCACCCACAGACTGCCGAGCCGGCAGCGCCAGTCGCGAACGAGCAGGAAGCAAAAGCAGAACCCGCACGTGCGAGCATCGGCATGCAGCTGGCAGCAGCGGCGGCCTACGCGACCGATGCCGAGCACATCGCTCCCGGAGCCGCCATCGGGCTCTGGATCGAGCTCGGAGCATGGCGATTCGCCTTCGACGCCGGCGCATTGCTCGGCGTACCGATCGCGCTCGAGAGCGATCCCACACTCGACGTCGGCTCCGCTCAGCTCGTACGCATGCCCCTGAGTTGGAGCGCGACGTACTTCCTGGAGCTCGGGCCATTCGCGTTCGGCCCGGCGCTCGGGCTCGCGTTGGATGTGCTGTATCTCCAGGGCAGCGAGCCGGTTGAGCCGCACACGGGCGTGCGCGCCAATCTCGGAGGACTGGCCAGCGTGGATATCCGCCTCCGCGCCTCGTCACACATTTCAGTGCTGCTGCGAACCGGACTCAGCCTCTTCCCGCGCGCCTACGCGCTGGGTGTAGCGCCACTGGGTCAGGTGGGCGAAACGCCGACGCTCTGGCTCGGCGCCAACTTGGCCATTGCTTGGCGCTTCGCGGGGTGAAGAAACGTCGCGGGTGATTGAAGGAAACGCAGCGCTCTCCCCAAGTCGACGGTGGAGGTCGTTGCGTGGTGGTACGGCGCGTCATGTTCCAGGGTTTGGTCGGCATCGCGCCGCTGATGCTGCTGGCGTGCAACACCGGCACGATCGAGTCTCCCTTGCCGAGCGGCTGGGACACGGGGATGGCATCCCCGAATGGGAGTCCATTCGGCGGAGCGGGTCCTGTCGCTCCTGGCGGCAAGGGCGCGACCGCGGGAGGCGCCACGGCCGCCGGTGCGGGGATGCCGTGTGCAACGCGCGCGGTCGGGCCGTCGCCCATGCGACGATTGACTCGCGACGAATACAACAACAGCGTGGCGGAGCTGCTCGGCGATACGTCGGCCCCTGCCGATGCCTTCGCGCCCGACACGCAGGTCGGCATCTTCGACAACAGCGCCGAAGCCCAAACGGTGCCCGTGCTGCTCGCGGAGCAATACCTCGATGCTGCGGAGCAGGCCGCGCGCAACGTGACGGATATCCGCGCGCTCGTGGGTTGCGACGTCGCCGGCGCGATGGGCAAGAGCTGCGTGCAGGCCTTCATCACGCGTTTCGGCCGGCGCGTCTATCGCCGCCCGCTCACCAGCGAAGAAACCAGCGGAATGCTGGGTGTGTTCACGCAGGTCAGCTCGGCCTCGGATCCGCAGACCGGTGTGCGCGGCGTCCTCACGGCGCTGCTGAGCTCGCCGAACTTCATCTTCCGGCCCGAGTTCGGCGGCGGGGTCTCGAGCGTGGCGGGCGCGAAGCAAGCTGGCTCGTACGAGCTGGCCGCGAGGCTGGCCTCGCTGCTGTGGGCATCGGCACCGGACGACATGCTGCTCGATGCCGCCGCCAGCGGCAAGCTCGCGAGCCCGGCGGACGTCGCCTCGCAAGCGCGGCGCATGCTCTTCGATCCCAGATCGCATGCCGCGTTGCGTTCGTTCTACGAACAGTGGCTCGGCCTGCCTCTGCTCGAATCTGCAGCCAAGGACACCACGGCCTATCCGTTGTGGGACGAAGAGCTGCGCGCATCGATGTACGAGGAGACGCGTCGCTTCATCGATCACGTGCTCTGGGAAGACGACGCGTTGCTGCGCACGCTGTTCACCGCGGACTATTCGTTCCTGAATGGCGAGCTCGCAAAGCTCTACGGCCTGCCCGCGCCGCGCGATGCGAACGCCTACGCGCGCACGCAGCTGGATGCCAGGCAGCGTAGTGGTGTGCTCACGCAGCCTAGCTTGATGGCCGTGTTCGCCAGCCCGGCCGCCAGCTCGCCGATCAAGCGTGGGAAGCTCGTGCGCGTACGCCTGCTCTGTCAGGACCTGCGGGATCCACCCGCCAACGTACCGCCGCCACCCGAGCCCAAGCAGGGCGTCTCGACGCGCGAGCGCTTCGCCATGCACACGGCCAGCCCCGCCTGCAGCAGCTGTCACTCGCTGATCGACGGCCTGGGCTTCGGGCTCGAGCACTACGACGGCATCGGCGCCTACCGCGACGTCGACCAGGGCGTGCCGGTCGACGCCAGCGGCCTGGTGAATGCCACGCGCGACATCGACGGCCCGTACAGCGGTGGCCCCGAGCTCGCGGGGCGGCTCGTGGAGGGCGAGGACCTGCGCGACTGCGTGCCGCGCCAGTGGCTCCGTTACGCGCTCGCACGCCGCGAGAGTGACGAAGACGCGTGCTCGCTCGATTCACTGCAGCGCGCGTTCGCGAGGACCGACGGAGACTTGTACGAGTTGATGGTCGCGCTCACCCAGACCGACGCCTTCATGAATTACAAGCAGCCGAAGTAGGAGACGCGATGGATAGGCGATGGTTGATCTCAAGGCGTGCGCTGCTCGGAGGCATCTCCGCAGCAGGCGTGGCCGCGCTCATGCCGCGCGGGCAAGCACGCGCGCAAGCCAAGCCGCCGACGCGCTTGATCGTCGTGCACGTCCCCGAGGGCATGTGGAACGGCGCGCCGCGCCCCGCCGCGGGCGGCACGAACATGGGCCAAATCCTCGAAGCGCTGCAGCCCTATCAGTCGCGCCTGCTGGTGCTGAACAACCTGTCGATGAAGTCGCGCGACAAGGGACCGGGCGGCGACGGCCACCACCGCGCCGTGCCACACATGTTCACCGGCATCGAGATGCTCGACGAGAACCTCGCCGGAGGCCCGTCCGTCGATCAAAAGGTCGCGCAGGCCATCGGCGGCTCGTCAAAGTTTGCCTCCCTGCAGTTCGCCGTGCGCATCGTGTACAGCGACACGAATGGACGGCCGATCTGGTCCGCGCCGGGTCGCGTCGTGTCGGCGATGCAGAGTCCCTGGGACGCGTACAAGCGCATCTTCGGCAACGGCGCACCCGTGGTGATGCCCGGCACGACGAGTGCACCGGCGCCTGCTGCGCCTGCAGTCGATCTGCGCAAGAGCGCGCTCGACCGTGCGCTCGTGGAGATCGCGAGCCTGCGGCCGCGGCTGTCGGCCACCGATCGCGAGCTGCTCGATTCGTACCAGGAGTCGCTCCGCGACATCGAGAAGCGTCTGACGACCGTGGGTCCGCCGGCAGCCACCGGCTGCAACCCGCCGCTGCTCGGCAACAGCGTCGACGTCAAGGCCGAGCCGAACTACCCACAGATCGGCAAGCTCCAGATGGACATGATGGTGAGCGCGCTGCAGTGCGGCTTGACGCGCGTGGCGAGCCTGCAGTGGGGCAACTCGAACGACCAGTGCTCGTACTCGTGGCTGGGCATCAAGACCCTTGGCCATGACATGGCGCACAACAACAACAACTGCGATCCAGGCGGCAGCAAGAAGCTGCAAACCTATCGCTGGTACTCCGAGCAAGCCGCGTACCTACTCGGTAAGCTCAGCGCGATCCCCGAGGGCTCCGGCACGATGCTCGACAACACGCTCGTGCTCTGGGCTTCGGAGTTCGGCGAATCGAACGGTCACGTCTCGAACAACCTGATGTGGCTGCTCATGGGCAACGTGGATGGGCGCTTCCGCAGCGGGCGGGTGCTCAACTGCGGCGGGCGCTCGACCAACGACCTGCTCACGTCGATCTGCAATGCATTTGGCCTGCCGGACAAAACCTACGGCAACCCTGCGTACTGCGCGGGGCCACTGCCCGACCTGACTTAGGGAGTTCTCTCGGAGAGTCGGAGCACTCGTGCTGTGGACACCCTGCACTCAACCCTGGAAATTGACGCCACGTGGCGCCCGCGCCGGTACAGGCCGCACTCGCGCTCGGGCCGAATGCGTCGTATGACTCGGAAGCTCGTGTCCACGTACAACCCGCATCTCGGCCGATCGCTCGCGAACGGCGTGCAGGAAGCCGCCCCGTCGCCCCTGCAATTCGACCGGGTGTACGCGGAGCACTTTCAGCATGTCTCGCGCTGGGCACGCGCGCTGGGCGGAATGGACGCCGACATCGACGATCTGACCCAGGAAGTGTTCCTGGTGGTGCGGCGCAAGCTCGGTAGCTATGCGGGGCCGAGCATGCGCGCCTGGCTCTACGGCATCACGCGCAAGACCGTCAGCGACTACCGCAGGCGGGCCTGGGTTCGTCGGCTGCTCGGCGGGGGTACACGAAGCCTGGATGGTGAGCGCGGCCAGCAGCTAGTGGCTGCAGATCAGTTCGAGCGACTCGAAGCGCGTCGCACCCTGCACCGCGTGCTCGACAAGCTCTCGGGGGTACGGCGGACGGCATTCGTTCTGTTCGAGATCGAAGGCTACAGCGGCGAGGAGATCGCCGAGCTGGAAGGTATCCCACTCGCGACCGTCTATACCCGGCTGCACCACGCGCGCAAAGACTTCTTGCGCCTCGTCTCGGAGCTCGAGGGCATCGATCCACAGGAGCCTTCACCATGAAGAGGCTGCTGGAGCTACAGGACTCGTCGCCCCTGGTCGAACGGGCCCAGGAACTGCTCGGAGCCGCCGAGCCGATCGATGCATCGCCGGCGCGTGGCGCGCGCATTCGACGCGAGCTCGATCGACCGGCCAGCGCCAAGGTGGCGTTGTGGACCCGTGTGCCTGCGCTCGCGGTCGCTGGCTTCGTGCTGTTGTTCGGCGCGAGCTCGTTCGCGGCCCTGCGGCTGTGGAGCGCCGCCACCCACGCCGAGCTGCCTCCCGCGACTGCGCCGGAGCGAGATGCTGCGGACGGCCAACACGCCACACCGAGAGCCAACCCGCGTGAAGCCGCGACGCCCCAGCCCTTCGAGGCCGACACTGCACGTGAGCTGCCGAGCCCGCGGCCGTCAGCTGCGGGAAACGAGAGCCGGTTCAACCGCGCGCAACGAGCCTCGCGGCGGGTGAGCCGCGCGGCAGCGAGGCCGAGCGAGGCGACTGCGGCGGCCGAGCCCGAGTCGATGGCCCCGGCCCCGCTCGAGACGACCGCGGTGGCTGCGCCTGAGTCAGCAAGCTCGGCCGAGCTTCCCGCGGCGGCCGCAGACGTGCCCGCGCGTTCGCCCGCGGCGAGCCCGAACAGCGAGCTCGTCGTGCGCGCCGTTCGGGCGCTGCGCCGCGACGGTGATCCGGCCCTCGCGGCGCTCCTTTTGGACGAGTACCGCACGCGGCGTTCGGGTGGTCCCCTCGGCGAGGAGGTGCTGGCGCTGCAGATCGAGGCCGCTGTCGCGAACGCCGATCCACGCGCGGCGCGCTTTGCTCGAGAATATCTGACGCGTTACTCGGCCGGGCGCTATGCCGACACCGCACGGCGCGCGCTTGCGGAACAGAGTCCGTGATCCGGCGCGCGGTCATCTGCGCCGCGTGGGCCTTGCTCGGCTGCGATCCGAACGTACTCATCGGATCGCTTCCGGATGCCGCCAAACCGCCGGAGATCAGCTGGAACTCGGGGGCGCACGCCGGCAACGAGCTGAAAGACTTCACGGACTTCGCGAACTACCGCGGTCGTCCGATCGCTGTCGCCACCGTCTTTCCCGATCGCGCGCGCGACTGGGACGGCGTCGTGATGCCTTGGCCCCTGGACGCGATGCGTGGGTTCGCCGGCACCCTCGTGCTCAGCCTGCCGCTGTATCCCGAGGGACAAGGCTACGACAACCGAGCGTGCGCGGCGGGTGAGTACGACTCCGAGTGGCGCAAGCTGGGGACCAACCTGTCTGCACGCGGGCGCGCCAACTCGATCCTGCGACTCGGGTGGGGCTGGAACGATCTCGAGCACGAGTGGCGCGCCGACGCCGATCTGGCCAACTGGATCACGTGCTTCCGACGCGTGGTCAGCGCGGTCCGCAGCACGTTGCCGGGCGTCCGCATCACCTGGGACTTCAATCCACCGGGGCCACCGCACGTCATGACCGGCGACCCGTACGCGGCCTACCCCGGCGACGACTACGTGGACTACGTGGGCTTCGAGGTGTTCGACGAATATCCACCCGCACCCGATGCGGCGGCGTGGGACGCGCGCTGCAACACACCGGCGGGCTTGTGCCGATTGATGGCGTTCGCCCGCGAGCACGGGAAGCGCGTCGGAATCTCCGAGTGGGGCGTGGTCACGTGCGGAGCGAGCTCCGGCGGTGACAACCCCTACTTCATCCAGCGCACGGTCGAAACCTTCGACGAGAACAGCGACATCATGCAGTACGAGGCCTACTTCGAGAGCGGGGCCACCGAGCCATGCAGCGACCTGGGAACAGGCAGCCCTGCTCCCCACGCGGCGGAGCGCTATCGCCAGCTGTACCGCGAGCCGTAGCAAGCGCGACCGCTACGAGGCCAACGACGCGTAGACTGCGTCTCGAACCGTCGTTGGGAAGCGTCCCATCATGCCTTCGATCGCGGTGTTCGTGAGGCCGACCACGACCAGACGTTGGACCGGATCGACGAACCAGCTGTGACCCCAAACGCCACCCCACATCCATGTTCCTGCCGACTCCGGGGTCTGCGCGGCGCGCGGATCGAGCAATACCGCCCCTCCAAAGCCGAAGCCCCAGCCCGGACCGAGGACGACGGGTAACGCGCCCGTTTGATTGGTCAGCATCGCTCTCGACGTCTCCTGCTTGAGGAGCTTCCCACCACCGCTGCGCACGAGCTCGAGCAGGCGTGCCACTTCATCGGCCGTCCCGTTCATGCCCGCGCCGGCCGAGGGAAACGACTTCGGATCGAACGTGCGCGAGGGAGAGAACCGGATGCCTGACAGGTCGAAGAATGGCACGACCTGCGGGTCACCCATGCGCACGGGCGGCGTGCCATCCGCGTAGGGCGTCGCCAGCGGCTTGTCGGCCGGTGCCTCGAACGTGGTTCGCACCATGTCGAGGGGCCCGGTCACGAGCTCCTTGATCGCAGCCGGGAGTGGCTTGCCTGTCACCTTCTCTATCGCTGCGCCGACCACGTCGATGCCGAGCGAGTACCCCCACTGCGTCCCCGGCTCGGAGAACAGGCCGGCCGCGACGAGCCGCCGCAGCTCCTCGTCGAGCGCAAGTCCGGGCTGATCCATCCCGTCCGAGATGCCGAGCTTCAAGTAGGGGCCGTCCTTCGGTTGCATGTGCGCGTACGAGAGCCCCGAGGTGTGCGTCAACAGCTGGCGCACGGTGATCTCGGGCTCGCGGTCGCCGAGCTTCGGCCGAAACTCGGGCAAGTAGCGCGTGATCGGCGCAGCCAGGTCCAGCTTGCCCGCCTCGACGAGCCGCATCGCCGCGACGCTCGCGATCGGCTTGGTGATCGAAGCCAGGCGGAAGATCGTGTCGACCTGCATGCTCGTCCCGCTCTCGCGATCCGCGAGACCCACTGCGCGACGATACGCGATGACTCCGTCGCGCAACACGACGACCACCCCGCCGACGACTCGCTGCTGATCGATCGCCGCGTCGAGTGCGGCGTCCAGG
This sequence comes from Polyangiales bacterium, assembly GCA_035274465.1. GTDB lineage: Bacteria > Myxococcota_A > Polyangia > Polyangiales > JAFGIB01 > JADGRF01. Next base: position 41,641 of record DATEOF010000416.1, read on the forward strand.
TTCTTTTCGAGTGCTTTGTTCATGGTGCGCTCCTGTATTGCACGCATTCTGCAGCGGAACCATACATTGCTCCAATGCATGATCGTCATGCATAATCATGCACGTGAGTCATCTCGCGGGAATCGACTTGAACCTGCTGCCGCTCCTGGATGCGCTGCTCGCGGAACGGCACTTGACGCGCGCAGCGCGGCGCGTCGGCTTGTCGCAGCCCGCCGCGAGTCGCGCGCTCGGTCGGCTGCGCCTGCTGCTGAAGGACCCGCTGCTCGTCCGCACCGGCGCGCACTTTGCGCTCACACCGCGCGCCGAATCGCTGCGCGACCCGGTGCGGCGCGCCATGTCGGCCGTCGAGACCGCGATCGCACCGCCTGCTGACTTCAACCCGGCCCGAGCGGAGCGCGTGCTTCGGGTGCACGCGGACGACTACACGTCGCTCGTCGTGCTCACGCCGTTGATCGCGGCGCTATCCCGCAGCGCACCCGCGATCCAGATCGAGGTGCTGCCGGGTCACGCAGGCGGTCTCGAGCGCTTGCGCCGCGGCGAGGTGGATTGTTGTTTCACCGGTGCGCCCCATGGCAACGCACCGAAAGGCGTGGATAGCGACCACCTCGGAGACGACGGCTTCGTGTGTATGGTGTCGCGCAGGCATGCGTTCGCACGCCGCGCACCCAACCTTCAACGCTTCCTGGGTGCGCGACACGCGCTCGTGGCCCCGACGGGCGAACGCGGCGGTTTCGTCGACGACGCCCTCGAGCGCATGGGGTCGCGCCGGCGCGTCTCGCTGCTACTGCCGCACTTCCTCGTCATGCCGTTCGTGATCGCCTCGAGCGATCTGGTCGTCACGCTCGCCGAGCGCGTCGCGCGCGTGTACGCCGGCCGCCTGCCGGTCGCGCTGTTCAATCCGCCGCTCGCGCTGCCGCGCTTCTCGATCGCCGCGTACTGGCACGAGCGCTCGATGGATGATCCCGCATGGGTGTGGGTCCGCGAGCAGACCCGACGCGCGAACGCGAGAGGCAAGCGCCGATGAGCGCGATCACGGCTGCTGCGAGTAGCCCGGATCGCGTTTCTCACCACAAGTGCACGGCTTGGCGTCGCAGCGCGGACAGCCCTTGCCGTAGCGTGCCGCGGCGACCGCCTCGAGATCCACGCCTGCGATGCTCGCGAGCGTGGTGAGCCACGCCAGTGTATCGGCGAACTCGAGCTCGAGGTTCTCGCGCGACGTACGGCCGTTGAGCGCCCGTGCGAGCTCCCCCACCTCTTCGCTGAACCACAGGAACGTGGACGCGAGCCCGCGTGCGCTGTCCTTCTCGCCGTACGTTTCGTCGATCAGCTTTTGAAATTCGCGCAAGTGCATGCAGCGCACACGGTACCATGTGCCGGCGTGGCGTTTCGTCTCCAAAGTTGGGCCGGCAACGCCGGTTGGGCAGTGCTCGACTACGCGCTGTTCGCGCTGGCCGGCATGATCGCCAACGTCCTGCTCGCACGCAGCCTGCCTGCCGAGAGCTACGGCGCCTACGCGGTCTCGTTCGCGGTCTACCTGGTCGTCTTCGTCGTGCACAGCGCGCTGTTCGCCGAGCCGATGTTGGTGCTGGCGGCGCAGCGCTTTCGCGAGCAGACCGGGGCGTATCTACGGCTCTTGCTGCGTGCGCACGGGCTGTTCTCGCTGGTGCTCCTGGCCCTGGCGGGACTGTGTGCGGTCGTCGACGTCGGCGATGCGCGCGTGCGGCACGCGCTCTGGTACATGGCTCTCGCCGCACCGTTCATGAACCTGGTGCAGCTGCTGCGGCGCGTGTGTTACGGGCTGTGGTCGACGCGCTCGGCGGCGCTCGGTGCGGCCGCGTACCTCGTGCTGCTGACGGCTACGCTGGCCGCGTTGCAGGCGGCGGGGTTGCTGGGGCTAGGCAGCGGCTATGCGGCTCTCGGCGGCATCAGCCTGCTGGTATCGGCCGGCTTCTGGTGGCGGCTGCGACGCGGCACCGACGGCGCGACCGCGCCTTCGTTCGCGGAGGTCGTGCAGGCCCACCTGAGCTTCGCGCGCTACGGCGTCGGCACGGCGTTGCTCGGCTGGGTTCCGCAGAACGTGTGGTACCTGGTGTTGCCGCTCGTGCTGCGCGGGCCGGAACAGCTGGGGCCGAGCGGTCACTTGCGCGCGCTGGTGAACCTGGTGCAGCCGATGCTGCAGGTCAACGGCGCCCTCGGCACGCTGCTCGTACCGACCTTCGCGCGCCAGCCGAACGAGTCGCCGTGGCGCTTCACGGGTTTGATGACCGCGCTCTCCGCGCTGTACGCGCCCGTGCTGGTGGGCCTCGGTCCGTGGGCGAACCAGCTGCTGTATCGCGGCGCGTACCCGAGCGACACGGCGACCTGGTGCACATTGGGTGCGCTGCCGGCGTGCTTCGCGTTCTACACCAGCCTGCGCTCGTACTGCGTGGCGCGTGAAAGGCCGAAACTGCCGCTCTGGGCGACGATGTTCGCGGCCGTGGCGAGCTTGACGCTCGGCGTTGGGTTGTGCGCGTGGCAGCCGCTGCAGGGCTCGGCGCTGGCCATGCTGCTCGGCTTCGCGCTGCAGGCCGCGTGTATGGCGTGGCTGGTCCGGCGTCAAAAGGGTTCGGGAGAGATGGTCGTCGCCAACCGTCCGGCTGCGGCCTTGAAGCGCAGGTCGTGACTCGCTCCGGCGGCTCGCTGGAACGCGGCTTCGGCTTCACTGGTTCGGCCGAGTGCGCGCAGACACCCGGCGCGAAGCAGCGCGTGTTGCGCAACCTCCTCCTGATCGGGATGCAGGGTCTCGAGCTCGCGCAACGCGCGCGCGTAGTCGCCGGCGTAGAAGGCGCGCCGCGCGACTGTCCACGTGGCCGCCGTGCGTTGCACCGGAGTGCCGACCTCCTGTGCGGCCTCCGCGGCGCGCAGGTGATCGGGGTCGAGGCCGAGCAGGTACCACAGGCCGGCGTTGTTCGGTCGCGCGCGCAGCGCCGGGCGGAGAATTCGGCCCATTTCGAGCTCGGTCCACTCGGGGGGTACACCGGGCTGCAGCAGCGGCAAGACGGAGATCGCCGCGGCTGTCGCGCGAAAGGCGCTCTCGACGTTTGCGCGCTGCGCGGGCGTGAGCTCGGAACCGACCAGTGCCAGGGCGTGATCCGGCGTGAGCGTCAAGCCCGTCGCGTACGCCGAATCCACGCGAACGTCTTCGTCGGGATACTGGATCGATGGAAGGTCGTCGGTCACCGCTGCAATGCCGGCGACCTCGCGCCGCAACTCGGTATCGTTCTGCAATACCGAGCCGAGCACGTCCTCGAGATCTCCGATACCGGAGCGCCGCAGGTTGTAGGCCAGCGCAGGATCGTTCAGCGCCTCCGCTGCGTGCGCTGCGTCGATCCGAAGTCGACTCTGCGAGCCGAGCAAGATCAGGTGCTCGCGGTAGCCGTAGAGCAGCGCCGTGTGGCGAAGCTCCGCGACGAAGGCTGCGATCATCGCGCGCACTTCGCTGTTCGAGAGCTCGAACACCGGCAGCCACTGCGTGATCACGCCTCCCGGGGCGAGCCGGCTCGCGGCCAGGCGATAGAACTCGCGCGAGTACAGGTTCACGACGCCGGCGTGGTTCGGCGGCGGTGGCTCGGCCGTGATCACGTCGTAGCGCGTCTCGCTCACGATCAAGTGATGGCGGCCGTCGTCGACGAAGACGCGGACCCGTGGATCGGCGAGCGGGTTGCTGCCGCGCGCGCGTGCGAACTTTGGCGCGAGGCTGAGCACCTCGCGCGAGATGTCCACCACGTCGAGCGCCTTGAGTGCCCGGTGCGAGAGCAGCGCCTCTGCCGTATTGCCCACGCCGTAGCAGATGAGCAGGGCGTGATCGCTCGCGCGCGCGCTCGAGACCCCCGCATGCGCGAGCATCGACATGTAGCGGCGCGCGTGGGGGCTCGTGCTGCTCATCGAGACACCGGGTGTGAGGAGCTCCGCGTAGTACGGCTGGTCGTAGGCCACGCGCAATGCGGCGGCGGCCGTCGTCGTGCTGCCTTCGCGCACGGCGATCACGTGACTGCCGCTGCGGAAGTGCGCACGCAGCAGGCTATCGCCCGGCAGCAAGCCCACGAGCGCCAGCGCAACCCCGAGAGCGGCGCTGGCCAAAGCGCGCGCGGACCAGCTGACGGCGAGCACGTTACCGCACGCCATCGCGACAGCGCCGAGCAGCAACGCGATCGCGTAGTAACTCGCCTGTTGGCCCAGCACAGGGAAACCCACGAACGCCATGACCAGGCAGCCCGATACGCCCGCCAGGGTGTTGATCGCCAGGAGCTCTCCGGTCCTCATGCCTGCCAGCCCCGCGCGCAGGAACGCTGCCGCGACGAACGGAAACGACGCGCCCATCAACAAGCACGGCAGCGCTTCGAGGTAGCTCGCGTGCAGCAGCGCATCGACGGCGTCCGTCCACAGGCTCAAGCGACGCATCTCGGGCGGGCGCGGCCACAGCGCGCGTTCGAAGTCGCGCCAGCCGTACGCGAACGCGATCGGGATGAGGACTGCGACGCCCGTCGCACCGAGCAGAAGCGAGGACACCTGCAGCGGGTCCGACACGCGGTCAGCGATGCGTCGCGTCGCGAGCGCACCGATCGCGATCATCGCCAGGTACAGGGCGAGCAGGACTGCAAAGCTGGTCGTCAGTGCGGCGGTCCAGTGTTGGAGCGTGCGGCTCCACAGTACCTCGAGCGCCATGGCGGCAAACCCGCTGCTGGCGGTGAGCGTGATCGCGACCGCACGCTGCGAGCGTTGCGCGGTGGTGGAGGGTGCGTCCCGGGCTTGGTCGCGCGCGTCTTGGCTTTCCGGGAGCGCGCTTTGCGCACGGAGCAGGCTCACCCCGAGCGCCACAGCGGCATTGCAGCCAGCAGCTGCGAACGCGGTGACCGTCAGCCCGACGCGCGGGATGAGCAGGAAGTCCGGGAGCAGCGCGCCTCCGATCGACCCCAGGGTGTTGCACGCATACAGCAGACCGACCTGGTTGCCTGATTGCCCCGGCCGGGCGAGCGCGCGAGCCAGCACCGGAAGCGTGCCGCCCATCAGCGTTGCAGGGACCAGCATCAGCGCCGCGAGCATCAGCGCGCGCACCACTCCCGACCACGCACCTGCGTATTCACAGAAGCGGGACAGCGCGTCGAGCGCGTGACCTCCGCGCAGTACGAACAGCGATACGAGGAGGCCGCTGACTGCGATGCCGAGCTCGAGTCGCTGGTAGAGGCGAAACGGTTGCGTGCTGCGATCTGCACGCGAGCCGAACCACCAGTTGCCGGCGCCGAGTCCCGCCATGAAGGTGGCGACGACGGTCGTGATCGCGGGCGTGCTGGTTCCAAAGTGGAGTCCGAGCGCACGAATCCACAGCAATTCGTAGCTGAGTCCTGCCAGGCCCGAGAGCGCGACGAGCGGATAGACGAGCCGATCAAGCACGCCGCAGCACCCGGCCGAGCTCGGAGCGCGCGACGTGGTACAGGAAGCTCGGCACGACGCGGGCGTAGCGCGGACCCAGCCGCGAAGGCTCGCTGAGTGTTCGGTACGCCCACTCGAAGCCCGAGTGCTTGATCCACTCGGGCGCGAGTGGTTTCTCGCCGGCCAAAAAATCGAACCCCGCGCCCACGCCGATCAAGATCGGCGCCTGGAGGAGCGGACGAAAGTGAGCCATCCACTTCTCTTGTTTGGGACAACCGAGCCCGCACCACACGATGTCCGCACTCGACACCTGGATGCGCTCGACCACGTCCGCTTCCTCGGCCGCGCTGAGCGGACGAAAGGGCGGGCAGTAGCTGCCGGCGATCTGGATCCCCGGCAAGCGCCCCTTCAGCCGGCGGATCAACTTCTCGACCACACCCGGCTTACCGCCGTACAAAAAATGCCTGTGGCCGCGCTCCACGCCGATCGAGAACTCGAGGTTCATGATGTCGGGCGCGTAGACCTTCTCGATCTCGCGAAACCCGTGCGCGCGCCCGAGCCACACGACGGACATGCCGTCGGGCGTAGTCAGGCCGGCCCGGTTGTTGATCTCGCGCAACTCCACGTCTGTCTGCATCTCGACCACGCCGTGGGCGCCGGTCAGCACGATGTACTCACGCCGCCCCGCGCGGATCCACGCGTGCATGAGATCGACGGTATCGCGCAACGTGACCGCATCGATCTTGACGCCGGCGACCTCGAAGCGAGGAAAGTCAGGCATCCTTCACCAAGATCACCTCGGTGTTGGTGACATCGAACGCCTGCTCGCTCGGATACTTGAAAGCCAGGATGCGCCGCAGCTGGGGCGAAATTGGATCGACCTCCGGAGTCAGAGACTCCACCTTCAGCGGCGAGTACGTGAAGTCGCGCATGTACTCGTGGTGGAACATGCGGTTGATGTTCGTGCCGCTGTACACCCAATCCACGATCGCCTGCTCGAGAGTGGGGCTGACCCTACCCGCCAGAGCGACCCGCAGCTCGGCCGGACTCAGCAACAAGTGGCAAAAGTCCGGCAACGGATTCAACTGCGGATCCCCGTGCCAGGCGCGCTCGTCCCCCACCTGCGCGCGCACGTGATGCCCCTTGCCGGACGACCAGATCGGCCCGAAGTTGGCGTAGACCACTCCACCCGGCCGCAAAACGCGATGCATCTCGCGCAGCGCGAGCGGCAGGTCGAGGATGTGCTCGAACGTGGCCACGCTGAACAGCGCATCGAAGTGCTCATCGGGAAACGGCAACGCGGTGGCGTCCCCAAACACCAACCGCAACCCAGCCTCCAGCACCTCGGACCGACCGCCGAACATCTGCGCATCACTGTTCAAGCCCACACAAGACGCCGCCCCCCGACGGAGAAACTGCTTCAGCAAACGAAGCTCCCGATCACACCCGACCTCCAACACACGCTTCCCGGCCAGAGGAACCCGCGCCGCGAACCGATCCAGAGCGACCGCTTGATACCCCGAAAGATCGCGCCCACGAGTCAGCAGTCGCTTCCGCAGCCCGTTCAACGCGCCGTACAAGCCCGGATTGGCAGCTCGCAGCGGCAACGCCACACGTCGCAGCCAGCTGGCAGTGAGGAGAGGCATCGGGCGCAGTGTATCCGGCAACTTCGGCCGAAGCACTGGCGTCGGGCGGCACGCTGTCGTACAGCTGACGCGGAGGCTTCATGAGGTCGTGGATCGCGCGTTCGGCTCTGGTGCTTGCGGTGTGGAGTGTGGGTTGTGGCGGCTCCGGCGTCGAACAGGGCCAATCGGCTGCTGGCAGTGCTGGTAGCGTGCCACCGCCGGTCTCGATGACGACGGCTGGTACCCCGTCGGTCTCAGCTGCTGGAATCGGCGGACAATCCGCCACAGTTGCTGCTGGCAGCGGCGGCAGCACGGTGAGTGTGACGCCTCCGCCGCCGTCCGCGGCTGGTGCCGGTGGTAGCGCACCGGCAGCAGGCTCGGGCGGTAGCGCACCGGCAGCAGGCTCGAGTGGTGGCGCGGGCCAAGCGCCTCCCACGAGCAACGCTCGACTGCCGTGCGATGTCGCAGACGTGGTGGGACGGCAGTGCCTGAGCTGCCACGGCTCGCCGACGAACCTCGGAGCACCGATGCCACTGGTGACCTACGCCGACTTCCACAGGCCCGCGGTGACCGACGCCACCAAGCAAGTGTACGAGCTCGTCGGCGCACGCGTCGTCGACACGCAGCGGCCCATGCCACCGCGAGCCAACGGCAAGCTCGCCGCCGCGGATCAAAAAGTACTGATGACCTGGAGCAGCCAGGGCGGCCCAGCGCTGCCGCCGTCAGCTGCAGACTGCGGACTCTGACCCCTGCGCCATCACTGGCACGCGCCGCCCATGCACACCTGAGGCGGCAAGCACGACAGGTCGCCCACTCCATCCATCCGACTTTATCGGTCAATGTGGCCGGTTTCACTCTCGGCGTCTTTTCCTGCTCGCCGCCGATGTGTAGTATCCGCCGCGTGTATCTCGTCCTTTTGTTCCTGCACTTCATCGGCCTCGCGCTTGGCGTCGGGACCGGCTTCGCTAGCCTCACGCTCGGCTTCGCCACGAGCGACATGAGTCCCGAGGACCGAACGAAGTTCGTGCTGCGTGCATCGGCGCTGGGCAAGAACGGCAGCATCGGTCTCTTGCTGCTGCTCGCGACTGGGATCGGAATGATGCTGGTGCGCGGCGTCGGCGCCACCATGGCCTGGGGTGGCGGTGCTTTCCACCTGAAGCTCACGCTGACTGCGCTCTTCATCGGCATCTTCGGCTACCAGCAGGTACTGCTCAAGCGCGCGAAGCGCGAGGGGGGCGGTCCCGTGATGGCGCGGTTGCGGACGCTCGGACAGGTGATGTTGCTGATCAGCGTGACGATCGTGGTCTGCGCCGTGGTCGCGTTCAAATAGCGCGATAGTCAGCTCGTCGCGAACAACTTCGTGAGCACGCTCGTGAACTGATCGCCGCTGATCGCCACACCCGTCTTCGCGACGTGTCGAGGGAGCAGGTACTCGACACCTTCGGCGATGTTCGTGTGCAGGCCCATGTCGAAGGAGCCGCGCGACAGCACGCGCAGCCCGGTGATGAGGCTGCGCAGCGCGCTCGCCCAGAAGCCGCCCGCACCGACGATCACGCACAACACTGCGAGCTTGCCACCGCCATCTCGCAGCAACCTCACGAACTCGTCGCGCGTGGGGCCATCCGGCATTTCGAATGTCACTTGCACCAGGTGCACGACCGAGATGCCGTGCGAGAACTCGGCGCGCCTGCGATGACTGACACGAAACAGGTGTTGAGCTGCGGCCAACGTCGGCTTGGCGTGCCAAACGATGATGGTGATGTTCTCGTAGCCGTAGAAACTCACGACTCCCGGCTCGCCCCCGAACGGCTCGAGGACGGCTTGCACCTGCTCGGTTGAGGAAGCCACGCGATCAGGTTAGCGGCGAGCGCCTCAAACTTCAATCGCCGGGCGAACGCGCACACGCCGTTTCGAAGTGCTTGTCAGCGCAGCAAGGATCGAGGACGGCGCCATGGGCGCGCGGGTCGAACCCCGTGGGCCACTTCGTGTCGTTGCCGTAGCGCGCACCTTGAAAGTTGGCCTTCTGCGGCTCGACCACGGTCATGATCGCCTTGCACAGGATCGCGCCGGCGAAGCTCGCCCCTGCGACGAAGGCCCGGCCGAGGTCTGCGTATACGAGGTAGGCGCCGCTCAGGTTGGCACCCTCGAGATCGGCCTCGGGCAACGCAGTCTCTCGCAGGTCGGCACCGCTCAGGTCTGCATCCCGCAGGACGGCGGTGTGCAGGAGCGAGAGGCGAAGTGAGGCGCGAGGGAGCTTGGCGGCTGACAGATCCGCGTGTTGTAGGTTCGCATGATTGAGTTGCGCGCCGTCCAGTGCAGCCTGCGTGAGGTCCGCTTCGAACAACAACGCCTCGAAGGCCGTGATGCCCTGGAGCTGGGCGCCTCGCAGCGTGGCGTTGCTGAGTGCAGCCTTCTCCAGCTGGGCTTCGGACAAGTTGGCCTGGGAGAGGTCGCTCGCGGTCAGCTGCGCACCGCGCAAGTCGGCACGCGACAGGTTCGCGCCGCGCAAGCTCACGGACTCGAGCCCCACCCCTTGAAGGTCCCAGCTCGCCATTTGTACGCCGTCGAAGTTGCGCTCACCTTGCGCATATCGCTGTGCGACGTCGCGCGCAGAGCTCGGCGGCCCTTCGGATCGCGAAGGCGCAACCTGCCGGCTCGACGGAGTCGCGTAGAGTGCGGCTGGCGGTGCAGACGCACAGCCGCCGAGCAGCACGCACGCCGCAGCACTACGAGCGAGACGCGCTGCGTAACACCCAAGCGAGCTCATCCAGGAATGTTTGAAGTTCGTCACCCGTGACTCCCACGTTCAGCCGCGTAATGTAGCTGCCGGACTCGGCGCTCGCTTGCTCCAGCCAACCCACCAAGCGCTGCAGTGGGGCGGCTCGTTCTCCCAGTGCGCGCACGCAGTCCGTCGAGGCCGCAGCGGCGGCCCTCGACTCGTATTCGGCGCGCAGCGACAGACGCTGCGTGTCGGCGTTCGTCGACGCGACCGAGATGCGCAACGCTTGCAGCGTGCAGCCGGACAGCGTCGGCAGGTACCGCGCGGCGTCTTCGAGCGCGAGCGTGAAGAAGACGCGCTCACGCATTCGCGAGAGCTCGGCCGGGTCGCTGGCCCCGAGCAGTGTCGCCATGCTCTCGCGCGCGCCGATCAGGAACGCGCCGTCGTGCAGCGCCAGGCCCCGATCGATGCCGCTACCGTCGACCCAGGAGGTGGCTTGCAACCTCGAGCCTCCGCGCCAGACGGGCTCTTGCTGGCGCATCGCCGCGATGCGTTTGGCGGCATCGCGCATCGCGGACTCGCCGCCAAGGTGCACGCCCGCCAGCGCCAGCTCCTGCGCGTTCGGCGCGTGGAGTGTGACGCGCAGCCGTTCGAGATCGAGCAAAGGGCGAATGTTCGAGCCTCGGAGAAGATCGCGAAGCCCCGGCACGGCCGTGATGATCGCGAGTCCGGGCCGCACGAGCGCGCGTTGCTCGAAGGCGCGCCGGTCTATCCAAAGCGACAGCTCGACCCCTCGCGGCACGCGTCGCGGCTCGTGAGCCTGCTCGACGCGTGCGGGCCCAGCCTGCTGCTCGGAACCATCCGTGGCATGCGGCTGGCTCGGCCGCGCCTCGCTTTCCCCTGCAGAGATCGCGAGCGTGCCCACGGCGTCGTCCGGGACTGCGAATACTGGACTCGGCGCGACGGCCGGAGCGGTAGACCGGCGTGGTTCACCTGGCGGGCGCGGCTTCGCTGCGAACGTCGGACGCGGCGCGGGCAGCGGTGGCTCGGCAGGCGGTGTGCTGGGAGTTGGTGGTGGCACGACCTCCAGCCATGCCTCCGTGGACTGGGAGGGCACCTTGGCCGCCCACAGCGGCGAGCGCATCAGCAACAGGCCGAGGATCGCGGCGTGCAGCACTCCAGACGTGAACAAACAGAACGACCCTCGCACGCCGGCGACCATAGCGCGCGCCCTGCGCCGTCGTCACGAACTACCCGGTGTCAGCCCGTGCCCGCCAGCGCCGTCGCCTTCGACGACGACTGTGAGCGCGTCGACCCGCCAGCGCGCGTCGTCGCCGCAAACGGATCGCTGCGGCGCCGCGTCGAACGAGCGAGAGCGCCAGCGCTTCAGCGGACGCACTCGGACCCGTGGGCGCGTTGGAGTTGCTTCGCCCGCCGCCGACAGCTTCAGCGAAGAGGACACGTTGCGCGAGCTCCGCCTTGCTGTTCTCGCCACTTTGAACGACCGGCAGCGCGACGCTGTCGCGGAGCAACGTGGCAAGCTCGCTCTGCTCCGCCGTGGTCTGGCCGGCGGCTTGATACGCGCGGATGCCGAAGTGCGCCGCAGGCTCCACGTTCGGCAGCAACTTGGATAGCTCGCCGCTCTGCGCTGCAGCCTCGAAGCGCTCTGCCCAAGCGTTCAAGCCCGGTGCAGCCGCGTCGGGCCGCGCGGCTGCGGCATACAGCTTGGTCGCGAGGCCCCTCAAGACGGCAGAGGCTTGGTCGGCCGGCATGGTTTCGAGCAGCTTGATGAGACTCAGGAGCAGGGTGTTCGTCGACCACTGCTGGGTAGTGGTAGGTGCTCCGAGTCGGGCGCTGTCGGTCGGGATCGAAGGCGCACTCGGAATCGATTGCGTTTTCGTGTCGATCGCGGGGCCCTCCGCGCTCGGCTTGCGAGTTGCGCCTGGAATCTCCATCAGACCATGCTGCAAACCTGCCGTCGGCTGGCCGCGAGAATTCTTGAACTGAATTGCGCTCGCCCACGCTGCCTGGGCAGGGTGCGATCGAACCGACTCTGCGGCTCAGTACCGACCGGAGCGGCGCCGTGGGCTGAAGCCGGGCTTCACGGCACGCGGCTTTGCAGCCTGTGGTTGGCTGGCGTTCGCATCGAATGCGGGCAGGGAAATCTTGTCGTCGGCGCGCCGCTGAGGTGGACGCTGCTCGGAGCGGCGACCTGACTGTTGGTGGCCGCCGCGGCGACCCCTGTCGTGTCGCGGCCCGCGATCGTTGTTCGGCGCCTGCGGTGCTTCGCTGCGCTGCTGAGGCGGGTGCGGGTGATCCTGCACCACGCGAATCGGCATCCGAATGAGGCGCTCGATGCTGCGCAGGTACGGACGCTCCTCCGCGTCACAGAATGACAGCGCGACACCGCTCGTTCCCGCTCGACCACTTCGCCCGATGCGGTGCACGTAGCTTTCGGGTGTGTTCGGCACCTCGAAGTTGATCACGTGCGAGAGCTGATCGATGTCGATTCCGCGAGCTGCAATGTCCGTCGCGACCAGCACGCGGAGCTTGCCACTCTTGAACGAGTCGAGGGCACGCTCGCGAGCATTCTGCGACTTGTTGCCGTGGAGTGCGGCCGCAGGAACGCCGCGCTTCTGCAGGAACTCGACCACCCGGTCCGCGCCGTGCTTGGTACGCGTGAAGGCGAGCGTGCGATCGATCTTGAGGTCCTGGAGCACCCAGGCGAGGAGAGCGCGCTTGTCTGCCTTGTCGACGAAGTACACCGATTGATCCAGCGTCTCGGCTGCCGACGATACGGCATCGACGGCGACGTGCACCGGCGAGGACAACAGCGACTGCGCGAGCGAACGAATGCTCTCCGGCAGCGTCGCCGAGAACAGCAGGGTCTGACGCGCCTTCGGGACGGCGCTCGCGATGCGCATCACGTCGTTGACGAAGCCCATGTCCAACATGCGATCGGCTTCATCCAGCACGAGGACTTGCACGTCGGCGAGCGAGATCGCCCGCTGCTTCATCAGATCGAGGAGGCGGCCGGGTGTTGCGACCACGACATCGACGCCGCGAGCGAGCGCCTGAATCTGCCGCTGCATGCTGACGCCACCGAACACCACGGCGTAGCGCAGCGAGGTGTGACGCCCGTAAGTTTCGAAGCTCTCACCGATCTGTGCAGCGAGCTCACGCGTCGGGCTGAGCACGAGCACACGCGTCTTCGGCCGCCCGTTGGGAGCGGGAGCGCTGATGAGCCGGTCGACGATGGGCAAAGCGAACGCAGCGGTCTTGCCAGTACCCGTCTGAGCACAGCCAAACAGGTCGCGTCCGGAGAGGACATGGGGAATGGCCTGCGCCTGAATCGGCGTCGGCGACTGATAGCCCGCGGCATCGAGGGCGCGCAGGAGGGGCTGACTCAGCCCGAGTTCTGAAAACTTCATGAGTTGCCGGCCATTTAGCACCAACTGGGCCAAGCGCAAGGGACGGGACGGGATGTCAGTGATTCCGGGACGGACTACAGTCGGAATATGTCCGCCGTGTACTACAGCGTCGTGTCCAGCCCTGTGGGTCCACTGACGCTCCGGTGGGTCGAGGATGCACTCGCCGGCCTGTCCTTCGACGACTCGGGGATCCGGAGCCGGCGGCGCGAGTGGATTCGCGACGACGACCGGCTCGCCGCGGTTCGCCTCCAGCTGGAGGAGTACTTCCGCGGGGAACGACGCACGTTCGATGTCCCGCTGGCCTTCGACGGCTCACCGTTTCAGCTGCTGGTGTGGAACGCGCTGCTCGAGGTCCCGTTCGGGTCCACGGTGAGCTACGGGGAAATGGCCGTTCGAATCGGCCAGCCGAAGTGGCCTGGCGCGCAGGAAGTCGGTGCCGCGCTGAACCAGAACCCGATCGCGGTGATCGCCCCCTGTCACCGAGTCATCGGCGCGGACGGCTCGCTCACGGGCTTCGGCGGTGGACTACCTCGCAAACGCTGGCTGCTGACGCACGAAGGTTGTCGGACGTTGCCGCAAGACGACGCGCAGACGAATCTGCCATTGTTCGATCGATGAATCGCCTGCTGGCCGCCTCCCAGACATGCCTGGTCCTGCTGGCATGCTCGTCGGCGTCGCCTGCGGCCTCGCCGCCGCCCGCTGCCAAGACCCCGGCGCTCGAACGCTCGACTCGCTACGCGCGGCCAGCTGCGGCCCGCGTGGTCGCGATCGGCGATCTGCACGGCGACCTGGCCGCCGCACTTCGCGCGTTGCGCATGGCCGGCGCGATCGACGAAGCGGGACACTGGAGCGGAGGACAGCTCATCGTCGTACAGACCGGCGATGTGATCGATCGTGGTGACGACGACCGGGCCGTGCTCGATCTGCTCGACCGCTTGCGCTCGGAGGCGACTCGCGCCGGCGGTGCACTGATCGCGCTCTCGGGCAACCACGAGGTGATGAACGTACAGGGTGACCTGCGCTACGTCAGCGCAAAGTCTGCCGAAGCATTCGAGCAAGGCCGCGCCGCTGCCTTTGCGCCGAGCTCTGCCTACGCCCGGCGGCTTGCAGACTGGCCGATCGTCGCGAAGGTGGGCGACAGCGTGTTCGTGCACGGCGGCGTACTACCGAAGCACGTGCGCTACGGCATCGATCGCCTGAACGAGGAGACCGCCGCCTGGATGCGCGGCGAACGCGCCATCCCCGAGATCCTGCTCGCCGAGGACGCACCGATCTGGACCCGCCTCTACTCGGCGGCGCCGGACGACAGCGCCTGCGTCGAGCTCTCGCAGGCGCTGCGCGAGCTCGGCGCCGCGCGCATGGTCGTCGGCCACACGCCCCAACCGCGCGGGATCGCTGCCGCCTGCAGCGGCAAGGTCTGGCGCATCGACACCGGCATGTCGCGGAGCTACGGCGGCCCCGTCCAGGTGCTCGAGCTCACCGGCGATCGCGTCAGCGTGAACTTCGGTGCGAACTGACTCGGGATCTACTTGCACACGAGATCGTAGACTCCAAGCGTTTGCCGCGCAGGTGTTCATGCCGCTGACTCGCGGACAATACGCGGTCGCCGCACAATGCCCGGCCCAGCAATCACGTCCTGCCTCTAGCAGTCATCGTCGTCTTGTGCCGAGGCGTCGCGCCGCGGTGCGGGCTCATCGCCGCTACAAGCCGCGATCAGCACCAGCCAGCCGAACCCCACCAGCCATCTCGACGCGCCCACGAACTGCGCGCCACCCGAACCAAGCTCGCGAAGCCCCATTGATTCAACGATCGTAGCGCCGGCGGCTGGCTGGGAGAAGCCTTCCTTCGAGCGCAGCAGCTGAGCTCATTCACATATGCCCGCACCCGTTTGTTGCGTGCTCAAGCGCGGCCGAACAAGCGTCGGAACCAGCGGAGGACGGGCAGCAACACGCCGATGACGGTGAGCAGGCGCGAGGTGTGGTCGTCGGCAAGGGCCGCGTCGACTCTGCCGGCGTACCTCGCGGCTCCATCCTCGGTGAAGTCGACCCCGGTGAGCACGAGCACTGTCAGCACCACCATGGCGACCAGCTCCTCGCGATAGCGCATGCGCAGGCGGCGCAGCGAGTAGTTGCGCACGCCGTGGGCGCACAGAGCGCGATGATAGTGCCGCAGCAGTGCGCGCCCGTGCAGGCGACGCTGCTCGGGGCGCAGGCCCATGACGAGCAAACGCGCGACGTCATTGGCGCCCAGGTGCGACACCTGTACGCTCTGCCAGTCGATGATCGCGAAGCGTCCACCACGCGTGCTGGGGAAGAAGACGTTGTCGATGTGAATGTCGCCGTGAGCCAGGGTCAACGGCGGACGGCGCGCTTGCGCGAAGGCCTCGTCGCCCGAGAGCAACGGCACAACCTGTTGGGCCGCGCGCGCCAGGGTGGGGTACTGCGTGCCGTAGCGCTCGAGGAGCGTGGGCAGGCCCTTCACGAAGCCCGCGCACACATTATCCATCAGCGCGGCGTCGGCCTGCAGCCACTCGAGGTGCTCGACCCTGTTCCAGTGGCGCGCGTGCATCGCAGCGAGTTGTTCGAGCACCTGCTGCGCCTGTTCGAGCGAGAAGCCCTGGTCGGGGTCGACCGACTCGGCCGGTGCCAGGTCTTCGAGCAGCAGACAGCAATCCTGCGTGGCAGGATCGTGGTGAGCGAAGTAGCAGCGCGGCGTGCCCATACCGAGCTCGGGCGCGAGCTCGCGATAAAAGCGCACTTCGCGCGCATAACCGTCGACCAGGCGCAACATCTCCCGCGTACCGGCGTGGTCGGCCGCGAACTTGGCGATCAGCGTGGCGGGCGCGGTCACGCTTCCCGGCTGGTAGCGCAACACCACGCGTGCGATCTGCCCGCCAAAGCCACGCCCCTGGCCGATGTGATCCAGCTCGAAGCCGGCCACACGATCGCTCGCACCGAGTACGCCCGCGTCGCGCAGGCACGCACCCAACCACTCGGCGTTGAGCTCGCTCGGGCGCGCGGGCACGCGCATGCCCTGCGGCGACGACTGGCTGGTCTGACGGTTTGTAACGTTCGCCATCGCACCCCCTCCAGGCTTCGACAGCGATGGCGCGCGAAAGTTCCCGCACCCTCACAGCCAGGGCACCGATGCCACGTCCTGGACCATCGCGTCGAGCTGCTGAATGCGCATGATGTCGGTCGCGATCGAGTAGACGTAGTCGTCCATGAAGATGCTGCGCTGCACGTCCGAGGTGGCTCTCGACCATCAGTTCGAACAGGTGACGGACGGCTTGGGCGGCGGCTTCCGAGTCGGCTCGGCGCTAGTGGAGCCTGCCGGTCAGCAGCCGGTACGTGTCGGCGTGCTGGGTGATGTGCCGGACGGCCTCGCTGCCCGGGCCGAGCGCGTACACTTCGATCGGAGTTCGCGTGTGGTAGCCGACTCGCAGCACGCCATCATCCGTGAAGGCGGTGTAGTCGCCACTGATCGGACCGATCGCGTCGTCGAACTGGTAGCCGCCCGTCTCGTGGTCGGCGAGCACCACGATCAGCGTTTCGTCGAACGATGAGTGATCGAGCACCCAGTCGAGCGCGACGCGCACTGCTGCGTCCAGGGCGGCGACCTGTTGGGGCAGAGCGCGATTGGCCCACGCGACCTCCGCCGGGCCGCGGTGCGAGATCTGATCGAAGATCTCGTCTTCGGCGAACAGGAAGAAGCCGTCTTCGTCCTGGCCGAGGCGCTCGAGCGCGCGTCGCGTCATCGTGGCCAGCGTGGGGTCGGGCGCACTCGGCCCGCGCTCGAGCTCCGGTGTCATCGTGAACAGCTCGCTTGCAGCCGTCAGCGGCAGGAAGTCCGTCTCGAACAGGCCGAGCAGCCGTCCGCCCGCGGCCGGGTTCCACGCCCACAGCGCCGGAAGGTCGCGTATCACCTGATAGCCCGAGTCCGTCGCCAGCTGCGCGATGCCGGTGGTGGCATCGTCGAGCAGCCAGCTGCCGGCGCCCATGACGACGTCGGGTCGTGTGACTCCCAGCATTTCGGTCGCGATCTCGCGATAGAGGCTGCGCGAGGGCTGATGCACCGCGAAGGCGGACGGCGACGCATCGAAGAAGTACGACGTCGTGACCAAACCGGTGGACTTACCCGCGCGCTGGCAGAGCTCGAGCACGCTCTCGAGTGGTTCGCCGTCGGGCCCCAAGCTCAGGACATCGTTCTCCACACGCATGCCCGTGGCGATCACCGTCGCCGCGGCGGCCGAGTCGGTCGCCGGGGCGTCCGGCAAGCGCAGAGTCGACAGCGAATCGGTGTTGGCCAGCGCCGGCCCGGCGAGCGCGTCCAGGCGCAGCCGGCCACGCGTGAAGCGGCCCGTCGCGAGCTGTCTCGGACCCATGCCGTCGCCCATGAACACGATGATGTTGTGCGCCAACCGCGGCTCTTCGCTGGGCATTCCGGCGTCCGCCGCGACGCTGCCGTCCACAGCGGCATCCACCAGGCCGCCGTCGGCGGCAGGCGGGTCGAGCGCGGCATCCCGGCAGTGCCGGCAGGGATCCGGGATGACCGCGACCGGGGTCTGTTGCTCACATGCCGCGACGAGAATCCAACCAGCCAAGCCCAAGAACAAAGCGACCTGCTGCCCGCGCTGCATCACGTACAGCATAGAAGGTGGTGAGCGCTCCTGCTAGGTCGATATGTGACCTAACAGGCCGCTCAAGCGATCTGCAAGCCGCCGTCGACCTGGATCTCGGTGCCGGTGACGTACGATGCTGCGTCGCTCGCCAGGAACAGTGCGAGACCGGCGACCTCGCGTGACTCTCCGAAACGTCGCAGCGGGATGCGCGCCGTGAAGTCTCGCTCGACCGCGGCGCGCACCTCGGCGGGTAGCCCGAACTTGGCCTGGATGTCCGTGCGTACTGCTGCAGGTGAGATCGCGTTCACGCGTATGCCGCGTGGAGCGAGCTCGACCGCCAGCGTGCGCGCCAGCGCAGACACCGCACCCTTGCTCGCCGCGTAGATCGACATGTTCGGTGTGCCGCGCTGGCCGGCGACCGATGTGTTGACGATGACCGATGCGTTCGGCTGCAAGAGCGGCAGCAGGCGCTGCAACGTGAACACCA
Organism: Polyangiales bacterium; assembly: GCA_035274465.1. Classification (GTDB taxonomy): domain Bacteria; phylum Myxococcota_A; class Polyangia; order Polyangiales; family JAFGIB01; genus JADGRF01. Next base: position 59,933 of record DATEOF010000416.1, read on the forward strand.
CGCCCTTGACGTTCGTGTCCATGTGCTCGGCGTAGAACGCCTCGTCCACTGCCTCGAACGGGCTGAGCTTGGCGATGCCGGCGTTCAGAAACAGCACGTCGAGCGCCCCCAGCTCGTCGCGAACGCGATTTGCCAGCGCGGTAGCGGCCTCGATCGAGCGCGCGTCCGCTGCGATCACGCGGACCTCGGGCGGAAGCTCGCACCGCGCGCGCTCGAGTCGCGCCTCGTCCCGGCCCGTGACCGCGACGCGCGCTCCGTGCGCATGGAACAGCTCGGCAGTGGCGCGCCCGATGCCTGTAGTGCCACCAGTGATGAGCGCAGCCTTGCCCGTCAGGAGCTCGGAAAGTCTGCTTGCTTGCTGCATGTCGTTACCTCTCGATTGTTTGTTGTTGAATGATCGGTCAAAAATAGGACGCAGAAACAGGCGAGGCCTGGCCCCACGCAAAGTCAGTCCAGCAGGCGACGCGCGCTCTCGACCACGCCTCGGATGAACGTGCGATCGCGCTGCACGCGACCGATCACGGCGAGGCCTTGTGCGATGGCCAGCAGCGAGCGAGCCGTGGCCCGCGGCTCGAGCGCCGCCGAGACTTCACCGGCATCCTGGGCGCGCCGCAGCGCCCGCGCGAAGGCGTCCTCGAGCAACTTCAGCTTGCGGCGGAGGATCTCAGCGAATTCCGGCTCACCCGGGCCCAACGCACCCGCAGCGCTGTTGCCCACCAGGCAACCGTTGAACTCGGGCGCTGCAGCGACCAGCTGCCACTGCTCGAAGATGCGTTCCAGGTTTGCTCGCGCCGAGCCGGGCGCGTCCAGTACGTCCACGAGGCCCGGCTTGAGCACGACATCGAAGTAGTGGTCGACCACACGCGCGAACAGCGCGCGCTTGTCGCCAAACGCGCCGTACAGACTCTGGCGCCCGAGTCCGGTCGCCTGCTCGAGGTCGGCGATACCCGTGCCCTCGTAGCCCTTCGCCCAGAACACGTGCATGGCGCGATCCAGCACGTCACGGGGCTCGAAGCTGCGGGGCCGTCCACTCACATCGCCAACCTGCCACTTATTGAATGGTTGGTCAAGAACGCTTCCAGCGCGGATTCTTCGACGACATGTCGACGCTGTAGAAGTCGTTCGCCAGCTTGCCGAGGGGGGCGCCCGTGTAGCTTCGCAGGTGCCGCGCGATCCACTTCTCGATCTTCAGCACCACGAGCTTGCGGCGCAGCCGCCCCTGGCTGTCTCGGTTCAAGATGCTCGGCAGCGTGTTGAGCGTGAGGATCTCGTCGATCGTCGACGCTGCCAGGTTCGCGCGACCTTCCTCGCTCGAGTAGAAGTGGCTGACGCCGAACAGTACGCGGCGCGGTCGACCGTGGCGCAACGCCTGACACGCCTTCACGATCGTCGAACCCGTGCGCACCATGTCGTCGAAGATCACCACGTCCTTGCCCGCCAGACCTTCCAGCGGGACGGGTGAATCCGCGGCAACCTGGATCTCCACCTGGCGTTCGCCCGAGCGCTCCTTCGACATGCGGCAGATGCCGGCACGCGGTAGCCCCAGCGCGGTGTGCATGGTGTTCACGAACTCGATCGCGCCCTTGTCCGGCGCGCACAACACGAGGTTCGCGCCGCCTTCGCCCGGCGCGAGGATGTCCGAGTGCAGGAGGTAGTGCGCGTACAGCTCCGCGGTGCCGAGGTTCGCGAAGTCGCCGCCGAACGTCTCGCGAAACAACTCCTGTACGGAGAACGAGTGGTTGTGGACGGTGATCACCGCGTCGACGCCCGCAGTCTTCAGCAGCTGCGCGTACAGCAACGAGCTGAACGGCTGCCCGTCGAACTTCTTCAGGTCGTGTGAGTCGCGGGGTGTGGTGGTGCGGCCATGTTGCGAGCGCGGGCCGCGGTCTTGCGCGGAGTAGAAGAGATCGGGCTCGATGAGCACGACCTTCGCGGCGCCGTTGTCCTTCGCCGCGCGCGCGATCAGGAAGTTGCGTTGAGCCAGGAGCTGCCGCCCGTAGTCGGGGTGATCCACCGAGACGACGATCACAGTCGCGCCGTCCAGCTTGTCGCCGATGCGATCGTAGTCCTGCTCGTCGGAGATGAAGCGCGGACAAAACTCGCCGTTCGCGAAGTTCTTCAGCGCGACGATGTCGGACGGGTCCTCGTTCTGTCCGAACGCGTGGGCCACGTCGATGGCGAACGGGTCTTCCGAGACGTTTCCGACGATGATCACTCGGCTCATGCGCCGAGCTTAGAGGATCCCGGCAAGGATGGACGCATGAACTTCAGGGCGCGGCACAGCTCGCCGCTGCTTCCTCGAGAAGCCGCATGAGCTCGTCGCCATCGATGTGAACGCCCGTGCGCTTGGCGTGCTCGCCCGCGAACCACGGCACGAGCTCGGGGATCGCGCCGAAGATCCGCAGGTCCAGCTCGCGTGGCGCGAGCACCGCGATCCCCGTCACGAAGCTGCGGATCGCACTCGCCCAAAATCCTCCACCTGGAACGACGACGCCCGAGACACCGCTGCGACTCGCGTAGCGCTGCGTCGATGCGAGGAGCGAGCTTCGAGTGGCCGCGTCGGGCATCTTCAGCTTGCTCGTGATCAGGTGCACGTACGAGATCTTCGCGCTGGGCGGGAGGCTGGCGAGGATCGGCTCCGTCCACTCTGCCAACCGATCGGCCGCGGCAGCCGACGGAGTCCCGTACCAGCACGTGATCATGACGTTGCACCACAGCCACGTGCGCTGCGCTCCGGGGAATTCACCGATGACGGCGAACGGGTCGCCCTGGCTTCGCTGCGGTTGCACGGAGTCGCTTCAGGCTACGCGGCCAGATCCCGCGGCTCAATGTGCGTGCGGCTCGTCGCCGGTGGCACAGGCCGGCACACGCCAGCGGGCCGAGAACCGGCCGCACACCCGGCACAGAGCTTGCTGTCGAGATACTGAACATGCAGTGCGCCGTCCTCACGGTCCTCGTCGCCTTCGGTCTCGCAGCCTGTGGAACAGATGGCTCACCTGCCCGCCCACCCCAGCTCGCCGCTGGCAGCGGCAGCGGCGTGCACACGGAGGCTTGTCCGGCGATCGCGCCCCCGGCGGGTTGCACCTCCGCGCGCTGCCCGAAAGGCACGAACTGCTACCCGTACGTCTACTGCGGCGGAGGAGGCATGCTCTGGTGTTGCGACGACCGACCGAGCTGCGAACCCGGCGACCGAGAGCTCGAGCAGCACTCCTGCCCCGGCGACATACCCTGCTATCAACAGACACTCTGCGGCACGCAGATCGCTTGCCTCGACACGAAGCGCGTGATGCAGGAGGACGCAGGCGCAGAACAGCAGTGACTCAGGGCTCCTCAGCTGCGACGCCGCGCGCGAGCTCTCGCCCCGCCCTGGCGCAGCGCACACACCAGACCGAACAGCGCCGCGAAGCCTGCTGCGCCGTGCTCGAACGGTCGACCGCCCGGAGCGCTGCACTGGCAGCCTGAGCTCTCCGCGGGAGGTGCAGCCGGTGCGCTGACACCGAAGCCCGGACCGCCGGCGGCGTTGCCGCTCCCAGCTGCAGGAGCAGCCGCAGCCCCGCCCGCGCGCCCCGCCTGCG
>DATEOF010000417.1:0-4524 GCA_035274465.1 Polyangiales bacterium
GCCTGTCGCTCCGGCGCTGCGAACGCGGATGCCGCAGGGCCCGGTCGCTCGAACGCGGGAGCGGGCGGCGCAAAGGCCGGCGCAGGCGGGGATGCCAGCACCGGTTGTGGAGGTGGAGGCTCGCTGACTGCGCGCGGCGGCGGGATACTGTCGACCGCGGCGGCGACCGCCGGTGACATCTCGTCCGGCACCTCGTTCACCGCGGTGTCCGCGGTCGCGTCGATGTCGGCCGCTTCCTCGTCGCCGAGCACGATCAGCTCGTCTTCCTCGGCCAGCGCGATGGCGTCGTCGTGATCCTGCCCATCGAGCAGCGCAGCGGCGCCATTGCCGTTCAGCGGCACCAGCGGCTTCACGCGCTCGACCAAGTCGGCAAACGCGATCGGCTTGCGGATGTAGTCGTCGGCGCGCGTGCGCAGCTTCTTGTGCTGCTCGAAGGTCTCCTCGTCGACCTCGCTCGACAGGATGATCAGCGGCACGTTCTCGAGCTCGACGGTCTTCTTGATCTTCTTGCAGACCAGGAAGCCGTTCATGCCGGGGAGCTCGATCGTCAGCAGGATCAGATCGGGGCGATTGCCCGCGGCGAGCTCGAGACCGCTCGGCCCATCCGACGCGACTTGCACCGAGGCACCCAAGCGCTCGAAGCTCGACTTCACCTCCTGGGCGAAGGTGGCGTCATTTTCGAAAACCAAGATCCGCTGACTCATCCCGCTCCTCCGAGAGTGCCAGGATTCGCGGCACGTGGGGCAAAAAGCGAGAATAGTGGCGTGTATTCCGAGGTGTCAACGGCGGCGAGCTGCAGCGAGCTACGCCGAGCAGCACCAGGTATGGCGTGTGTGTGCTCAGTGCGGAATGCGCGCGGTCGCTACGAGACGCAGGAGGCTGCCTTGATCGAGATCGCCCGCAAACGCATACACGATGCCGCTGTCTTGAATCATCGGCACGGTGTAGCCCTGGAGCGTATGGTACGTGACATCGCGTCCGCCTACTCGTACGCGATGTACGCCGAAGCGCTCCAATCCGCTTCCGGCGTTCAACACCTCGGTCAGCGGTGGCGGCGCCTTGAACATCACCAACGTCAGTCGACTGTCGTCGACGTTGTAGTAGAGCTTGGCGGCCTGCTGAGCCCCAACCTGAGACATGCGGGCGCCCATGAAGTGAACCTTGGGCTCCGCGAACTCAACCGAGCGCACCCGGAACCCGACCTTGTCGCGAAACCAACTGGTGGCGCGCTGTGGCTCCTTGGTGGCGATTTCGGCAGGGAGCTCGTCCTTGTGCCGATCCACGACCTGCCGGGCAATCTCGAGCGGCGTGACCATCCCCAGGTTCGCCGAGTCGATGCGCCGGTCGGTGCCCACCAGCGAGCCGAACACCAGCAGTAGTGACGCCGCCACGGACGCCACGACCGGCAGCGTCGGACCGAGGCCTTGCCGCTCGGGTTCCACACCGCGCAATGCTGCCTGCACGCGCCCGCGCAGGTGGTGCGGAGCGGCCGGCGCGATCACGCGGATACGCAGCTCGCGCTTGATGGCGACCAAACCGGTACGGTCGACTTGGCAATCGCCGCACGTACCGAGGTGCTGTTCGACCTCCAACATGCGACTCGGTTCGAGTTCACCGTCGACGTAAGCTGACAAGTGCTTTTGGATTACACGGCAATCCATTATCCACGACTCCTCTGTCGCCGATAGTTCGCCAGGACGACTGGTTTCTCGGCTGCCTCGGGTTCGGACTCACTCCCCGTTGCGGCCGTTGGCGGCGCTGCACGCTGACCGACGTCGAGCCCCAAACTGATGGCGTGCTCGACCAACAACTCCTGCAGCGCTTTGCGCGCCCGATGCAAACGCGACATCACGGTGCCGATCGGACAGCCGATGACCTCCGCGATTTCCTTGTAACTGAGCTCTTCGACGTCAGCCAAAATGACCACCGTGCGGTGCTCCTCCGGCAACTTGGCCAACGCAGCTTCGATTTCCTTGGCCACCACAGGTGCCAGCGCGATGCCCTGCGGATCGAGCAGCGAGCGCAGCGCCTCGCGGCCTAGCGTGGCTTCACCAGCCGGCTCTTGGACCAGAGTCTCGCTGGCCTGGTGCTCTTTGACGTGGCGGCGGTAGCGATTCACGAAGCCGTTGAACTGGATGCGGAGCAACCAGGCCTTCAGGTTCGAGCCGCGCTCGAAGCGGTCATAGAAACGCAGCGCTCGCACGAAGGTGTCCTGGACCAGGTCTTCGGCGTCGCTGGGCGACCGCGTGAGACGAAGCGCGTGCGCATACAGAACATCCAGATATTGCAGGGCTTCCGCTTCGAACTCCTGCTGCCTCTGGCTCTTTCGTGGGGCGAACAGACGCATGCGAACCTTTCGTTCGTGTCATCAACCTCGCTGATTGGCCATCTATTTCGTCTTCGACGAACGACGAGCGATTGAATCACGGGGGATACGTGGGTGAGGGTCCTACCTCATTGCGCGGGTCGGCTTTGCCGGCGCGCAAGCAGCGTGCAGGATGGAAGTATGCCCTCGGCGGAGGAGGAGACCGAGCTCCTGGCTCGGCGTATTCAAGGGCTCCAGGATGCGCAGATGCGTACGGCGTACCTGCGCCACACCCTGCTCTCCATGCAGCCCCAGGCGGTGGCAGATCTGCTCAGCATCGCCCGGGCCTACGCCGAGGCCCGCCAGCCCCGCCATGCCACGCTGCTGAGCTGCCTGTCGCTCGCGTTGTCTCACGAGAGCTGTCGCTCGCTGCGCTGCGCGGTAGCCGCCGAGCTCACCGCGCGCGATCAGCCGGGCCTCGCGCGCAGCCTGAAGCAGGAAGGCGCAGCCGAGGACGAAGACGCGCTGCGCGTGCCGGACTTCGGCATGGGTCGGCCGGTTACACTCGGTGAGCGCAAGAGCCTGGCGCGCGGGCACGATCGAGAGCTGATCGCGCGCGTGCTACGCGATCCGCACCCGGCCGTCATTCGCATCTTGCTGGGTAATCCCCGCGTGACCGAGAACGATGTACTGCGCCTGTGCGCGCGGCGGCCGGTCGCCTGCGACGTGCTGCGCGAGGTGTTCACGAGCGCGCGCTGGATCGTGCGCTACCCGATCAAGCTGGCGCTGGTTTTGAACCCGTATACGCCGCTGGATATCGGCTTGCAGCTGATCCCACTGCTGCACGAGCAAGATCTACGGCGCGTCCACGACGCAGCAGACCTCTCGCCAGAGCTGCACGCCGCCTGCCGTGAACGCCCTGCCCGCGATCGGCTGCACTAGTTACCGGGGGGACGTCGCCGTTCCCCGCCCCTTCACGAGGTTCGGTTCGCTCACGACTTCTGCTTCTCGTCGATCACTTCGGCGTCAGTCACTTCCGACCCGGCCTTCTGGTCCTGCAGGCGTTTGCGATCGACCTCGCTGACCTGGATGTCGTCGTTGCTCGAGACCGCACGCTTGAAGTTGCTGATGGCCTTCCCCATGCTTTCCCCCAGCTTCGGTAGCCGCGAGGCACCGAACACCAACATGAGGATCAGCAGGATGACGACGAGCTCCGAAAATCCGATGTTGGGCATGGCCTTCAGCGGGGCAAGGTACGTGTGAGTGAGGCCCCGGGCAAGCTGGCCGATCCCGGTCGAATGCGGCCGATCCTGGAAATCGACCCGGCAGCGTGCCGGGCGCTCGTCGGTGTGGTCTTCGACGTCGACGACACGCTGACCCGCGGCGGGACGCTCGAGGAGGCGGCCTACGGCGCCCTCTTCCGCCTGCGCGAGGCGGGGCTGTACCTCGTGGCCGTCACCGGGCGGCCGCTGGGCTTCGCCGAGCTGATGGCGCGCATGTGGCCCATCGACCTGGCCGTGGGCGAAAACGGCGCCGGGTACCTGCGCCTGACTGCCGCCGGGCTCGAAGCCGGCTTCTACGCCGAGCCGCCGGAGCGCGAGCGGCACGCGTCGCTGTTGGCTGCACTGCGGCAGCAGCTGGCCGCGGCGGCGCCCTGGGCCGTCCTGGCGGACGATCAGTGGGCGCGGCGCTGCGATCTGGCCTACGACGTGGGCGAGCGCCAGCAGCTGCCGGCGGCGCAGATCGAGCGCCTGCGCGGCCTGATCGAGGGCTCCGGAGCGCGCTGCCTGATCTCGAGCGTGCACGCGCACGCCGTGCTCGGCGACTACGACAAGGCGAGCGGCGTGACGCGCGCCTGCGAGCAAGCGCTGGGCCTGTCGCTGTCGGCGGCCGAGCGCGGGCGCTGGCTATTCGTCGGTGACAGCGGCAACGACGCCGCGGCCTTCGCGCAGTTCCCGCTGTCGGCTGGGGTCGCGAACGTGCGCGAGCACCTGGCGCGGCTGCCGGTCCTGCCGCGCTACGTGAGCAGCGCCGATCGAGGCCTGGGCTTCGCCGAGATCGCAGAGGTCGTCACGGGGCGGCGCTGACATGCGCGCAGCCTGCCGCGGATGGCTGCAAGCACTGCTGATCCCGGGTGCGTCCAGCCTGGCCGCGGCCGGCGCGCTGGGCTACGCGCTGCTCACGACCGGGCCCGACGCGGGGCCGCACGGGGCGCGCAC
>DATEOF010000418.1:0-9837 GCA_035274465.1 Polyangiales bacterium
TGGCGCGGCTGCCAGCTGCAGCGCCGGCGGTCGCGGGGGATCCTGCGCGGCCTGCTCCGCCGCTGCTGCCAGCTGCAACCGATCCGGCTGAGCTCCCGCCGCTGCCAGCCGCGGCGCCTACATCGCCCTGCGGGTCGCTCGCACAGCCGCAGATCGCTGCCACGAGCAGCGCCAACTTGGGACTGACATGAGTGCGCGCCATCGAGTTCTAGACGAGTGGGCGCAGCACTCGAGCTCGACGGCTCAAGTAAATCGCTACTGCTGAGCTACGTCGGCGCGCATGGCCGCCACGCGACCTTTGATGGTCGTCAACACGCTCTGGTAGGCGGTGTCGAACGCCGCGTTCGTGACGGGCCCTTTCTCGGTGGACTTCCGTGGATCCGCGTAGACCTGCGATCGGATCTGATTGTAGTAGCGCTCCGCTGCCGCTTGCATGCCCAGGCCTTCGTACACCGTGATGACCTGGTTGACGGCGTCCTTGTACGCGGCTTTGCACGTTGGGCTGGCGAGACAGCGCTGGAACAAGAGGCCGGCCGAGATCGGAGCGTTGGGGTTGTCGCTCTGGTGCACGAGCTCGAACATCTTGATGTATGCCCGGCCGGTATACGGCGCTGGCTTCATCGATAGATCATGGCCCCATGGGAGGAAGACGAACTTCGACGTGGTTGGGTCGTCGTACAAACGGAAGTTGTGAGGCCACCAGATCGAGAAGGAGTACGTGTCCCACTGGTTGACGGCACCTTCCACCGCCATGAGCTTCAGCAACTTCACGGTGTCTATCTTGCCCCCGATGTCCGACAGGAACGTTGCCGGTGTCGTCGCCGCGTCGATCGCCGTCAACGCTTGGTTCAGATCGGTGCGGTCATTCGCGGTTTCGTTCGTCTCCAGGTCGAAGTCCGCGGCCGCCGCCTGGCTGAGATCCTGCATGCCGTTTTTCTCGTACAGGTTGCCGCTGTTGTCGCTGAACCAACGGGACAGGAAGTGTTTGTCCTCCGACTCCAGGTTCGTGTAGACGCCATAGAACGCGCCATTCACGTACACGGACGCACTGTTGCATCGCGGCGCCGGAACACCTGCCGCGCGATACACGTCGTACGCCAAGCGTTCGGCGAGGAACGATTGATCGTCGTTGTTGTTGTTCAGCGTCAGGCGCGCCAGGCCACGAAACCGCTGGTTCTTCACGAACTCATCGAACTTCAGCTTGAACGCTGGCTTCGAGTCGAACCTCTGAAAGCTGCCGTCGCCCTTCAATCGAACGCCCACGTTCTCGACGACCTCATTCTTGCTGCCTTTGTCGTACGTGAACGTGGCTGTCACGTAGGTATCCTGCGCGGGATCGTCGGGGCCGGTCACCGATTGCAGTGCCGCCACGGATGCAGGCGGGACGTCGAGATCGAAGCGGGGGAAGCTCGCGGGATCGAAGATCACTTCATTCGAGGTCGGCGCCGACGCGTTGCCGGCGCCACCTGATCCCGCCGCTCCTCGGCCCGCGTTTCCCGTGCCAATTGAGACATCGCCGGAGCCGGCCGCCCCGGCCACCTCCGTCTTGCCAGCGGAGCCAGCCGAGCCCATTCCAGCGTGTCCTGGCGGCGGCGTCGCACTGCTCGAGCTCGACCCAGCAGGTGCCGGGGCCGAGCTGCCGCCAGTCCTCGGCAAAGAACTACCACCGCTTCCAGAGCTGGAGCTCGCACCAGCGCCTGGTGTGGAATGGGTCGTGGACTGGCACGCCGCGAGCACGGGCAGGACGAGACACAAACGGCAGACACTATTCGACATCGGAGCGTAGTGACGCGATACGCATTCAGCGGTTCGCCAAAGTTACGTGGGGTGGAGAGACCCGGCCGCCGTCAGCGGCCAAGCCGCCTCATCGACCTTCCGCTGTGCCCCGGATCGGCTCGCCATCCACGAGCAGCTCGCGGACGTGTGCGCGGCCCTTCGAGTCCACCGCCATCACGGCATGGGCGGCGTGGCGCACCATCGCGCCCTGGAGCTTGCGTTCGAGCTCGGGCGCCGCGACGTCGGAGACGTAGAAGCGCTGCGGGCGCGCCACGCCTTCCACCTCGAGCCAGGCATCGCAGGTGCGGGCGGTGGCGCAGGTGGCGCGCTCGATGCCCGGCACGGGTTTGCCAGCCAGCTGTGTCAGGCACAGACAGCAGCCGTCAGCCGCGGAGCTGCAGTCTTCGCGCTCTGTGACCGGCTCGAGCTGGAGGCGAAACTGCAAGTAGTGGCCGCGCAGCAGGTCGCGCGGATCGTAGCCGGTGATCTCGAACGTGAAGTCCTTCGTTCGGGCGAAGGTCAGCTCGGCGCGCGCGATGCCCAACACGATCGCGAGTACGGGCAGACCGACGGCGATCGCGACCCGGCTACGCTGCATGACCCGCTCCCGTCGCCGCCGTCAGCGTCCGCACCTTGCGCCGCCAGAGGTAGGCGAGCAACAGCGTGAGCGCGCCGCCCGTGATCAAGCCCAAGCCCGTATCGAGCAGCGAGCCGAACACTTCGAAGTACACGACCACGATGCGCAGAGCGATCAGTGCAGTCAGGCTGTTGAACACGCGCACCAGCCCAAATTGCAGGCTGGCGCGGGCAAACGCGGCCAGCCAGGCGAGTTGCATCAACGCACCCACCACGTCGCTGCTACCGTGCGGGATCCCGAAACCGCTCGCGAAGCTCAACCAGCCAAAGCCGACGATCGCGCACAGCGTGAAGAGCCCTTCGCGCGGAGCGTCCGAGTACAGCCGCGGCAGCGCGAATCCAAACCCGAGCGCGATGATGGCGGTCACGGCGATGCCGACTCGCATCGTATCGGAGTCGTCCACGCTCTCGTACCACGCGAACTGTAACCCGAAGCCGGCGAGCAGTAGCGCGAGCCACGACAGCGCCTGGAGCGTGCCGGCATACTCGGGGCGCTCGCGGCGAAGCCAGGGCAGCCGCGCCAGAGCGATGTACATGAACGGCGAAGCGAAGAGCAGCGCTCCGATCAGGTCCTCGGCGTGCGCCGTGCGTTGCGACTCGAGCATCTCGAACAACGCCTCGAACGCCAGTCCGTGAGTGCTCCACAACCCGATCACCACGAGCACCGCGAGATAGCGACTGCGGCCGAGCAGGACCAGCGGCAGCGTGCTGGCGGACCAGACCAGCAGGCCTTGGTACGTAGGGGTTCCGAGCTGGTACACCTGCCCGACGAGCGCGAGCGATGCCAGCGTGAACCCGTAGAACACACAGACCAACACCTCGGTCGCAAGCGCTCGCCCGCGCATCACGGACCACGCGGTTGCAGCTGCCAGCGTCAGGGCCAGAAACAGATCAGCGGTGAGCTTGACCCCGCCGGAGATCGAGTCCCAGTTGCTCGCGATCACCGACACCAGGCCGAGGGCCACCGTCCCGCCACCCAACACCAGCATCGCATACAGCGCGTACGGCTTGCGCTGTGCGTGCTCATGGGCGGCGATACGCTGGCGCGTCGCCTCGTCGATCACGCCCGCCTCAACCCAGCTCGAGAGCTTGCGATCGAGACTCATGGCTACGATCGAGCGTAACGCGCCCCGTGCCGCAAGGAAAGCGTCACGAACTAGTGCTTCGCAAAGCGCTGGACGTACTCGCTCGCCGGGGCGGCGGCCAGCTCGGCGAACGTGCCGCGCTGCACGATGCGCCCGGCTTCGAGCACAGCCACGCGATCCGCGAGTGCCAGCGCGTCCTGTGCGTCGTGCGTGATCACGATCGCCGGCAGACGCAGCGCGACCAGCTGTTCGCGCAGGAAGCTTCGGACGCTGCCGCGCGCGCTCACGTCCAGGGCTGCCAGAGGTTCGTCGAGCAACAGCGCGCGTGGCGAAAGCGCGAGCGCGCGGGCCAGCGCGATGCGCTGTCGTTCACCACCCGACAGCTGGGCGGGCTTGCGTGCGGCGGTGCCGAGCACGCCCAGGCTCTCCAGCAACTCGTGCGCGCGGCGCATGCGCGCGCTCCGGCCGCGCTCGCTCAGCGCGAACTCGACTTGTTCTGCAGCGGTCAGGTGCGGGAAGAGCGCGTAGTCCTGCGGCACGTAGGCCAGGCGGCGTTGCTCCACCGGCAGGCTGAAGCCGCTCGCGGCGTCGAACAGCAGCTGATCGCCGGCGACGATGCGCCCGCGCTCGGGCTGGCGCAGGCCGAGCAGGCCGAGGAACAAGCTGGTCTTGCCCGCGCCGTTGGGCCCGACCAGCGCCAGTACCTCGGCGCCGACCTCGAGCTGCACGTCGATCTCGAGCGCACCCGCGCGCAGCGAGAGCTGACACGACAGTCCGGCACTCATCGCGGCCGCCCCGGGCTGCGCTGGCGCGACCGCAACACCAACAGCAGCGCGAACGCGAACAACACCAGCAAGAGCGACAGCGCCTGCGCGGCGCGCAAGTCCGACTCGAGCGCGGTGTAGATCGCCAGCGGCAACGTCTGCGTGCGGCCGGGTAGGTTGCCCGCGAACATCAAGGTCGCGCCGAACTCGCCGAGCGCGCGCGCCCAGGCCATGGCCGCGCCCGCGATCAGTCCGTCGCGCGCCAGGGGCAGGGCCACGCGAAAGAACACGCGCGCGGGCGATGCGCCCAGCGTGCGCGCCACCGCCAGCAGCTGTGCGTCCAGGCTCGCGAACGCTGCCGCCGCGGCTTGCACGTAGAACGGCGCGCCCACGAACACCTGCGCCATGACCACCGCAGCCGCGGAGAACGCCACGGAGAACCCCGCGCCTTCCAGCAGCGGACCGAACACGCCGCGCCGTCCGAAGCTGAATAGCAGCGCGATGCCTGCCACCGCGGGCGGGATCACCATCGGCAGTTGCACCAGTACCTCCACCGCGCGCGCCCACCCGCCGCCGCAGCGAGAGAGCCAAAACGCCAGCGGGGTACCGCCCAGGACCGTAAGGCCCAGAGCGACGCTGGTGGTGGCCACGCTCAACGCCAGCGCCGGCAGTGTGATGGGATGCCGCAAGCCGGCCAGCAGTTTGTCGGGCGAGCTCGTGACCAACAGCGCAAACACGGGCAAGGCAAGAAACAGCAGCAGGGCGGCGCCCAGCGCGCTGCCCAACCCCATCAGCCACTTCGAGCTCACAGCTTCGGGATCCGCAGGGTGCTGATCATCAGGCTGCCGCTGAGGAAGTAGATCAGCGACAGCGGGTGCAGCGCCACCATCCCGAAGTCCCACAGCCCGAACAGCATCGAGTCGCCGATGCGATCCTGCGCTGCCAGCCAGCCCCACATCCCCACGATCAACACGCTGGTCGGGATCGGCGTGCCCTCGAAGTAGCGCACCTTGCCGCTCTCATCCGACATGGTCGCTGCGGTCACGTTGAAGCGCGCGAGGCGGCTGATGCCGCAGGCCACGAAGTAGAGCAGGATGGCCACGTCGAGCGAGCTGCGCAGGCCGACCGCGAAGCCCAGCGCGGCAGGCGCCATGCCGAACGAGATCACGTCGGCGAGCGAGTCCAGGTCCGCTCCCAGCGGCGACGAGCGATGCCGCCAGCGGGCCACGCGGCCGTCCGCGAAGTCCAGGAACAACGCGATCGGCAGGAGCGCGATCGCCAGCCAGAGCCACCCCATGGTGTTCGTGGCGATGTGCTCCATCAAGGCCAAGATCGAGCCCGCGCCACAGAAGCCGTTGGCCAGCGTGAGCACATCGGCGAGGGCGAACGTGCGCAGCATCGAAAAACGCTGCGGCCGTTGCTTGGCGGAGTCGGAATCGTTCACACAGGGCCCGGCGGGTTAGGGGGTCTGCAGGCGTTCACGCCGGCACTCTACCTCAACCACCCGCCGCGGCGCGCTCCCGATGTCCCATGTGGGCGCACGCCGCAGAGCTCAGATCGTCACGCCGCTCCGTGGGGGCCATCACGCGAACGCATGGCGTATCCCGTGGGAGAGACGTGAACGGCGATCATCGCCAGCCTGCGCTGCACGAAAGTCAGTCTGCTGTGCCATAAGCCCCTCATGAACCAGTCCCGCGGCACATCAAAGCAAGGATCACGCCAAGCGCTGCCCGGCTTCCAGATCGCTTCTCGCGTGCTCTACAGGCGCGCGTGGATGCCGATCGCAACACCGCATCGCGTGAGCGGGCGACAACGCTGTCGCGTATGCGCAACACCTCTGCACAGCGTGAACGCAGTGCACGCGTGCGCTAGCTTCCGCGCATGGTGGTCCGCAAGTTCGATTGGTCTCGGTTGAGCCACGCACATGGCCCGGCGACGGACGTGCCGGTGCAGCTCGCTGCGCTTTTCGAGAACGATCGTGCGCGATCCGAGGAGGCGTTGGCAGCTCTGTCCGCGAACATGTTCCGAGCGAACGATGTCAGTGATGCGACAGCGGTCACCACGCTGTTGCTCGGCGACGAGCTGGCCGCGCCCGCTCCGCGGCAAGCGGCGGCGTGTCTGCAATTGCTCGCGCGCGCCGCGCATGCCGCGCGATCGTGGGGCGTGTGCCCGCCCGATCAGGCGGAAGCTGCGCTGCAACGCCTCGAGCAGGGCGCAGTGGCCGAGGTGAATCAGCCGGAAGCCTGGCAGGCATGTTGGGGTGCGCTCCGGCGCGTGCTGCCGCACGTCGTCACACAACTCGGGTCTCGATTCGGCGACGCTGCACTGTTCATCGCCGAGCTCGGCATCGAAGCCCCGGACGCGCACGACGCGTTGCGCCGCGCCCCGGCGACGGATGCCGAGCGCGCGCCGCTCCTGGCAGCACTGCTCTGCTCGGCGGATTCGACGCAGCGGCGGGCGCTACCCCTCGAGCTGGACTCTCAACTGGGTGCATCGAGCGACGAGGTGCGCGCGATCGCGGCGTACGGACTGGTCGCGCTGCTCGGCCCGCGCGCGAGCGAGTCGGCGGTGGTGGCACTGGCCGACGCCGCGCTCGAAGGCGGCCTGCCGGACTACCTGCCCGGCACGAGCTTCGCCGACCTGGCGCGGCTGCTCGGCGAGCGCGGGGTGGAGTTCATGCTCTGGCTGGTGCAGCGCTGCGGTGACTACGCCACGCTGATCGTGCTCCTGGGCGACGCGCTGCGCTTCGTGGCCAAGCTCTCGGTGCCGGGCGTCCTGGCGCGAGGCGTGGACCCCGACGGTGTCCCGAGTGTGCGTCACGACCTCGCGTTTCTACACACGCGCGAGCAGCTCAGCCCGGCCGAGATCCGGGTCTGGCGCGCCGCGCTGGCCAACCCGCTGCTCTGGTCCGGCCGGACAGATCTGTTCGCGAAGCTGGGCCTGCCGGACGAACGCCGGGCGCTCGAAGCATTGCTCGCCGAGCAGGCCGCTACCATCAACTGATCATTCGCCGCGCCAGACCGGCGGGCGCTTCTCCGCGAAGGCGCGCGAGCCCTCGGTTGCGTCCTTGGAGCGCAACGCCGTACGGGCCAGCTTGTGCTGCTCCTTCCAGGCGTTCTCCTCGTTCCACTCGTACGCCTTGGCGAGGATCTGCTTGGTGGCGGCCACGGCCAGCGGGCCGTTCTGGCCGATGCGCCGGGCGAGCTCGCAGGCCGCGTCGAGCGCAGCTCCTGGCTGCACCACCTGGCTGACCAGACCGAGCTGCTGTGCGCGCTCGGCGGAGATCGTCTCGCCGGTCAGCGCGAGCTCCACAGCCACGTGGTACGGGATGCGCTTGGGCAGGCGAAACAAGGCGCCGCCGACGGCGACCAGGCCGCGCTTCACCTCGGGCAAGCCGAACTTGGCCTCGCTCGAGGCGACGATCAGATCGCACGACAGCGCCAGCTCCATGCCGCCGGCGACCGCGTAGCCTTCGACCGCGGCGATCAGCGGCTTGTTGGGCGGCCGGGCCAGGATCCCGAAGCCACCGCGCTTCTCGGTGGAGGACACCTCACCCTTGAGCAGCGCCTTGAGATCCATGCCGGCCGAGAAGCTGCCGCCCGCACCCGTCAGGACTCCGACGCGCAGCGCCGGATCTTCCTCGAAGCGATCGAGCGCCGCCGACAACGCCTGGCTCAGCGCCGCGTTGAACGCGTTCTTGGCGTACGGCCGGTTCAGCGTCAGGATCAGCAAGTTGTCGCGCGTCTCGCTGCGCAATACCTCTTCTTGCGTGTCGCTCATGGCTCCTCCCCGGTGATCACATCATTGCGAAGCCGCCGCTCAGCCCCAGCACTTGGCCCGTGATGTACTGCGCGCGGTCCGAGGCCAGGAACGCGATCGCGTCGGCCACGTCGCTGGCGCGCGACAGGCGCTGCAGGCCCTTGCCGATCGGATACGACTTGAACAGCTTGCTCATGCGCTCCTGGGCTTTTTCGTCGAGCTTCTCGAACGGGATCTCCTTGGCGTCCACCGCGCCCAGCGCGACCACGTTGACGTTGATGGAGTACTTGCCGAGCTCGCGCGCGATGGCCTTCGAGAACCCGAGCATGCCCGCCTTGCCCGCGGAGTACGCCGCCAACTTGGCCTCGCCGACGCGGCCGGCCTCGGACATCACGCTGACGATCTTGCCCGCCTTGCGCTCGATCATGCCGCCGAGCACCGCGTGCGTGCAGTTCATCGTGCCGTAGATGTTCAGATCGATCATCCGGCGCCAAGTCTCGGGGTGGGTGGTGTTGAAGTCTTCCCAGCCGCCGGCGTGCTCGGTGCCGGGTTCGACGGACGGGATGCCCGCGTTGTTGACCAGGATGTCCACGGGCCCGAGGGTCTCGGTGGCCTTCGCGACCATCGCGCGCACCTGGGCGATGTCGGTGATGTCGGCGCCGACGGCCAGCACCGTGCCTCCGCTCTCGCGGATCTCGGCGGCCACGCGCTCGGCGCGCCGCTCGTGCAAATCGTTGACTACGACCTTGGCGCCCTCGGCCGCGAGCCGCAGGCACACGCCTCGACCCACGCCGCGGCCAGCACCCGTGACCAGCGCGACTTTGTCTTTCAATCCCAGGTCCATCTCACCCTCCCAAACTCAGATCGCCTTGCCCGTGGCTGCCCAGTACGGCGCGCGCAGCTGCGCCTTGAGCACCTTGCCTGCTGCGTTGCGCGGGATCTCCGCGACGAACTCGATGCTGCGCGGCTGCTTGTAGCCGGCCAGTTCACTCGAGACGAACGCCAGTAAGTCGGCCTCGCTCACGCTCTTGCCGTCGACGCACTCGACGACCGCCTTGACCTCTTCGCCCCACTCGGCGTGCGGGATGCCGAACACCGCGGCATCGAACACCGCGGGGTGCTTGCGCAACGCCTGCTCGATCTCGGCGGGGTAGATGTTCACGCCGCCGGCGATGATCATGTCCTTCTTGCGATCGACGATGTACAGGAAGCCATCGTCGTCGAAGTGCCCGACGTCGCCGGTCGCCCAGAAGCCGTCGACCAGCTCGCGCGGCGGCGCTTCGTTCAGGTAGCGCTCGATCATGGTCGGCGTCTTGACGTGGATCTCGCCGATGCCGCCCGCCGGCTGCAGGTTGCCCTGCGCGTCGACGATCCGCACCTCGACGTTCTCGCGAATGCGGCCGCACGAGCCCGGCTTCGCCAGGTGATCTTCGGGCAGCATGCGCGAGACCAAGCCGACCTCGGTCGAGCCGTAGCTCTCGAGCAGGCAATGCGCGCCGAAGTACGCGATCACCTTCTCCTTGACGCTCTGCGGGCAGGGCGAGGCGCCGGTGATCAGGCTCTCGATCGAGCTGACGTCGTAGCGCGCGCGCACCGTCTCCGGCAGGCTGACGATGCGGTTGAGCATGGTCGGCACCAGGAACGTGGTGGTGATGCGTTCGCGATCGATCACGCGCAAGGCCTCCTCGGCATCGAAGCGCGGCATGATGTACACGCAGCCTCCGGTGGCGAGCGTGGCGCGCGCCGAGGCCTGGCCGGCGGCGTGGTTGAGCGGGGCCCCGAGCAGGTTGCGCGGCGGCTCGCGGCCTGCAGCTGAG
>DATEOF010000419.1:0-29199 GCA_035274465.1 Polyangiales bacterium
GCCTGCGAGCGGCGGCGGTGGAGCGGGGCGCGCAGGGACCGGCGGCGCGGGAAGGCCTGCAGCTGACGGCGGCGCGGGTAGCGTTGCAGCTGGTGGCGGGGGTGCGGGCTCGGGCGCAGGGGCCGCGGCGCCCGCTGGCAACATGACCCTGCCGCGAGCCATGCTCGGCAAGACGGGTGTCAGCATTCCGATCGTCGGCCTCGGGACTTCGCGGCTCGGGCAGCGCGGTGGTACGCCCAACGCGACCGACTACGCGAACATGGTCCAGGTGTTCCGCGGGGCGCTCGATCTCGGCATCGAGTACCTCGACACGGGCGCAGTCTACGGCCGCGCCGAAGAGGCGCTCGGCGAGGTGTTGCAGGGCCGCCGCGACAAGGTGTTCCTGGCGACCAAGCTCTACGCCGACACGCGCAGCCAGGCTCAGATGTTGTTCGAGCGTTCGCTGCAGCGGCTCAAGACCGATCACGTGGACCTCTTGCACCTGCACAGCACGGGCGAGCGCAACATCGATACGGTGCTCGGCTCGAGCGGTGCCTGGGGCTACATCCTCGATCAGAAGATGGCGGGCAAGACGCGCTTCGTGGGCATCACCGGCCACAACAACCCGCCCAACTTCATGCGCATGCTGGCGACCGATCAGGTCGACGTGCTGATGACGATCATGAACTTCGTCGATCACTCCACGTACGGCCTGAGCAGGCAGGTGCGCGAGGAAGCGCTGGCGCGCGGCTGCGGCGTGATGGCGATGAAGGTCTTCGGCGGCACCGAGTCCAACCTGGTGCCCGGCGGCGGGCTGGCCAACTCGGACGCGCCCGAGCCGCATCCGTCGAACATGCAGCTCTCGTTCAACGAGAGCGTGCTCCCCGACTGCATGCGCTTCGTCAAGAGCCTGGGCGGCGTCACCGGCATGGTGATCGGCATCAACTACCTGGCCGAGCTCGAGAAGAACATCAAGTGGGCGATCGAGACTCAGCCGTTCAGCGCGGACGAGATGGCCGCGATCGTCAAGATGGGCGAGACGGTCGCGCCGATGTGGGCTAAAAGATACGGCTGAACTCTCCGTATGCTCCTCGGCCGGCGCAGCTTCATTCGCACCACCGCGAGCGCCGCCGCCCTGGCCGCGCTCTCGCGCTCGGCTCCGTTACAGGCGCGCGGTCTGACCATCGATCCCCTGCTGGACGATCTGGTCGAGCGCGCACTCGCCCAGGCGCGCAAGGAAGGCGCGAGCTATGCCGACGTGCGTGTGGTGCGCCGCCGGGTCGAGTCGCTGAGCGCGCGCGAGCACCAGCTGCTCGATCTGTCGTTCGCCGAGGACTACGGGCTGGGCGTGCGCGTGATCGTGGACGGTGCCTGGGGCTTTGCCGCCACGCCGCGCATGGCTGCGGAGCCGGTGGCGCGAGCGGTCAGTGCGGCCGTGGCCCTGGCGCGCGCCGACGCCAAGTCGCGGAAGCGTCCGGTCACGCTCGCGCCCAACCCGGTGCACGTCGACGTCTGGCAGACGCCGCTGACCAAAGATCCCTTTCAGATCCCGATCGAACAGAAGGCCGAGCTGCTCCTCGGCGTGAACGCCGAGGCGCTGAAGGTCAAGGGCGTCGGCTTTGCGCGGTCGGACTACTACGCGATCGCCGAGTGGAAGCTGCTCGCGACCAGCGAAGGCTGCTACGTGCAGCAGCAGCTGACGCGGGTCGCGCCCCGCTTCGAGCTGACGGCGGTCGATGCCAAGCGCGGCGACTTCGAGACGCTGCTCCACCCGATCGCCCCGCGTCAGGCGGGTTGGGAGTACATCGAGCAGGCAAACGTGCGCGCCGACGCGCGCAAGCTGGGCGAGCAGCTGCTCGAGAAGCTGGCGGCGCCCTCGGTGCAGCCCGGCAAGCGCGAGTTGGTGCTGGCGCCGAGCAACTTGTGGCTGACCATCCACGAGTCGATCGGGCATCCGACCGAGCTCGACCGCGCGCTCGGCTACGAGGCGAACTTCGCCGGCACCTCGTTCGCCACGCCGGACAAGCTCGGCAAGCTGCGCATCGCCGCACCGCACCTGACGTTCTATGCCGACAAGACCACGCCGGGCGGGCTCGCCACCTGCGGCTACGACGACGACGGTGTCAAGACGCAGCGCTGGGACCTGGTCAAGGACGGCGTGTTCGTCGGCTATCAAACCACGCGCGACCAGGCGGGCTGGATCGGTGAGCCCGCGTCGCGCGGCACCTGCTACGCCGACTCCTATGCGTCGGTGCCGTTTCAGCGCATGCCCAACGTCTCGCTCGCACCCGGCGAGACACCGCGCACGCTCGAAGACCTGATCTCCGGGACCGAGGACGGCGTGTTGATCATCGGCGACGGCACGTGGTCGATCGATCACCAGCGTTTCAACTTCACCTTCAGCGGGCAGCTCTTCTGGGAGATCAAGGCGGGCAAGCGCACGCGCATGCTGCGCGACGTCGCGTACCAGGCCAACAGCATCGAGTTCTGGAACGCCTGCGAGCGCATCGGCGATCGGCGCGGCTTTCGTCTGGGCGGTGCGATGTACGACGGCAAGGGCCAGCCGATGCAATTCAACGGCGTCAGCCACGGCTGCCCGCCGGCGTACTTTCGCAACATCCAGCTGCTCAACACCAGCACGCGGGGTGCGTGATGGCATTGCCGGCTGCCGAGGCGCGACGCCAGCTCGAGCGCATGTTGGCGATCGCAAAGCAAGTGGCGAAGGGCGCGGACGTCGAGCTCGAGCTGGAGCACGAGGCGTCCGGCCATACCCGCTTCGCGTGCAACGAGATCAGCACGGCCGGCGAGGTCGAGCGCATGAGCCTCTCGCTGCGCCTCTCGTTCGGCCAGCGCAGCGCCGCCGTACGCTTCACACAGCTCGATCCTGACTCGCTGCGTGCTGCGGCCGTGCGCTGCAGCGCGATGGCGCGCGTGGCACCCGAGCAGCCCGAGCGCATGCCATTGCTCGGCCCGCAGCGCTACCCGCAGCTCGCGGCAGTCGATCCGCAGCTGCGCGCCGCCTCGGCCAGCCTGCGCGCGCAGGCTGCAGCCGATGCGATTCGGCGCGCCGAAGCCGCGGGCCAGGTGATCGCCGGCTTCCTCGAGCATGGCCACCAGAGCCTGTCGATCGCCAACTCCGCCGGCCTCTGGGGGCACCAGGAGCGCACGCGCGGCAGCTTCGATTGCACCGCGCGTACGCCGGACGGAACCGGTTCGGGCTGGGCGGGCGGCCAGTCGAACCGCTGGGCCGACTTCGACGTCGCGGGCTTGACGGCGATCGCCATCGACAAGGCCGCGCGTGCACGCTCGCCCAAGCGCCTTCCACCGGGCCGCTACAGCGTGGTGCTCGAACCGGCTGCTGCAGGCGAGCTCTTGTCGGTGTTGGTCAGCGCGCTGGACGAGCGCAGCGCGGACGAGGGCCGCTCTTTCTTCAGCAAGTCGGGAGGTGGCACGCGCGTGGGCGAGCGGCTGTGGCCCGAGTCGATCGAGCTGGACGCCGACCCCAGCGACCCTGCGCTGTGCAGGCGTCCGTGGAGCCGCGAGCTCCTGCCGCTGACGGCTGCACGATGGATCGAGGCCGGCAAATTGTCGCGACTGCCGCGCTCGCGCTACTGGGCGGCGCACAAGCAGCAGCAGCCGCTGGCCGAGCCCGCGGGCCTGCGCTTTCGCGGCGGCGACAGCAGCCTCGCGCAACTCGTCGGCGGGGTGCAGCGCGGGGTGCTGATCACGCGCTTCTGGTACCTCAACTTCCTCGATCCGAACACCTTGCTCTGCACCGGCCTGACGCGCGACGGCACGTTCCTGATCGAGCGCGGCGAGATCGTTGGGCCGGTCAACAACTTCCGCTGGAACGAGTCACCGCACACGCTGCTCAAGAACTGTGATGGGTTGAGCGCCAGCGTCATCGCCCCAGGCTTCGAACTGCGCGTGCCCGCCATCCGCAGCCACGAATTCAACCTGGCGTCGGTCTCCGAAGCGATCTGACTCGTCAACTTGCAGCTCGCGGCTGCGACCCGTAGCATGGAGCATCTGTGCGCAGGTTGGCTCGGCTCGCGTTCTCGCTCAGCGTCGTCGGCGTCGTCGGTTGCGCCGACGGCGGAGACTTCGACGACACGAGTTTACCTTGCCCACCGACACAGTACTCGTGTGACATCACGGATGAGGCCTGCGCCGCCGGGGTGCTCGATCTGACTGCCTGCATCCGGGGTGATGACGTCCCGGAGTTGCCCAAGATCAACCGCCTGACCGCCCGCGAGTTCGGCGAGCAGCTGCGCGTTGAAGCGGAAGAGGACGACAACGGTCCGAGCCCCTGGGATCCGGTGCTGGTTGCGCTCGGCCTGTTGCCCGCGGGCAAAGGCCTGGTGGAAGCCTCGATCGCCGAGGCTGTCGACTCGGTGGCTGCGTTCTACGACTCCGAGACCAAGGAAGTCAGCATCATCACCGATGCGGGCTCGGAGGATGCGGACGCGCGCGAGCGCATGTACCTGCTCTCGCACGAGTTCACGCACCTGCTGCAGGATCGGGCGCACGATCTGGAGAAGTTGTCCGACGAGGCCTCGAGCAGCACCGATCGCAGGCTATCGCTCTCCATGCTGGTCGAAGGCGAAGCGGTCGTGACCTCGACCCGTGCGCTGTTGCGGCTGGTGCGCCGTTCCCCGGACGACTTCAACTTCCCGAACTTCTTCGACACGCTCGACGAGTCGCTGCTCGAAGGCGTCGGGCAGGCGTCTGCGCCGCTGGCTGCGGCGCTTCAGAGCATGCCGTACAACGTGGGCGGCCGGTACGTGGCGAAGCTGGGGGAGCGGAGCGGCTGGGACGCGGTGAAAAAGCTGTACGACACCACGCCGCCGACAGCTGCAGACTGGCTCGCGCTCGACACCGCGCACCCGGGCGACAGCCGGGCCGAGCCGCTCGACTGCGCGCCGCCGTTGCCGCCCGACGGGTTCGAGCTCTACGACCTGGATCACTTCGGCGCGGCCGGTGTGCTGGCGATGTTGGCGTCGATCGACAAGACCGAGCTCGAGCTGCCGGGCGAGCTGGCCGCCGACGCGTTCGCGCTGTACGTCGAGCAAGGTGACACGGATCCGGCGCGCGCGAGGGTGATCGGCGTCTGGCGGCTGCGCTTCCGCAGCGCGGCGGCGAGCGATCGCTTCTACAAGCTGTTCGAAAAGCGCGACATCGGCCTGCGCCGGGTCGGCTCCGAGCTGTTGATCCGCGTGAGCTCGGGCTCGGCCAGTACCCTGCTGCAAGACTCCGAGCTCGAGGCGTGCCCTTCGCTCGAGGAGCTCGACCCCAAGCACCCCACGGGCAGCCAGCCCAACCCCGTGCGCAAGATCACGCGCCTCTGGCACTGATCCCGCGGCTACTTCCCGTGCGCCAGAAACTCGCATAGGGTGGCGCCGGGGAGTCAGTCGATGGAACGTACGCAGAAGAATGTGCGGTTGGGGCTCACGCTGCCGCTCGGCAGCGCGGCGAGCGCGGTGGCGCAGGCACAGGCGGCGCGCGCCGAGGGCTTCGAGGAGATCTGGTTGGCCGAGGTCGCGGGGGGTGACGCGTACGCGCTCGCCGGTGCGCTCGCGGTCGGCGCTCCGGGCATGCCGATCGGCACCGCGGTCGTGCCCGCGCAGACCCGCACGCCGATGATCCACGCCATGGCGGCCATGACGCTCAGTCAGCTGACCGAAGGCAACTTCATGCTCGGGCTCGGCCTGTCGTCGCCCAACATCGTGCGCGACTGGGGCGGACAGCCGTACGACAAGCCGCTCACCCGCATGCGCGAACACCTCGAGGTGTTGCGCAAGATGCTGACGGGCCAAAAGCTCGAGTTCGAGGGCAAGACCCTGTCGAGCAAGCGCTTCAAGCTGGGCGGCGCGCCGGTGGGCAACGTGCCGCTGTACCTGGGCGCGCTCAACGAGCAGATGCTCAAGCTGACCGGCGAGCTGTGCGACGGCGTGATCCTGAACATGGTGCCCGAGAAGGCGCTGCCGCAGATCCTGGGTGCGGTGCGCGCCGGAGCCGAAGCCGCGGGCCGCGACCCGGGCAAGATCGAGGTGGTGAGCCGCCTGCACGTGGTCATGCTCGACGACGAGAAGGCCGGCCGGCAGCTGATCCGCAACGTCTTCGGCGCCTACGCCGCCACGCCGGGCTACAACAAGTGCTTCGAGTGGATCGGCTTCAAAGAGGAAGCGCAGGCGATCCGCGAACGCTTCGCCAAGGGTGATCGCGCGGGTGTCGCCGAAGCCGTCAGCGACGAGCTATGCGAAGCCATGGCCGTGATCGGAAACGCCGACAAGGTCCGCGCGCGCGTGCGAGCCTACGCCGAACAGGGCGTCGACGTGTGCGTCATCAACCCCATCGCCGACCCGCAGGGCGTCACCAAGATCTTCAAGGCGCTCAACGGCTGCCTCGATGGCCTGGACTGCAAACAGAGCGGCGTACTGCGCGCGACCGCTCAGTCCAAGCCGAGGGCGTAGCCTGCCGACACGCTGAAGTAGGGCTGTGCGCCGACTACGTTGCCGGCGATCAGCTGGGCGCTGAGCTGGTCGTGGCCGAATAGCGCGCTGCCGATGCCGGCCTGGCCTGAGAAGCCGAAGCGTCCGTTCGGGAGGAGTACGCCGACCGAGCCGTCGAGCAGGAAGCGCAGGGCAGGGTCGCTGGCGCGCGGGACGTCGAGCTCGCCACGCGCGAGCGATGCGCCCACGCCTGCGAAGCCGCTGCTGTCGGGGATCCAGCTCGCGGGCTGACGCTCGTCTTCGCGCGCCGCGCGATCGGGGTCGCGGAAGCGCGGTGCCCAGCGGCCGGCCAGGCGTACGGCGGCGCGACCGAAGTCGTCCGGCAGCTGGAAGCTGCGGCCGACACCGGCGTCCACGCTCAGGCCGGCGCCGAGGTAGTCGCGGTTCAGGCTCAGGTAGCGATTGCCGGCTGCACGCGCGGTGACGTAGTAGTCGCCGCCCAGGCCGACCTCGGATTGCACGGCCAGCTCGTCGGTCGCGCCCAGCAGGCGCAGCTGCGCGCTCTCCAGGCTGGGGGTGTTGAGGTCCAGGCTCGCGCTGAGCGCAGGGCTCAGCAACTGCTGGCGCCAGCGACCGTAGGGCCGCACTGCATCCTCGTCGCGGATCTTGATGCCGGCGTCGAGCTCGGTGCCGAACACGCGCCCGCCCAGCTCGGCCGAGATGTCGCGCACCGCCTCGGGCTGGAGGCCGCGCAGGCCGCGCTGCGGAGTGAGCCGGGCCAGTGCAGCCGACAGCTGCATGCCGAAGTCCTCGTTGTCGAGCGCGACCCGCGCCTGGCTGCTCACGGTCGCGAGGCCATCGCTGTCGAAGTACTCGGCCCAGGCGCGCGCGTAGTCGGGCGAGCCCAGCGTCGCGGGTTGGCCGGCCGGCTGCTCGGGGAACTCGGCCGCGAGCGCCGCGCGATCAGAGTAGGGCAGGCTCGGGTCTGCCGCCGCGCGGCGCGCCAGCTCGCGGGCTTCGGCCTCGCGATCCAGTCGCTGTAGCACGTACACCTGCTGGCGCACCGGCAGCTGCTCGCCGTAGGCGGCGAACACCTCGGAGAGTGCCGCGCGATCATCCGCCTCGAGTGCGAGCGCGATCGCCTGCGCGTGCTGGCTCGTCCAGAGCTGCTGGTACACGTCGCCCGCATCGGGCGCCTGCTGCGGCGCGCGCTGCAGCGCCTTCTCGGCCGCGCCGAGCTGCTGCTTGGCCGCCAGGTACGACTTGCTCTCGCGTGCGCTGAACGCCAGCCGCTGGTGCAGCGTGATGCGCTGGCGCCAGTAGCCGGGATCGCTGCGGAAGCCGCCGAACGCTTCCGCCTGCTCCAACAGCGACGCCACGCGCGCGTCGTCCTGCAGGCGCTCGCTCGAGGCGATCACCAGCCGCAGCATTTCAGCGTTCTTGAAGCGCTCGTAGCCGGCGAGCGCGGTGGCCAGAGGCAGCTGCGGATCGGGGTCGTTGCGCTGCAGCTGCCAGAGGCGCGCCACGTCCCACGCACCCGCGCCGGGCGTCTTCAGGATCAGCTGCGCGATTTCGCGCGTACGCGACAGCTCTCCCAGCTCCCAGGCGACGTCGTACCAGCGGCGCAGAAACGCTTCCGTGTGCGGCTGGGGGGCGGCATCCAGCGCCTGCAGCGCGCCGCGCGTGCGGCCCAGCGTGAGCAACAGATCGGCCAGCGCGAGGGCGCGCGCCTCGGACGGGAAGCGCGCGGCCAGTTCACTCAGAGCTTCCGCCGCGGCCTCGTTCTGGCCGGTGCGGCGCAGCAGATCGACGCGCAGCTGCCAGACCAGAGGATCGTCCGCGAGCGGACCGCTCACTGCCGCCTCGAGCGCGGCCTGGGCGGCGCGCGTGTCCCCCAGAGCCTCGTCGAGTGCCAGCGTCTCCTGCAGCTGTTGGCGGCGGCGGAGCTGGGCGCGCTCGGCAGGCGAGCTGGGCCGCCGCGGCGCGCAGGTGGTGCCGTGCAGGCGTCTGTGCTCGAGCTGGAGGGCCAAAGGCTTGCCGCGGCGTTGCGGCTTGCGCGGCGCTGCCAGCAGCTCGCGCAGCAGGCCCAGATCCCAGTTCGCGCGCGCCAGCTCGATCGCCCGGGCTCGGTCCTCCGGCCGGCCTCCGTGGCGCGTCAGCCAGACGTACTCGTCGAGCGCGCGCAGCCCATCGCCGTTCCACTCGGCGAGCCGCGCCACGCGCCGGTGCAACGCGGCGTCGGTCGGGCTCTTGCGCAGCAGGTGCCTGCCCAGGTCGAAGGCAAGCTTGACGTCCGCTCCCTCCGCCAGCTGCATGCTCGCAGCCAGCAGCTGCGGGTCGTCTGCGCCGATGCGCGCGCGCAGTCGTTCGGCCAGGGCCAGCACCTGTCGGGCGTCGAACGCTGCGGGGGCCAGTTCGAGCGCGCGCAGGGCGTGCTCGCGCGAGCCGTCGCTCTCCGCGAAGAACACCTGCAGCTCGACGGCTTTGGCTGTCTGATCCGCGCGCTGGTACGCGACCTCGGCGGCGTGGATGTGCGACGCGTAGTCCGGCAGGCGGCGCCGCGCCAGCTGATCGAGCAGGCTCGCGGCGCGCGCCGGTTGCTCGAGCGACCAGCACAGCTCGGCCTTCTGCTGCACTGCCTCGGGCGAGGCTTGCGTTAGATCGAGCGCGTCGATGTCCGCGAGCACGCGCGCGAGTGCCAGGGCGCGCTCCTTCGCGCGTGCGGGCTCGATCGCGGCCCAGGCCCGGTGATCGATCTGCAGCATGATTTCACGCGCGCGCGGGGCCACGGGGGAACTTGCAGCCAGCAGCGGCGCCAGCAGCTCGCGCGCGTGCTCGAACTGGCCGGCTTGCAGGCGCTTCTGCACCACGCGCAGCCGCAGCTCGGGGTCGGTCGGACGTCGCGTCAAGTTCAGATCCATGTAGACCAGCGACAGCGCGTCGGGCAGCAGCTCGAGCGCCTGCGTCTGGCGCCGCACGGCGGCCGGCAAGAGCAGGCTGAGCACGACGACCACGCCCGCGCCCAACCCGAGCAGCCCCGCGCGTGTGACCAGCGGCCTGTGAACCTCACGATCCCGATCCGAGAGCTCCATCTGACTCATTCCTTCACGGCGCAGCGCAAGCTGCTCGGCCCAGTGGCATGCTCGGGCAGCTGCAAGTGCACGGCGCCCGTGACGTCGCTCGACAGCGAGAGCCGCCGCCTGGACGTGCGAAGCTCGCAGCGCGCGCTCGCCGGCAAGCCCGCGAGCTCCAGCGTGAGCGCCCCAAGCCCGGCGACCTCGAGCTCGACCGCGCCATCTCCAGAGACCGCGAAGCGCTCGACCTGCCCGTTGCTCTGCACCAGCTGCGGCGTGCGGGCCGATGCCGCGCCCAGCACCAACTTGCGCTCTCCGCCGGCCGTGAAGCTGAGGTAGCGACCCTGCGGCAACACGCGCAACCCCGCGACGCCGCTGCTGGCTGCGAGGTTCGGTTCACCTAGCTCGTCGGGCAGGCGCAGCGTGCGCAGCGCGGCTCCACCGTGCACGGCGAATGTGCCGTCGAGGCCGCGCGTCAACACCTGGTCGCGAAACGCTTGCACTCGCGCGGCGTAGTCCGCGGCGCGGATCGGCAGCAGCTCCTGCGTGCCGAGCCAGGCGTAGATGCGCGCCAGGGCGCCGAGGCCCGCAGGGCTCGAGGCCATGTACGCGTGGTAGTGCAGGGCGAGCGGCTTCAGGCGCCGGGGCGCGTCCGTGTACGCGAGCGTCTCGAGCACGCGCTCGAACGCGTAGCCTTCGCCGGACGCCGGCACGAAGGCGCTGTCCCAGGCGATCGGCGCCGGGATGCGCAGCCCGCCCGCGCCGGGCTGGGCCATGGCTTGCACGCGTGTCAGCGAGCCGATGCCGCTACCGGCGTCCGTCGCGCCGCCGGGCAGGCTGGCGGCGTAGGTCGCTGGCAGCTGCAAGAGCGCGCGCAGCGCCGGTGACTGATCGGCATCGCCGCTGTCGGCTGCGGGCAAGGCGTGTGGCCAGTCGTAGCGGGAGAGCACCTCGCTTCGCAACACCGACCAGGTGTAGGGCCGGCCGCGCAGCCTCGCGCGATCCGAGAGGCCGTCGGGTTCGATCGCGAACAGGGCCAAGCGCCGGCCGTTCTCTGTGGTCACGTCCGGCACCGGCATCACCGGCAGTTGCAGGGCGCGCTGCAGAAACGCGAACGGATCGAGCGCCCAGGCGCGCTCGCCGGACAGGCCGCGCAGCCCGAACACGTGGCTCGACGCGATGCCGCCCCAAGCGGCAGTGGCGATCGCGACGGCGGCTTGCCCCGCCTGATCGGCCACCTGCAGGTGAACGTGGACGTCGTCGCCCTCGAGCGTGATGCCCGTGCCCGCGATCGGGTGGAGGGGTGGCTCGGCCTCGAAGCCGATCAGCGGATCGCGGCCCAGGATCGCAGCCTGACCGTCGGCCGGAATTCGTGCCGGCGTGATGCCGAGCGCGCGCGCCTCGGCCGAGCCCGCATCGAAGCCCAGGGCGCCGAACAGCGCGAAGTGCGTGCCCGCGCGCACCTGCGAGAGGAGCCAGCGGCCGTAGCCGTTCGGCACCGACGCGCCATCGAACCAGCTGATCACGCCGGCGTAGCGGCCGACCAGCGCTTCCTCGGGCAGGCCGGCGTGCACGCTGCGCAGCTCGCCGAAGTAGCCGAGATACTCGAGGATCGGCGCGAGCCAATCCAGCGGCCCACGTTCGAGCGCGGCGCCGTCCTTGACCGGCGTGTCGGTCAAGATCAGCACGCGCCGCGGCAGGATCTCGCGGCGGCCGATGCCGACCTCGGAGAGCGCGCCGTCACACACCCAGGGCTCGAAGCCCAGGGCGGCGATGCGGCGAGCGGTCTCGCGCGCGGCCGCGCGCTCCTGGCTGGGCCGGTAGTCGATGACCGTGACCGGCAGCTGGTAGCGGCTGCGCACCTCGTTCAAGCGCTCGAGCAACCACGTACGATCGGCCTCGGGCACGCGCGTGTACGCGCGCTTGGCCGCTTCCCAGCGATCGAACAGCGACTCGGCCACCACGCCCTGCACGAGCGGCGCGATCTCCGGCAACAGCTCGAAGCCGCGGTTGATCAACAGCCGAGCGTCCGGGTGGCGCGCCTTGAGCGCGCGCAAGAGCGTGACCAGCCCGCGCTGCTGCTCGGCGCGCGCCGCGTCGGTCTTGGCGCCGAGCTGGTAGCTGTCGAGCGTGTCGAGGAAGAACCCGCGGTAACCCGCCTGCCACAGCTTCTCGAAGCGCTCGAGCGTGAACGCATGGTAGCCCGCGTCCGCGACATTCATGACCAGGCTCGACCATGCGTCGTTGCGAGCCAGCTGCCAGCTGGGCGAAATTTGCTTCGCCTGGGACGGAGCGAGCTCACCCACGCTGAAGTACGCGATCGGCAACGCGCCGAGGCGCTGGATCTGCGCAGGATCGGCCACGTGCTCGGGCTGCACGACCACTTGCTCGTACGCGGTCGCGAGCTCGGGCGGCAGCGACTGCCCGTAGTAGAACGCGGTGGTCTGCGCGAAGACCGGCGCTGCCCACGCGCAAGCGAGCCCGAAGAGGGCGACCACGGCAAATCGCGAAAGACTCTCGCTCGTGCTCGTGCTCGTGCTCGACACTAACTCTCTCCCCGCCGGTGCCAGTGCACGCAACATCCTCATGGCGTCCCCGGCTGCAGCATGAACGTGTCCCGCACCAGCGTCGAAAACGTCCGACTCAGGCGCCAAAGCCCGGCGAGCGCAGTGAGCGCCATCGCCAGCGCGAATCCGTATCCGTAGTACTCGGGGCCGAGCTTTTGGGAGAGCCAGGTCAAGCTCGCGTTGCTCACCACCAGCAGCAGCACAAGCCAGGCGACTGCGCGCCGCCGGTCGAGGTAGAAGAAGATGCTGGTGACCGCGAGCAGGAGCACCTGCAGCGCCACGCCCGCGGCATCGATGTAGAACAGCGGTGCGTGCAGGATCGACAGCCCGAACAGCTGCAAGAGCCAGGGGCCGATCACGCAACAGATCACGAACGTGACGCCCTGCACCTTGATGATGCCGACCACCGCGCGCCGCGCGGCGTCGGTCATGGCGTTGCACAGCTGCTCGATCCGGCGCAGCGGCGCACCGTCGCGTATGGCTGCGTAGAACGCGGCGTGACACTCGGCGAAGTCGGTCTCCACGCGAACCAGGAACACCGCCATGCCGGGCAACAAGGTCAGATAGCCGAGGAAGATGGGCAAGTCGTAGACCTCGGACGAGCGCAGTGGTCCGAATACGGCGCGACTCACGCCCGGGTCCTGCCAGAACATCCACTTGTCGACCCAGACGCCCAGGTTGTAGAGCAGCCCGATCACGCCGAGGTCGAGGTACAGCGACTTGCGCCGCAGGAAGCCGAATTCGGCGGGGCTGTCGCTGGGTAGCGCGCGCAGGATCATCCACAAGCTCGAGAAGAGCAGGCTGGCCTGGCCGAGTGCGAAGCCGCCGAGCAGCCCGACTTCGCCGAAGCGCGCGAGGAATAGCGTCGAGCCGAACGTGACCGCGTAGCCGATCCCGAAGCTGGTCAGCACCTTGTCGTGCGCGCGCAGCCCGGTGAGCACGACGATGGCGATCCAGATGTCGCTCAGGGTCACGAGGCACACGCCGAGTAGCAGCTTGCAGAACAGCGACTGCTCGTGAAACAGCGGCGAGAGCGCCGCTGCGACCGCCGCGCTGAACAGGCTGGTGAAGGCCAGCGCGCCGAGCAGGTTGGGCGCGGTGCGGTCCGACTCGCCCGCGTAGTCGCGGTCGGCGACGAAGCGCGTGAACATCAGCGACAGCGGCCCGGTCAGGATCAGCGAGGCGGCGAACAGCCAGGTGACCGAGACCTGAAAGCGCACCAGCATCTCGGGATCGGGAACCAGCGCGCGGCCGAGCAGGCCGATCAGCAAGAGGGTCAGGATCGACAGCAGCCACGGACCGCTGCTGATCAGCCCGGCCGCCCCGTACAGCTTGAGCACGCCCGAGTAGCTGTCCTCGCGGTGCAGGCTCCGCAGACTGAAACCGACGCCGGCCATCAGCCCTCCATCGCTTCGCGGTACACCGCGCGGTAAGCCTCGAGCATGGTCGACTCGGCGTAGAAGCGTTGCACGCGCTCGAGGCCCGCCTTCTGGCACTTGCGCCAGAGCTCGGGGTTCGACAGCAGCTCGACGGCTGCTCGCCCGAGCGCGCGCGCGTCGGCGAACGGCGCCACGCGTCCGGCGCTGCCGAGCGCGCGGTCTTCGGGGGCGCGGCCTTCGATCTCCTCGCGGCACGCGCCCACGTCGGTGGCCACGCACGGCACGCCGGCCGCGAACGCCTCCAGGATCGCCAGCGGCTGGGCCTCGCTGATCGAGGTCAGCATGAGCAAGCCGAGCTGCGGCAGGATCTCGGCCACGTTGCGGTGGCCGAGGAAGCGCACGCGATCCGTAAGGCCAAGGCTGCGGGCCAGCGCGTGACACTCCTCGGCGTAGGCCGGGTCCTCGTCCTCGCCTCCCACCACCCAGCCTTCGACCTGCGGAATCTCAGCCGCCACCAGCTGCAGCGACCGCAGGAACGTCTTGACGTCTTTGATCGGCACCACGCGGCCGATCAGGCCGATGACCTGCGGCACGCCTTCGGGCCGGGCGTTCAGCGCGTCTTCGAAGCGCCGGACGTCGATGCCGTTCACGATCACGCGCGTGCGCTCGCTGTCGGCGCCGTCGGTGTGCTGCCGCTCGCGGTTGCCCTGGTAGAGCGAGATGATCGGGTTCGCCGCGCGGTAGGTCAGCCGACCGAGGCTCTCGAAGTAGCGGATCCACAGCTTCCGGATGCTCAGCGAGGCGTCGGCGAGGTTCGCGCTCTGCGGGCCGCCGAGCTCGTCGAACCACTCGGCCTGGTTCAAGTCGATGCGGCGTTCCTTGGTGTAGATGCCGTGCTCGGAGAGGATCAGCGGCCGGCCGTGGTGGCGCTCGAGCAGTGCGCCGAGGAAGCCGGCGTAGCCCGTGGACACGGTGTGGTAGACGCGCGCGGGCGGTGCGTTGGCCGCGATGGCCGCCAGCTGGAAGATCGGCGCGTGCAGCAGGCGCAGGGTCCAGAAGTAGTCGATGAACGAGGCGTCGGGATCGCTCTTCTGATGCGCGCGGCGGATGTGCTCCCAGGCCGCCTCGCTGCACAGGAAGTGCTCGAGCTCGAGGCCGCCCGGACGCTCGAGCCGCAACAACGCGGCGTCGACGGCGTGCTCGAGGCGCGCCAGCTTCTCCTCGGATGCCTGCGCGTGGCCGGAGCGCGCCGCCAGGTAGTCGTGCAGCTGCTCGCTCTCCAGGCTCACCTGCCTGGGCATCTGGCTGGGCGTGGGTGGTGCATGGCGCAGGCCATCCTCGAGGTAGTGGGTTTCGAGGTGGACCACGTTCTGCGGCAGCTGGTAGCGGCGCTCGCCGTAGTCGCGGCGCCGGCCGCCGATAAATACGAGTGAAAAGGTCAGCTCCGGCATGCCGGTCAGCAGCTGGTGCACCCAGGACGAGACACCACCGCGCACGAAGGGATAGGTGCCTTCGAGCAACAGACACACATCGGCTTCGGGTTTCATCGCATCGCCCCCGTGTTCCAGAACCTGGCAACCGGCTGCAGCCGTGGCGACTGCAGCGGGTTGTCGTAAACGTTCGCGAGCAGCCGCGGGATCCAGTCGAAGTTGCGCAACAGGAATGCCGCCTCGGCCAGCAGCGGCGCACACACGTCGCTCGCCACGCCCGCGTGCTCCGCGGCGGATACGGTCAAGCGCCAGGCCGCCGCGCCATCGCCTTGCGAGAGGCGAACGCGCGCGAGGAGCAGCGCGGTCGTGCCATCGAACGCGGCGTGGAGCGCGGCCTCGGCCCAGTGCGCGGCCTGGTTCAGGTTGAGCGTCTGCGCCTCACCTTCGCTGAAGCCGCCGTAGACGAGCTCCCAGTGATCGTGCGCGAGGCTGCGCATCAGGCGCAACGGCTCGGCCGGGTTCTCGCGCAGCTCGCCCAGCGCGCGCTCGATGCGCTGGCGGATCTGCTTCTCGCGGCGCTCGAGGATCGCGTATGCCAGCAGGCGCACGTCCTCGCTCGAATCAGCCAGCGCGAGGCGCAGCAGAGGCACCGCGCGCCGCGGATCCATCCGGCGCAGCGCCATCACCGAACGCACGCGGTGCTCGACCGGGCGCTCCGGCGAGAGCGCCTCTTCGATCGGCTGGAAGCCTTGCTCGGTGTCGAAGCTGCCGCCCTCGCGCTGATGAAACTCCGGCAACTCCAGCTCGAGCAGCTCGCGCTCTGCGGCGCGCCGCGCGCGGGCCCAGTGCGGCAAGATCACCCACGAGAGGCCCAGAAAACCGATCCCCGGCAGCGTCAACGCCAGCGCGAAGGCCACGCACGCCGCGGAGCGTGCGCCCTCGTTCAGCAGCGAGCCGAGCAGCGCGCTCGCCAGCGCGGCGATCGCGTGCCAGGCCAGCGCCGTCAGCGGTGCGTTCGCGGCCAGCTGCCAGAGCGCGGCGGTCTCTGCGCCGAGCGCCAGCAGCAGCGCTGCGAGCAAGCCCGCCGAGCGCGCGATGTATCGAGCGGTGTCCACTGGGCATCCTCAACGCGAGGACTCCGTTCGGGTTTGGGCGATCGCGCGGACGCGTTCGCGTAGCGCACGGCTCACCGACTTGGGTTTGATGGCGCCGATCGCCACGCCCTTGACCGGGGCCTTGCGCACGGCGCCGCGGATCAGCGCAGCGATGCGGTTTGGATCGGGCGGCGGCGGCAGGGTGGAGATGCGCTCGCTGCGCGGAGTTGCGATGAGCACCGTGTCGGAGACCGGTTCTTCGGCGGGCTGCTCTTCCACCGGCACCGCGACGGCCTCGCCCTTCACGAAGGTGCCGGTCGCGTCGCCGCGCGCGGGTTCGGGCGCGGGAAGAGGGGCCTCGACCGTTGCCGGCTTCGGGCGCGCAGGGGGCGGCAGGACGATCCCCGGAGTCACCGTGAGCTTCATGCTCGGTTCCTCGGCCACGGCCGGTTCCGGTTGCTCGGCGCTCAGAATATTTTCCGTGAGCGGCTCCAACTGCACCGCGGGCATGCCGCGCCAGGTACGTTGCGTGGGTGTCCGGTTCCTCATGTGCTCCTCGGTGACTTGACGCAGACTCGCGCCGCTCTCGGCGGCAGGTAGCTCGGCGGGAACGACCGCCAGCGGCGCGTCGTGCAGCGCGCTCCAGCGATCGAACAGCATGTCGGCCAGGTGGCCCGCCAGTACGAACAGTTGCTGCAGGTGCTCGGTCTGAAATGCCATGAACGGCATCTCGTGCACGGCCACCACGCCCACCACCTTGCGCGCCGAAGTGATCAGCGGCACGGCGGCCAACACCGAACGGTCGCGCGGGTTCTTGTCGCTCGCGTCGACGATCGCCGCCAAGCGGCCGGTCTCGAAGGCGCGCAGGACCAGCGGGTGACGTGCGCTACTCGCGCCGCTGGCTCCGAAGCTGGCGACCGGCTGCGTGACCAGGAACTTGTGGTCGCGACCGGTGATGTACGCCGATGCGGCGTGCAGGTTGCCCTGGCTGGCCAGCGCATCCAGCAGCACCTTGCCGAGCTCGTGCATCGAGTGTGCGTCCGACATGCGCCGCTGCGCACCCTCGATGGCAGCGACCAGCGACGAACGGCTGGCAGCGACGCGCTCCACCAGCTTGGCGTGCGAGAGCTGGATCAAATGCCGCGAGCGCTCCGAGCGTTCGAGGCGGTCCTGCAGCTCCTCGCTGCGCTGCTCGAGGTTCTGGCTGCGTGCCCGCGCGCTGTCACGCAGCTGGCCGGCGATGATCGCCACGAGCACCGAACCCATGCTCCAGCTGGCGAGCGTCGTGGCCGGGACCGCGGCCACGGCCATCACGTACCAGAGCGCACCAGAGCTCAAGAGCGCCGAACTGCAGAGGCCCGCCCACAGGCCGTGTTGCAGCGCGACGAGCAGCGGCGCGAGCACGAGCCAGGGGAACGGCGCCCGCAGTAGATACGCGTCGCCAGGGGCGACCAGCGATCCCACCACCGGCGCCGCCGCCGTGATCACCAGAACTTCGAGCCAACGTGAACCGCTCATGGCAAGGTCCTCCGCTACACAAGGTTCGGTTGGGATGAGTGATCAGCGCGCGTAGCCCACGGTCGACGGCAAGCTGACGCTCGCGCTACCGCTGCTCGAGCGCCAGCCCGTACGGTACCCGCCGTAGCTCACCACCGTGCTTGGCACGCTGCCGCCGGCGCTGGGTAGGGTGACTGGGATGTTCACGCTGCCCAGGCCCGAGACGCTGAACGTCACCTGACCGCTCTGGATGTACGCCGTGACGCGCGAACGCGTGGTGTTCCAGTCGTTCAGGTTCTTCAGCTCGGTGCCCGCCTGGGTCATGGTCGGGTTCACCACCGCGGCCGTGGTCGCGAACACCGACCGGTAGTCCGCGAGCAGCTTGTTCAGCACGGGGTAGAGGATCCGATCCTCGGCCAGGTTCGACTGGTGCGCGTAGTGCGGGCGCGGGCTGTTGCTCAGCACGTGCAGCATGGCGATGCGCGCTTCGATCGGCACGATGTACGAGTCGAAGCTGGTCGCGGGGTCGAGCGGCGAGATGCAGGTCGAGAGCGGATTGTTCTCGCACAGCCCGCTGCCGCCATTGGCGACCGAGGTGTAGATCCAGTTGTACTCGTCGACCGCTTCGGCCTTGGTAGCCGTGTTGTAGTAGATGTTCATCGGGTAACGCGGCACGGTGCGCGCGTTGCCGATGCTGCGCTGGGTGCTCTCGCGCGAGTTGTCCGAGGCGATCCAGGCGATGCCGTCCGAGTTCAGCGCGGTCGCGAGGTTCGGGTTGTCCGAGGGCTCCTGCGGCGTGCGGCGCAGGCCCGAGTGCTCACCGGTCACGAGCTCGCCGCGCGTGATCGGCAGGCCCTGCGCGGTAGCGAAGGCGATGTTCTGGTCGATCTCGGCATCGACGTCCGCGTAGGTCGTCCAGAGGATCTTGCCCGCGCCGTCGGTCGCGCAGTGAAACGGCACGGTCGAGAAGTCCTGGATGCAGCCCAGGTACATATGCGTGTACGTGTGGTTGACCCAGCGGAAGCTGCTCTTCGCCTGGATCAAGCGCGTACCGAGCGGGTACGCGCCCGCGACCATCAGCATCTCCGCGTGACCGGCGCCGTTGTAGACCATGTCGAACTTGAAGTTGTTGCTGGTCTGCCAGGCGATCGCGTAGTCGACGTCCGCCGGCGTCATCAAGATCTCGGGCTCCACCACGCTCGGGGCGCAGTCGTCGCCGACCGTGCAGTTGTTGGCCTGACTCCAGCGCGCGTCGCTCAGGAACACGTCGTCGACGTGCATCGTGAAGTAGTTGCGCTCGGTGCCCAGGTGCACGCCGTAGGTCAGCCAGTTGAGGATGCCCTGGAACAGCGCTTGCTGCTGGAACTGGTACTGGTTGATGGCGCAGGTCAGCACCATCTCTTCACGGCCGTTGTCGTTCAGCACGCCCAACAAGACGCCGTTGCTGCTCGAGCCGGGGATCGGCACGTCCACGTAGCTGGTGAAGGAGCGCTTGTTGACCGTGTCCGCAGCCATCGGCGGCGCCAGGTAGCCCCACGTCTCCGCGATCTCAGCGCTGACGTTCTCGAACGGCACCGGCCCATTCAAGTAACCGAAGTGATTGGCCTTGCCGCTGGCATTCACGTCGGCGGTCATGCCGTCGAACGGACCCGCGAACACGGGCGCGCCCAAGCCGACGGCACCCGTCGGGTACACGTAGGCGTCGAAGCGCCGCACCTTGAACTCGCGCTGGTACTTCTGCAGCGCCGTGTTCTCTGCCGCGCTCAGCTGCGCCGGCGCTTCGTTCGGCGCCACCAATGCCTGGAACTTGCCGCGCTTCACGAACAACGACGCGGCGTCCGCCAAGAAGCTGTCGGTGATCTGCTGGCGTCCGGCCACGCGCAGATCGATCTCGGTGAACGGCACGCCGCCTTCGCGCAGACCGGCTTTGATCATCTCGGTGCCGACGTCGCCCTGGGACAACACCAGCACGTTGAGATTCACCCGGCGCGCGAGCGTGATCAGCTGCGCGTGCGCGCTCGGCGCACCCACTTCCAGACCCAGAGCGCAGATGCACAACACCAGTGCCGCCGACCGTAGTCGACAGCCGAGCCACCCGTACTTCCACATGGCGAACTACTCCAAGACTAGGACGGCCCCCACGCCGCTCCAGGAGCCGACTGCCGGCGCACTTCCGCACCAGGCAACTCGTTCGGTCCTAGCCGTGTTCAGGGACGTCTGTGTGACTGTTGAACAGGATGTAGCACCGCGTTTGAAACACCGCCGCTAACATTTGCAGCCATTTATTGGCGACGCTCAAAGTCGGGTCAAAAAAGAGTTGTCGCTCAGATTGCAGCCAATTCACCCTCGGATGAGGATGCGAAATCGCTGTCCGGACGGCTCCTTTACGTCTTGTCGGTCAGCGACGCGACGTTCGAGGCGATCGCATGCCGCACCCGCGCCACGAGCTCGTCCCGGCGCTCGGGTGCGTAGTCCTGGGCGGCCACGGGCTCGCTCACGACCACCCGCACCTCGACGCCCGTGGTTACGTAGCGGCCGTGCGCCGGGAGCACCTTGTTGGTGCCGTCGATCGACACCGGCAGGATGCGTGCGCCGGTCGACAGCGCCAGGTGGAAGCCGCCCTGCTTGAACGGCAGGAGCTTGCCGCCCGGCCCGCGCGTGCCTTCGGGCGCGATCCAGATGCTGGTGCCCTGCGTGAGCGCATGCTTCGCGCTCTCCAGGCTCTGGATGGCGGCGACGCGATCCTTGCGATCGACCTCGACGAAGCCCGCCGCGCGCATGGCCGGACCCCAGCCGGGGATCTTGAACAGCTCCGACTTGGCCACCATGCGCACGCGGCGCCGCAGCGCCTGGAACATCACCGGGATGTCGTAGTGCGACTGGTGGTTCGACATGACCACGAACGTCTCGTCCGCGGGCGCACGTTCGAGGCCCTCGACGCGCAAGGTCACGCCGGCCTGGACCAAGAGCCGCCGCGACCAGAGCTGCAGCCGCTCATCGCATTGCTCGGGCGTCAGACTACCCCGGAGTCCCTCGACCAGCGTGGGGACCGAGATGCGTGCGGTCTCCGCCACCGCCCGCGCCAAGTGCCAGAGAGTCATGTCTCGTCAGTAAGCGCTCGGCAGCCGGCCCGTCAACCGCAACAGCACCCGCGCCTCGGAGAAATCACCGGTCACGGTGCGGGCGTGGCTGCCTTGCATGTCCAGGCGACGCCACGTGTAGGGCGAAGACTGCTCGGCGTTGATGCCGTACCGCGTGGTCACCGCGTGCCGGTAGCCGGCGCGCTCGACCGCGCGTACCGAGCGCTCGTCGTGGTCGCCGTTCGGGTAGCAGAACGACTGGATCTCGAAGCCGAGCTTGTCGCGCAGCGCCTTGCGTGAGCCGGCGATCTCGATCTCCAGCTGCGCGTCGGAGACCAGCGGCAGGATCGCGTGCGAGCGGCTGTGCGAGCCAATCTCGTGGCCTTCGTCGTGCATCTCGCGCAGCTGTTGCCAGGTCATCATGCCGTCCCAGCTCGGCCGGCTCGGCCCGCCCAGGCAGGCTTCGAGCTTGGTCACCCAGGCGTCGCGCGCCTCGGGCGTCATGCGCTTGACCTGGGCCACCGCGTCGTTCTGCGGAGAGGCGGCGTCGGTCGTCACACCGAGCTCACGCAGCAGCGGCTCGGCCGCCGAGCGTTCGTGACGCAGTAGCTTGGCCACGCCGTACGCGATGCGATCGTGCCAGAGCGTCTGGTTCTCCTCGGTCGCGTCGGCCACGATGAAGAAGCTCGCGTGCGTGCCGTGCTGCGCCAGCACTGGCCGCGCGAAGTCGTAGTTGTCGCGCTGTCCGTCGTCGAAGGTGATCGCGAGCAGCGGCCGCTCCGGCCGATCTCCGAGAGCGAAGCGCGTGCCGACCTCGGCCAGCGTGCCGACCGTGTAGTGCTGCTCGAACAGCTGTAGAAACCAGTCGAGCTCGTCCGGCGTCACGGCGATCGCCGGGATCGGATACTCCGCGAGCAGGTCCGCGGGCAGCACGCGATGGAAGGTGACGATGGTCAGCTTGTCGTGTGCCACGCGCGAGGGATGCGTCAGCGTCGAGCGATGCAGCAGCTCGGCGCCGAGATCGCGCACGATCGGCCGCAACCTGCCGAGCACGGCCGACTTGAGCGAGCCGAGCAGGCTCATTGCCCGCTTGCGGCGTTGCGACGTGCGCGCAAGACATCCGCCAGGTTCTCGCGCCAGTCGCGCGACGGGCCGATCAACGCTTCACTCTCGCTCAGATCGAGCACGCTGTACGCGGGCCTCGGCGCGGGCCGCGCAAACTCCGCGGCCGTGCACGGATCCACCCGCGCAGTGCTGCCGGTGCCTCGCACGATCTCGCTCGCGAACTCGTGCCAGCTGCACTCGCCGCCATCGGTCAGGTGATAGTGGCCGCGCGCGCCGTGCTCGAGCAACGCCAGCGTGCGCTCGGCCAAATACTCCGCGCTGGTGGGACGCCCGCGTTGATCGAACACCACGCGCAGCACCGGGCGCTCTGCGGCGAGCTTCGCGATGGTGTCGACGAAGTTCTTGCCCCAGGGCGCGTACAACCAGCTGGTCCGGACATTCAGGTATGCGCAACCGGAGCGTTCCAACTTCTCTTCCCCGCGTGCCTTGCTGCGCCCATACGCATTTTGCGGACGCCGAGCTTCGCCTACCTTGTAAGGTGTGGTGGCCGCGCCATCGAATACGTAGTCAGTACTGTAGTGCGAAAGCACGG
The DNA here is from genome assembly GCA_035274465.1 of Polyangiales bacterium. Taxonomy (GTDB): domain Bacteria; phylum Myxococcota_A; class Polyangia; order Polyangiales; family JAFGIB01; genus JADGRF01. The sequence continues at coordinate 22,210 of DATEOF010000419.1, forward strand.
CCGAAACGGCTCTGCAGCGCTCGGCGAGCAGCTGAACGCCGGTCGCGTTGACTGCATCGGCGTCGGCCTCGCGCGTCTCGGCGCCGTCTACGTCCGTGTACCCCGCGCAGTTGATCACGGTGCGGAAGCGCTCCGTGATGTGGCGCTCGATGCTGGCCGCATCGCGGATGTCTAGCTCGGGATACGCCGCACCCACGCACTCGATGCCGCGCGCCTCGAGCAGTGCCTGCCAGGCACGGCCGAGCATCCCGTCGGGGCTCACGATGAAGATCGGGGCTGCGAGCGCGGAGGCCATGTGGAGAGCTTAGCCGCGCGCGCGGTAGCGCGGCAGCCGATCCTGCGGGATGTCGGCGAGCTGCAGGCCCGCTTCATCCTTCGCGGAGAGCAGCGGCTTGTCGAGCGGCCACTGGATGTTCAGCGAGCGATCGTTCCAGGCGATCGTCAGCTCGGTCTCGGGGTGATAGACCTCGGTACACTTGTAGCCGAGGAGCGCGTGTTCGCTGAGCACGCAGAACCCGTGCGCGAAGCCCTCGGGGATCCATAGTTGTCGCTTGTTCGCGCCCGACAGGAACTGCCCGATCCAGCGGCCGAACGTCGGCGAACCCACGCGCACGTCTGCGGCGACGTCGAACACCTCGCCCTCGAACACCTGCACCAGCTTGCCCTGCGCGTGTGGATTCTGCAGGTGCAGTCCGCGCAGGATGCCGCGCTGCGAGCGCGACAGGTTGTCCTGAACGAAGTCGCTGGCGACGCCCAGCTCCGCGTAACGGTCGCGGTGCCAGGTCTCGAGAAAATAACCGCGCGCATCGCCGAACACCTTCGGCTCGAGCGCGACCACACCTTCCAAAATCGTCTTCGTGACCTGCATGGCGTCAGACTCCCGCGGCAACGTCCATCAGGTACTGACCGTACGCAGTCTTCTTCAACGGACCGGCCAGACCTTCGAGCTGCGTGCGATCGATCCAGCCGAGCCGGAAGGCGATCTCCTCCGGGCAGCAGATCTGCAATCCCTGTCGCTCCTGGATCGTTTGCACGAAATTCGCGGCCTGGAGTAGCGCATCGGGCGTGCCGGTGTCGAGCCATGCGGTGCCGCGCCCCAACTTCTCCACGCGCAGCGTCTCGCGCTCGAGGTACAGGCGATTGAGGTCGGTGATCTCGAGCTCGCCGCGCACCGAAGGCTTGAGCGACTTGGCCAGCGACACGACGTCCGAGTCGTAGAAGTACAAACCCGTGACAGCGTAGTTCGACTTCGGCTGCGCCGGCTTTTCCTCGATGCTGACCGGCCGGCCGCGCGCATCGAACTCGACCACGCCGAAGGCCTGCGGGCGCTTCACCCAGTACCCGAACACGGTCGCGCCACTGCTCTGCTGCGCCGCTTGCTGCAGCGACACCGGCAGGCCGTGGCCGTAGAAGATATTGTCACCGAGCACCAGCGCCGCGCCGCGGCCGCCGATGAACTTCTCGCCGATCAGGAACGCCTGGGCGAGCCCGTCCGGGCTGGGCTGCGTCTCGTAGCAAATCTGCATGCCCCAGCGCTTGCCGTCGAGCAGCAGATCCTCGAACAGCGGGCGATCGCGTGGCGTGGTGATGACGAGGACGTCACGGATACCCGCCAGCATCAGTGTCGACAGCGGGTAGTAGATCATCGGCTTGTCGTACACGGCCATCAGCTGCTTGCTCACGGCCTGCGTCAGCGGATGCAGCCGAGTCCCCGAGCCGCCCGCCAGAATGATGCCCTTGTCGATCACGCTGTTCTCACAGTCCGCGCGCTAGCCACGCTTGTCGTAGTTCTTCGCGATCCAGTCGCGGTAGGCACCGGATCGCACCTGCTTCACCCAGCTCTCGTGCTCCAGATACCAGCGGACGGTCTTGCGCAGACCGCTCTCGAAATTCTCGCGCGGCGTGAAGCCGATCTCGCGCATCACCTTGGTCGGATCGATCGCGTAGCGCAGATCGTGGCCCGGGCGATCTTCGACGAACTTGATCAGGCCGAGCAGCGGCTCGAGCGGGACGCCTTTCTCTTCGGCGACCAGGCGCAGGATGGCGTGCACGACATCCAGGTTCTTCTTCTCGCTGCGGCCGCCGATGTTGTACGTCTCGCCGATCTTGCCCTTCTCCATCACGGCCCAGATGGCTTCGCAGTGATCGTCCACGTACAGCCAGTCGCGCACGTTCTCGCCGCGTCCGTAGACCGGCAGAGGCTTGCCCTCGATGGCGTTCAGGATCATCAGCGGGATCAACTTCTCCGGAAACTGATATGGCCCGTAGTTGTTGGAGCAGTTGGTCAGCTTGGTCGGTAGGCCGTACGTGCGGTGATACGCCCGCACCAGGTGATCGCTCGCGGCCTTCGACGCCGAGTACGGGCTGCTGGGGTCGTACGGCGTGTGCTCGGTGAAGGCGCCCGTCGGCCCCAGGGAGCCGTACACCTCGTCCGTGCTCACGTGGTGGAAGAGCTTGCCCTGGCCCTTGGGAAGGGCGCGAAACTCGTCCAGCAGGTGGAACGTGCCGGTGATGTTCGTGGCGATGAACGTGTCCGGCGCGTGGATGCTGCGGTCAACATGACTCTCTGCGGCGAAATGCACCACCACATGCGGTTGTCTACGGGCGAACAATTCCTGCACCGCTGCCCGGTCGGTGATGTCCACCGTGTCCAGCGCGTAGTTCGGCAGGCCCTCGACCGCGCTCAGATTGGACAGATTGGCGGCGTACGTCAGGCAGTCGACGTTCACGAACTGGTGCTCTGGATGCCGCGGCACCAGCAGGTTCAAGAAGTTGGACCCAATGAAGCCAGCGCCGCCCGTGACGAGGATATTCATATGCAAAAAACCGCTCGGCGCCGAATCGCGACGAGCGGTCTTTTATTTTATCCGAAGCTAGGCGCCTTGGGGTGCGCAAAAGCGACCGCGAATTCGGTCGCTTCGAATTGCCTACATCGCGGGGGACACACGCGATGTTGTGCGTGTGATCAAGCAGTAGCGCGGCGCTTGCGGCGATCCGCGAGCACCAAACCGCCACCGATGAGCAGCGCGAGTGCCGAACCTGCCGCGCCCGGGTCCAGCTCGGGCACGTTCACGGAGGGCCCACGCCGCTCCCAGCCGCCCTGCTTCATCTGCATCTTGGCGGCCTTCTCTTTGTAGTCGTTGACGCGTTTGACGCGCTCGGACAGGGCTTCCGCCTTGCGGGCACGTGCCTCGAACTCCGCCTGCGTAGCGAGGGGTTCACCGCTGGCCTGCACGCTGGATACAAGTCCCAACCCCAACACTGTTACCAACACCAGACCTGAGAGCACCCGGTTCATAAACACTCCTCGTATGCCCGCGGAGATATGCATCCCATGTGCCATGTTCGGGGTGTTTAAGCGTCCGCGAATTCGTTAGGGAATTTTGCACAAATCCCAAAACTCCGCGGTTTTTGATGTAAGACAGGGTGCGTACGGATCATCCCTGTTCCCGTATCTGCTCAAGTTGTGCAAAGTGCCACACTTGGACACGAAACGGACTCGTATCTACCTTGAGTCTTTTACGAACACACGGTAGCCAGTATCCGGCTCCGCGAGCTCGCTCGTGACCTCGCGCGTGTGCGTCTCGAGCCAGGGCAACAACTTTTGGCCCTCCTGCCGGCGTCCATCTTGCGGCGCGAACACGTACGCCGTCAGCTGCGGCGCTTCCGCGGGGTTCGCGAGCTCTTCGAAGCCTGCGCCCGCGCGATCCAGATAGCCCTGCAGGACATTGTGATCAGAGGCGAAGAAACTCGGGTAGGCGGGCGCCGCCGCTGCCAGCTGCGGCGAAAGAAGCTGCGAGAGAGCTTGGTACGGCGGGTTCGGTTCGCCCCAGCGCGCTTGCACCAGTGCGGAGACGGTCAGGCCGAGCGCGCTCAGGATCGCCAACTCGCGCGTCACGAAGCGCGTACGCATCCAGAGCTCGCCCAGCAGGATGCACAGCAGCGCGCCAAAGGCGTGTGCGAACAAGAACATGCGTCCGAACGCGCTCGAGACGCCGAGCACGTGCAGCAGCGCGACCACGACCGTGGCGATCACCGTCAACGCCATGGTCACGCGCACCGTGGCGGTCGCGGCGGGTCGCAGCTTGTCGGGCGCGCGCGCGAACGCCGCGAGGCACAGGCCCGCTAGCGCGTACAGAAAAGGCGTGACCGCGAGCACGTACCGCGCTTCCTTGTACGCGGGCACGGACAGCGCGACCAGGGCGATCACCGCGCCGACGATCATAGCCAGCAAGCGGCTGGTGCGCGGCCGGGGTGAACGCAGCAGCTCGCCCAGACCGAACAACGCCAGAGGCGCCAGGAAGAAGTGATCGCGGTAGAGCACCAGCGGGTAGTACGTCGCCGGGCGCTCGTGCGAAGCGTAGCTCGCGATCGCGCTCAGCTTGCCACCGGTCACGCCCTGACCGCTGAAGATGCCGAGGTACACCGAGGACAGCCAGGCGGGCAGGTCCTGCGGCGACACCAGGGCCACGAACACCACGTGCGCGCTGGCCGTCAGCATGAAGCCGACGCCGCCAGCTGCGACGCTCTTGCGTAACCCGACCGATTGGCCTTGTGAGCGCGCTGACGCTGCTTCGATCACGCAGAACGCGATTAGTGCGAAGGCATACGGAACGATCAGCCACATCTTGGTCAAGAAGCCGAAGCCGAGCAGCGTGCCGCCGAGGAAGCACACGAGGACATGGCGGTACCAGGCGCCGCGCACGAACAGAAACAGGCCGGCCGCACAAAAAGCAGTCAGGATTGGTTCGAACTCGATCCGCTGGTGTGCCTCGAGGAACGCGGGTGAACAGCTGAGCAGAATGCCCGTGTACAGACCCGCGCGCTTGTCCACGAGCGACACCAGGCGGGCGGTACAGAACACGGTCACGATCAGCGCAGCGAACGACAGCAATGCCATACCCGAGAAGCCAGGCAGCTGCGGCATCAGCGCCAGGAGCGCAGGGTAGAAGGGGAGGTTGCCGAGCGCGGGTAGATCCTCCTCGCGCCAGTCGGCTCGCCCGCCCGGGTAGACCGAGGGCCGCACGAACAGCTCCTGCGAGCGGCGGATGTTGCGCGCCATGGTCACGTTCACGCCTTCGTCGGGGAGCTGCAGCTCGGCGCGCGGGACGGTGGTGGCGAAGGCGTAGCCCGCGCTGAGCACGAAGATCAGCGATATCCCCCAGGCGCGTAGGCGCGGCGGCATCGAGCTCGGCCGGGGCACGCCGGTCGGCTCTTCGTTCGGGAAGCGGATGCGCTCGGGATCGAACGCGAAGTACTTCGCACCCACGAAGTTGATCAGGGTCGCGAGCACGATGCCTATGAAATTGGTGACGACGTAGCCGCGGCCGTGATCGATGCCGGCGATCACGATCAGGCTCTGGATCGCGAGCATGCGCAGCGCCAGGCCCGCGAGGTTGGTGCCGACGTAGGTCGCGTAGGAGAACAGCAGGGGCAGCTCGCGGGCGCGCGCGAACGTGTACTTGCGGTTCAAGATGAAGTTGCTGGTGACGGCGACGATGAAGCCGAACACCGCGCACAGCCGTGTATCCAGCGCGAACAGCTCCTTGAGCGCGATCACGGTGGCCAGATCGACGCACATGCCCAGCACGCCGACCAGGCAGAAGCGCACCAGCTCGGCCAGCGACGGGTAGCGAAACGCGTAGAGCTTGGCCAGGTGCGACAGGTACTCGGCGAACACGCCGACGCTCTGCTTGCTCACGCCGAGCTCGCGATCGACGAAGATGATCGGCACCTCGGCGACGCGCACCGGCGTGGCCTTGACCACGATCTCGAGCACGATCTTCCAGCCGACCGGATCCAGGTCCAGCTTGTGCAGCAGGCTCCTGCGCGTGGCGAGGAAGCCGGTGGTCGGATCGGTCATGCTCGTGACCCCGAGCGCCAGCGTGGCTGCGAGCTTGCTCTTGAACTGACTGAACAGCGGCCAGTCCTTCGAGCCGCCGCCGGGCACGTGGCGGCTGCCGACCACCACGTCCGCCTTGTCGGCCAGGATGATCTTGATCATCTCGGGTAGCGCGGACACCGGGTGGGAACCGTCCGCGTCCATCACGACGCACACCTCGGCCTCGGACATCGCGAACCCGGTGAGTACGGCGGTGGCCAGCCCGCGCTCGTCCACGCGCTTTTTGACGCGAACTGGAAACTCTTCGGCGAGCTTGCTGGCGACCTCGGCCGTGCCGTCGGGCGAATTGTCGTCGACTACGATGATCTCGCCTGCGATGCCGGCTTCACTCAGCGTGCGCGCAATGCGCGGCACGATCACGGGCAGTGATTCGGCTTCGTTGTAGGTGGGTAAGACGACGGATACGGCGAGTGCAGACGACCCGGAAGCTTCCATAGGAGCCCGCCGGTGTAGCACAAGCCGCGCGCCTTGCGCGCGAAGTGCTGTGACCGAGGGGTTTTGATTCGTTATCGCGAAGGGCCGAGCGCGCAGGGCAAGGCGCGACGACGAGGAATAGCGGTGACTATTTTGAGGAGGAGCAACGCAGCCCTGCGCGTTCGGAACGAGCGAGAACGGGTCAAAACCCCTCGGTCACAGCACTAAGCCTTGATGGGCGCGGCCTTGAGTGCGGCCTTGCCTTCTTTTTTGTAGACCGTGAAGCGGACGCCCTTGGCCGGGTGCTTGGAGAGCACCTGATCGCGCGTCTTGACCAAGGTGTTCTCGAACTTGTCGTAGCTGAGGCCGTCCGAGTTCTCACCGCACTCGCGGCGGAGTGTCAGATACTCGGCGTAGACCTCGCGGAAGTGTGTGGCTTCGTCGAAGCCATCGGCTGCAGGCGTGCTGGCCATGACGGGCGCCGGGGCAGCCGAAGCCACGACCTGATTCGCAGGTGCCGGCGCGGGTACTGCGGCCAGCTTCGGCATGATCTTGGGCACGGGTGCGGCCGCGGCAGCAGGCTTGGGCGCGCTGATCTGTGCGACCGGCGCGGGTGCTGCCGGCGCTGCCTTGGGCGCAGCGATCGGCGCGGGTGCGGCAGCTGCTGGCGGCGC
>DATEOF010000420.1:0-6946 GCA_035274465.1 Polyangiales bacterium
AGCGGCAAAACCCGAGTTGGCACGCCAAGCGGAGCCGGGCGTGCCGCGCGGTTGAGGAAGCGACATCCACCCGCGCGATCTGCACGCCCGGCGTTTTCCGGAGGCAAGGTCCCCCGGAGAGCCGATCAGTACGCCTCCGGATGGATCACTCCTGCTGCGGAGACGTGAGTGCGCGCGATGTAGACACTAGCAACTGCAAAGGCGTGAGCGCGCGCGACGCCCCCAAGCGCGACGCCCGTCAGTGCTGCTGCAGCCAGGCCAACAGCTGGTCTTCCAGCACGCCGGGTTGGGCCTGCGGATGCAGCGCGACGCGCGGAAAGCCGACGTGCCCGCCTTGGCCGAGCGTGCGGACCTCGAGCAGCTTCGGCGCCTGCGCCAGGTGCTGCTGATAGGTCCATAGCGGCACCATCGGATCGTGCTTGCTCTGCACCAACAACGCAGGGATACGCAGCTGCGACAGCCTCGGGCCCACGCTGATGCTGGCGTAGTAGTCCTCGGCGTCTCGAAAGCCGTAGCGTGGGACGACCGTCAAGCCGTCCCACTCGCGGATGCTGCGCGCGGCGAGTACGCGCGACAGTGGAGTCGGGACGCTGCGCTTTTGCGCGACCGCCGAGTAGATCTCGTTCAGGCCCGACAGCACGTGTCGCCGATAGATCGCGCTGCGCTTGGAGTCGATCGACTGCGCGCCGAGGTCCAGGTCGAGTGGCGCGCAGATCGCAGCGACTGCTGCGACGCGTGGATCGTGCTCGCCGATCGCGTAGCGCAACGTGACGTGGCCACCGAGCGAGTAGCCCAGGATGTACAGACGCTTGAACTGCGCGAGCTGCGGGCTCGCCACGGCCGCTGCCAGATCCGCCGTCAGACCGCCGTGATAGAAATCTTCGCCCGATCGATCCGCCCCGCGCAGGCCGAAGCGCAGGCAGGGAAGTCCGGCGCGCTGCGCCGCCCACGCGGCATTCACGCAGTACGGGCGATCGTACGAGCCTCCCAGCCCGTGCACGATCACCAAACAGGCGTCCGCAACGCCGGGTTGCAGGAGGCCGGTCAAGCGCACGCCGCCGACATCCGGATCCGACAGCTCGTACGACCACGCGAGCGCTGCGGGCGCGGGCTTGGAGGTGAAGCGCGCGAGCAGATTCGGCCCGATTGTCCACGCGTGCGCTGCGAGCGGCGCACGCAGCCTGAATTGCCGGGCCAATGCGCGGTGCGATGAGGTGTGCTGAGTCACCCGGACCAAGAGTAGCGATTTCGGCCTTCAGATCCAGCGGAACCTAGTGCTGTGACCGAGAGGGTAAGCGAGCGACGCGGGCTCGACTCTGCGCCGGCTTTGCCCCAAAATCGCGAGCCCTGCGCTGCACCGGCCGAACCGGGCAGCGGCGGTTCCCCTGCCGGGTCGAAAACATCCATATGACCTCCCTGCCTCCGTCTTCGAATTACTCGCACGTGATAGTCGCCGTCTCTGGGCCCGATCGCCCGGGCATCACGGCTCGCTTGACCGGCATCTTGGCGCAGATGGGAGCCAACCTGCTGGACATCGAGCAGGTGGTCGTGCAGCGCCAACTCTCGTTGGGCATGCTGATCGGCATCCAGGAAGATCGCGGCGTGCTCAAGGAGCTGTTGTTCGCAGCGAAGGAGCTCGGGGTCAGCCTCGACTTCATGCCGGTCGACAACGTGTCTCTGTCCCAGAGCCGGCCCGAGCGCTACGTGGTGACCGCGATCGGCAAGAGCCTGGGCGCCGCCGAGATGCACGCGCTCTCCACCACGCTCGCCGATCACCGCGCCAACATCGCCAAGATCTCGCGCCTGTCGCACGGTGATCTGCGCTCGGTCGAGGTGCAGGTGGACATCGCGTCGGGCGACCGCACCGCGCCGCTCAAAGAGGCGCTGCTGCGGCTGGCGATGCGCAGCTCGTTCGACATCGCGCTGCAGCGCGAAGGCGTGTTCCGGCGCAGCAAGCGCATGGTCGTGATGGACATGGACTCGACGCTGATTCAGATCGAGATCATCGACGAGCTGGCGCGCGCGCACGGCGTGCGCGAGCAGGTATCCGCCGTGACCGAGCAGGCGATGGCCGGCGAGATGGACTACGACGAGTCGCTGCGCCGCCGCCTCGCGCTGCTGCAGGGCCTCGAGGTCAGCGTGCTCAAGCGGCTGTCGGCGGAGCTGCCGCTGACGGAGGGCGCCGAGAACTTGATGCGCGCGCTCAAGCGCCTGGGCTACCGCACCGCGGTGATCAGCGGCGGCTTTTCGGTCGCCGCGGAGTCGCTCAAGGCGCAGCTCGGCATCGACTACGCCTACTCCAACACGCTCGAGATCCGCGACGGTCGGCTGACCGGCAAGGTGGTCGGCGCGATCGTCAACGCCAAGCGCAAGGCCGAGCTGCTCGACACCATCGCGCAATCCGAGGGCATCCTGCTCGACCAGGTGATCGCAGTCGGTGATGGCGCGAACGATCTCCTCATGCTCGAGAAGGCAGGCCTTGGTATCGCGTTCCGCGCCAAGCCGAAGCTGAGGGCGGCGGCCGACACGTCGATCTCCGCCGGCGGGCTCGACTCGATCCTCTACCTCCTCGGGTTCAATGCCCAGGAGGTAGAAGAGGTTCTGGCGTTGCCGTAACCCTCAGCGCACTAGCTTCGAGGCCGAATTCCCTGTTCCTTGTTTTTTGTTCCTTGTTGCAGTTCCTGGGTTCCTCGTTCCCAGTTCCATTCTGGCGTTCGAACGCCGAGAACTAGAAACCACGAACCGCAACAAGGAACAAAAAACAAGGGACTCTGTCGAACAGGCGATCGACGGGTAGCGCCTCTTACGGCTGGAACTCTAGCGTCACGGTCGCGCGTGCGGTTCCGGTATCGACCTCGCGCACGCGGCCGCTCTTCGCGACCGCCTCGATGCAGTTGACCAGCGTCTTGGGCAAGCCTGCACCGCTCAAGGTCGCGCTGGCGATGCGGCCGGCCATGTTCGTCTCGAGGTCGAGCCGCCCGCTGGTGGGCGAGGGGCTTGCCGCTCCCAGCCGCAGCGCATCCGAGTAGCAGCGGCGCATCGCGCCTTCGTTGAGCGCGTTGCGGATGCTGGCCTTGGAGACCGCAGCCTGGGCGACGATCGATGCGAAGCGCACCTGCGCATGGTCGAACGAGCCGGCCACGGCGCCTGCCGTGACGACCGCGGGCGTGATCGGCTGGCTCGCCAGCTTGGGTTCCGCGGTCGCCGTATCGGCGAGCGGGCGCTGGCGGCTGGGCAGGTCGACCAAGCCGACCGGAATCTCGGGCTCGGTGTCGGCCGTGATCTTGACCTCGAGCTCGTTGGGCTGGGCCACCGGGCCACCGGACTGCTTGGCTGCCACGTCCGGCGTGCTGGCCCTGGCCTTGGGCGACTCGAACGCCGCGGTCAGCGGCGCGCGCATGGTAGCGAGCGCTAGCTCAGGCTTGGGGTCCGCGGCTATCGGCTGCGGCTTGCCACCCTTCACGGCCGGGGCGCGCTGGGCCGGTTTGCGGACGGGCTCGGGCGCCGCCGTGCGCACCACGCGGGGCGCTGCCGCCAGCTGCTCGGATGTGAGAATGGTCGACTCGGGTGCAGGCTGCGCCGGCGCGACGGCCGTGCTGGCGACCGGGTCCTCAGATGGTGCCGCTACGACCGGTGGCGCCACCTCGACCGGAGTCGGCTCCATCGCGGTCGTGTTCGGCTTGGCCGGCCGGGGGTCCACATTCGCCGCGGCTGCCGCCGGCTCTTCCTCGCGCTCGAACAGCGGGCTGAGCGAGATCGCGCCGATGGTCACGACCATCGCCACCGCCACCCAGACGTTGCGCTTGGCGGCGGGCACAGGTTCGCCACCGGTGAAGTCCGTCGTGCGCTCGAACGGCGCGAGCGAGGCGGGGGCTGCGGACTGTCGGGGCGCCGGTAGCTTGAGCGGCGGCGCCGATAGCGGCAGGTACGGGCGTCGCTTGCGGCCCGGTTGATTGTACGCGTTGGTCGAGGACATCGCGTCCTGCAGCGCCAGCTGCATGTCGCGCGCGCTCTGGTAGCGAGCCTCTTTGGTCTTGCTCAACGCGCGCAGGCACACGGCCTCGAGCGCAGGGTGGACCAACGCCAGCTGCGAAGGTGCCGGCGGCGGGGTGCTACAGTGCATGACTGCGACCGCGAGCGGCGTCTCGGCCGTGAACGGCAGCTGCCGCGTGAGCATTTGAAACAGCACCACGCCGGCCGAATACACGTCGCTGCGTGCATCGAGCGGCTCGGCGCGCGCTTGCTCGGGCGACATATACGCGGGCGTCCCAACGACCATCCCGTCGCCGGTTACCGTGGAGGTGAGCGGACTGAAGGAGCCCGAGAGCTGAATCGGCGACAGCTGCGCGATGCCGAAGTCACACACCGTGACCATGTCGCGCTCGCTCGAGCCGTCTTCGGCGCTCGTGCGCTGCACCATGACGTTTTCGGGCTTCAGATCGCGGTGCACGATGCCCAGGCTGTGCGCCTTGGACAGCGCCGCGAGCACTTGCGACATGATGTCGACGATGCGCGCGTTATCGAGCGGCCACTCCTCGTCGAGCATGCTCCAGAGATCGCGGCCCGCGATGTACTCCATCGCGATGTACAGCACGCCGTTCGGATCTTCACCGAAGTCCAGCACGCGCACGGAGTTCGGATGCGAGAGCTTCGACGCCGCGCGCGCTTCGCGTTTGAAGCGCTCGACGAAGTTCTCGTGCTTCACCATGTCGGCGTGGAGGATCTTGAGCGCGACTACCTTGTCGAGACCGATATGCGTGCACAAATAAACATCGCCCGTCGAACCGCTGCCCAGCAGTGCATCGACGCGGTACTTGTTCGCCACCAATGTCCCAATCAGGGACGGCGGTTCATCGGTCTGTTCCGCGGTAGCACTCCCCCAGTCCATCGCGCTTCCTTGGCCCATTGTACTGTGACTACCCCGCAACCGGAACGACACCGTTCTAGCAGCATTCCTTAGTGCCTGTTAGCTCGTATGCGTTGAGCTGCAACTCGTCTGTGTTGTCCCACGCCAATAAAACGACGTGGGCTGTCGATTCCGCACACCTCACACGACATTTTCAGGTCGGGCAAGGCTCTGCAACGCACGGCGACCACCTAAATATGTGCCTGAGCCCAGCCCGCGCGGGTCAGATCTGGAGCCGGGTGACCGCGGTGTCAGTAGGCGATCTCGCACGCCGGATCGCGCTGGTTACGACACGCTGGAAACAACCAAGGCGAAACTGGATATCGCTGCGAAACGCGTGTCTAGCGAGGGTTTCCCATCCGCCGCCAAGCGCGGCAGGAATAGCGTGCACGTTCGTTTCGTGGACCCGCAGACTTGACGACATGGCAAGCGTCCAAGCCTTGGGCGCTGGCTTCCTTGCATGGCAACGAAGGATTCCCGCATGCCCAGAATCGTCGTGATTGGAGGCGTCGCAGCCGGTACCAGCGCAGCAAGTCAGGCGAAGCGCCGGCAGCCTGGAGCCGAGGTAATTTTGCTGGAGCGCGGGGAATTCGTGTCCTACGGCGCGTGCGGCATCCCGTACAACCTGCAGGACCCGCAAAAGCCTGTAGAAGCACTGATCGCCGTCAGTGCTGAACGATTTCGCAGCGAGCGCCACATCGATCTCCGCTTGCGCCAGGAAGTTCAGGCTATCGATGCGAGCCGAAAACGCCTGCAGGTGCAGGATCGCGCGCGCGAGCACGACTATCAGCTCGACTACGACGAGCTCGTGATCTGCACCGGCGCAGAACCTGCGCCCTTGCCGGTGCCGGGCGGCGATCTGCCGGGCGTGTTCCAGCTGCGCGAGCTGAGCGACGGAGCACGCCTGAAGCGCTTTCTGGCCGAGCGCGCGCCGCGGTCCGCGTTGATCGTCGGCGCGGGGTATATCGGCATGGAGTTGGCCGAGACGCTGCGCGCGCGCGGCCTCGAGGTGGGCGTGCTGGAGAAGGGGCGGGACGTGGTGCCGGGTTTCGATGGCGCGATCGCCGAGCTCGTGCGCGCCGAGCTGTCCGACCACGGCGTGGCGGTCGAAACCGAGATCGAGCTCCAGGCGATCGAGCGCTCGCCGAGTGCAACAGCCGCGCTGAGCGCGCGCACGAACCGCAGTCGCTTCGAGGCCGACCTGGTCCTGGTCGCCGTGGGCGTGAGACCGAACGTCGCACTGGCAAAGCAGGCAGGCGTGAAGCTGGGCCAGAGCGGCGCGATCGCCGTCGACGACCAACAACGCACCAATCTCCCCGGCGTCTGGGCTGCCGGCGACTGCGCCGAGGCGCGCCACGTGGTTTCCGGCCAGCCGGTCTGGATTCCGCTCGGCACCACGGCCAACAAGCAGGGGAAGGTGGCGGGCGCCAATGCAGCTGGCGGCGGCGAGCGCTTCGCCGGCGTCGCCGGCACGGGCATCTTCCAGGTCTTCGAGCTGCAGGTCGCGCGCACCGGGCTCGGTCCGGGCGAGCTCTCTCGGCAGGGTATCGACGCGGAGCGCTCGCAGTCCACGCACGGCAGCCGCGCGAACAGCGTGCAGGGCGGACGACCGATCCGCACGGTGCTCTTCACCCAACCCGATGGGCGCTTGCTTGGCGCGCAGATGGCAGGTCGCGACGGCGTGGGCGGGCGCATCGACGTGTTCGCCACCGCGCTGCACGCGGGGCTGCGCGTGCAGCAGATCGAGGGCCTGGACCTGGCGTACGCGCCGCCCTTCGCGCCGGTGTACGACCCGATCGCGATCGCCGCGACCGTGGCCAAGAAGGCGCTCGCCAAGCGCCGCCCGGGGGCTTGATGTTCGTCGCGTCGTCCGGCGCCGCGCGTGAGTTTCCGCTCTGGCCACCACTGCTGGCTTCGCGCGGGCGCGGTTCGCGCAGCGGCCGGCACGCCCACCACGCGCTGCACTTCCTGCTGGCGCTGGAGGGCGAGCTGCGAGCGCGCAGCACGGGCGCCTGGCAAACGGCTGCGGGCGTGCTCACG
>DATEOF010000421.1:0-12717 GCA_035274465.1 Polyangiales bacterium
CTCCACGCGCGTCGGGCGCCCGTGGCCGGCGATGGCTTGCAGGGCGGCCCGCGCACCCGCGGCATCCCCGCGCGCCAGGGCCAGGCGCACGCGCTGCAGGTGGTACGGATCGTAGGTGTGGGGTTGCACGGACCGGCCGCCGCAGCGCTGCCACAGCCTCAAGGCTTCGTCACCGGCCGCGGCGCTCTCTTCGTAGCGCCCGAGCAGCAGGAGCGGGCCAGCGTGCAGCAGGAGCGCGCGCGAGAGCGGGATCGAGTCGGGGTAGCTCGCCCGCAGATCCTCGACCTCGGCCGCGAGCGAGCGTTCGGCCTCCGCGATCCGGCCTTCGTGCAGGAGCGCGACGCCGCGGAAGCGCCGCGAGGTTCCCACGGCGGCTGGCGTGGCGTTGGTGCCTTTCTCGATAAGCTTCGCGGCCACATCGTCGAGCAGGCGCATGCCTTCCTCGCGGCGCGCCGTGGCGTGCAGCAGGCCGCCGAGCTTGCTCTGCGTCTGCAGCGTGGAGCCACTCAGCGGGCCGTTGAAACGCAGCGACAGCGCGAGCGCCTCGCGCAGGTGGCGCTCTGCAGCTTCGAGCCGGTCGCCTTGCCACTCCGACTCTGCCAGCCAGACCAGCGGCGTCACCGACCACGCCGAGTTGGCCTGGCCGCGCCGCTCGAGCTCGCGCAGCGCGTCCGCGTAGCCCGCCTCCGCGCGCTCGAGCTCGCCCGCGAGGTAGTACGCGCGCGCCGAGTCCTCGATGCCGAAGAACAGGTTCGACCAGAAGCGCTGCGGCGCGTGCTGTGTGAAGTGCTCGCGGGCCAGCTCCGCGTTGCGGCGCATATCCTCGACCGAGGTGTACTGATCCAGCTCGGCCGCCGCGAGCCACAACAGGCCGCGGGTCTCGGAGCCGTGGTCGCCGAGCCGATCGAGCATGTGCATCGCCTCGTCCACGGTCGCTCGGGCGCGCGCATTCTCGCCGGCCTGACCTTGATCGTCGGCGAGCAGGAGCAAGGCCTCGGCCACCGGCTCGCTATCCTGACCATGCACACGCTTGAGCGCCGCCACGCGCTGCAGGCGCATGCGCGCAGCATCCGCTCCGAGCCCGAGCTGGTGGTACATGTCGGCGAGCGTCTCGCTGATCTCCGCCTGCGCCTCGGGCGTGGCTTCCAGGCTCTTGCCCACGCGCTGGCTGCCGATATCCAGCAGCTCGCGCGCGGTGGTCTGACGCGCGCGGATCGGATCGGGCTGCTGGTCGGTGTTGCCGCGGAAGACTTCGAGCAGAAAGCCCTGCACCGCGCGCGCGATCGTGGCTTGCTCTCGCGCACGTCGGGCTTGCCAGAGCGACACGCCGGCCGCCGCTACCAGCAGCAGGACGATCAGCGCAGTGCCGAACACGGCGAGCCTGTGGCGCCCGACGAACTTCCAGCCGCGGTACGCCAGGCTGTCAGGGCGCGCTTGCACCGGCTCTCCGGCCAGGTAGCGCAGCAGGTCCTCGCGCAGCGCATCGGCGGTGGCGTACCGCTCGGCGGGATCCTTCTTGAGCGCCTTGCCCACGATCGTGTCGAGGTCGCCGGCGAGCGCGCGAGCCAGGCGCCTGGGCGTGGTAGCGCGCGCGGCCGCGGCCTGATCGCCGAGCGCCTGCTGACTCGGGCGCACTGGCGGCGTGTGCAGGATCGCGTCCTCGAGTCCTCCGCGCGAATCGCGCCGCACGCGGTAGGGCCGCTGGCCGCACAGGAGCGCGTACAGCACGACGCCCAGCGAGTACACGTCGCTGGCCGTGGTGATCGGGCGCCCGGCGATCTGCTCCGGCGATGCGTAGTCGGGCGTGAGCGCGCGCCCGCCGAGTTGCGTGAGCTCGGTCTCGTGCGCGTGCCCGTCGGTCAGCAGCTTGGCGATGCCGAAGTCGAGCAAGCGCACCTGGCCCTCGGGCGTGACCAGGATGTTGCTCGGCTTGAGGTCGCGGTGCACCACCAGGTTCTGGTGCGCGTGCTGTACGGCCGACAGCACTTGCAGCATCAGCTCGATGCGCGCGCGCAGGCCGAGCCGCTGTTCGTCGCAGTGCTCGGTCAGCGAACGACCGGCGACGTACTCGAGGGCCAGGTAGGGCTGGCCGTCTTGCGTGACGCCCGCATCCAACAGCTGCGCGATCAGCGGGTGCGCGAGCGCGGCCAGGATGCTGCGTTCGCGCGCGAAGCGCTCGCGCAGGGCGCCAAAGGCCGGGCTGGGGTGGGGGAGCTTGAGCGCCACTTGCCGCTGGAACAGCCCGTCCGCGCGCGCGGCCAGCCAGACCGAGCCCATGCCGCCCTGGCCGAGCAACCGCTGCACCTGGTACGGGCCGAAGCGCCGGCCTTCGGTGGCCGCGTCGCTGGCAGCTGCGCGGGCCAGGCCCGCCGCCACCTGCACGCCGGTATGCGGCTGATCCTGCACCTCGAGCGCAGACAGGAGCTCGGCGACCAAGCCCGACCACTGCGGCTCGCGTTGGGCGAGCTCGCTCTGCCACGTCGAGCGCTCGGCAACGGGCACGTCCAGGACTTCGTCGAGCAGCGCAGCCACCCTACGAGCTTCGGCCGGAGCCAGATCCTGCAGACGCACGTCAGCCCTCCGCCGCCGGCTCGCCCTCGAGGATCAGCTGGCGCAGGAAGGCGCGCGCCTTCGTCCACTCCCGTGTGATAGTGCGCGTCGAGGTGCCCTGCATCGCAGCCACCTCGACCAGCGACAGGCCCGCGAAGTAGCGCAGCTCGATCAGCTTGTAGAAGTCGGGCGAGATGCGTTCGAGCACATCGAGCGCGCCGTTCAGCGCCAGCAGCTGCTCGTCGTCGAAGCCTTCCCCGTCGACACCGGTCGTCAGCGTGACCTGACGCGCGTCGCCGCCGCGCTTCTGCGCCTGGCGCTCGCGGACATGATCGATGACCACGCTGCGCATCACCCGCCCGACGTAGCCGAAGAAAGCGTGCCGGTCCTCGGCGAACAACTCCCCCCGCTCCAGCAGGCGCACGAAGCTGTCGTGCACGAGTGACGTGGTGTCGAGCTCGCGGGCGGCCTGATTGCCGTACAGCCGCGCATGGGCCATGCGCTTGAGATCCGCGTAGATCCGCTCGAAGAGACGCTCGGAGGCCTGCGGGTCTCCAGTTTGGACGGCCCGCAGTAATTCGGTGATCTCCGCCATCGGCGGGGGAAAGATGCCACCCGAGGGGAGGGGTGTCACGCCCCCCGGCCAGCAGCCCTAGTTGCTCTCTTCGGTCCGCTTTGGGCGGGTGGCGCAGCTCAAGACCTTCTTGCGGACGCGGATGGCATCGGGGGTGATCTCGATGATCTCGTCCTGGTCGATGAACTCGAGCGCGGTCTCGATCGTGTAGACCACCGGCGGCGCCAGGATGATGTTCTCGTCCTTGTTCTTCTCGCGCACGTTCGAGAGCTTCTTCTCTTTGCACACGTTCACGTCGAGGTCATTCGGCCGGTTGTGCTCGCCCACGACCATGCCTTCGTAGACGTCGGCGGTCGGTGCCACGAACAAGCGCCCGCGGGGCTCGAGGTGGAACAGCGCGTACATCGTCGTCATGCCCGCGCGGTCCGCGACCAGGGCGCCGTTCTTGCGCCGCAGCATCGGCCCGCCGTAGGGCACGTAGCCCTCGTGCAGCGTGTTGAGCAGGCCCATGCCGCGCGTCTGCGTCAGGAACTGCGAGCGGTAGCCGATCAGCGCGCGCGACGGCACCACGAACTCGATGCGCGCGCGCCCGAAGCCGAGGTTGGTGAGCTTGTCCATGCGGCCGCGGCGCTCGCCCAGGCTCTGCGTGACCGTGCCGACGAACTCCTCCGGCACGTCGATCACCACGCGCTCGGACGGCTCGCTCTTGACGCCGTCGATGTCGCGCACGACCACCTCGGGGCTGCCCAGCGAGAACTCGTAGCCCTCGCGGCGCATGGTCTCGGCCAGAATCGAGATCATCATCTCGCCGCGGCCGTAGACCTGGAAGATGTCCGGCTTGTCGGTGTCCTCGAAGCGCATCGCCAGGTTGATGCGCGCCTCGCGCTCCAGGCGCTCGCGCAGGTGGCGCGAGGTCAGGAACTTGCCCGTCTTGCCCGCGAACGGCGAGGAGTTCACGTAGAAGCGGATCTTGATCGTCGGCGGCTCGAGCGAGATGCGCGTGAGCGCCTTGGGGTTCTGCACGTCGGCGATGGTGTCGCCGATGGTCACCTCGTCCATGCCGGAGACCGCGACCACGTCGCCCGCACCCGCCACGTCCCGCTTCACGCGGGTCAGGCCCTCGAACGCGAAGATGTGGCCGATCTTCTCGGCTTTTTGCCCGTTCTCGGCCAGGCGCAAGACCTGCTGCGCAGGGTTGAGCTGCCCGTTCATGATCTTGCCGATCGCCAGGCGGCCCACGTACTCGTCGTAGCCGATGTTCGTGACGATCATCTGCAGCGGCTCGCTCAGCGACCCGTCGGGCGGAGGCACGCACTCGACGATGGTCTCGAGCAGCGGCGTGAGGCTCGTGCTGTCGTCCCCCAGCTCACGGTGCGCGTGGCCCTTGGTGGCGATGGTGTAGAGCACGCGGAAGTCGGTCTGCGCGTCGCTGGCTTCCAGGTCGCAGAACAGATCGAAGGTCTCGTTCAGCACCTCGCCCGGCCGCGCGTCCTTGCGGTCGATCTTGTTGATCACCACGATCACGGGCATGCCGCGCGCCAGGGCGTGCTTGAGCACGAAGCGCGTCTGCGGCAGCGGGCCCTCGGCCGCGTCGACCAGCAAGAGTGCCCCATCGGCCATCAACAGCGTGCGCTCCACCTCGCCGCCGAAGTCCGCGTGGCCCGGGGTGTCGATGATGTTGATGCGCACGTCCTTGAACTGCACAGACGTGCTCTTCGCCAGGATCGTGATGCCACGCTCGCGCTCGAGGTCGTTCGAGTCCATTGCGCGCTCGATGACCTGCTCGTGCGCCTTGTACACGCCGCATTGTTGCAGGATGGCGTCCACGAGCGTGGTTTTGCCGTGGTCGACGTGCGCGATGATGGCGATGTTACGGAGAGATTTCGGTTCGAGCGTCGGCATATTGCGGAGGGGCCGGAAACGGGGTGCGGGGTGTTAACACGCACCCGACTTCTCGGCAACACGGCGTCTTGTAGCGAATTCGGCAGGTTGTACAATGATCGGGTTAGATTCCCGAGATTGTAGGACCATGGCCCAGCGTCGAGATTTCAGGCTTACCAAGATCGTCTGCACACTCGGACCGTCGAGCTCGACGTCCGAGATGATCGAAAAGCTGGCAAACGCCGGCATGAACGTGGCGCGGCTCAACATGTCGCACGGCGATCACGAGTCGCACTTGATGTCGATCCGCCGCATCCGCTCGCTGAATCGCAGCCTCAATCACCCGATCGCCATCCTACTCGATCTGAAGGGCCCGGAGATCCGCACCGGCGAGGTCCGAGAGCAGCTGCACTTACAGGTCGGCGAAATCTACACCGTCACCGTGATGCCCAGCACCAACCCCGAGGAGCAGAGCATCCACATCGATTACCGCGACATGGTCTCGCACCTGAAGGTCGGCGATCGGATCACGGTGGACAACGGCCTGATCAACCTCGAGGTGCTCGAGGTGCGCACCCACGATCTGCGCTGCCTGGTGCTCGATGGCGGCAAGCTCGGCTCGCGCAAGCACATCAACCTGCCAGGCGTGCGCGTCAACTTGCCGTCGATCCCCGAGAAGGACAAGGCGGACATCCGCTTCGGCATCGAGCACGACGTCGACTTCATCGCGTTGTCATTCGTGCGTAACGCGGAAGCCGTACTCGAGGCGAAAAAGACCATCGACGACGCCGGCGGACACCACGCCAAGATCATCTCGAAGATCGAGAACCAGGAAGGCATCGAGAACTTCGACAGCATCCTCGAGGCCTCCGACGGCATCATGGTCGCGCGCGGCGATCTGGGCGTGGAGGTCGAGTTCTACGAGCTGCCGGTGATGCAGCGCGAGATCACGCGCAAGTGCGTGATGGTAGGCAAGCCGGTGATCGTCGCCACCCACTTGCTCGAGTCGATGATCCTGGCCCCGATGCCCACGCGCGCCGAGGTCAGCGACGTGGCGAACGTCGTCTACGAGGAAGCCGACGCGGTGATGTTGAGCGGCGAGACCGCGTCCGGAAAGCATCCGGTGCGCTGCGTGCAGGTGATGGACAAGATCGTCCGCCGCATCGAGAAGGAGCGCTCGATCGGCACCTCGCTCGAGCGCAAGTCGAACACCACGCTCGAAGAGCTCGCGCGCAGCGCCTGTCGCTTCGCGGATGCCATCGACGCGCCGGCGATCCTGGTGTTCACGCGCCGCGGCTCGCTCGGCCAGCTGGTGGCGAGCTTCCGGCCCAAGCGCGCGATCATCTACGCGTTCACGAACATGAGCACCACGCGTCGCAAGCTGTGGCTGAACCGCGGGGTCGTGCCGTTCAAGATGGACTTCTCGAGCGATCCCGAGAAGACCATCACCGCGGCGCTCGATCGCTTGCGCAAGCGCTCGCGGGTGCTGGCGGGCGATCAAATCGTCGTGGTCTCGGACGTGGTCGCCGGAGACTCGCGCGTCTCCGCCCTGCAAGTGCGCCGCTTCGAGGGTTGATCCGCGGCCGGGGCTCAGCCGGGCGCCCGATTTTTTGCGACGGTGAGCCATCCGGTCGGGGTTACGGCTCTAGCTCTTCGGGTGTCTTATCCGAGGGGCACTCTACTCATGACACGTCCAGGCGGCATTCAAGGAGCAATCCGAGCGGCGGCTGCGCCACGGTCCGGCCCCGACGACGCCGAGCTCGTGGCCCGAGCGCGGGCCAAGGATCGCGGCGCCGAGGAGCTGTTGTACCGCGCGCACGTGCACTCGGTCGCCGCGCTGGCGACCCGCCTGCTCGGACGTTCGGCCGAAGCCGAGGACGTGGCGCAGGACGCCTTCGTGACCGCGTTCTCGCGCCTGCATCAGCTGCGGGACGGTGGGCAGTTCCGGGCGTGGTTGATGCGTATCACGGTGCACGAGGTCCACCGCCGGTTCCGTCGCCGCAAGCTGCTGCGCGCGCTCGGCCTGGATCGCGGCCAGGACGACGCCTCGCTCGAACGTCTCGGCGCGTCGCAGCTGAGCAGCGAACAGCGCGCGGAATTGGCGGTACTCGATCGAGTGCTGTCGCGCCTGTCCGCACGCGAGCGCGTGGCCTGGATGCTGCGACACGTAGAAGGTCAGGAGCTGGCCGAGATCGCGAGCGCTTGCGAAGCCTCCGTGGCCAGCATCAAGCGCTGGCTCGCGCGAGCTGACGAATGTATCCGCGTCCATGTCGCGGGGGAGGTCTCGCCGTGACCGAGCTGGAACGCCCGATCAAGGAGCTGTTGCGCGGACCACGCGTGCCAGTCGACGCGCTCTGGCAGCGTATCGAGCGCGAGCGCTCGCGCGCGCTACCGCGGCGACGCGTCCCTGGCTTCGCGCTGGCCGTGAGCGGCGCGTTTTCGCTCGCCTTGCTCGTGGCGGTCTACGCGCTGCCACACTTGGGCATGGCGCCGATGACGCTGTGGGATCACGGCCCGTTGCGGCGGGCCGGGGGCGAGCTGCTGGGCGAGCTCGATACCAGCGACGGCGCCGCGGCCCTGGACGTGGCGCTCTCCGACGGCTCGCACATCCACCTGGACCCCGGCGCGAAGCTGGTGACGCGCGCGTCGGACGCGCAGACGTTTCGCGCCGAGCTGGTGCAAGGCTCGCTGGTGTTCGACGTGAAGCCGCACGGGCCTCGGCGCTGGATCCTCGACGCGGGCGACACACGCCTCGAGGTGCTGGGCACGCGCTTTCGCGTCGAGCACGTGCCCGCCGAGGCCCGCATCCGGGTCGCGGTCGAGCGCGGTCGAGTCAGCGTGAGCGGTCCGCGCGTGCCCGGCGGGCAGCAGGTTCTGTCTCGGAGCGAGCAGCTGCAGCTGGCGATGCGCCTGCCGGACGCGCCGCAGCCGCGCGACATCGCGCTGGCAGTCGTGCAGACCGCGCCCGCCTCGCAACCAGCGCCGGCGCCTGATCCCCCGCCGCGTGTCGGCGCCACGATCGATGATCTGCTCCGGGATGCGGACGCTGCGCGCGCGGCCCGAGACTTCGCGCGTGCCGAGCGGCTCCTGCGGCGCGCGCTGCGCGAGTACGCGCACGACCCGCAGGCCTCGCTGGTCGCGCTCACACTCGGCCGGCTGCAGCTCGATCAACTCACCGCGCCGAAGGCTGCGGCGGCCTCGCTCGAGCGCGCACAACGCCTGGGCTTGCCGGCCGCACTCGCCGAAGAGGGAACCGCGCGTCTGGTCGAAGCCTACGCGCGCGCAGGCGAACCGAAGCTCGCACGCGATGCGGCTGCACGCTATCGTGCTCACTTCCCGCATGGAGCGCGAAGCGCGAGCGTGGCTGCGTGGCTAACGTCAGATTGAGGGTGGTGCTGTGCGCGGCCTTGTCGTGCGGGTCGCTACTTCCGCAGCTGACGGCTGCACAGGCAGGCGCGCCGCCCAGCCAGCTGAGCCTGCGCCAGCGTGCGTGCCCCGACGCGCCATACGACGCCAAGGCGCTCAGCCAGCTCTTGCAGGTCGAGCTGCGCAGCCTGGGCGTGACCACGCTGCGCGACGAGCCGCCGGAGAGCGAGGTCAGCGCGGCCGAGTTGGCCGTGGTGCAGCTGGGCTGCGGCTCGGCGCCGGCGACGCTGAGCGTGGAGCTGGCTGATCTGGTGGGCGGCAACCGCGTGGTGCGCGAGCTGGTAGTCACCGACGTCGAGCCGGCCGCGCGCGCGCGCATGCTCTCGATCGCCATTTCCAGCCTGCTCGAGAGCTCCTGGACGCTGCTGGCCGCGCGTCCACCGGAGAATGCGCCGGGCTTGCCGCCGAGCGTGCGCCTGGCCTTGCTGCGCCGCCTCGACGAGAGCTGGCGGTCCCCGCCGCGAGCAGCTGCGACTGCCGAACCGATCGAGCTGCAGCCGAACGCGGCTTCCGAGCCGCCCGAGTCGCTGCTGTTCTCGATCATGTTGAGCGGCCGCAGCTTTCCTACTCGCGCGACCGGCTTGATCGGGCTCGATCTGGCGCTGTTCTCGAACATCCAGCCCGGTATACGCTTCGGCGTCGACCTGTCGCTGGCGTACGGCCGCCAACAGCTGCTGGATGTCAACGGTCCCGTCGCCGACGTGGGGGCGCTCTGGGTCGGCGCGGGTCTCGGCTTGTACTTCGCCTCGGAGTCTCAGCCGGAGCTGTCGATCGGACCGCTCCTTCGCTTGGCCTACGTGCGCTCTCTGACCGCGCTCGAGAGCGATGCCTTCACCTCGCAGGAACACGACGGTCTCGCCTTCGAGCTGGGCGTGGCGGCGTGGCTGCGGGTCGAGCTCGGTTCGGGCTGGGATGCCTACGTGGGCGGCGAGCTCGGCTACCTGCCGGCAGGCGTCGTGTTCGCCGGCGGCGAGACGCGTGCGATCAGCGTCGAGGATGTCTTGATGGCGTTGCGCATCGGAGTCGGTCGACGATTTTGGTGAATCGACCGCTCGAGCGGCCGAATGGGTCCGCTTTCGCTAGACGAGCGGCCAGCGTATGTTTCGTCCATGACTTCACCTCGGTTTCCCGAACCACCTGCCGCCGTCGCCGCGACTTCGCTCGCGGACGTCGACGCCGCGGTCGAGCGCGTCGCGTCGAAGAAGCAAGCCTGGGTCGCCACGGCGATCCCCGAGCGCATCGCGCTGCTGCGGCAGTGTCTGGCCGGTGTGGCGCGCGAAGCCGGTGCCTGGGTGCGCGACGTGTGCGCCGTCAAAGGTTTGTCACCCGAGGAGAACCTGGCGGGCGAGGAATGGTTGGCCGGCCCGGCGACGACCGCGCGCAACGTGCGCCTGCTGATCGGAGCGCTCGAGGCCAAGGGGCAGCCCGCGCTGCCCTCGTCCCACCAGCGGCCGAACGGTCAGTGGGTGGTGCGCGTGGTCCCGGCCGATCTGCGCGAGAAGCTGATGTTCGCCGGCATGTCGGTCGACATCTGGATCGAGCCCGGGAAGCCGGCCAGCCAGGGCCGTATCTATCGCGAGCCCAAGGGCGCAGGCAAAGTTGCGCTCGTGCTCGGGGCGGGCAACGTCAGCTCGATCCCGCCGATGGACGTGCTCTACAAGCTGTTCGTCGAAGACGAGGTGGTCGTCCTCAAGATGAACCCGGTCAACGCCGTGGCCGGGCCGCACATCGCACGCGCCTTCCAGAGCCTGATCGACGGCGGCTTCCTCGCGGTGGTGTACGGCGGTGCCGAGGTCGGCGCGCACCTGGCGAATCACCCGAAGATCGACACACTGCACGTCACCGGATCGGATCGCACCTACGATGCCATCGTCTGGGGCCAAGACCCGGCGGAGCAGGCGCGGCGCAAGGCCGAGAAGCAACCGATCAACACGCGACCCTTCAGCGCCGAGTTGGGCTGTGTGACGCCGTGCATGGTCGTGCCGGGAAACTGGAGCGACGACGACCTCGAGTTTCAGGCGCGCCACGTCGCGAGCATGGTGGCGCAGAACGCCAGCTTCAACTGCAACGCCGCGAAGATCCTGATCACCGCCAAGGGTTGGGCGCAACGCGGCCAATTTCTCGACAAAGTTCACAACGCGCTCGCGCGCGTGCCTGCACGCAAGGCGTACTACCCCGGTGCAGACGCGCGCTATCGCGGCTTTCTCGAGCGCTACCCGCAGGCGCAGCCGCTCGGAGCCGCGAATCCGGGCGTCGTTCCCTGGACGGTGATCCCCAACGTGCCGGCGGTGCGTGGCGAATATGCGCTCACCCAGGAAGCATTTTGCGGCGTGCTGGCCGAGGTCGAGCTCGACGCGAACGATGCGCGCGAGTTCCTGGATCGCGCCGTGACGTTCGCCAACGACAGCTGCTGGGGCACGCTGTCGTGCATGGTGTTGATCGACGAAGACACCGCGCGTCGCGAAGCCCAAGCCCTGGATGGCGCGGTGGAGCGTCTGCGCTACGGGGGCGTGTGCATCAACGCCTGGGCCGGTGTGATGTACGGCCTGGCTTCTCCGACCTGGGGCGCATTCCCCGGCCATCCGAACACCGACATTCAGTCGGGCACGGGCGTCGTCCACAACACCTTCTTGTTGGATTACCCGCAGAAGTCAGTCGTGCGCGCGCCGTTCCGTATCAAACCGACCCCGGTGTGGTTCTTCGATCACAAGAACCTGCGAGCGCTCGGCGAGAACTTGGTGCGTCTCGAGACTGCGCCAGGTCTTGGCAATTTCGTGGCCACCGCGCTAGCTGGTTTGAAGGGCTAACCGTTGCACGGCCCGTGCAGGCCAAGCACTTTGCATCGTGCGTGTTTCCTGCACTGATCGGGGTCGCAGGCTGTATGTAAAGCGAGCACTTTCATCGCGAGTGAACCGGATCGTTCGAGATTGACGTATGATCTCGGGCGCGTCAGCGGTTAGCGCCAAGCGCGCTGCATTGCCAGCAGAGGGGTCGTGCTCGGGCAGCGTCTACACAACTTCGCGATCATGCGGCTTCTCGGCGAAGGCGGGATGAGTTCCGTCTACGAGGCAGAGCACGCGTTGATCCGGCGCAAGGTCGCCGTGAAGGTGCTGCGCTCCGAGCTGTCGGTGGATGGCGTGCAGGTGCAACGCTTCTTCAACGAGGCGCGCGCCACCAGCGCC
This sequence comes from Polyangiales bacterium, assembly GCA_035274465.1. GTDB lineage: Bacteria > Myxococcota_A > Polyangia > Polyangiales > JAFGIB01 > JADGRF01. The sequence continues at coordinate 11,614 of DATEOF010000421.1, forward strand.
ATCCGTCATCCCAACATCGTCGAGGTCATCGACGTCGGCCGTCTGCCCGACGGCGTGCCGTACCTCGTGATGGAGTTGCTGGAGGGTGAGAGCCTGGGCGACCGCCTGGAGCGCATCGGCCCGCTCGATATCCCGCTCGCCATCGACTACGCGCGGCAGGCCGCGAGCGCGCTCGAAGCTGCGCACGCGCTGAAGGTCGTGCACCGTGACCTCAAGCCCGACAACCTGTTCCTGGTACCCGATCAGCGGCTGGCCGATCGCGAGCTGGTGAAGGTGCTCGACTTTGGCATCGCCAAGCTGCGCGGTGAGCTGGCGGCGCCGCCGTTCGATACGCTCGTCGGTGCGGTGTTGGGCACGCCACCGTACATGTCGCCCGAGCAGTGTCGCGGCTTGCCGGAAGAGATCGACGAGCGCACGGATGTCTACGCGCTCGGCATCATCCTCTACGAGATGGTCTGCGGTCAGCCGCCGTTCATGGCCGACGGCGCGGGCGAGTTGATGATGCTGCACATGACCGCCGACCCCGAGCCGCCGTCGCACGCGCGACCGGAGCTGCCGCCGGCGCTGGAAGACGTGATCCTGCGCGCGCTCGAGAAGCGCCGCGAGGATCGCTTCCCCAGCATGGCCGAATTCGGCGCGGCGTTGGCGGAGATCGCGACCTCTCACGGCCTGCCCGAGCCGAGCGGCGTGCGGCGCTCGAACCCCGCGCCTGTGAACAGCGGGCGGGCCGCATTCGAGAGCACCGAGCCGGCGCTGATGTTCAACGGCGATCTGGAGCGCGAGCGCGCAGTGACGCGTGCGCTGGCCAGGCGCGCGTCGATGCCGACCGATACCGCGAGCGGCGTGGTGCGGCTGTCGCCCGAGGATCACGCGGCAGCTGCGGCGTTCGGCCAGGCTGAGCTCGTGCCGTCGCAGCCGCCGATCCAGGACCGGCCCGATCAGAGCACGCTGCGGCCCTCGCGCGCCGCGCCGCCCGTGGCTGCGGAGCCGCCGCGTAGCGCCGGCGACCGATGGTCAGCGGAAGCGTCGCGCCCATCAGGCGCGAGGCTTCCGGAGCCGCCGCGTAGCGCCGGCGACCGATGGTCAGCGGAAGCGTCGCGCCCA
>DATEOF010000422.1:0-15548 GCA_035274465.1 Polyangiales bacterium
GGCTGCGCCGCTCGCGCCCGAGCTCCGCGAGCGGCTGGGCTCGGCCATCGTCGCCGCGTACGGCACCGGTTGCTGGGCGGCACACAGCGCCGCGGACGGCGAGGCCGCGGCAGTCGCCCACCACGTGCTGCCCGAGATCGACTTCCTCGCTCGGTACTTGAGCAGCGGCGCGCCGGTGTTTCGCGACCTGTACCTCGGGTCCCGCGCGCGCTTCTTCGCCAAGAACGAGGTGCTGTGGAAGGACGATCCGGGTGGCATCGCGGCGCTGTTCGAGCGCGATCGGCAGCTGTGGCTCGCACATGCGGGCGCGCTGCGCGAGCGGATCGACGCGATCTTCGACGAGCTCGTACGCGAGAGCAGCGGTCGCAGCTACGAGAGGCTGCGCTTGCTGTTCGTCGGCGATTGCTTGCTCGAAGACGTCGAGCTCTTGATCGGCGGCAAGCTGCTGCGCTCGGGCTTCTTGATCGACGGCGACTTCATCGTGACCAAGAACCCCGCCGAGCAGACGCGCCAGCTCGAACAGCGATTGGGCCAGGACTACGACGGCGTGGTCTACAGCCCACTGTCCTGGGAGTACGACCAGGAGTTTCGTCACGTGCTCGAGCCGAGTCGGCGCGGCCCGCTCGAGATCCGCGAGGACATCGAGAACATCTGGCGGCGCGTGGCCAGGCGCATGGATCAGCTGGCCAGCAACTTCGACTGCAACCTGTACGTGCACGACACCGCTGCCGTCGTGCGCGCATCGAACGACCTGAACCGCACCGTCAAGTCACTCGCGACATATCTGAAACGCAGCTACGCGCGGCAGGAGCTATCTTCGCGCATCGCCGCCCGGGTCGCCGAGATCAACCAGCGCTCGTTCCACCACGTGTTCTTGATCGAAGAACTCGCAGCAGTGCGCGACGTGCGCGACGACCTGACGCTCGGTCGCTTGCTCTACTACGCCGGCGCAACCCACCCCGCCGAGCTGAGCGTGGTCGTGGCCGATCAGCTGCACGACCATGTCGTGGCCAACGCGCGCTTCGCAGACAAGAAGGTGATCGTCTGCGACCTGGACAACACGCTCTGGGACGGCGTGATCGGCGAGAAGAACGGCGTGCGGCAGTGCGAGGACCGCCAGCAGGCCCTACTCGCGCTCAAGCGCAGCGGCGTGGTGCTGGCCATCAATTCCAAGAACGATCCCGAGAACGTCCGCTGGGACGGCGCCTTGCTCGGGGCGAGCGACTTCGTGTCCAGTCAGATCTCGTGGGGCCCGAAGGCCGCGGGCATGCAGAAGATCGCCGACGAGCTCAACCTCAAGCTCAAGGACTTCGTCTTCCTGGACGACCGCGCCGACGAGCGCGCCATGCTGCAGCACGAGTTTCCCAAGCTGACTGTCGTCGATCCGTGCGCGGCCGAGACCTGGGCGTTGTTTCGCACCTGGGCCAAGCTGGTGCGCGACGGCGATCGGACGGCCATGTACCACGAGCGCGCGCAGCGCGAGAAGGTGCTGGTACCCCTGGACTCGCAACACGACACGGCCGAGATGTTCGCGCGCCTCTCGCTCAAGCTCGAGCTGCGCCGCTCGTCGCAGGACGATCTCAAGCGCATCCACGAGCTGATCAACCGCACCAACCAGTGGAACCTGCAGGGCTCGCGCTGCAGCTGGGGCCAGGTGCAGGCGTGGCACGACTCGGCGTCACACCTGATCTACACCGCGCGCGTCAGCGACCGCTTCGGCGACATGGGCATCACCTGTTGCTGCGTGGCCGAGATCGAAGCCGACGCGCTGAGCGTCCAGGTGTTCGTGCTGAGTTGCCGGGTATTCGGCTACGGCGTGGAGACGGCCGTGCTCGATCGCCTGAAGCAGGACGCGACCCAGCGCTTCGGCGCGCCCAAGCTGCGCGGGCACCTGGTCCACACCGATCACAACAAGCCGTGCCGCTCGATGTACGCGGATCATGGCTTCGTCGAGCATCACGGCGTGTGGGTCTACACCGGCGCTCCCGCGATCGCGCCCGCGCCGGTGTGGTTCGATCGGATCCACGCCGCCGGCTGACAGCAGCCGCTGATGGCTGCAAGAGAATCTGCGCGTTGCGGACGCAACGACTTTCCTGCTACGAAGTCATGACTTGCGACGACGCGGCACGTAGGACTGATGCCGCCGCGCAAAATTGCTTGCGCCAGTCACAGCAGCGAGGCAGCGGCGATGAATCCGACATTGAGCCGGGGCTCGGTTCCCCACTTCTTGTGTTTTGCGGCGTGCTTGCTCGCCGCGTGCAGCGCGACGACCGACCGATCGCCCGCGCGCGATGAGGCAGGGCGCGGTGCAGCCGGTGAAGAGCCGCACGACGCGAGCGGCGCCGGCGGCGGCGCGATCGCCGGCGAGGCCGCACCGGCGGCAGGTAAGGCGGGCGGCGGCGGGGCGGGATCGACGGCGTTGCCGAGCGAACCACCGCTGACGCCCGCTGCAGCCATGGACGCGAAACCCACCAGCGCGCCTGCCGGCCTACCCAGCGCACCGGAGTGGACCGACCCGATCCGCTACACCAGGGGCCGCGGCAGCGCGATGTTGTACCTGCCTGCCGTAGCCGGCGCGGGCGACTATCGAGTGTACGCGCTGCGCGACGGCGTGAGCGTGACTGCAGCCGACGGCGGCGCGCAACGAGTCGACGGCGCGACCATCTACTGCGCCGGCCTGCGCCAGCACAACCAGTGCGATGAAGCCGAAGCCATGGACTACGGCACGCGCTTCCATATCCCCAACTGCAAGATGGACGCGCGCGCCGCGAGCGTCACGCGCACGTTGCTGCAACAGGTCCAGATCGACGGCCTGACCGGCAAGACCACGGTCGTGGTCGAGGCCATCGACAAGTTGTGTCCCTTCCCGGGCACCTATGGCTCGGAGCACGCCGACATCACCTGCAACAACGACGGCCACAAGAGCGACATGGCCAACTACCAGGGCATGAGCTTGAAGTGGGAGAGCTGTCCGCCCACCTTCCCGATCCGCACCGAGGCCGAGATCCGCGCCGACTACGGCAGCCTGATCATCAACGGGCACGGACCCGCGCCTGCGCCCGCCCTGCCCGGCTCGCCGTACAAGAACATCGCGCTGCCGGCGCCGAGGACAAAGCTCGTGGTGCTGAAGCGCGCGGTGGTCGAGATCGAGCCACTCGCCGCCGATTTGCTGCCGGACGGCTGGGGCGCGAACGATTTCTTCGAGAGCTTCTCGGATCCGAACGATGCGCCACAGGCGGTGACCGGGATCAAGCTCACGCCCGGTGGCTTCGCGGTGCAGGCCGGCAAGCTGTACCAGAGCTCGAAGCTGAACATGTACACGTACGCGGCCGACCACGCGCAGTTCTTCGTCTCGAACGGCACGCTGCGTTCGGTCATGCCGGACATCGGTCAAGGCATCATGGCTTCGAACGTGATCTACCCGAGGCGCGCCTTCGCGGTGCCCGACGCGGCGGATCAGTTCATCCACGTCACGTTCGAGACGCAGACCAACGCCACGCAGCGGCGCTACTTCTGGTTCGTCGCCTGTGGCTCGGACACACCGGGCGGCACGATCGTCGACGGCAAGCTGCCCGCGCAAGCCGGCATCGTGCCGCAACCTTCGTTCATGGACCCGCTCGCTGGCTCGCACATCAGCACCGCAGGCTGGAACTGTCTGCACCTGGTGCCGCGCGGCGGAGGCTACGGACAGCTCGCGGGTGGACCCTCGACGGGGAAGCAGTGGCGGCCCGAGACCGACATCCGCGTGGTGCAGAACATCGCGGTGAAGAGCGGCTTCAACGCCTCGAACAACGCAGACACCGTGTTCAACATGTCGCCCGCGCAAGACAAGAACGCCGATCCCAAGATCGACGGCTCGTGGATGCGCCAGTGGGATTCGACGAAGAAGCTGATCGCGCCGATGATGGACGATCAGATGTTCATCGAACAGCGCACGAGCTTCGACGTCTACTTCAACCGCGGGCGAGTCGTCGTGTTCGTCGACGGCGTGCAGAAGGTCTGCAACGACTTCACGCAGCGCAAGCTGACGATGGCCGAGGCGGCGATCGGCCTCGGCCACGTGCTCTACCACTCGAGCGCCGAGCGAAGCGAGTTCCCGCGCGCGGATTGGATCCGCACAGCGCAGTACTACTACCGCTACAACGAGCCGTTCCTGGACCACCGTACGTTCGACAACTACGGCGTGAAGGCGGACGCGCGCTTGCCGGAGAACTTCGTGGAGGCGCAGTGCTTCAGCTCGCCCCACTGAAGCTGGCGGCGTGTGCGCTGCTGCTCGCGGCGTGCGCAGGCGCGCCCGATCCGCCGGCCCCGTGTCTGGAAGGCCTTCCGCTCACGGCCGCGAACTGTGCCGCCGTGACGGCGCTCGCGCTGCCCGCCCAGCTACCGGCGGCCGCCGGCAATCGCCTGGGCGACGACGAGGAGGCCGCGCGCTTCGGCTTCCTGGCCTTCTTCGATCGACGCTTCTCGACGATTGACGACGTGAGCTGCGCGAGCTGCCACCTGCCCGAGGACTCGTTCGCGGATGCCAGGCCCGTGCCGGAAGTGATCGCCGGCCACCCGCTGGCGCGCAACGCGCCGACGATGCTGAACGCGTCGCGCATGGGGCCGTTCTTCTTCTGGGATGGCCGCGCCGACAGCCTCTGGTCGCAGCCGCTGTTCGCGATCGAGAACCCCGACGAGATGGCGTCGTCACGCCTCGCGCTCGCCGCCGCGGTCTACGACACCAGCGCCTACCGCACGCGTTACGAGGCGCTGCTCGGCCCGATGCCCGATCTGTCCGACTCGCGCCGCTTCCCGCGCGCAGGCAAGCCGGGCGACGCCGCCTACGACGCGATGGCCGAGGACGACCGGCGCGCGATCGACGAGGTGGCGGCGAACTTCGGCAAGATGCTCGAGGCGTACCTGCGCAAGGTGAGCTCGGGCGCGTCCAAGCTGGATCGCTACCTGGCGGGCGAGCACGGTGCCCTGGATATGGCCGAGCGCGAGGGCCTGCGCGTGTTCGCGGAGCGCGGCTGCATCGACTGTCACTCCGGGTCGATGCTGACCGACGAGCAGTTCCACCGCGTCGACGGCACCACGGACCGCGGTCGCGCGCGCGGGATCGAGATCCTGCTCGCCAATCCGTTCAACTCGCGCGGCGCGTTCTTCGACGCCGAAGTCGGCCGCGCGCCCGAGCTACCCGGCGGCCCCAGCGCGGACGACGAGCACGCGTTCCGCACGCCCAGCTTGCGCAACATCGCGCTGACCGCGCCGTTCGGTCACACGGGCCAGTTCGAGAGCATCGCCGACCTGCTCCGGAGTGGCCATGGCGACAGCACGCTCAGCGCACAGGAGTCGGAGGACCTCGGCCTGTTCTTGATGGCGCTCAACGGCGCGTACCCGGAGCGACCGTGGAGCGACTGGCCGGCGCGCTGAAGCTGCAGTCACAAGAGGGCCGGCCGTGTGATCCCCTTCGAGCACGAGCACGAGCACGAGGCCCGGCCGTGTGATCCAGCTCGCACCCGCACGCATACCCAGCTGCTAGGACACATGCATGAGGCACTTCGTGCGCTTGTGTCTCGTGGGGGTATGCGGAATCGTCGCGAGCTCGACGCTGCTGACCGCGCAGGGCACGCGCTTGCCCCCGGCAGCCGAGTGGAAAGAACCGATCCGCTACACCAAGGGTCGCGGCAGCGTGATGGTCCACCTGCCCAAGCTGCCCGGGGCGGGTGACTACCGCGTGTTCGCGCTGCGCGACGGAGTGAAGGTGACGGCCGCGGAAGGCGGCGCGGAGCGGGTCGAAGGCGCGACGATCTTCTGCGCGGGCTTGCGCCAGTCCAACCAGTGCGACGACGCCGAAGCCATGGACTTCGGCCCCTCGTTTCGCGTGCCCAGGTGTGCCGAAGACGTGCGCGCAGCGAGCGTGACGCGGGCGCTCGCGCAACAAGTACAGGTCGATGGCCTCTCGGGTAAGACCACCTTGGTCGTGGAAGCTATCGATGGGTTGTGTCCCTTTCCGGGCGCGTTCGGCGCGCGGCACCAGGAGATCGGGTGTGTGAACGACGGCCAGCCGCTGAGTACCGCGAGCTATCAGGGGCAGAGCGTGCGCTGGGAGACGTGTCCCAAGACGTTTCCGGTGCGCACCGAGAGTGAGATCCGCAAGGACTACGGCAGCCTGATCATCAACGGTCATGGCGCCGCCCCCAAGCCACCTGCCGGCGAGTCGCCGTACAAGCACGTCGCCCTCCCCGCGCCGAACAGGCTGCCGAAGGTCCTCGCGCGCGCGCTGCTCGAGGTCGAGCCGCTGCCGCCGAACCAGTTGCCGGCCGGCTTTCGCGCGGGCGAGTTCTTCGAGAGCTTCTCGGCGCCCGAAGATGCGCCGCGCGCGAACCACGACGTGGCGCTGGTGCCGCGCGGCTTTCCGGTGCAGGCCGCGCGGCTCTACGAGACCTCGAAGCTCGCGCTCTACAGCTACGCGGCCGTCGACGGACAGTTCTTCCTGTCGAACGGCACGCTGCGCTCGGTGATGCCGGACATCGGCCAGGGCATCATGGCGTCGAACGTGCTGTATCCGCGGCGAGCATTCCCGGTGCCCGACGCCACGGACAAATACCTGCACGCGACGTTCGAGACGCAGGCGAATGCGACCCAGCGCCGTTACTTCTGGTTCCTGGCGTGCGGAGCGGGCGTCAAGGGCCGGACGATGATCGACGGCCGCTTGCCGGCGCAGGGCGGCATCGTGCCGCAACCTTCGTTCATGGATCCGCTGGGCGCCTTTCACATCAGCACGCTCGGCTGGAATTGCCTCCAGCTGGTCCCGCGCGGCGGTGGCTACGGCAACCTCACCGGCGGCCCGCTGAAGCCGAACACGCAGCCGTACCGACCCGAGACCGACGTGCGAGTGGTGCAGAACCTCGGCATTTCCAGGGGTTTCGACCCGATCCACAACGCCGACACCGTGCTCAACATGTCGCCCGCGCAGGAGCCCTACTACGACGCGAAGATCGGCGGCACGTGGCTGCGCGCCTGGAACAGCCAGCGGAAGATCGCGGGCACGATGCTCGACGATCAAATGTTCGTCGAGCAACGCACCACCTTCGACGTCTACTTCAACCGGGGGCGCGTCGTCCTCTACGCCAACGGCGTGCAGAAGCTCTGCAACGACTTCAGCCAGCACAAGCTGACGATGGCCGAGGCAGCCATCGGCATCGGCCACGTGCTGTACCACTCCAGCGCAGAGCGCGGTGAGTTCACGCGCAACGACTGGATCCGCACGGCGCAGTACTATTATCGCTACAACACGCCGTTCCTGGATCAGCGCAGCTTCGACAACCTGGGCGTGCAGTCCGACGTGGGGCTGCCCGCCGACTTCGACGCCGGACGATGCTACACCTCCGCCAACTAGTGCTGGGACCGAGGCGCAACGGCGCGTTATCGCGAAGGGCCCGGCGCGCAGGGCAAGGCGCGACGACGAGGAATAGCGGGGGCCATCTTGAGGAGGAGCAACGCAGCCCTGCGCGTCGCGAACGAGCGAGAATGGGTCATTGCGCCTCGGTCCCAGCACTCACAGTCTTGCTGCTCGCAGTCGGCTGCGCGACGCCGGCCGCCGCGCCACCTGCGACTCCGCGCACCGAGCCCGGGAGGTGCCTGGACGGCTTGCTGCTGATGGCGGCGGAGTGCGCGCGCGTCGAGGCGCTCGCGCTGCCCGACCGAATGCCGCCTGCCGCGGGCAACCGCTTCGGCGACGACGAACGCGCGGCCTACTTCGGCTTCCTGGCGTTCTACGATCGCCGCTTCTCCAGCGTCAGCGACGTGAGCTGCGCCAGCTGCCACCTGCCCGAGAGCTCGTTCGCCGACGGCAAGCGCGTCTCCGAGGTCATCGCCGGCCACCCACTCGCGCGCAACGCGCCCAGCCTGCTCAACGCGGCGCGCATGGGCCCCTTTTGGTTTTGGGACGGCCGCGCCGACAGCCTGTGGTCACAACCGCTGTTCGCGCTCGAAAACCCCGAAGAAATGAGCTCCTCGAGGCTCCAGCTCGCGCACGCGGTGTACCGCTCGAGCGCCTACCGGAGCCGATACGAAGAGCTCGCCGGACCCATGCCGGACCTGACCGACGAGCGTCGCTTCCCGGCAGCAGGCAAGCCCGGCGACGCCGGGTACGACGCCATGGCCAAGCGTGACAAGCAGCAGATCGATCGCATCGCGGCCAACGTCGGAAAGATGCTCGAGGCGTACTTGCGCAAGATGACCGCAGGCCGATCAAAGCTCGACCGCTACCTGGCCGGCGAGCGCGACGCGCTCGGCCCAGGCGAAAGAGCCGGCCTCGTCACCTTCACCCACCGCGGCTGCATCGACTGCCATGCAGGCCCGATGCTGAGCGACGCCAAGTACCATCGCCTGGCAGCGACCACGGATCGAGGACGGGCGGCGGGAATCGAGATCCTGCTGGCGAACCGCTTCAACTCCCGCGGAGACTTCTTCGATCGAGACGCAGGCCAGGCCCCGCCGCTGCCAGCGGCGGCCGCGCCCGAAGACGAAGGTGCATTCCGCACACCGAGCTTGCGCAACGTGGCCCTGACCGCCCCGTTCGGGCACGACGGACAGTTCGCGACGCTGAGAGACCTGCTCGGCAGCGGCCACGGCGCAAGCTTGAGCGAGACGGAGCAGGCCCAGGTAGAGCTGTTCCTGCTGGCATTGAACGGCGCCTACCCCGACCGCCCGTGGAGCGACTGGCCCGCGCGCTGAGCCTCAGTGTGCCCGCTGTCGTGCCCGCGCAGCCAACGGCGTCGGGTTGCCCTTGGGCGCGCCCAACTCGCTGGTGGTCGTCCCGTCTTCCATCTCCACGGGCGCCACTGGCATCGTTGGAGGCGTCAGCTCGACCATCTTCGCGCCGCGCATTTGAATCGTACTGCCGTCGGGCATCACGTACGCGGCGACCTCCGGGTTCCACTTCGGGATCGCGAAGTCGATCGCCTTCTTCACCACGCCCCGGATGCGTCCCTCTTCGACGTTCACGAACAGCGGCGTCTTGAGCTTGAACACGTAGCCGCCCTGCTGAATGGCCATCATGTAGGTCTTGTTGTTGACCGTCAGCGCCTTGCGGAAGCCCAGGGTCTCCTGCCCCTGGAGCTCGTGCGGGCGGTGGGCGAGCACGAAGCTCATCAAGCGCAATGCGATGTGGTTGTGCAGGCGATGGCAGCCGTGGGAGTGGCGGCGCATGATGCTCATGTAGTCGACCGAGCCGTGGGTGCGTATGCCCTGGTCTCGTCCGAGCACGATGCTGCCGTCGGCCCGCTTGAAGAACTCGCGGTGGTACGCGGCGACCAGACCGTAGGCCGATGCGTAGCTCGGGCCGGTCTCGTGATAGTTGACGAGGTACTCGGGCTCGCTGGGCTTCGTGCGATGCGGGAACTTGACCAGCAGGTCCTCGGCAGGCGTGGAGTCGGGAGGCAGCCAGACGGGCGCGGCCACGATCTCTTCCCAGGCGCGCGGGCCGGCCGGCGATTCCTTGTACTTCCACATGCTGACGCCATCGATGACCTCGCTCCGCCAACCACCGATGGTCGTGCCGTAGCGCGCGAGCGCGATCTTCTTGCCGCCGTACAGCACCGACACCGTGACGTTGGGTCGACGCGTCACGGGTTGGGGCAGCTCCTGGCCCTTGTCGCCGAACGGGAAGTCGTACCAGACGTCGCCGCGATCGTAGTCGAGCGTGAGCTGCATCTCGCCGGCGTAGTACTCGGGCAACGGTGGCAGCTTGAGCGCGACGTAGCGGTGTCCGTCCTTCGGCAGCTCGCCCAGGCTCTCGAGGAAGGCCAGCGAGCTCTCGGGGGTCTGTAGCCCGAAGGCGTCGATCACCGTGTCGCGCAGCGCTCCGACCAGGTTCGGAACCGGCAGCTCGCGCCCGTCGGCGGCGCGGTACAGGCGCGGTTGGCCGTTGGCGAGCGTGCTCGTGCTGCCATCCTCGATCACGCCCGCCGCATGCACGGCGCGCTCGGTCAGCACGCGCAGCAGGCCTTCGCGATCGTTCTCGAGCGGGCGGTTCAGCAACGGAAGCAGCGTGTCCTTGCCGATGAAGCCCCACGAGTACACGCGGTTGCGCCGCTCGAACTCGGCCAGGCCTTCGTGCGTCGCCCAGTCGAGCATGCCCGGCAGCACCTTGCCCCGACCCTTGAGGTAGCCCTCGCACTTCAGCCGCTGCTGCGTGGCCAGCGTGGCCTTGCGGATCGGCACGTCGGCGAGGTAGCGGCTGAGCGCGAGCGCGTCACGCTTCGACAGAGCCGTGGCATCCAGCTCCTCGGGTGTGCTGACCTTGGCCGCGCTCATCAGCGCCGTGACGCGCGCCTGCTGGCTGGTGAACTCCTGGGCGCGCTTGCGCGCAACGATGTTCGACGTATAGGTCTCGAGCGAGTCGTAGCCCTGCAGCGGCGTGTAATCGAGCTCGCCCACACAAGCTAGCTTGGAGGTGGCCTGCATGCGCTCGCGCACGACCTGCAGCGTGGGCAAGATGCCGAACAGCTCGAGGTACTTGTCGTCCTTCGCGCGCTCGCCGTGCAGATCCTCCGGAAACTCGCCGCGCGCCAGCGCCAGGTACGTGGCCTTGTAGCCGCTCGCCACGGGCGTTCCATCCGCCTTGGCACCATCGGCCAACAGGTACGGCGTCCAGGCCTCGCCGAGATCCAGCACCACGTACTCGCGACCGGTCGCTGCGCCGTCGATCATGCGCGCTTGCTTGCCGTGCTCCCACAGCGGCACGGCCTGCCCCGGCGGCACGTGAGGTTGCACGGCGCTGGGGGGCTCTGCTGCTGATGGCTGCGTCGGTGCGGGGGTCGCGCTGGGCGCGGGTGGCTGCTCGGCCGGCTTGTCCTTGCAGCCGGCCGCTGCCACAGCACACAGGGCCACCGCCGACAGCAGCGAAAACGGCCCCGGACTTGTCACTGACTTCCCGCGCATCGAGCCTCGGCCAGCCTACAAAATTAAAGCGTCCAGGTGCACCCGCGGCACAGACCTGCTATTCGGCCCGCATGCTGCTGTTCGTGTACGGCACGCTGCGCCGAGGCCAGTCGAATCACTCCCAGCTCGCGGACGCGCGCTTCATCGCCGAAGCTCGCACCGAGCCGCGCTTCGAGCTCGTGGATCTGGGCGGATATCCAGCGCTACTCGAGGGTGGGACGAGCGCCATCAACGGCGAACTGTACGAACTTGATGGTGATCTCTTGGCGCGCTTGGATGAGTTCGAAGAGGTCCCGCGGCTCTACGAACGCAAGCAGATCAGCTTCGCCGACGCGGCTGCATACGTGTACGTGATGCCCCGGGATCGGGCTAGGCGCGCACCTCGCGTCGAGCTTGGCGATTGGTGTGCGATGGCCGGAGATGATTGCAGCTGAGGGCGGCGGAACTGGCCTCTCTGGGCGGTGCCGACCAAACGTCAAAATGCCCCGAAAACATTGTGCTTTTTCGGCCATAAAGTGAGCGATGACGCGCTACCGCCGCGCAAGCGCGATCCCAGACTGTGTGAATCGTGCACCGATGGTGTTGGCAGCCGTACACACCCGGTGATAGGTTCCCCGCGGATACCTGGAGGGTGACAGAATGTTGGTTTCATGGAGGAGCGCGGCTGCTGTGCTTGCAGTCGCAATGGGCGCAGGGCTGGTTGGGTGTGGTTCCAGCGAAGGCACGAAAGAGCCCCCGGCGACGGGTGGGCCAGGCACTGGTGGTACCGAGGAGAAGCTGGATATTTTTTTCCCCAAGCTGAATTCGGCCTTCATCGCCGGCAGTGACCGTAAGTTCAAGGTCCCCGCTGTCGTACAAGGTGTGAAAGCAGACAAGTGGGAGTGTTCGGATCCGTCCGCAGTCGACTTCGAGATCGACGGCGTCATGAACGGCGTCATGATCACGACGCGCAAGGCGGGCACGTTCACGATCACGGCGACCGCGGGCAAGCGCAAGGGTAGTGTTCCGCTGGTCGTCACTGCGGCGACCGAAGCGGACTGGGAGCGCGGCAAAGAGCGCTACAACAACAAGATCGCGCTCATGCTGACGCCGCAGACGCTGATGGGAGCCGGTATGGGCATGGGCTTCCGCCTCGAGCAGAACCTCGCGTGCACGAACTGCCACGGCAGCGGCGCGACGTACCTCGCCGTCGAGCACACGCCGCAGCAGACCGGCGGCTACACCGATGACGAGATCAAGAACATCTTCATGAACGGCCAGAAGCCGCCCGGAGCCATGTTCGGCAGCCTGCCCGGCATCATGAACTTCTACCCGATGTTCCATAAGTGGACGGCGAACGAGGAGGACTATCAGGGCCTCGTCGTGTACCTCCGCTCACTCGAGCCGAAGTCGCAGGGCATGCTGGACTTCATGGGTCTGATCAACTCCTTCCGCGGCGCGCGCATGGGCGCGACCGGCGCAGCGGGTGGCGCACCGATGGCCCCGGCTGGTACCGCTGGCGCCGCACCGTAACTGCAAGTAGACGCGAACTCGGCTGCGCTGCGCAGCAAGGCGCAGCTGAGTTCTGCGGTTCCATAGACTTGGATTGGATTGCGACGCAGGCTTTCTCTGCACGCCACTGCCGGCGTGCATTCGAGTATCTCGCGATCGGTGGCTATCTCATCATGGTTCGATCCCGCGCACTGACCTTGTCCCTCCTGCTGCTCGCCGGCTGCACGCGCTCACACACGACCGAGGCTGGCTTCGAGTACCGTGGAGCACTCGAGGCAGGCATGGACGAGGAGGATCTCGGTGACTGCGCCGAGCAGATGGAAGACTCCATCGATGGCCTGCCGGTCGACCTGCAGTGCACCGGCCTGTATTCGGACATGGCCAAGGGCAAGATCGCCAGCGGCGTCGAGTCGTACGCGCCGGCGTACAAGCTTTGGTCGGACAACTCCGGAAAATCGCGCTGGATCAAACTACCCAAGGGCGAGCAGATCGACACGTCGGACATGAACACCTGGAAGCTGCCGGTCGGCACCCAGGTCTGGAAAGAGTTCGACAAGGGCGAGACGAAGATGGAGACGCGTCTGTTCCGCAAGGTGCGGGACGATCTCTGGCGCCGGACCACCTACAAGTGGAGCAAGGATCAGAAGAGCGCCCAGCGTCTCGACACCGGCGAAGTTCGTGCGGTCCAGGGCGGTAACTATGAGATCCCGAAGTCGAGCACGTGCGACGACTGCCACGACGGGGCCAAGGACAACATCCTCGGTTTCGAAGCGGTCTCGCTCGGCTTGCCCAGCGCCGACCAGGATGGTGTGACGCTGCAGAAGTTGGTGGACAAAGACTTGCTGAGCGATCCGCCAGAGGTCACGCAGTACACGATCGGCGACGACGGCACCGGCAAGGTCGCTGATGTACTCGGTTGGTTGCACATCAACTGCGGCGTCACCTGTCACAACGACGGCGTGAACTCGGAGGCCGAGATCACGGGCCTGCGCATGAAGCTCAAGGTCGAGCAGCTTGACGGACGCTCGTCCGCCGACTTCGAGGTGTTGAAGCTGCTGTTGAACGTGCAGGCGGTGACGAACCAGTGGCAGGAGCAGAAGCGTATCGTGCCGGGCAAACCGGACGAGAGCCTGCTCTACCAGCTGATCACCACGCGGGTCGGTATCGACAGCAACAAGCAGATGCCGCCGTTGCTCACGCGCGTCGTGGACGACGAGCACGCGGCCAAGGTCAAGGACTGGATCCTCGCCATGAAACCGGTGGCGGCAAATTGAAGATGCGAACCGGACGCGCAGGCGGAGAGTCATACCCGAAGCGCGCTCGAGTGGGTTGAGACGATAAGGATGGTGACTCAGATGACGATGAGACTTAGCGGGATCGCGCTTGCGGGACTGATCGCGGCGCTGGGCGTATCGGCAGCAGGCTGTGGCGGCGACGACGGCGAGACCAAGTCGCCGACCAAGAAGGAAAAGGAAGACAAGCCCACGGCCGGACAGGTCGGTTGCGGACCCAAGGTCTGCAAGCCGGCCGAAGGCTTCATGGGCCAGCTGTGCTGCAAGTCGGCGTTCGACGGTACCTGTGGCCAGATGGTCGCGGGCACCTGCACCGATCTGCCGCCAGAGCCGGACAAGCGCTGTGAATCGACCTCGTTCACGGTGATGGGCAACGCCGTCCAGGTGCCGAGCTGCTGCACCGGCACCGACGAGTGCGGTTTGGTCTTCAACGCCGGCTTCGGCGCGGCGATGTGCACGAGCCTCACCCAGGCGTCGCGCTTCGGCGCGCAGTTCCGTGCCGGCATGAACATGATGTTCATGTTCACGGGTGATCTGCCCGCGCCCAAGACCTGCAGCACGGGCAAGCCGATCGAAGTGCCTACAATGGCAGCTGGCAGCGGCGGCTGACACTCGACTGAGTCGCAAGCTGACGAGGCGTTCGCGGTCACGTACCGCGGGCGCCTTCGTCATTTCTAGGGGCCGCCGGCAGTCCCCGTGGTTCCTGCCGTCGGGGGAGCTGCTGAACCTGCCGCCCCATCCATCACGCTGAATACCCACTCCGAGATAACCAGGTAGCCCTCGTCGTCGGGCGTGCGGTAGACGTTGCGGCCGTACTTGTCGACGCCCTCGTGGCTCGAGCCGCCGGCTTCCATCGCCAGCGGTTTGCGTAGCAAGAGCGAGCGGGCGGGGTCCTGCTCGTCGATCATCCCGCGCGCGAACTGCAGCGAGTAGTCGCGTTCAGTCGCGGTCTGGTGGACATACGGGTCGAGCGGCGTGGCTCCGGGTGGATTCCAGCGCGTGCGCCCGGGCCCGAAGACGCGGAAGAAGCGCTCCTGCGAGCCGTGACACTCCTGGAAGGCGCAGTCACGCAGCAGCACGGGCATCACGAAACTGTCGAAGTACTTGTCGTCGCGATCGGCGACCGTGCCCCTCTGCAAAGGCTCGGCGCAGCCCGCGAGGGCCAGCAAGAGGAGGAGGAACTGGCGCTTGCGATCCATCACATCTCTCCCGCCAGGCACGCCGTCAGGAAGCGCTCCACGTCGAGGAACGACGTGCTGCCTTCGCTCGACGCCAGCGCGTTCGATTGCCGGTAGCGAAGCTCGACCAGGAAGCGCTCGGTCAGCCGAAAGTCCAGGCTGGCCTCGGCGCCGATCGCGAAGCCGGGTGAACCGATGCCGTACTCGGTCAGATCGGTGCCGGCGACGAAGAACATCTGCGCCTCCGGCCCGAAGCGCAGGCGAGCAATGCTGCCGAGCGGAAAGTCGAGCTCGACCCGCACGAACGGGCCGAACAGGGTGTAGCGCGGCGTCTGCAGCTGGTGCACCGCAGGCCAGAAGTTCCGTAGCGTCATGCCGACCGGGATGCTGAAGCGCCCGGACTCGATGCCATCGCTCATTCGCCAGCTCGGCGCGACTCCCAGCTCGACGTGCTCCGCCCGCACGTCGACCTGGTTGGGCAAGGCGAACAGCGGGTGCTCCTCGACCGTGAGCCCGAGCGAGGTCTGGTAGCGCATGGCGATGTCGAACGCGAAGGCCGCATGGGGCCAGAGCCGCACGGACATGCCGATGTCGGCCGCGGGAAACACGGCCGTCGGCATGACCTGCTCGCCCCCGCTGACCGGCCGGCGTATCC
>DATEOF010000423.1:0-30443 GCA_035274465.1 Polyangiales bacterium
GGCTCGGAGCACCGCGCCGGCGTGGATCCGAGCGAAGCGCCGCGCGAGGCCGCTCCCAGCGAAGAACCCGCGACGCCTCCGAGGGCTGCGACGCCGCCCAGCACGAGCCCCGCGGTTCCCAGCAGCCCGCCGCGTCGCAAGCGCGAAGACCCCGGCCCCACCCAGCGGTCGGCCGACGACTTCCCGATGCTCAATCCGTATCGCTGAAGTGTTCGAGCGCTGATCGCCTACACGGCCTGCAGCCAACAGCTGCGCTCACACACTGTGTGGCACGGGGTTGTTTTGACCCTGCGGCAAAGCTTCGGATAAGCTGATCGAGTTCGCGAGTCTGCCGGAGGCTGCATGGCTGAATGGGTCTGGGAAGCGCGTGCACGCAGCGGAGAAGTCCGCAAAGGCGTGATGGACGCGGACGACAAGGAAGCAGTCAACCAAAAGCTTCGCGCCCAAAACCTCAACCCGGTCAAGGTCAAGAAGAAGGGCGTCGCGATCAACTTGAACCTGCCGAGCTTCGGCGGGGGCGTGACCGCACAAGAGCTGGTCGTGTTCATCCGCCAGTTCGGCACGATGATCGACGCCGGTCTGCCGCTCGTGCAGTGCCTCGACATCTTGAGCAGCCAGGGCGACAACAAGGCCTTCAACGCCGTGCTCAAGGACATCAAGGGCTCGGTCGAGCAGGGCGCGACGTTCTCGGAGTCGCTCAAGCGGCACCCGAAGGTGTTCGACGAGTTGTTCGTCAACCTGGTCGCCGCCGGTGAGATGGGCGGTATCCTCGACACGATCTTGAACCGCCTCGGTGTCTACATCGAGAAGCGCGTCAAGCTGCAGCGCCAGGTGCGAGGCGCGCTCGTCTATCCGATCGCGGTGTTCTGCATCGCGATCGCCGTCATGGGTGTGTTGCTGACGATGGTGGTCCCGACCTTCGAGAAGATGTTCGCGGACTTCGGCGGCACCGACAAACTGCCGCCGCTGACCAAGTTCGTGATCGGCATCTCGCACGGCGTGGTGGACAAGCTGCCGTACATCATCGGCTTCGGCGTCACGGCCTTCGTCACCATCACGTACTCGTACGGCAGGCCGAAGGGCAAACGCTTCTGGCACTGGCTGGCGCTGGTCTTCCCGGCGATCGGGCCGACCATGCGTAAGATCGCCGTGGCGCGCTTCACGCGCACCATGGGCACGCTGCTGTCTTCGGGTGTTCCGATCCTCGACGCGCTCAACGTCGTCTCCAAGACCGCCGGCAACGTGCTGATCGAGACCGCACTGAGAGACGTCGCGGACAAGATCACGCAAGGCCGCACGATGGCCGAGCCGCTGGCCGAGTCCAAGATCTTCCCGTCGATGGTCGTGCAGATGATCGCCGTCGGCGAACAGACCGGTGCGCTCGACGTCATGCTCAACAAGATCGCCGACTTCTACGAAGAAGAGGTCGACGTGGCCGTGTCGGCGCTGACCGCGATGATGGAGCCGATCATGATGGTCGGCATCGGTGGCATGGTCGGCTTCATGCTGATCGCCATGTACATGCCGATCTTCGACATCGCCGGCGCGGTCAAGGCCGAGTAGCGCCGGAGCTCGCGTGTGACACCGACCAGCGGAGGGCCCGCGCCGAACGAGCAGCGCGCCCTGCCCGCGAGCTCACCGTTGCCGATCCAGTTCTCGGACGAGGAGCAGCAGGCCGCGCGGCGCTTGCAGCTGTTCATGGGCACGCGGCTCGGCGTGGCCACGCTGCTGCTCGGCAGCACGCTGTGGCTGGCGCTCGAGAACAAGCACGGCACGGACTCCTTCACGCCGCGCTTCTTGATGGCGCTGATCGCGACGATCTACGGCGGCACGCTGCTGTCGGCGGTCTGGCTGTTGCGCCGCGAGCACGACGGGCGCGTGGCGCTGCTGCAGGTGGCCCTGGACCTGGTGTTGACCACGGGCCTGGTCTACGTGACCGGCGGCGCGGGCAGCGGCTTCACCTTCCTGTACGGAGTCGCGGTGCTGATGTCCGCGATGGTGGTGGGCCCGTTGCCTGCGCGCGTGGCCGGCGGCACGGCCGTCTTGCTCTACACGCTGCTCGTCGCCAGCCTGTCTTGGGGCTGGTTGCCGCCGCCACCCGATCAGCCGATCGACGCCTACCAGATGCCGGCGCCCGAGCTGGCGTACGCCTGGCTGCTGAACGTATTCGGTCTGATGTTGGTCACCCTGCTGGCCGGCAATCTGTCGGCTCGCCTGTGGTCGGCCGGCGGACGACTGCGCCTGGCTGAAGCCAGCGCCGCGTCTCTGGCGCGCATCAACGAGGACATCGTGCGCTCGCTCAACTCCGGGCTGATGACGACCGACCTGAACGGGCGCATCCGCAGCGTGAACCCTGCCGGACTCGAGATCCTCGGCGCCACTGCCGCCTCGCTGCTGGGCGAAGCGGTCGAGCGACACTTGCCAGTGGACACCTTCCAGACATCGCTGCGCGACGGCGTCGTGCGGGCCGAAGGCAGCGCGCGCCGCGCGGACGGCAGCGTGTTTCCGGTCGGCTATTCGCTCAACGCGCTCAACCACCTGGACGGCACGCGCATCGGCGCGCTGATCCTGTTCCAGGACTTGAGCGAGATCGTCGCGCTGCGTGACACGGCGACGCGCGGCGAACGACTCGCCGTGCTGGGCCGCCTGTCGGCCGGCCTGGCCCACGAGATCCGCAACCCACTCTCCTCGATCTCCGGCTCGGTGCAGCTCGTGCGCCAGGCGCACCAGCTCGACGCCGAGGACCGCGACTTGCTCGGCATCGTGCTGCGCGAAGTCGAGCGCCTCGACGACCTGGTCAGCACCATGCTGCTGGTCGGCCGCCCGCGCGAACCCATGCGCAAGGCCTGCGACCTGCGGCGCCTGGTCATCGAGGTGGTCGAGATCACCCGCCGCGGCCCTGCAGCTGACGGCGGCATCGAGATCCAGACCGAGCTCGGCGAACCGGTCACCGCCTGGGCGGACGAGGATCAAATCCGGCAAGTCCTGTGGAACTTGTTGAAGAACGCCATGCAAGCCTCACCGCGCGGCAGCGTCGTCCGCGTCGCGGCCAGAAACGGCAAAGGCACGGCGCTGCTCGAAGTCAGCGACCAGGGCCGCGGCATCGATCCGAGCCAACGCAGCAAGATCTACGACATGTTCTACTCCGAACGCACGCACGGAGCCGGCATCGGCCTGGCCCTCGTGCGGCAAATCGTCGACGCCCACCAGGGCAGCATCGAGATCATCAGCGAGCAAAGCCGCGGGGCCACCTTCGTCGTGAGCCTGCCGGGCATCGTCGCGGACCAAGACGAGGTTGCACGCGTGCGCGGGACGTTGCACTGACCGAAAAGGGCGCGCGTCCGTGGTAGAGAGGATCGGTGTCCTGGATCCGCTCCGCTTGGATCGTGGTGGCGATCGCCGTTGCGCTCGTCGCGAGTCGCTCCCACGCGCAGGGCGCAGCCAGGCGACCCAACATCCTTCTGATCGTCGCAGACGATCTCGGCTATTCAGACCTCGGCGCGTTCGGCAGCGAGATCCGCACGCCAAACCTCGACTCGATCGCGCGTCGAGGCCGCATCTTGAGCAACTTCTACGTCGCGCCGACGTGCTCGCCGACGCGGTCCGCAACAACGTGATCGAGCTCGGGCACGACGCCGGCTACGGCTACGGCAGGGTCGCCCGATAGTCGGTCGTCTTCGCAGCTCTCTGCGGCGACTCCATCCAATCGCGCACCTTACCTCGGGTGCGGGTAGATCGCACACCCGTCCCCGTGCGTCGCATGGGTCCGAGGTGGTGGCGAGTGCCCACCGCTCGCGTCACGAGCGCTGGAACATCCGCTGCAGCTGACTGTCAGACCGTAGACTGTACAGAGTCGTAACCAGGGGAGCCGCAAATGGGGGCTTGGCGTGGACTGTGTCTCGTGGCGCTGGCCACGAGTGGGCTGGGCCTTGCAGCTTGCAGCGGCGGTAAACCTGCGCTGCTGTCGCGCACGCAGACGCTGGCGGAGCTGCGCGCGATCAAGCGCGGTGTCAGCGTGCGCGCGCCGGGCGAGCAGGAACGCGAACCCTACCCGCGCGAACGCCTGTGCGACGGCCAGATCGTGACCGTTCGCCCAGGCGGACTCGCGTGGCTGCGTCGCGACGGAGGTACGACGCTGCTGATCGCCGGCCCCGCGCGCCTGACGTTGCGCGCCGACACGATCGATCTCCAGGAAGGTAAGGTTTTCGTCGATACCCAGGCCGACGCGGGTGGAGCGCTCACGACTCCACGCGGCGCTCTACAGCTGTCTGCCGTGCGGGCGAGCCTCGAGGTGGACGAGAGCGGTGGGCTCTCGGCGTACGTGTTGCGTGGCGCACTGCGTACACAACACGGCGTGCAGGCTGGACCGGGCGAGCGGCTGTCGGTGGGCACCGATGGCAAGGCCGCGCGCGAGCCGGTCAGCACCTGGGACGACTGGACGGGTGGGCTCGCCACGACCGATCGCGCAGCGAGTCCGGCGCCGTTCGGCGTGGGCACGGTCGGCGCGCGCCCGCCGAACGATCGCGGCGCGCCACGTTTTCCGCTGTCGATCCGGCGCATGCAAGTGCGCGTGACGATCGAAGACGACTTCGCGATCACCGAGGTCGATCAGACGTTCGGCAACCCGCGCAACGACGTGGTCGAAGGCATCTACAGCTTCCGCACGCCGCCCGGAGCGACGTTGCAGCGCTACGGTGTCGATCGCGACGGCGCGATCGCGTGGGGTCGCGTGCAAGAACGCGCGGCCGCGCGCGAGCAGTACCAGCGCAACGTGTACGAGGGCTCGGCCGAAGACCCTGGACTCCTGGAGTGGGACGCGCCTGGCATGTATCGGGCGCGGTTGTATCCGATTGCGGCGCGCTCCACGCGGCGCGTGGTGGTGCGGTACGCGGAGTGGCTCGGGCGCCAGGGCGCGCGCGGCGAACGCCGGCTGTACGTGTACCCGATGGCCGCGCAGGGCGCCGAAGCGAGCTTGCCGCGGATCGAGGAGCTGACCGTGAGCCTCGACGTGCAGCGCGCGCACGCGCAGGAGGTGCGCGCGGGCATGCGAGGGCGGCAGACCGGCTCGGAGATCGTCGTGAAGGCCTACGACTTCGTGCCGCGTGCGGATCTCGCGCTCGAGCTGTTCGACAGCGGGATCGCGCAGACCGCGTATCGCTCGGCACACACGGTCGATCGCGAGACCATCGCGCCGGATGCGCTGGCCGACGCGCAAAAGAATGCCAGGAGCGAGGCGCCCTACTTGCTCGTGCCGGTGCGGCCAGTACATGCGCCGGAGCCCGCGGGCGGTTTGGATCTGGCGATCGTGGTGGACACCTCCGCGGCGACCGACGCGGGTGAGATCGCGATCGCGCGCGCCGCGACGGCCGCGCTACTCTCGCACCTCGGGCCGGAGGATCGCGCGGCGGTGTGGGCCGGAGACTCCACGTTGCGGCCCGTGGCGGAAGGCAGTGATCGCTTCCTGGCCGTGGACCCCGCCCGGCGCGAGGCCATCGCGCACGGTCTGGCCGCGATCGATCGCGGTGGCGCGACCGACATCGGCGCGATCGTCGCCGAGGGCGCGAGTCGCCTGGACACTGCCCGGCGCGGCGCGGTGGTGTACATCGGCGATGGTCAGCCGACCGTCGGCGAGCTGACCGTGCCCGAGCTACGCCAGCGCCTGCAGCGCATGCCTCGCCCGGTGCGCGTGTACAGCCTCGGCATCGGCGACGACGCGAACCTCGCGCTGCTGTCGGGCATCTCGCGCAGCGGCCTCGCGCTGCGCGTCGGTGACGCGCATGCAGCCGCCGAAGCCGCCTTGCAGGTGCTGTCGCTCGCGGAGCGTCCGGTGTTGCTCGGAGCCAGCGTCGACCTCGGCCCCGGTGTGGATCGCGTGTTCCCGCGCGAGCTGGGTGTGCTGGCGGCGGACGAACCTGCGCTGGTCATCGGGCGCATCACGGGCGCGGAACCAAGCCGCATGATCGTGCGCGGCAGCGGGCCCGACGTCACGCAAGCGCTGGAGATCCGCGGGTTGAACGACGCTGGTGATCTGCAGCGACGTTGGGCGGAAGCGCGGCTCTCGCAGTTGCTCGATGAAGGCGCCGGGCGCGCGGCGGTGGTCGAGCTCGGCGTGCGCAGTGGAATCGTCACGCCGTTCACGTCGATCTACGTGCCGACCAAGGCCGAGCGCGGGCGCGAACAGGATCGCTCGCAGGCCGAGAAGGACGGCGAGAGCCTCAGCGCCTGGGAGCGCATGGCGGGGCCGAGGCGAGTGGAGGAGGAGCCCGCTGAGGCGGTGAAGTTGGCGTCGCCCGCGGTCGCGGAAGAACCCGCGCCGACGGCCGCCGCGCCCGAACCGCGGGCAGCCGTCGCCTCTCGGAGGTCCAAGGACGAGGAGAGCATGACGCAACTGCTCGAGGCGATGGGTACGGGCTTTGGGCGGATGGACGGGGGCGGAGCGTTGAGAGAGGGACGCATGTCCGCGGCGGGCGCCCTCATGGGCGATCAAGGCAACGCCCCCGGAGCCAGTGTCACCCGCGCCGGACCCACCGTCCGCAATCCGAGGAATGAGCTCCAGGGATCGCTCTCCGACCGCAGCGTTCGAGCCGTGATCTCGCGTCGGCTCGGGCAGCTGCAGTGGTGCCACGCGCACGCCTTGGCGCGGAACCCCTACGCCGGCGGAACCATCGAGCTCCGCTACATCGTGGGCTACGAGGGCGAGGTGAAGGGGACCTCCGTCCAGCAATCGAGCCTCGACGATGACGCAATGCAAGCGTGCGTTCTACAAGCTGTGCGTAGCTGGCGCTTCCCGAAGCAAGGGGACAGCGGCATCTCGGTGGTGACGAGCACGTTCCAGTTCCAGCGTAAGCCTCAACCCGTCGCCGCGAAGCCGGCCCGCGCGCCGACGCCTGTGCTGCCGCCTCCCGCACCCGAGCCCGTGCGAGAGCGCCCCGCGCTGCAACTCGCCACCGTCGATCATCAGCCGATCCCGTGTTCCACCGCGGCGGATCTACCGTTCGACGAGCGGCGCGCGTTGTGGCGCGAGCGCCTCGCGCAAGCACACGTCGCGAGCGCGGTGGCCGAGTTGTACGACGTGGCCCTCCGCGGTTGTGAGGCGCCGACCTGGCGCGAGCGCACGCAATTCCTGGTGATGAGCGTGGATGTGTTGCCGACCATCTCCACGCGCGTGGAGCTGATGCGCCGCTTCGCTGCGAGCCCCCTGGCCTCGGACGTCATCTACCGCGCGATCCTGACGCGCGTCCACAGCGCCGCCGACCTGCGCGAGCTGCACCTCGCGCTCGGTCTCCGCCAGATCGACCCGGCCGCGCTGGAGAAGGCGCTGGCGCAGAAGCACACGCCGGCCGAGCGCCAGCGCCTGTTGCACGAGCTGGCCGCACAGTACCCCGACGACCTCGAGCTCGCGCTGCGGTTGCTCGAGGCGTGTGAAGACGCGGGCGACGTCGGCGCGGGTCGCTCCTTGGCAGCTCGCTTGCGGCGGCGACGCGACGCGAACACACGGGTGCGCACGGCGATCGGCGAGTACTACCTGCGCCTGGCCGGCGCGAACCCGCAGCCACGAGCCGCGAGCGCGCTGCGCGATCAAACCGAGGCGCGCCGCACCTTCGGCGAGATCGTCGAGTTCGCGCCGGAGGATCCAGGCGCGCGCAGGCTGCTCGGCGACCTGCTGCGCGCGCACGGCTGGTACGAAGAGGCCTTCCGCCAGTACGAGACGCTGGCGCGGTTGGTGCCGGACGACCCCGCGGTCTCGCTGCTGATGGCTGCAGCCGCACAGGGCCTGGGCAAGACCGAGGAGGCCGTCAGCTGGACCGAGAAGGTGGCGAGCACGGGTGCTGCCGACGGCGGCGGCGAGCTGGCCACGACCTCGCGCGCGCTCGCCAGCGTGTGCCTGGCGTGGGCGCGCGACGAAGCCGTGCGCGGCGGCCGCAAGGACGAAGCGGCACGCCTGCGCGAGCGGGCACGCCGGCTGACCACGAGCGAGCCAGCGGAGAGCGTGCGGCTGATCCTGACCTGGGCTCACCCGGAGCTGCGACCCGAGCTGTGGTCGAACGCGCTCGGCTCACCCTTGCCCGCGGCCCACGGCGATCCGCTGCTCGGGCTGTCCGAGACCTGGCTGCCGGCGTCGGCCGCGAACGCCTACGTCGAGGTGCGCTTGCAGCGCGAAGACGCAGCCCGCGCCGCGCGCCTGGGCGTGGACGCCACGCTGACCGCGATCGTGGCCGAAGGCAGCGCGGCCGAGAAGATCGTGCGCTTGCCGATCTCGTTTCGCCCACGAGCTGGCGGCGCCGTGGTCGAGAATCGACGCTGGCGGCTGCAGGATGGCGCGCTGCAGGAGCAGGTGCTGTGATGGCCAAGTCATCTACATTGCGCAAGACCGCCCTGGCCGCGCTGCTCCTGGCTGCACTGTTCGCGTTCGCGATGGCGTTGCGCATGCGTTCGGTCGAGAGCTCGCGCGTGACCAGCAGCGTCGGCGAGCTGCAGGTCGTGCACGCCGAGCTGCGCATCGGCAAACGCGAGCTGCGCGGCACGCTGCGCTTCGCGGTCGGTGACGTGATCGAGAGCGGGCCCGACGGCCGCGCGCGCATCCGCCTCGACGACGGCACGCGCGTGATCATGGACCGGGCCACGCGCATGAAGGTCGGCGCCTCAGGCTTGTCGCTCGAGGCCGGCCGGATCTTCGTGCAGGCCGGCGACGCCGCGCGCAGCCAGGTTGCGCTGGGCGACGTCAGCACCGTGGTCGCGGCCAGCACGCTCGCCTTCGAGCGCAGGCCGGCGGAGTCGCACGTCTACTGCGCCAACGGTGAGGTGGTGCTGCGCGCGGGCGGCCAGCAGCAGCGCCTACGTAGCGGCGAGAGCGCGCACATCCGCGGCGCGAACATCGAGGTAGTGCCCGAGAAGGCCTGGAACGACTGGACGGGCGGCATGGCTGGCGTGCGGCCGCGCGCCGCGATCGGCGAGCTCTGGAGCCGCAGTTCGGAGCGGCAGGACGACGTCGGATCTCCACTCACCATCCGCAGCCACGAGGTCACGGCCAAGCTCGAGGGTGAACAGGCGCACACGCGCCTCGAGTCGACGTACTTCAACGCCGGTGGTGCTGCAGCCGACGGCGACTTCCGGCTCTCGGTCCCGCGCTCGGCCGTGATCTCACGCTTCGCCCTGCGCCGGGGCACCGAGGTCGCGGAGTCCGACCTGTTCACGGGGATCGTTGCGGGCAGCTCCAGCGTAGCACGCCTCGAGTGGGCCGGCGAAGGCTGGGTGCGCGGCTACGTGCCCGCGATCGCCCCGGGCAGCGCGGTGACCGTGATCGTCGAGTACGTGGAGTGGCTGTCGGCGAACGATGGTCACGTGACGTATCGCTATCCGATGCAGAGCGAGGGCAACGCGCCGCTGATAGGCGAGCTGCGCGTGCGGCTCGATGCGCGCGCCTTGAAGCCACGCGCGATCAGCGCTGCCGCCGGCGCGAGCGTGCGCGAGCAGATGGTCGAGCTGCGCAAGGCCGATGTCCGGCCCGAGTCGGACTTCGTGGTCGAGCTCGAGCTGCCGGATGCCGCGGCGAAGGACGCGCGCGTGTACGTCGCCGAAGCAGAAGACGACGAGGCAGATCCGGATCGCTACGTGCTGGTGCGTGCGCCGCTGCCAGCTGCGAACGCGGAGAGCTCTGCGCTCGCGCTCGCGCTGGTACTCGACAGCTCGTGGAGCGCGGCTCCGGGCGCGCTCGACGCCGGGCGCGCGTTCGTCGAGGCGCTGCTCGAAGGACTGGGGCCGCGAGATTGCGCCGCCGTCCTGGCCGCGGATCAAACCGCGCGCGCGATCGGTCCCGCCGGTTGTCAGCCGGTGGACGAGGCGCGCCGCAGCGCGGTGCGCGCAGCGCTGGCCGATCTGCGCCCGGCCGGTGCGACCGATCTCGGTGTGGCGTTCGAGCAGGCCGCGGACGCGTTGCCCGCCGATGCCGATCAGGCGCTGGTCGTGTACATCGGGGACGGTTGGCCGACCGTCGGAGACATGACCGCGCCTGGGGTGCGAGCGCGGCTGTCGCGGCGCAAGAGCGGTGCGCCGCGCTTGAGCGCGATCGCGCTCGGGACTCGCGCCAATCGCGAAGGCCTGCGAGCGCTGGTGCGGAACTCCGGTCCGGTGCTCGAGGTGGTCGATCGCGCCGACGCCGCAGAGGCCGCGGTGGACTTGCTGGCCAGCGCGCTGCAGCCGGTGGTGGACGGAGTGGAATTCGATCTGGGGCCGGATATCGATCGCGTGTATCCACGCGGACCGCAGACAGTCGCGGCCGGCATGCCAGCCAGCGTGGTCGGGCGCCTGCGCGGCAAGCTGCCCGGATCCGTCGTGCTGCGCTACCGCCGCAAGGGACGCGTGGTCGAGGAGACGCGTGCACTGCAGAACCCCGAGGTCGCGCGTCCCGGTGACGTGCGCGCGCGCTGGGCGAGCGCGCGCGTGGACGATCTCGTGCAGCGCGGTGAGGCGATCGAGATCGCGGCCGATCTGGCGCAACGCTCGCGGCTGCTCACGCCGTGGACCGGCTGGTACGTCAGCACGTCCGCAGGCGCGTTCTCGACTCCGATCGGCGATCGTATGCTCGAGCTGAGCGCCGTGCCCGCCGCCCTGCGCGGCGATGGGTTCGCGCTGGCGAACCGGACGGGCACGTTGCTCGAGGCACCCCCCGCCGCCGCCAGCAGCGACAGCGAGCCAGACTTCCGCAACCTGATCGCCCAGAGCGCCAGGCGCACGCTCGACGCGGCCCTGCCCGGAGTGCAGCGCTGCCGCAACGCGCGCGCGGTGTTGCGCCCGGAGCTCTCGGGGGTACTCCAGGTGCAGCTGACGGTGGATGGCGCGGGGCGGGCCACCCACGTAAACGTCCGGGCCCAGAACGCCCTGGACGACGACCGCGCGCTCGATCACTGCGTGGCTAGCTTGATCGAGGCGCTTGAGTTCTTCGACAGTGGCACCCCTGGTGCGGTCCAGGTCGAGCACCTGTTGACCTTGCCGGCGCCTCGCGACATTCGAGCGCGCCAGTGCTCGGCGAGCTCGAGCCTGCCGTTGCCTCTGCGGCGGGGAGTCTGGCGCGAGCGCCTGCGAACACTGGACCCCCTCGCAGTCTTCCAGCGCGCGCGCCGCAGCTGCGAGCTGCGCAGCTGGGCCGACCAGCGCGTGCTGCTCGACGTCGCGATCGCAGATCTCCGCGTCGCGTCGGCGCTCGCGCTGGCCAGCGCCCTGGCGCAACAAGGCGAGACCGACGCCGCGGCGTACCTGCGCCGGTCGCTGATCGAGCGCTGCCGTACGCCACATGAGTTGCTCGAGGTGCGCGCGGCCGTGATCGGGGGGGAGCCGCGCGCGGGACGCGAGTTCGAGCGACAGTACCGCGCCGCGACCGGTGCCGAGGGACGGCTCGCGGTCGTGCGCCGGTTCCTGCGCCTGTCGCCGCACGACCCGACCCTGCGCCGCGCGTTGCTCGCGCTGTTGGAGGGGCTCGGCCGGAAAGAGCTGCTGGAGCACGAGATCCGCGAGCTACGCAGCGATCCGTTCGCAGATGCCGGCGTGCTGGCCGATGCCGCGGTGGCGCTGCTGCGCCTCGGTCGCAAGGACGACGCACGCAGGACCTTCGGCGAGCTGATCGAGCGCGCGCCGGCCGACGCCTACGCGCGCGCTTACGCCGGCGATCGGCTGCGAGACGAGCAGTTGTTCGATGACGCAGCCGCGGCCTACAGTGCCCTCGACGAGCTCGTGCCGTCCGACCCCTCGACGGCTCTGCGGCTGGCGCTGGCGCACGCGGGAGCGCAGCGGCTGGACGTGGCAACGCGCCTTTTGGCACGCGTCGCGCAAGGCGACGGCCGAGTCGCGGACACGGGGCTCTCCGAGCTCGCATCGATGGTCAGCGCGGTGCAGCTCCGAGCGGCACGCGAGCAGGCAGCAGGCGCCGAAGCACAGCGGCTCGACCGGCGCGCACTGGAGCTACCGTTGCCGGATGTCTCGGCGTTCGTGCTGATCCAGGCGCCGCTGTTGGAAGGCGCGCTCGCGCCGCGCCTGCGACGCGGCGCATCCGGGGTGGAGTCCAATCCAGACCTGGCGGCGCCGTCGCTCGGATTGTACGCGTTGCGGCTGGAGCGCGGCGATGGCGATGTTCGAGTCCTGCTGCGGCGTCCGAGCTCGTTGCCTCCGACACGCGACGCGAGCATCAGCGTCGACGTGGTGTCGATCGACGAAGATCGGCACATCGGGTCGTGGACGCGCAAGCGGCTCACGCTGGCTGCCGATGGGAAGGATCAGGAATTGCGTTGGTCGGACGGCGCCCTCATGTAGTCGCGCGCCATCGCCTGCGCCTCGTCACGAGGCATACACTCAGGACTGCAAACCAACCCGCCCCGTGCTCCCAATCGCCGGTACCGGCTGTGCTGCAACCGCTGCCTTCGTTGGCGTGCTTGCGGGTGCGTGGTCTGGATGGAACGGGCGCATCGGTGGATGCGTCAGGTGCGCCCATGGATGCGTCGGGCGCAGCGTCGGTGGAGGCGTCGGGCTCGTCGACCGATGCATCCGGCTCACCTCCGGCTTGACCTGCATCGGGCGCTGGCTTTTCTTTGCAGAGCTTCCGCCACTCGCCGCACGCTGACGACTCGGCGCCTCCGCTGCACTCGGCTCGGTTGTCGGCGCAGAACGCTGCCTCGTATTCGGACCTCGGCACCTCGAGCCAGCAGGCGCTCGGCGGGATGAAGTGCGCGTTCGAGGCCAACGCTCCGAGCGTGTCCTTCAGACACGTCCGGGCGATGCGCTCGCGCTTGTCCGCCACGATGTCGAACACCTCGAGCGCCACGCAGTACTCGTCACGCCGCTCCCGAAACCACAGCGCGTCCTCCAAGACGAAGCCGCGATCCTCCGCAACGGTCTGCAGCTGCCCGAGCGACCTCCAGCTCGCGAAACGATCGCCATCGGGCAACTCCGCGACCATGCGCGCGATGTGCGTCGCGTAACGTGGGTCCGACGCCGGGAGCTGCGGCGTGATCCAGATCGTGGGCACCGGCGCAAGCTGCGTGTACGCGTACTTGGGATCGCACGTGTCCAGGCACGCGAACCGGGTTCCCACGCCTGCTTGCACCGCGCTCAACTCGGCGCTCGCGCTCAGCTCGGCTATCGGCTGCGCGCTCGCGGGCACGCTCCACTCCTGCGCCAGCGACTTCTCGTCACAATACGAGCCCTCGCGCACCGCCCGCAACCTGTAGTTGCCTGCCGCCAACGGCTGCGTGGGCTTCCAGCGCAGGTACTTCGCGGGCTGCGAGACGTTGATCCAGAGCGGCGCATCGGCCTCGGCGACGAGTTGGAACTGACCGGGTATCGCGTGCCCCGCCGCATCCACGACTTCGAGCCCCGGCTCGGCCGGGCAACCACCGCACACGATGAGCAACGTACCTCCTACGGCGACCTGTCCCGAAGAGGAAGTGACCACGGCCGCGCCGGAGCAGGGCCCCGTGCACGCCCGCGCCGGCACGCTCGTCAGCGCCGCCGTCAGCAGCAGCCCGAGCCCGCAGCTCACCCCCGACACGATCCGCCCATACGCGTGCATCGGCTAACTCTACGATCCAGGCAGTACGAGCGCCAATGCGATGCGCGTCGCTCCCGCGGTGCACACCGGCGCAAATGTGTGCCACGACGTCTCAAAGGTTGCCGGACTCGCTGAACGGAAGCGTGAAGTAGAGCGAGGCGAGACACATCTCGTTGCGCGTTCCCCAACCGGGCTTGATCGGCGCCGTGTCCTTCGAGGTGTCGTAGTCACATGCCACGGAGAAGCTCGAATCGGCGGTGATCGTCCACGGCGTCTCGTAGAAGTACGTACGCTGCCAGTGAAAGTCCCAGCGCTGCACGTCGATCGCGCACTCGGGCGAATCGCCCGCGGCGTTCACCATCATTCGATACTTTCGCCCGCGCTCGTGCATGTGCGGCGTCACGCCGTAGAACAGCGCCTCCGTCCCTTCGGGGAGGCCGATCTGACGCGCCGAACGCGTCCACTCGTACCTCGTGCTGTGCAGACCCGGCGGTAGCGTCACCGGCATCGCCGTGCGGATGCTGGCGAGCATCGGATCGGGTAACGCGTACACGCCGATGCGCTCGACTCGTGGCTCGAGGCGCAGCCGCACCGTCGTTTGGTCGTCCTTGCCCAGGTTCCGCGAGTCCGCGAGGTTGTAGTGTATTTGAATGACGAGCTTGTGCTTCGGGCTGAACGGGACTCCACTCTGGTTCGGATAGCGAACGATGCCCTGCCCCGGCGCCCAGGCGACCGGCACGGCGTCGACGTTGACGCCCTCGCCCGCCATGCCAAAGCACGGCCAGCCGTCACGATCCGGCGATTGCTCGTCCAACAGTCGCATCTGCTCGCCGTTCGTGCGCGCCGCTGTCTCGGAGGACGGGCTCGCAGGCGCATCCGGATCGATGAGCATGCCGATCACGTGGTGCACGATCTCGGGGCGCCCAGGGACCACGTCGTAGCCGGTGATGAACTCGGCCGACGCGACGCCCGAGTCGAGCGCAAAGCAGCGGTACTCGTCGAACTCCGCGAGCTCTCCGCCCTGAATCGCCGGCGTGAAGTGCGGAGCCTGAAAATCGGTCGTGCCGGTGAGTACGGGTGGCTCGGGCGCTCGGATCTCCTCGCGCTCACCTTCGGGCATGCCGGCCCGGACCCAGCGAGAAATGCGCTCGATTTCTCGATCCGTCAGCGCGATCGAGTCTGCGAGCTCGCCACAACTGCCATCTGACGTCGCGCCCCACGGGGGCATGGTGCGCTCGCGAGTGACGTGCTCGATGAGCGTGCCGAATGACCGGACGTGGTCGTAGTCGTCGAGCTGCAGCGGGCCGATCCCGCCCTCCACGTGGCATTGCAGGCAGTGATCGGCCACGAGCGGCGCGATGTCTTGCCAATAGGTCAGCGCTTCGGGTTGTTCCTCGATGACGCTGCCATCCGTGGTGCCGCTGCTGCAGGCCGCCAGGATGATTGACACCGCCGAGCAGAAGACGATCGGTCGCATGAGATACCTCCAGACCCAGTACGCACGACCTGGGGCGGCGGTTCCCAGGTGCGCTGTAACGAGTCGGGCCGCTGCGAGGAGATCGCACGCTGAGCGATCAGTGGAACCAGGCGCAACGTTGTTCCACGCAGCCGCAATAGGCGTCCCTGTACTTGCCGTAGAGCGGACAGGTTCCCGCCCTACCGCCCAGTGACCAGTGATCGCATTCGTTGCCGCAGCCGTTCACGATGCATTGACCATCGTGCGAGCACGGCTCGCGCGAGCTGTCGATCGGGTCGACTGCAGTGCGTTCGGCCGGCGGCGGCTGCTGGTTGGTATCCAGGTATGGAATCGGGCCGCAATCGGGGTCGTCCTCGGCGCACCTCGGTCCCGTCGAGCTCCCGGCCGAGGTACAACTACCCAGGACCAGGAGTCCAGCCCAAACCCAACTCCAGCCGCGCATGCCGGAGGTATAACACTCCGGTTCATGCGCGTCGTGCCGGCCTCAGCTAGGGGAAATCCCGCGCGCGCACTTGCGCGCAGGTCGTGTTGTCCGGGACGCGCACCATCACGAAGCGGCTGTCCAGGATCCGCTGCGAGGTCGTGCCGCCGCCGTCATCGAGCGACTTGGTTTCCGCGGCCGTGCAGGGTTGTCCGTCCGCTCGCAGGCAACCCGCGATGTGGCCGTTCAGCACGGGCGCGCCACCCGGGCCCGAGATGCTGCCGCGCAGGGTGTTGCAGTCCACGATGCTGCCGTCCAGGCTACTCAACGTGCGACTCCCCGTGTATGCGCGAGACAGCTCGGCACCGCTGGATGGTATCGGCAGGTTCGCGTACGGCAGATTGCACCTCGCAGACCGAGCGCCCGACAGCATGAACGACGTGACGCCGGGCTGGCCGTCGTTGTCGTGATCGACCCAGGTGATCGCGGGATCGGTGTAGCTCGCAGGCCACGCACCCGCGGGATTCGCGAGTCGCAGACCTTGCAGCGACGCCTCGATCGGACCGACGAAATCGGCTCCCGGCGTGAGGGCCGCAGGCAGGGTCATGTTGAAGACATCGGTGGGCATCGTCGGTAGGTCCCACACGCTGTCCGGCACGCTTTGCCCGTACGCAGAGCTCAGCAGCGGACTGCAGAAATCAGGAGACGTCCCGCCGCATGCGACAACCTCCATCTCGAGCGAGTTGCCGGTCTGCGAGAAGCGTCGGATCGACCAGGCCAGCGAAGTGTCACTGCCGCCTTCGATCGCAGTCAGGCCCAACACGATCACCGGATCCCACTCGATATCGAGCTCGGTCAGGACCGCGAACGTACCCGTGAGATTACAAGTCGCGACCACCGGCGTGCAGGTGATGCCGTTGCCGGTGAAGCCTGCGTTGCACGCGCAGGAGAATGCCCCGGCGGTGTTCGTGCACGTGGCGTTGGCGCCGCAGTTGTCCGTATTCAGCGTGCACTCGTCGATGTCCGTGCAGGTCGTGCCGTTGCCGGTGAATCCCGCCGGACACGCGCAGGTGAAGCTGCCCGCCGTGTTGGTGCAAGTCGCGTTCGCCGCGCAGTTGTCCGTGTTCTGCGCGCACTCGTTGACGTCCGTGCAGGTCGTGCCGCTGCCGGTGAATCCCGCCGGGCAGCCGCAGGTGAAGCTCCCCGGCGTATTCGTGCAGGTCGCGTTGGCGGCGCAGTTGTCCGTGTTTGCCGTGCACTCGTCGACGTCCGTGCAGGTCGTACCGTTGCCGGTGAACCCAGCCCGGCACGCGCAGGTGAAGCTCCCCGCCGTGTTGGTGCAGGTCGCGTTCGCCGCGCAGTTGTCCGTGTTTGCCGCGCACTCGTCGATGTCCGTGCACGTCGTGCCGTTGCCAGTGAATCCGGTCCGGCACGCGCAGGTGAAGCTCCCCGCGGTATTGGTGCAGGTTGCGTTGGCGGCGCAGTTGTCCGTGTTTGCCGCGCACTCGTCGATATCCGAGCACGTGGTGCCGTTGCCGGTGAATCCGGACGGACAGCCGCACGAGAAGCTCCCAGGCGTATTCGTGCAGGTCGCGCTCGCCGCGCAGTTGTCCGTGTTCAGCGCGCACTCGTCGATGTCGCTACACGAGCTGCCGTCGCCGGTGAACCCGGGCGGGCAACCGCAGGAGAAGCCACCTGGTGTGTTCGTACAGATCGCGTTGGCGGCGCAGTTGTCCGTGTTGGCTGCGCACTCGTCGATGTCCGTGCACGTCGTGCCGTTGCCTGTGAAGCCGGACGGGCACGTGCACGTGAAGCTCCCCGGCGTGTTCGTGCAGGTCGCGATCGCGGCACAGTTGTCCGTGTTCTGAGCGCACTCGTCGACGTCGCTGCAGGTCACGCCATCGCCGCTGAATCCGGACGGGCAACCGCAGGTGAAGCTGCCGGGTGTGTTGGTA
Organism: Polyangiales bacterium; assembly: GCA_035274465.1. Classification (GTDB taxonomy): domain Bacteria; phylum Myxococcota_A; class Polyangia; order Polyangiales; family JAFGIB01; genus JADGRF01. Next base: position 17,391 of record DATEOF010000423.1, read on the forward strand.
CAGGTCGCGCCGGCGGCGCAGTTGTCCGTGTTCTGAGCGCACTCGTCGATATCGGTGCACGTGCGCCCGTCCCCGGAGTAGCCGGCATTGCACGCGCAGCTGAAGCTTCCACCGTTCGGCCGGCAGCTGCCGTTCGGGCTGCAGTCGTTGTTCGCGCAGGCATCGATCGGCGCGCAGACCACGCCGTCTCCGCTGAAGCCCGGGTTGCACGCACAGCTGAAGCTCCCTGCCGTGTTGGTGCAGGTCGCGTTGGCGGCGCAATTGTCCGAGTTCTGAGCGCACTCGTCGATGTCCGTGCACGTGCGCCCGTCCCCGGCGTAGCCAGCGTTGCAGGCGCAGCTGAAGCTCTCGCCGTTCGGCCGACAGCTGCCGTTGGGGCCACAGTCGTTGTTGGCGCAGGCGTCGATCGGCGTGCAAGTGACTCCGTTGCCCTCGAAGCCCGCGTTGCACGCGCAGGTGAAGCTCCCGGCGGTGTTGGTGCAGGTCGCGTTGGCCGCGCAGTTGTCGCTATTTTGTGCGCACTCGTCGATGTCCGCGCAGCTCGACCCGTCGCCGGTGAAACCGGGATCGCAGGTACACACGGGCCCGCTCTCCCCCTCGGTGCAATGCGCGTCGTCACCGCAGCTGGTCTGCGCGCACGTGACCTGCGGTGTGCAGGTGACACCGTCGCCGACGTAACCGCTGTTGCATGCACAACTAAAGCCGCTCGCCGTATCCCTGCAGCTGGCATTGTCGCTGCAGTTGTCGGTCCCCGCGGCGCACTCGTCCGTGCTGGTGCTGCCTCCGCCGCAGTCGACCGCGTCGGGGTTGAACCAATGCGCGCAAGCGCAGTTGTAGCTGCCGTCGCTCTTCGTACAGAGCAGACGCAGCCAGCGATTCAGCCGGAATCGCTGGCGCTCGAGCCGCAAGCTCACACGATCGGCCGCGCGTCCGGGGCTCGCGCGCTCGCTCGACTCGGCGCGAAGCTCGGCGTTCAGCTCTGAAGCTTCGCCGCCTGGGTCCGCGGCGTTCGAACATCCTGCAATTGCAGCGGCCAAGCCAAACCACAACACGCGGGTACTGCTGACTCGACGTGAGTCCATGACACCGTCCTTGTGTCTGAATGCCAAGCTGACAGCGCCGGGAACGTACAATGGTTCTTTGTTCGTCACGAGACACATGCATGTCGAAACACTAACAATCAGGCACATCGCGTAACGACGTTCGCAGCCGTCAGCGGCCTAGCTCAGGTTCGACGTCCACGACCAGGGGCAACCGGACAACCGCGTCATGCTACGTTTGCCCACCTGATCGGCAGACTGATCGCACCGGGCTTGGCGTGACCGGTTGACCGGCGTGACGCGCGGCACGTCGACTGGCCGCCGCGGTCCGGGATCGTGTCTAGGTTCTTGGGTCGGTCTGGTCCCCTGCCCAGCGCTGCCTGATCGCGGCTACGACATGCACCGGCGTGATGGACTCGGTTCCCGCATCCTCCAGACGTAGCTGCGTCCGTCGACCTGAATTTCGCGCGTGCGCTTCTTCATGCCAGCGGCCATCCCAAGCTGAAACCGTAGCATTGCGCGAGGGTGTACACTCTCTCGCGGAGCATGAAGCAGTCTGACAATCCGGCCGCCGGCAGGCCTTCGCGCCGCATCCACGTGGAACCGCGTGCGCCGCGGGTCGATAGCGAGAAGCGAGCGCGCGAGATCGAGGCGCGTAAACGCGTGGCTGCGCTGGTCTCCGGCGGCCTGCACTTCAAGATCAAGCGACACGATGGCCAGATCCATGGGCAGCGCGGCACGGGCTCGACGAAGCTCGCTGCTCGGCTGGCCAGCAAGAACTTCTCGTCCGAGGTCACGCTCGACCTGCGCGCACAGCCTGCTGTCGACGTCGGCGCCGCCATCGCCAGCTTCGTGCGCGCGCATCACCGCCGCGGTGTGCGTCAGTTGTCGATCGTATTCAGTCCACTGCCCAACGAGAACCCCGAAGAAGCCGCGATCGAGCTGGTCGTGGCCGCGTTGATCACGAGCGCAGCCGCTCCGCTCGTGCGCGCCTTCTCGAGCGTGCACCCGAGCCTCGGTGGCAACACAACGCTCGCCGTCCTGTTGATCTGAACCGCGGCGTGCCGCCTCGTAAACCGCAGGATGCTCTGTGCTACCTGCTGCGGCGCGTCGTACATCGGTAGGTGGCCGGCATCTGGAAGGACCTCCCAGGTGGCGCGCGGCAAGATGCTCCGCCAGCGTTCCGAGTACGTGTCGAGAGGCAAGATGCGATCTTTGTCACCCCACACGAGCTTGATCGGACAGTGCGGTGTGTCGAACGGCTCTGGCACGGGTTCCGTGAGCATCGCCTGGACCAGGTCGTCGTACGCTTCGCATCCACACACGCGTTCGACGAGCAGCTGGGCCTGCTCGGCCGTCAAGCGCTCGGGATGAGCAACCACGTTGCGGAAGAGCAAGGTTCGCCAGCGCGGCGACCTGACGAGCCGCAACGCGACCGAGCTCGCCGCCGTCAACAGCCTCCTGCCCTGCGCAAACTGCCACGCGAGCGCTTTGTGCGCGCTGCTTCCGAGCTCCCACCCGCCGCCGGGCGCGAACGCCACCACCGAACACGCTCGACCGCGACGCGCAAGCTCGATGCCCAGCCAACCTCCGAGCGAGTTCCCCACCACGTGCGCGCGGTGTACTCCCAGGCGATCGAGCTTCGCCTCAATGACGTCGAGCGCCGCCGCAATGCCATGACGGTACGTGGCAGGCAGCGGATCGCTACCGTGGTGTCCCGGCACGGCCAAAGGGATTAGACGGTACTGACTCTCGAGGTACGGCTCGATCGGCGTCCACACCTGTGAGCAAAGTGCGAAGGGATGGAGAAGGACGAGTGGCTCTCGCCACGGTCGCGTGCGTCGATGTTCGTGCATACGACACATGGAGCAATGACCGTGCCTACGCGAGAGTCGCCTGCAGCCATTGGCGGCGGCTCGATCGTCAAGCCTGGTTGTCACAATGCCCCAAGCTGCCACACGACGATGTCGTAGCGACGGCACCGTTCTCCCCCAATTGGGGCATGAGTTCGTAGCCTGCCGTAACTGCTTGTACTTTGGCTGACGCCGCAAATAGCGCCCGGACCGCGATGTGTGCACCAATCGTGCAGGCTCAGCCTCGGCTGGAGTCGTCGTTACGGTCTAGCGGAAGGAGGGAGCTATGTTCAGGCCCCGTGATCTCATGTCGCTGCTCGGCGTTGTAGCAGGGCTGGCGGCGTGCGCCGGTGCAGACGAAGGGACGGACGCGCGGAAGGATGCCGCGAATCGCTCGACCCCGAGGATCGGCTCGGTGGCTGGGAGCGGCGCGCAGCCCGGCGCCTCCGATCGCGGGAGCAGCGTTCCGTCGAACTCGGACTTCGGCGGTAACCCCATCGGCACCGTGCCGATCGCACCTCCTGCCGAGATGCCGGTCGATCCGATGACCGGGAAACCGCCGGACAACTGCGAGCCGGGGAAGTTCTGCGAGCCCAAGGGTCCGGACGGCGACTGCGGCAGCGAGCGACTGAAGACGGACACGAAGGTGATCCAGATCCCGGGCAACATGATGGTGATCTTCGATCGCTCCACCAGCATGGAAGAGATGTGGAACGGCACACCACGCTGGCAGGCCGCCGGGGAAGCCTTCACGAACGCGATCAAGCCGCTCGAGATGTTGCTCAACGTCGGCGCGATCTTCTTCCCGAGCCCGAGCGCGGATCCCGAGGACGCGCTGTGCCCCTACGGCTGCAACGTCGCCGATCCGCTGCACTGGATCCCGGGTCCGCAGGCGTGCTGCCTCAACATCGCGGCCGGCGCGCAGGCCTGCTCCGTCAATCCGATCGACCAGGCCGATCAGATCAAGTTCGGACCGGCGAGCGCGTTCTTGACGCAAGCGCCGATGAAGTGGCGCTTCAACGCCCTGGTCCCACAGCCCGGCATGGGCATGGGCGGCATGATGGGTCGCGGCGGCATGATGCCTCCTGCCGGCGGGATGATGCCGCCGATGGGCGGCGCGCTGATCGGCGCGACGCCGCTCGGCGCGGGCGTCAAGCGAGCTGCCGAAGCCATCATGGGCGCGAAGCTCGAGGGTCCGCTGGCCGTCGTGATCCTCACGGACGGCGAACCCAACTGCGATACCAACGTTCAACAGGTCACGCAGCAAGTCACGCAGTGGCATGGGCAGATGATCAACACGCACGTGATCGGGCTACCCGGATCACAGATGGCAGCGCAGATCCTGACCAGCCTCGCGATGGCTGGAGGCACGGACAAGTACCTCGAGCCCACGAACGCGACGGAGCTCGAGGCCAAGATCCGCGCCATCCTGACCTCGACGATCCGTCAGGGCTTCGAGAGCTGCACGTTCCACCTCGACAAGGCGACCGAGGTACCCGACAAGCTGCACCTCGTGGTCACCGAGGGCGGCGCAGACAAGGACGTGCCGCGCGACCTGAGCAAGCTGCCCAACTGGGGCGACGAGGCCGGCTGGTCGGTCAACTCTGCCGGAGACACGGTCGAGCTCAAGGGCCGCCTGTGTGAGATGGCGAAGGAAGGCACCTTCGAGGGGATCCGGTTCGACTACGGCTGCGTCGACTTCCCGCCGCCGGATCCTCCGCCCGGCCCGACCTGATCGAGCGCTACTCGCGCGAACGCACCCCCGAGCACGCCGTGGCCTCGCCGCTCGCAGCTGCAGGCCCGCGACTCGGGGAGCCCAGGCGCGCGAGGCGCTTGCCGCTACCAGCGGCGAGCAGCGCCGTGAGCTCGGCGTTGAGCGCTTCGCCGGCGGTGGGGCGCTTCTTCGGGTTGCGGCTCAGCATGCGCGTGATCAGGCGTTCGAGCGTCTGCGGCAGGTTTTCTCGGCGACGGCGGAGTTGGGGCGGCGGCTCGAACAGGATCTGGGCCAGGATGGCGAACATCTCGCTCGCGTCGTAGGCAGGGCTGCCGGTGAGGGCTTCGTGCAGGATGCAGCCGAGCGCGAAGACGTCGCTCGGCCCGCAAGCTTCGCGCGGGCGACGGATCTGCTCCGGCGCCATGTAGCGCGGGGTACCCACGTACGCCCCGTCGGCGGTGAGCGCGAGCTGGCTGGCTTGGTCCCGCGCCACGCCGAGGTCGATGATGACGGCGGCGCGGGGATCCCCTGCGGGGAGCAGGATGTTGCTCGGCTTGAGGTCGCGGTGGACGATGCCCCGAGCGTGCAGCGCCGCGAGTCCACTGGAGATGCGCTCGGCGAGCGCCAGGCAATCGCTCGGGCGCAGGCCGTCGCCGCGCAGGCGTTCGCTGAGCGTCTCGCCCTCGATCCACTGCATGGCCAGGTACGGCACGCCCTGGGCGCTGACGCCGTGGTCGATGTAGCGCACGACCGCCGGATGGCTCACCGATGCCAGGGCCTGGGCCTCCAGCGCGCTGCGTTCGTGATGGGTGGGTCGCTGCGCGCACCAGAGCTTCAGCGCGACGCGGCCCCCGGAGTGCAGATCGCGGGCACGGTAGACGACGGCCGAGGCCCCTGCGCCGGCGAGCTGCTCGAGCTCGTAGCGCTGCGCGATGCGCTGGCCGGGCCGGGGGAGATGGTCGGGGGGCGCGGGTTCACTGCTGGGCCGGTTCACGTCGGGGCTCCCGGGCGGACCTCAGGTTGTCCGTCCACACAGAAGGCGTGACATCGGCCGTCACGACGTGACCGGGGCGCCCGAAAGCGACGGCGGTGCGATCCAGCCCACCCGCCGCGACCGAACGAGTCGGAGGGGCCGTGGCAAGCTACCCTGGGCCGGGGGGCCGTTCCCACGTTGGTTGCGAGCATGAGACTCCTGGCTGGTTCGATCACCGATGTTCCTCGCTACGCGGCCGCGGAGGAGTCCGAGCGCTCGCCCGGGGGCAAGCGCGACGACACCCTGGAGCGGCTGGTCGGACCCGTGCCGGCGCAGGGCGCGAGCTTCGTCGGCCGCGAGAAGGACGTCGCCGAGCTGAACGGGGCGATGGTGCAGTGCCTGCGCGGGCGCGGCTCGCTGGTGTTGATCGCGGGGGAGCCCGGCATCGGCAAGAGCCGCTTGATGGGAGAGTTCGCGACGCTCGCGCAACGCGCGGGCGTGGTCGCGCTCTGGGCGAACTGCTGGGAAGGCGGCGAAGCGCCGGTGTTCTGGCCGTGGATCCAGGTGCTGCGCGGCTACTTCCGCGGGCGCGACCGGGCCGAGCTGATCGCGGAGCTGGGCCCGGCCGCGGCCGAGCTCGAGCGCCTGCTGCCGGAGCTCGGGACCTCGGTCCACTCGCGCGGCGCGCAGGCCGACACCTCGCACGAGGCGCGCTTTCGGCTGTTCGATGCCCTGGCCGGCTGCCTGCGCCGCGCCAGCCAGTCGCGCCCGTTGTTGATCGCCATCGACAACCTGCACGCCGCCGACGAGTCTTCGCTGCAGCTACTGCGCTTCCTCTCGGTCGATCTGCACGACTGTCGCGTGCTGCTGCTCGGCAGCTACCGCGAGGGCGAGGTCGGCAGCGACAGCCCCCTGTGGCGACTGCTCGGAGAGCTGGGCGGCGCTGCCACGCGGGTTCAGTTGAGCGGCCTCGCACCCGACGAGGTCGCGCAGCTGATGCGCGACTTCGGGGGCGCAGAGCCGGAGGCAGAGCTCGCGCAAGCCCTGCACGCGCGCACGCGTGGCAATCCCTTCTTCGTGCGCGAGGTCCTGCGCCTGCTCGGCACCGGGCCGGCGGCGCTCGACGGCGTGCCCGACAGCGTGCGCCAGGTGATCGAGCATCGCCTGTCGCGCCAAGAGCCGCAGGTGCTCGAGTTGCTGCGCAGCGCGTCGCTGCTCGGCGCGGAGTTTTCGCCTGCGCTCCTGGCCGAGATCAGCGGGTTGCCGCTCGAGGCGCTGTACACCGAGCTCGCGCCGGCGCTGGCCAGCCGCTTGCTCGAACGCGACGTCAAGCGCGAGCTGTACAGCTTCGCGCACGCGCTGGTGCGCGAGGTCTGCTACGCGCAGCTGAATGACACTCGCCGCCGTGAGCTGCATCGGCTGACCGCCCGTGCCATCGAGCAACGCGACCGCGATCGCAGCCGGCCGCGCGCTGCCGAGGCTGCGTTTCACTACCTGCGCGCTGGATCACTCGAGGATCTGCAACGCGCGCTGGACAGCTCGGAGCAGGCCGCGCGCTCGGCGCGCAGGCTGGGCGCTCACGAGGACGCCGTGCTGCACCTGGAGCGCGCGCTCGAGCTGTTGTCGCGCCTGCCCGAGCAAGACGATGCCCGCCGCTGTGAGCTGCTACTCGAGCTCGGCGCTGTGCAGATGGCGTCCGGCAGCCAGCGCGCGGCCCAGGACACGCACGCGCACGCAGCGCAGCTCGCCCAGCTGATCGGCAAGCCCGAGCTGTTCGCCCGCGCGGCGCTGGGCTTTGGCCTGCCGTTCGGCGCGGGCGGCTCGGACCAGCGCGAAGTGGAGCTGCTGTCGGCGGCGCTGAGCCAGCTGCCTGCGGGAGATTCGGCGCTGCGCGCGCTGCTCGCGTCGCGACTGTCGCACGCACTCTTGTTCGGTGTGCGTCACGTCGAACGCGCGCAGCTCGCTGAAGAGGCGCTAGCCATGGCCCGCCGGCTCGGCGACGCTGCGACGCTGGCGAGCGTCCTGCTCGAGCGACACCAGGCGCTGTGGACGGGCGCGCCCGCGGAGGAGCGGCTGGCGGTCGCGGACGAAGTCGTGCAGCTGGCAGAGGCGAACGGCGATCGGCAGCTGGCGTTGCAGGCGCGCGCGCTGCGCCTGGGCGATCTGCTCGAGCTCGGCCGGCTCGATCGCTACCGCGCGGAGAGCGCACACTACGCGCGCTGCGTGCGCGACGACGGTTTGGTCACCTCGGCCTGGCACGTGCCGATGCAGCAGGCGACGCTGGCCATGCTGGCCGGACGCTTCGTCGAGGCCGAGCAGCTGGGCAACGAGGGGCTCGCGCTCGGGCGCCGCGTGCAACATCAGGGCGTCGAGGTCTTCCACCACAGCGTGCAGATGACCATCCGCTACCTGCAGGGCAGGTTCGCCGAGCTCTTGCCGGCGCTGCGCCACGGCGCCGAGGCCTACCCGACCTTGCTGGTATTTCACGCGGGGCTCGCGCTCGCGCACAGCGAACGCGGCGAGCGCCTCGAGGCGAGCCTGGTGTTCGAACGGCTCGCCGCCAACGACTTCAAGGACGTACCGCGCGACTTCTTGTGGGTGTTCAACCTGGCGTTGCTGAGCCTCACGGCGCACTGCCTGGGCGATGCAGCGCGCGCAGCGCAGCTCTACGCCTGGCTGTCACCCTACGCGGCCTACAACGTGCGAGTCACGCGCATCGGCATCAGCAGCATCGGCTCTGCGCAACACTACCTCGGCTTGCTCGCGCTCACGCTCGGCCACCACGACCAGGCCGTCGACCACCTGGAACAGGCGGTCGCCGCGCACACGCGGCAAGGCGCGCTGGCCATGCTGGCCAACAGTCAGCTTCAGCTCGGCCGCGCGCTCGCCGCACGGGGCGACGCCGCGGGGGCGAACGTGGCGCGCGAACGCGCGGCCGAGCTGGCGCAGAGCCTGTCGATCCGGCTGGTGCTGACCGAGAGCGAGGCACCGCCGCCGATAGCTGCAAGCGAGACTCGCGACGTGATCTTGCGACGCGAGGGCCAGGACTGGACGCTCGAGCACGCGGGCAAGCGCCTGCGCCTACGGCATGCGGTCGGCGTCGGCATGCTGGCGCGGCTGCTGGCCGAGCCCGAGCGGGAGATCTCGGCGCTCGAGCTGCGCGGTGAGGGTGTCAGCTCGGACGCGGGAGAGATCCTGGATGCGCGAGCCAAGCAGGAGTACCGCGAACGCGTGGCCGGGCTGCGCGAGGAACTCGCACGCGCCGAGCGTGACAACGATCTCGGTGGAGCGGAACGCGCGCGCGAGGAGCTGGAGCAGATCGAAGCTGCGCTGCGCGGGGCGTTTGGCCTCGGCGGAAGAGAGAGGCGCGCGGGGGCGAGCAGCGAGCGCGCACGGATCAGCGTGACGAAGGCGATCCGCGCGGCACTACGCAGGGTGAGTGAGCTGGACGCCGAGCTTGGGGGCCACCTCGAGCGAAGCGTGAAGACCGGACATGTTTGTGTCTATCAACCGGATCCGACTGCTGCGCTGCGCTGGGTGGTGGTCAGCGCTTGAGAATTTGTACGATGCAGGTGCCGCCCAGGCCGATCATGTGGGCCAGGCCGGTCTTGGGGTGCGAGGGAATCTGGCGGTTGCCGGCTTCGCCTCTCAGCTGCCAAAAGATCTCGGCGATCTGGCCGAGGCCGGTGGGGCCGAACGGGTGGCCCATCGCCAGCAAGCCTCCGCTCGGGTTGATCGGGATGCGACCGTTGATCGCGGTGGCGCCTTGCTCGACCAGCTTGCCGCCCTCGCCTTCTGCGCACAGGCCCAGGCTCTCGGCGTATTGAATTTCTTCGATCGTCGCCGCGTCGTGTAGCTCGATCATGCCGAGCTCGCTCGGGCCGATGCCCGCGCGCGCGTAGGCTTCGCGTGCGGTCGCGGCGGTGAGGTCGGTGAGCTCGGGCTCGCGCGCAACGGTGCTGCGCGAGACCGAGGTCGCGACCCAGATGGGCTTCTTCATGCCGAAGCGCTTGACCACCTCTTCGCTGACCAGGATCGCGGCCGCCGCGCCGTCGCCGAACGGGCAGCAGTGCAGCACGGTCAGCGGCGGGGCGACCACGCGCGCGGCGTGCACCTGCTCGAGCGTGACTTCTTCCTGGTATTGCGCGTACGGGTTGCGCGCCGCGTTGTGGTGCTGCTTGACGCTCACCATCGCCAGCTGATCGATGGTCGTCCCGTACTTGTCCATGTGCGCCTGCGCGTCCGATGCGAACTTCAGCATCGGACCGGTCGGCGGGCGCGGCTTCTCGGGCTCGGCGGGCTTGGCTTCTTCGGCGGGCTTCTCGGGCTTCGGGCCATCGCGTCGGGGCAGCATGTCGATGCCGAGCGCGAGCGCCACGTCGAACTCACCCGACGCCACGTCGAGGTACGCGCCGCGAAACGCGTACGAACCCGTGGCGGAGGCGTTCTCGACGTTCGTGATCGACAACCCAGTCTGGCCCAGCGCACCGAACAGGCGTGCACCGGCGGTCATGCCGAGGCTGGTGTGACCGCACCAGCCGCTCTGCACGTCCTTCCAGGCGAGCCCAGCCGACTTGAGCGCGCCTTCGATGGCCGTCTGCGCCAGATCCTTGGGTTTCTTGTCACGCCACTTGCCGTACGGATGCAAGCCGACGCCGATCACTGCCACTTTGCGCATGTTCCCGTTCTCCCGCTGTGCTCCGCAGCCGTTAGCTGCGATTGACGTTGACGACGTGCTTCTGCATGAACGACTCGAGGCCCCAGCGGCCGCTGGCCTCACCGATACCGGACCACTTCGCGCCGCCGAACGGGGCCTTCGGCGTGAGCGCGATGTGCTGGTTGACCCAGATCGTGCCGGCGTCCAGCTCCTGTGCGACCGACGTGGCGCGCTGCGGGTCCGCCGACCAGACGGAGGCACCCAGGCCGAAGTGCGTGGCGTTCGCGCGCTCGAGCGCGTCGTCCAGCGAACGGTAGGGCAACAGCGGTAGCGCGGGACCGAACTGCTCCTCGGCCACGATCGCCACGTCGTCGCCGACGTCGCTCAGGATGGTCGGCGGGAAGAAGTAGCCCTTGCGACCCAGCCGCTCGCCACCCGCGTGGATGGTCGCGCCGTGCTGCTTGGCGTCTGCGACCAGCTCCGCCACGCGCTCGAGCTGCATGGCGTTGTTGATCGGGCCGAGCTGCGTCTGCGGATCGAGGCCGTCGCCGACCTTGACCTCGCGCGCGACCTTGGCGATTGCAGCCAGGAGCGGCGAGAGCTTCGCCTCGGGCACGTACACGCGCTTGACCGCGGTGCAGACCTGGCCCGAGTTGTGGAACGCCGACCAGAACAGCGCCGGCGCGATCTTGGTGACATCGGCGTCGTCGAGCACGATCGCGGGGTCGTTGCCGCCCAGCTCGAGCGTCACGCGCTTGAGATCGGAGGCCGCGGCCTGCGCCACCTTCTTGCCGGTCGCGACCGAGCCGGTGAAGGAGATCTTGCGAACCTCGGGGTGCGAGCTCAGCAGTGCGCCGAGCTCGTTGCCGCCGCTGAGCACGTTCACCACGCCCGGCGGCAGCACCTGGTTCAGCACTTCACCCAGCTGCAACGTGGCGAGCGGCGTGTAGGGCGACGGCTTGAGCACCATGGTGTTGCCGGCCAACAGCGCCGGCGCGATCTTGCTCATCGCGATCAGGATCGGAAAGTTCCAGGGCGTGATGCTGGCGACCACGCCGTAGGGCCGGTAGCAGACCTCGATCTTGCCCTTGTCATTGTCGCGCGTGACCTCGTGCGGCAGCGGCATCTCGGCGGTGTTGCGCAGCTGCGCGGCCGCACCGAGCACCTCGCCCGTGGCCTGTGCGAGCGGCTTGCCCTGTTCGAGCGTGAGCGTACGCCCGATGTCTTGTGCCTTGGCCTGCAGGCGATCCGCGGCGGTGCGCAGCGCCTGGCGGCGGGCTTGTTCGTCGCGCTTCCAGGTCTTGAAGGCGCGCGCCGCGGCGCCCACGGCCTGTTCCAGCTGCGCGGGGCTGCAGGCGGGTGCCTGCGCGAACACTTCTTCCGTGGCGGGGTTCACGACGCCGAAGCTCTCGGCAGCAGTCAGTTGTTTGCCGTCGATCGACAGCGTGTAGTCGGACATGAGCGACCTCCCAGTGACGTGGTGGGTGTGCAGGAGCGTACCGGCGCAGAAGTCGTTCCGACGCTACAACATGCTTGTCAACCGTTCAACAAGTTGTTATCCCACCCGAGATGAATGCGGAAATCGATGGGAAATCGGACCCTCCGCCTCCGGAGGAGAAGGCCCGCCCCCGGCGTACCCAGGCCGAACGCACGGCCGAGTCCGACCGGCGCATGCTGCGTGCCGCCACCGAGCTGATCGGCGAGCGCGGCTACCAGGGCACCTCGCTCGCGGCCATCGGTGAACGCGCCGGCTACAGCCGCGGCCTGGTGCACGAGCGCTTCGGCTCGAAGGCCGGCCTGCTCTGGGTGCTGGTCAAGAACATGCTGCGCGTCTGGAACCAGCAAGGTCGCGCGCGCAGCAAGTCGGACCACGTCGGCATCGACGCGCTCTGCGACATGCTCGATAACCACAAGCACGCCATCCAGCGCGACGAAGGCATTCGCGCCTTCTATGCGTTGCTGTTCGAGGTGCTCGGCCCGATCCCGGAGCTGCTCCCGGAGTTCCAGAAGCTGCACCGCGACTTCCGCGCGGACATCGAGCGCATCTTGCGCGGAGGCATCGCTGCAGGCGTCGTGCGCGCCGACATCGATCCCGCAGCGCAGGCAATGGTCCTCATGGGCACGCTGCGCGGCGTGGCCATCCAGTGGTTGCTCGAGCCCGATGCATTCCCGCTCGAGAGCACGTACGAGAGCATCAAGCAGAACCTGCGCCGGAGCCTCGCGCCATGACCGAGAACGCCAAGCCGCGCAGCCTGGAGTTCTTCGCCGAGCGCGCGCCCGAGCGCATCGCGCTGTGCGAAGGCAGCCGGACGCTCAGCTGGGCCGACTGGAACGCGCAAGCCGATCGGCTGGCCGAGCAGCTGCACGCACACGCGGGCATCGGCCGCGGAGACTTCGTGGCGCTGTGCATGCAGAACCGCCTGGAGTGGTTCGTGACGCAGGCCGCCACGGCCAAGCTCGACGCGAGCCTCGTGCCGGTGTCGTTTCGGCTGACGCCCGCCGAGATCCAGTACATCGTGAAGGACAGCGGCGCGCGCGCGTTCGTCTTCGATCTGGAAGACGTCGACGGCCTGGCGCGGGTCTGGACCGATTCGGCCGTGCGCGTGAGCGTCAGCTTGATGCGCAGCCAGCGCCCGGACGTGCTGTCGTTCCACGAGGTCAGCCAGACCGGTCCGCGCGTCGTGCGCTACGCCCAGCACGCCCCACGCGCCATCGTCTACACCTCGGGCACCACCGGCCGGCCCCGCGGCGTGGTCAGCAAGCGCGACACGACCGCGCGCCCCGGGACCGATAGCGACTCGCCGCCGCCCTCAGCT
>DATEOF010000424.1:0-2985 GCA_035274465.1 Polyangiales bacterium
CGCGGCGGCGGCCCCGTCGGCGGAGCCGCCGGCACCTGGCGAAGCTCCCGCTCCGGCGGAGGCGCCAGTGATGCAGGTGAAGCCAGAGCCCGAGGCTGCGCCACCTGCTGCACAGGAAGCACCAAAGCAGGCCGCACCAGAGCCAGTGCAAGCCAAGCCAGAACCTACACCTGCGCCTGAGCCCACACCGGCACCTCCAAGTCCGTGACGCCGTAGAGCGCCGAACAGTTTTGAAACGTCGATGGATGCGCGATTTAGCGGGGTTCTGGGGGCCCGCGGGCCGACGAGGCGTAGTTCGATCCTACGTTGAGGAGGCACGCGGGCGCCCAGGGCCCCGATAAAGCGCGCAGGCGCGGCGTTTCAAACTGTTCGGCGCTCTAGTGCCTGTTTCCGAACGTTGACGTCGACAGCGCCGCTTCTTACGGTTCGCGGGTGATTCCACTGCGCGATGCTCATCGAACGCGCTCGGTGCCTGCGCTGACGTTTGCGCTGATGCTGCTGAACGCTGCGCTGTTCATCTATCAGTCGACACTCGCACCCGACGAGTTGTCACGGCTCATCGCGCAACACGGGCTGACGCCGGCGCTCCTGCTCGAACCGCACGGCATCGACGTCGTGCTGTCGCCGCTGACCAGCATGTTCATGCACGGCAGCTGGGCGCACTTGCTGGTGAACCTGTGGTTCCTGCTGATCTTCGGCCACAACGTCGAAGCCCTGCTCGGCAAGTCGCGCATGCTGCTGCTGTACATCGCTTCAGGCTTGGCGGCGGGTGCTGCACAGGTCCTGGTGGATCCACAGAGCGAAGTGCCGATGCTCGGTGCATCCGGCGCGATCGCCGGGTTGCTCGCTTGCTACGTCAAGCTGTTCCCGCAAGGGCGCGTGCTGTCGCTCGTCCCGGTCATCTTCGTGTTCGTCCAGGAGCTGCCGGCGATGTTCTACGTCGCGTTCTGGTTCGTGCTCCAGGTGCTGGGCGGCTTCGCCTCTCTGACCGGTCCGTCGGCGCCCGGCATCGCGTTCTTCGCGAACATCGGCGGCTTCGTGATGGGCATGTGGGCCGCCGGTTGGATACGGCCCGCGCGCAACGCCACGGGTGGCTTCCGCCGTCCCGAGTATTACTGAGGTTATTTCCGGGGGAACGTCGCCGTTCCCCCGCGGCGGCGGAATCGCCGCCGGCCCCACCGACTGGCGACACGAGGTTCGCTACGCTCACGGTTGGATCCGCACGCGTCTCGGTTCGTGTTATCGAGCGTGAGCTATGAGCGTCGCGGAGTGGCTCGGGCCGAACGGCAAGCTGCACGGCAGCCTGCCCGGCTATGAAACGCGGCCAGGTCAGCTGCTGATGGCGGCGGCCGTCGAACAGGCGTTGCTCCACGGCGGTACGCTCCTGGTCGAGGCCGGTACGGGCACCGGCAAGACGCTGGCGTATCTCCTTCCGGCCATCGAGAGCGGCAAGAAGGTCGTGGTGTCGACGGGCACCAAGACGCTGCAGGACCAGATCATGCGTCACGATCTGCCGCTGCTCGAGCGGCAGCTGGGCCGGCCGATCGAGGCGGCCTGCATGAAGGGCCTGCAGAACTACCTGTGCCTGCGGCGCTACGAGGAGTTCCGCCGGAGCGCGGGCGGCGTGCGTCCCGGCGTGATCCAGGCGCTGCCGGTGCTCGAACGCTGGCGCGAGACCACCCAGAGCGGGGATCGCGAGGAGCTGGCGGCGCTGCTCGAGAACGCGGAGCTGTGGTCCGAGGTGCACAGTGGTTCGGACACGCGCATCGGGCCGAAGTGCGCGCACTACGACGCCTGCTTCGTGACGCGCATGCGGCGCGAGGCCGAGCGCGCCCAGCTGGTCATCGTGAACCATCACCTGTTCTTCGCGGACCTGGCGCTGCGCGGGGACGGCAAGGCACACGGCGGCGTGTTGCCCGAGCACGACGCGGTGATCTTCGATGAAGCCCACCTGATCGAGGACATCGCGACCGACTTCTTCGGCGTGTCCGTATCGACCAACAAGCTCGAGGTGTTCGTGCGCGATGCCACGCGCGCGCTGGCCGCGGCCGGCCTGCTCTCGCGCTCGGAGCGCATGCTCTCGGTCGTGGCATTCGCAGGCGCACGGCTGTTTCAGGAGCTGCCGCGACCGCGCGCGGGTGATGGCGGGCGCGTGCCGCTGTTGCCCGAGTCGTTCGCCGCGCAGCTGCAGGAGCCGCTGTTCGCGCTCGACAACGCGCTCGAGGCCGTGGCCAGCCTGACGCGTGCCGAAGCCGGGCGCAGCGAGGCGGTCGCGCAGATCGCGCGGCGCGCGGATCAGCTGCGCGATCAACTGGCGTTCGTGGCCGAGACGGGCCCGGGCAAGCACGTGACCTGGACGCTCGCGCGCGGCCGCAGCGTGAGCCTCGGCAGCAGCCCGATCGAGGTCGGGCCGATGCTGCGCGAGCGCTTGTTCCTGCGCGGCGGTGCGCTGGTGCTGACCAGCGCGACGCTCTCGACTTCGGGCTCGTACGAGTACGTCAAGACGCGGCTCGGCATCGACTTCGAGGTCGACGAGCTGAGCCTGCCCGCGCCGTTCGACTACGCGCAGCAAGCCGCGTTGTACCTGCCACAGGGCCTGGGCGATCCGCGCGAGCCCGCGTACCTCGAGCGCGCGAGCGAGCAGATTCGCGAGCTGGTCGCGATCACCGCGGGCGGCGCCTTCGTGCTCTGCACGTCGCTGCGCGCGATGAACGAGCTGGCCGAGCGCTGCCGGCCGCTCCTGTCCCAGCGCGTGCTCGTGCAGGGCGAAGCTGCGAACGCCGCGCTGCTCGAACGTTTTCGCGCGGACGGCAATGCGGTGTTGTTCGCGACCGCCAGCTTTTGGCAGGGCGTGGACGTGCCGGGCGCTGCGCTGCGCCTGGTCATCATCGACAAGCTGCCCTTCGACGTGCCGGCCGATCCGCTGATCGCTGCGCGCTGTCAGTCGCTCAAGCAGCGCGGCGTCGAGCCGTTCATGAAGTACAT
>DATEOF010000425.1:0-17531 GCA_035274465.1 Polyangiales bacterium
GGCCGGCCAGCACCGCGCTTGGCGCGTCCAGCGTGACCAGGCAGCCCGAGCGGAGCAACTTGCGGCGCAGCGCGCGCTGCGTGACCGCTCCGCCGCCCAGGGCGACGACCCCGGCCGGCTCGCGCTCGATCAGGCCCTCGATCACGCGCGCCTCGATCGCGCGAAACTCTTCCTCACCGCGCGCGCGGAACAGCTCGGTCACGCTCTGGCCGGTCTCGCGAGTGATCAACTCGTCGGTGTCGAACCGCGCCAGGCCCGACTGCCCAGCCAGCGCCCTGGCCAGCGTGGACTTACCCGAACCCATCAAACCGGAGAGAAAGATGCGCATTGCAGCCTCGCCGCCGCTCATACCAAGTAAACGGGCGGGCGGCGAGCACCAGTGAGCGAAGCGAACCTCGTGTCGCCAGCCGGTGGGGCCGGCGGCGTTCCGCCGCCGCGGGGGAACGGCGACGTTCCCCCCGGGAACCACCTCGAGTGCTTCAATCACTCAGTGACTGAGGGCTTCGCCTCGGTTCACGATGCGCGGGGTCAGGAAGATCAGGAGTTCGCTCCGGCCGTCCCGCTGGGTGTGGTGCTGGAAGAGCACGCCGAGGATCGGGATATCGCCGAAGAACGGGATCTGGTCGAAGCCATGACCGGAGTTGCGGGTGTAGATACCGCCGATGACCGCCGTGTGCCCGTCCTGCACCAGCAGGGTGGTCTGCGCCTGGCGCTTCAAGATCGTCGGGTCACCGCGCGCACTGCGCTGGTTGAAGTCAGGCTCGTTGCGGCTGATGGCGACATCCATCGAGACCGCGCCGTCGTTCGTCACGTGGGGCGTGACGTTGAGCGAGAGCACCGCTTCCTGGAAGGTCGTCTGCACGCCCTGGGCACCGACCTGCGAGTACGGGATCGACGTACCTTGCGAGATCGTCGCCGCGTGGTTGTCGAGGGTCAGGATGCGCGGTGCGCTGATGATGCGCACCTGACCGGTCGTCTCGAACGCGCTCAAGCGCACCGAGAAGTTCACGTTGCCCGAGAGGCTGCCCATCGACAGACCGATGGCAGCACCGCGGCCGGTACCTGCGGGAGCGGGGAAGTTCACGACGAAGTTCGGGTTGGGCGTGCCACCGAAGGGCGACAAGCCCGCGGTCGGCGTCTGCGAGTCCGTCGAACCACCAGCGATGGTCAGATCGTGGGGGAACACGAGGCCGGTGGGGTTGCCCGTGGCCGAGCTCATCACCACGTCGCCGCCCCACTGGATACCGAACTCGTTCGTGAACGAGGTCGTGGCTTCCACGATGCGCGCCTCGATCAGCACCTGAGGCGTCTGCGTGTCCAGGCTGCGCACCAACTCCTCGACGTTGTCGAGGTTCTCGGGCACGTCGCGCACCACCAGGATGTTGGTGCGGACGTCGACCGCCACCTTGCCGCGCTCGGAGAGCAACTCGTTGACGCGCGGCTGCAGCGTCTGCGCGCCGGCGTAGCTCACGGGGATCAGGCGCGTCTCGAGCGGCGCCAGCGCCAGGCGCTGCTTCTCGCGGGCGATCGCCAGCTCGCGTTCTTTCTCGAGGGTTGCCTGCGGCGCCACGCGGATCAGGTTGCCGCGGCGCACCATGCCCAGGCCCTTGGAGGTCAGTATTACGTCCAGTGCCTGGTCCCAGGGGACAGAACGCATCTTAATGGTGACAGAACCACCCACATCATCGGCTGTCACCACGTTGACGTTCCCGACCTCTGACAATAAGCGCAGGATGTTGTGGATATCCGCGTCCTTGAAGTCGAGGTCGATGCGCCGGCCTTCATAGCGCTGGCCACCCTTGGCCGCGGCGCCCACCTGCAGCGGCACGTCGCTCAAGAACGCCGCGACTTCTTCGCCGTCGACGTCCACCGCCGCTTCGCGGGCAATGGTCTCGGTACGGCGGCTGTTCGTGCCCGCCTGTTGCGGACCCTCGCTGGCGAACAACCAGACGATGCGGTTGCCCTCGCGGATGGCAGTGGCGTTACCCGCACCGACTCGCTGCACGCTCAGCGTCACACGATCGGGTGCGCTGCCGATCTGCACCTCGCGCACGATCGATCCGTTTTCGCCCTGCACGCGGCTCGGCACGCGCGCGCCGAGCAGTGCGCCATGCACCTCCATGCGCGCCGGGCCCGATTCGCCGGGCACGATGCGGAAGTCCGCCGGCCGATCGAGCTCGATGACCACGCGCTCGCGACCATTGCGCCGCTCGATACCGACGAACTGCACGGTCGCCGCGCGCGGACTCGCTGCCGTGGGCATGGCTGCCTGGGCCGGCTCGGCCGCGGGTGCGGTCGCCCCGTCGCGGGCATCGAACGACACGCGGATCTTGCCGTCTTCCGAGCGCGCACGGTACGTGGCCTTGCGCGTCAGTTGAATGTTGATGCGGACGCCGCGCGCATCCGTGCTCGCGCTGCTGCGCACGATCAGCGCCGAGGACCCGTGCACCGTCAGGCCTCCCGGCCCGAGCACGGCGTCTTCGACGTGGATGACGACCTGTTTACCGTCCGCGAGTGCGTCGATCGAGTACTTGGGTACCTGGAAGGTCCCGTCGATCACCACCTCGGCCTGGTCACGTTGGCCTTCGACGCTGAGCGTTGCGACTGCGCCCTGCGAGTCGTCTGCCAACGCAGTCAGCGGAAAGAACCACGCCAAAAGCACGACGATTTTCCCGCCACAGACACGCATGGAGTTCTCCTAGGCTCGGTACGCCGCAGACAAGGTACTGCCGAACGCAGACAGGTACTGCTCAAACTACCACCCAGAGGTACTACTACATTGCAGCTGATGGCTGCAGAAACGAACGCAGGTCGACTCAGTCGACCATCGTGATGACCCTCGACATCGGTGTGTGTGAGGCATCGGTCGGGTCCTGACGTGTCAGCACGACTTCGTGTTCGCGGATGCGATCGACACGCCAGTTCAACGTCATCGGCACGCTGCCCGTGGCCTGCAAGACCTTGGGCTTGCCCAAATAATCGCCGCGCTGCACGACGTAACCCACGCCGTCCGGCGCGGTCAGCATCGCCTTGGGCCGCGTCAGGCCCAGCACCACAGCGATCAATTTCATCTCTTCGACGTTCGTGTCGGGCATGACCACGGGCCGCTGCGGATCGGGCGGCAGCTCGGGAGTACCCTTCACGCCCGGCGTCAGGCTGTAGCTACGGAAAGGATCGCGGTTGCGTTCCGACTCGACGAAGTCGTCATCGCGCAATGCCAGCTTGGCTTGCGGCGCTGCCTTCACTGCGACCGGCGCGGCGGCAGCAGGCTTACCCGTCATCCCGCGACCGCCCGCCGGCGGCGGAGTATCGTCGCAGCTGATCGCGCACACGGTCACACCCACGAACGTCGCTACTCGGCCAAACTTCAGCAGAGCGGAACCGACCGATGTTAGTGGTAGTTGTGACACTACTTAGTCGCCCCCGCCGCATCCGGCCGTCTGAACGTCGTGGCCAACACCGAGACTGACATGTTGATATCATCGCCTTCGGTCTTCGGATTAGTCAGCGAGATATTTTCCATGTTGATGGCGCGTTCGAGCCTGCTCACATTGTAAAAGAACTTCATGAGCTGGTGAAACTTGCCACCGATGTTCAGTGCGACAGGCACCCGCACGAAGAACTGCTCCTTGGCTTCCGCGCGCGGACCTACAGTGCCGACACGCAAACCGCTCAGCTCTGCCAACCGGTTCAGGTCATCGAGGAAGGCCGGAATCTCGGCGGTCTCGGGCAGCACACGCATGTTTTGCTTGTCGGAGGCTTCTCGAGAGGCCAGCTCTTCGCGCAGCCGCAAATACTCTTTCTGCCGTTCGCGCGCCTGGTTGAGGTCGTTGGTCAAAACGGAGTGGCGACGGATCGCGTCCGCCGTCTCTTCCTCGAGTCCCATGTGGACGCCGACGTAATAACCGCCGCTGAGCAGGGCCAGCAGACCCACCAGCAACACCGCCTTACCGACGGGCGGCAGGGCCGCGAAACTACTTTGGGGCAACTTGGCGGCCATCTTAGTACCTCACCTGACAGCTGAGATCGAACTGCACGACCGAGCCGGCTTCTCCGCCGCCCTTGGTAGCGTTAGTTGCCTGCAACGTGACCTTCTGGAACAACTCGGACAGCGCGAGCCGCCGCAGGAACTCGGCGACGTCTTCGTTGGTCTTGCCGAAGCCGCGGATCGCACACTTGCGGTTGGACTCGGTGAACGAGGTCAGCCACAAGCGGCGCACGTCCCAGCCGGGGTTGAAACCCGCCAGCGGATTTTCGCGGCGCACCTCGTCCAGGCGCTCCGGGCTGACAGTCGGCTTGCCACCTTCGCTCAGGATGTGGCTCAACTCGAGCAACACGCGCGTCGGTCCCTGGCGGGCGGTCTGCAACTTCTCGACGACTTGTTCGAGCTGTCGGCTCTTCGCCAACTTGGCCTCGACCTCGCCGATGTTCGTGCTCTTCGACTTGGCCGCCGCAATCTCTTGCTCCAGCGCCGAGTTCGCCGCTTTCTGCTCGTCCAGCGTGTTCTTGGTGTTGAGGTAGAAGAAGAACAACAACACGCCCCAGGAAAACACCGCGAGCAAGTAGGCAACGCCCCAGATCTGCGTCGAACCCCCGGTCGAGACCGTACGTTTGGCTTCGGGTAATAGGTTGATGCGAATCATGCAGCGCGCTCCCGGTCCTTTCGCAGAGCAAGGCCGTAAGCGACGACCGCTTGCGAGGTGCGTCCGTTCAGCGCCAAGGGATCGACCGTCTTCGGATCAGGCTGCGCGACCAACAGCGGATCGAGCGGCATGACTTCGACCTGACAGCGATCAGCCAACTCGTCGTGTAACGCCTGCACGTTCGCCGTGCCGCCGGACAGATACACGCGGTGCACTTCGCGATCCCCGCTGGTCGCGAGGTAGAAGTCGAGCGAACGCTGAATCTCTCCCGCCAGCGTCGATACGCAGTCTTTGATGATCTGCGGCACCTGTTGTGGAACGATACCCTGGGCGCTCCCGCACTTATAGGCCTCGGCTTCTTCGTGACCTATGCCGAGCTGACGTTGGATCTCGTCGGTGATCGCATTCCCACCATTCACGATATCGCGCGTGAATGCCGTCGTACCCGCAGCCAGAATGTTCAACGTGGTGAGCGACGCTCCCACATGTAACAACACGACTGTTTGATCTGACGGTGGCGCGCCGTACGCCACCTCGAAGCAGTTCTGCACGGTGAATGCGTCGAGATCGACGATGCGCGGCTTGAGCTTGGCTTCGAGCGCCAAGTTGGTGAGATCCGAGATCTCTTCCTTCTTCGCGGCCACCAGCAGCACGTCCATCTGGCCCTGGTCTTCGCGCCGGTTCACGACTTGATAGTCGATCTGCACGTCGGCGAGCTCGAACGGGATGTGCTGCTCGGCCTCCCAGTTGATCTGCTCACTGAGCTCGGCCGGAGTCATGAGCGGCATCGCGATCTTCTTGATGATCACGCTGTGGCCGCTGACGCGCAGGGCGACGTCTCGTCGTTTGACCTTGTGGAACAGGCGGTCGAGCCCCTCCACGATGGCCCCCGCGTTCATCACGTGACCGTCGACAATGGTCTGCGCCGGGAGCGGGTGGTACCCGAACCTGACGAGTGTCCGACTGCCTTTACGGTCCTCTTTGATCTCGCAGAGCTTGATAGAGCTCGTGCCGATATCAACGCCGACTAGGTTCTTGCCGTCTGAAGCCAACGCGCATCACTCCTCCTCGCCAAACACGCGAACGCGGTCCGCGAGGCTCATGCCCAAGGCCTCGAGAATCTTTCTCTTGGTATCCATCCGACAACCGAGGCCCTTTTCGACGCGGTCGATCGTCAACACCGAGAGATTCGCACGCCGTGCCAGCTCCGCCTTCGACATCATTTTTTCGATGCGCGTTTCGCGAAGGCGATTCTTCCGTACCGATGACTTCTTGCTGCCCTTGGGTTTGGACTCACGTGCGCGTGCCGAAGCGTCGGACACGGCGCGTGCGCGATGACGCTCCGGTGTGTCCGAGTCGAGCTCGGGCATCGCCGAAACATCAGCACCCACGGACTTTTCGCGTTGCTCCATGTTTCCGAAGCAGCCGTCAGCCGGCTGCATGAGAAAGGGCCAAATCCAGCGGCAAACCCGCCAGAACTCTCACGAGCTTAGGCCCCGGGCAACAGACGGGTCAAGCAAGATTCGCTAAAATTCCGCATAGTTAAGCATAAATTACATCTAATTTAATGCTCACTTCGGAAAAACCCGCCGAGCGCATTCCGTGCGTTTCTCTCGAGTGTCAAAGAACGACTACGTCAAAACTGATGCTCTCACTTCGCCAGGCTAAATTCAAAATTTCCCTATGACTGTTCCAGCACATTGTCCGCATAAAGTGAGGTATCGTGGGTCATGCTCGCTGAGGGCCGCCACACCAAATCTGGCGGCACGCTGCTCGGCGTCCTCGCGGTTTGTTGCGGTCTCGCCTGGACACCGAATGCGCGCGCCGATCGCCAACACACGGTTAAACCTGGGCAATCACTGGCTCAAATCGCCAAGCTCTACCGCGTAGGCGCGGACGATCTGGCGGCGGCCAACGGCATGGGACGCGCGGACTCCCTACGCGGAGGACAGGTCCTGAAGGTCCCCCCCGAAGGGGTCGTTTTCGTCGCGAAGGGCCAAACGTTGGGCGGAATCGCGCGCGCGCACGGCGTCAGCGAGGACGCATTGGCGAAGGCGAACAAGCTCGACCTGCACGCTTCGTTACAAATCGGCCAGCGACTCACGCTGCCGGGCGCCAAGCCGACCAAGACTGAACAACGGTCGGGGAAACCCAAGCGCGCCGGTGTCGTGAGCTTCTATCGGATCTGGTCGCGCGAGACGATTCGCGTGACGTTGCTCGACGACAAGGGCAATGTCCGGCCCGGTGCGTTGCGCCAGATGCGCGAGTTCATGCGTCCGCGCGAATCGCGCAAGCGCAAGCTCCCGAACGAGCGCCTCATGCGCTTGCTCGCACAAGTCTCGGATCACTTCGGCGGCCGTCCTCTGCACGTGGTGAGTGGCTACCGGTTGCCCGGCGGATTCACGCGCGACACCAGCCGGCACGTCGCGGGTGAGGCGATGGACTTCCGCATCCCGGGCGTCCCGCTCGAGGAGCTACGCGACCACTGCCAGCGCTTCGACCACGTCGGCGTTGGGTTCTACCCGCGAACGCAGTTCGTGCACCTCGACGTCCGGGTACAGAACGCGCGCTGGACGGACTGGTCACTGCCGGGCCAGGCGCCCGTGCTGCAGAAGCCCGACGACGTCGATGACAAGGGCAACGCGATCGAAGCCGAACCGATCATGCCGGCGACCGAGGGCGAGATTCAGGAAGGTCCACCGGCCCCGGACGATGGCCAACCACCGATCGACGACGCCCCCGTCGTACCGAGGCTGATGAAGTCGAGTCTACGCGAGCTGGGTAGGCACGAGCCGCGCTGAGCGACGGTTGCGTAGCCAGGACTCCGTCAGAATCCACAGGCAGCCGCTGAGCAACAGCACGGCGAAGTACAGCCAGCGGCTCAGGTCGCCACCGCCGAACCTGCCGAACCAGATATCACGCAACCCGGCGTGAACGACGAGCTGGCCGAGATACAGGCCCCACGATCCGCGCCCGAGCCAGGACAACCCGCGCGCGACGGCCGGCGGACAGCCGAGGCGCGCGACCTCCAACAGCACGATGGCCAGCGGGACGTCCAGCAGTGCCGCAAGCGTGTTTTGGTACGACGACGTGTGCAGCCACACGAGCCGCACGTAGTGACCCAGAACGAGCGTCGCCAGGGCCAGCGCGAGCCGCGCAGGCCTCACGACCAAACGCGCGCGTGCCAGCTGGAGCCCGGCCACAAGTAGAAACAGTCGGGCAGGTGCGAAGATCCACGCGTAGTACAACACGAAGAAGCCGCTGACCGGCGCGCTGTCGAAGAGCAGCGCCCGCATCCAATCGACTACGGTCCACGAATTGAGGTTCGACCAGCACGCGATGGCCAGCGTCAGCGCGGTGCATGCGACTCGCCCGAGCCTTGCGTACGCGATGTGCAGCAACGGAAACAGGACGATCAGCTGCACGATCAACGTCACGAACCAACCCGTGGCGACCTGTGGCACGTAGCCCAGTGCGTGCGGGATGACCCAGCGCCAGAACGGTGGCGCCCAGCCTCGCAACGACGCGACGAACCACCAGAGGCCGACGGCAATCCACATCGGCGGCAGCAGGCGCAGGTACCTCGTCTTCCAGTATTCGCGAGTCGCGTCGCCGACCCGAGGGCTCGCTGCGCGCTGCCACCACAACTCGGACGATGCGCCGAACAACACGATCAGCACTGGCACCGCGCGATCGACGACGACCTGATACAGCAGGTTGCCGCGCAACGCATCGGCGTGAATCAAACACACGCCGATCATGCACAGCCCTCGCACGACGTCGAGCTGCCCGAGGCGCGGGGCTCCGCCGGCGGCGACGAGCGCCTCGGTGCGTCGCGCAGACAGCCGCGTGAGGTACGGTAGCGCCGGGATCAGCAACATGGCCAGCAGAGCGCATAGCGCAAGACCAAATCCCCACTTCAAGCTCGCGGGCGCATACGTGAAGCGTATCTCGTGTTTCCCTGGCTCGAGCAGCACGGCACGAAACAGGTAGTTCGCATTGAAGATGCGGCTTGGCTCGCCATCCACGGTGGCTTCCCAGCCGGGATAGTCGGCATCCAGCAGCACCAATGCTCCTGGGCGCTTGAGCTCGGCCTCGATCGCGACGTCTTCCGCGGCGTAGTGCACGACGCGAACCTTCTCGTCTGGATCAGGCTCGCCGCGCTGCTGCGATCGTGCCGCTTCGGGCGGATCCTCCAGCACGACCTCCTCTCGCAGCGGCAGCGACCCGTCTGCGATCGCTCGCAACGTGGTCTCGGGCGTCTCGGCGGCACGAATGCGGTGCACGAGGTAGGCGCGCGGCAACGCCCCGGCGACCGGCTCGCTCGCCAGGAACGGACGCTTTTGCTGCGTCTCCTCCACGTGTCCGATCGCATGCACACCCGCGGCCGCCAGCAGTCGCTCGTTCTTGATCGGGACGTCGAGATCGAGCTCGCCCGTGTACATGCTGCGGCGACCATCCGGTCTGTCCAGCCTGCCGTACTGCATATACGCCGAGTAGTTGGCGTAGCGACCCCAGGTGAGCGGTTCGTAATCGGCGAAGTTGTACACGCCGTGACGGCTGGGAGCTCGCGGGACGGTGTAGAGCAGATGCCCGCGCTGGAAACGCACCAGGACGCGATCGAGCCCCATGGCGGTCGCGAGCTGTTGGTAGTCGCGGTTCAACTTGTAGAGGGGACCGCGCGCTCCCGGACGCCAGATCTGCTGCTCCTGGTTGGGCGGGACGGCTGCGAGATCCGCGATCATTGCGACGGCCAACGCCAGCGTCACGTACTTCGACCAGCGCGCGGGCGCGAAGACACAGAGCAGGATCGCGAGGCCAGCGGCGCCCAATACCCACAGCGGCACGACGGCCCCGACGCCCAGCAGCAACGCGCCGACGGCCACGAGCGGCCCCCATCGCGCCCACGGTCGACCTTGCGCCAAGAACGTCGCGCGCACCCGTTCCAGCCCATCCGCGCCCAGCGCGCACAGTACGCTCAGACCGAGCGCGGGCACGCAGACTGCCCGGGTCGGGCCTCGAAACAGATTTGCGCCGGGCACCTGCAAGTACAGCTGGAAGAGCGGCGTGCTGGACCCCATCGCGAGGATGAAGAACGTGAGTGCCAAGCCGCCGAAGAACCACGCGTCGCTTCGGTGCTGCCGTTTGAGCCAAGCCGCTGGCACGAGCAGCAGCGCGAGGGCACCGGCGTAGCTACTGGCAGAGGTCGCGGGCTTGAGGCGTGCGAGCATCGTGTCCACGAGCGGCCGCGGTCCCCAGTGCTCGATTTGACGCAGCGTCAGCCCGCCCGGATTGCGGGTTGCGAGCCGCGTAAGCTCGATGGTCGGTAACCATTGCATGGCCGAGACGAGCAACGCGAGCACACCTCCGCCTGCGATCCAGGCGGCGCTCCGCAGCGCGACGCTGCGGTCACCGGCAAACCAGAGCACGAGGACAGTCCATGCTGCGTACAGCACGGCGATCTGCACGCCGAAGTACAGGAGCGGCGGATGGCCGACGAAGACCTGCATCGCGAGCCCGAGCGCGATGAGGAAGCAGCCGAGCTGCGACTTGCTTCGCTTCACCAGCGCGATGCCGATCAACGGCACGGGGATCCAGGCGAGCACGCCGAGCGCCGGTGGCCACAGGTGCCAGCCGACGACGGCGCTCGACCACGCGTAGGCGAGGCCACCCAGCAGCGCCGCGATGCGCGCGACACCGAGCACTCGCGTGAGCGAGTACAGGAAGCAGCCTGCGAGCACGAGGTGAATGAACGTGAGGACGCGCATCGCGTCGTGCGTCGCGAGCACGACGTACAACAGGTTCAGCGGATAGAACGCGCTCGCCTGAGGCGTGGCAGCCAGCGGCACTCCGGCCAGCTGCCAGGGATTCCACAACGGCAAACCACTCGCTGCCCAGCGGCTCGCCGTCAACTTGTACAGCGGGAGGAAGTACGTGTACTGGTCCGAGTTGCCGAGCAGATTCATCTCGACGCTCGCCGGTCCCTCGATGCGCAGCGACCACAGAGCGGCGCTCGCGACCACGAGGCACGCCAGTGCGGCGAGCTCCACCCCCCAACGTCTCCACACGCCGGGGGAGATCCAGACACGTGTCCGACTCGTCACGAGCAGGCCGCGCAGACTCACCCAGACCATTCGTGGGGTTTGTTCACCCAACAGTCCTCGAGCGCGGCCCCATGCCCAGGCGCCGAGAGCCAGGAACAGCGCGACGATCGCACCGATCGCGGATACATCCTCGGCCAACCAGAGCTGAGTCGGACGGTACTCGAACGTGACGTGGTGCGCTCCGGGTTTGATGACACAACCCATGAAGTCGCCATTCACACGTCGGAGGATCCCGCGCTGGCCGTCGACAGTCGCGACCCAGTTCGGATCGAACGATTCAGCAAACACGAGGAGCTCGGTGCCGTGCGTCGTCACGTCTGCGCTCATGCGGCCTGGGCGATCATGAACCACGCGCACGTCGCCGGCCTGCTTGGCCGGATCGAGCTGAACCGATTCGTCCACCAGCGCGACGGTCGCCAGATCGATCTCCGCGAGGTCTCGCGCCGGCGTGTTGCTCACTCGCGTGCCCTGGACCAGGCGTACGCGAGCCAGCGGGGACGGCACGCCGTACCAGCCCCAGCCCCTGTCCTCGAGACCGGGATAGAACGGGAGCGGATCGAAGTTGCGGTGAAAGATCCACGCGGCCGAAGCGGCGCGCACCGCTTCGATCTTGCGGTAGTCGAGCTGCCGCCTGACCTCGAGACCCCCGGCATAGCCGTTCACGAGAGGGATGTCGGCGAGCAAGAGCTGACTACCGAAGAAGTCGTGCGCGTACGTGCGACCCGGTCGCGCGTCGGGAGGGTGTGGCCAGTGGTCCTGCCACTCCTCCCAACGTTGCGTGTCATCGCGCCAGAGTTTCGCGAGGTGAGGATTGAGCAAGTTGTAGCTGGCGAGCTCGAACAGTGCGACGGCCAGGAGCACGTAGAGTCCGAGCGCTCGTCCGCGCGCCGCGAGCGTGAGACCGGCCGTGGCGGCGCAGAAAATGAGCGGTCCCGTCAGGTAGCTCGCCTGAAGGCCCGCGAGCTTCGTGACCGGATCATCCAGCTCCGCGTAGAACCCGAGCACCAGCGTCACGCCTGCCACGATCCACGGTACGTACAGGCGTTGCCACGGCAGCGGAGTGCGGTCGCGAACGCGATCGAGGAGCCGCGCTGCGACGCATCCGGCCACCACGATCAGACCGAGGTGCCCCAGCGTCGAGAAGCGCGCTGGCGCGCGCAACTTGCCGATGCCGGGCAAGAACGTCTGCAGGCGGTACAGGTAGCCGAGCTCGCCGAGCGCCATCCAGAACCCGAACAGCGCCAGGGCAGCACCGAACCACACCACGCCCGAGCGCGGACGCGCGGAGATGGTCGTCCGCATCGCGGCCGGACGCGTCGTGTCGCCACGCAAGGAAACCGCCGCGAAGCACAACACGACGGGCACGATGCCCAGGTACGTGCCCGTTCCGAGCTTCGTCCACTCCCTGCCCCAGTGGATGGCCGGCAGCAGCGTGCTCACGAGCTCGAGCGGGCGCATCGCACCGAAATACGCCAGACCCGGGTCGTCGGCGGCGCGCGTGGAGGCCGCGAGCGCGGAGTACATAGCGTACGTCTGCGCCGCACCGATGGCTGCCGCGAGCAGCTGCGCTCCAGCGAGTGCGGCGAGGCCC
Organism: Polyangiales bacterium; assembly: GCA_035274465.1. Classification (GTDB taxonomy): domain Bacteria; phylum Myxococcota_A; class Polyangia; order Polyangiales; family JAFGIB01; genus JADGRF01. The sequence goes on from DATEOF010000425.1 coordinate 12,339, forward strand.
CAACCGTTCAGCCGGCGGCTGGTCAGGAGGAAGACGGCGTAGATGCCCATGGTCAGGAGCGAGAACCACAGCGTCTGCGGATGCGAGAGCAAGTACTGCGACCCCGTGAGCAGCGCGATGACGGCGGCGCCGAACACGCGATCGCGAGCTGGCCGGTCGCGCTCCAGCCAGCGCATCGACCAGAGCAGGAATGGGATGTGCGCGAGGATGGCCGCTGCGTGCGGCCAGTGTTGCCACTGCAACAGCGAGTACGAAAACGTCGTCAGGAGCGCGGCGAAGGCCGCCGCGGACCGTCCAATCCAGCGTTGCAAGAACAACTGGATGCCGATCAGCCAAAACACCGAGGGTGCGAAGATCTCGAGGGCGTACGCGACGTCGATGCGCAGCAGTCGATAGCTGAGGAAACGCGCGGGGTGGTACGGACCGAGCTCGGAACCGGCGGCGGGATAGCCTGACAAGAGTCCCGGCATCCAATCGAAGGACTCACCCCGCGCGAGACTGTCGGCGTAGAAGTGACGAAACGGCAGGAACAGCGCGCCCGAGTCTCCGGACACCGGGACGAAGCCGAAGAGCAGCGGCCGCGCCAGAATCGCCAGGAGCGCGATCCCGCAGAGCCAGATGCAGGCCGTGAATCCGCGATCGATTACAAGTGTGCGCGCACGGTCCCAGCGGCCTTCGACCTCGCTCGGCGGCGGCGCCGTGCTGTCGCTGCCCGTCGTGTCCGCAGGCGTCCGCGGTGCATCGTGGTCATCGACGAGGCTGGGTCCGAGCACTGGCGATCCGCGACGCTTTGTACCGCGCGCGTCTGCCACAACGCAAACGCTTCACCGCTCGCGTAGTCATTCGTGTGCGAATGTAAGTCGGCGCTTCAGCGGTCGAGTGTTAGTTGCCCGACCGATCTACAGAATGCTGTAGTCCGCCAAACGGCGATAGAAGGTCCGGCGGGGCATACCGAGCGTCTGCGCGGCGCGGACGCGGTTCCAGCCGCAAGCCTCGAGGGCGGCCAGGATCCGCTGCTTCTCCACGCTGCGATGATCGTCCAGGGTGCTGACGATCGCCTGCGAAGCCGACGGCGGCGGCACGCTGCCGCTCATGCGCGGGCCGACCTCCTGCGGTGCGAGATCCGCCACGTCGATCGTGGTGCCTTCGGCCATCACGCAGGCCTGCAAGAGCACGTGCGACAGTTGGCGCACGTTGCCCGGCCAGGCGAGCTCCACCAGTCGGCTCAGGGCCGCACGCGTCAGGTGCTTGCGCGGCATGCGCTCGCGCTCGCCGAACTCGCGAAGGAAGTGATCGGCGAGCAAGGGAATGTCCTCGCGCCGCTCGCGCAGCGGGGGGAGCCAGAGCTCGACCACACCGAGCCGGTAGTACAGGTCCTCACGGAACGCGCCCTGCTCCACCAGATCGCGCAGCGACCGCTGGCTCGCGACCAGCACGCGCACGTCCACCGGCTCTTCGACCTCGCTGCCCAGGCGGCAAACCGTCTTTTCTTCGAGCACGCGCAGCAGATCGATCTGCATCTTGGCCGGCATCTCGGAGACTTCGTCCAGGAACAGCGTGCCGCCTGAAGCAGCAGCGATCACGCCCTTCTTGTCGCGGTCCGCACCGCTGAACGCGCCCTTGACGTGACCGAACAGCTCGCTCTCAAGCAAGGTCTCGGGCAGCGACCCGCAGTTGATGGCGACGAACGGCTGCGTCGCGCGCGGGCCCGCGTAGTGAATGCCGCGCGCCACCAGCTCCTTGCCCGTGCCACTCTCGCCGCCGATCACCACCGGCACGGCGTTGCCCGACAGGCGACCCATCGCGTCGAAGATGCGCTGCATGACGCCGCTCTTGGCCACCATGCCGTAGCGCGAGCCTTGCGCGGGCGCGCGCTGGCCGACGCGCGAGAGCTCGCGCTGCACGTCCTCGAGCTGCCTCGTGCGCGTGAGCAGCGTCTCCTCGAGCTCCGCCTTGGCATGCTCCAACTCGTGGTTGGTCTGCTCGAGCTCCAGTTTTTGGCGCCGCACCTCGCCCAGCAAGCGCGCGTTCTCGATCGCGATCGCGGCCTGGTCGGCAAACGCCGACAGCAGGTCCACCGCTGCGTCCGAGAAGCGGCCGCGCGAGCGCCGGTGTTCGAGGTAGAGCACGCCGACCGTGCCCGAGTGGCCGCGGATCGGCAGGCACGCGACCGAGCGCAACATGAGCTTATGGACTGACTGGTAGCTCTGCAGGCGTCCGTCGGCAGTCGCGTCCACGGTCACGATCGGCTCGCCGTCGATCAGCACGGCCTCGGCGATCGAGCGGCTGAACAGGGCCAGCGCCTCGTCCTGTACCGACATGCGCGTGTGCGTAATCTGCGGCGTGAGGTGCCCCGCGGCATCGACCAGCAGCACCGAGCCGCGCTCGGCACCGGACAGGTCCACGGCGCTCTCCACGATGCGCTCGAGCAAGCGCTCCAGATCGTGCTCGCGCGCCAGCCGCTTGATGATCTGGAACAGGCGCTCGCGCTCGATGTCGGGATCGAGCGAGGTCGTGTACGGCTCGGTGTGCGACGTGTTGGCCGCCAGCTGCTCGCTGCGGTTGGCTCGCTCGCGCACCGCGCGCCGGCGTGGATCTTGCCAGAACGCGTCGCGGTGCTCCCGCGGCACGCGCAGCGCGATCTCCTCCAGCACCTCGACCGCCGAACGCGCGCTGGTGCGGGCGGCGAACACCGACCCCACCTGCTCGTGCGCCAGCGCCAGCGCCGCCAGGGCCGACCACTCCGCGTCGCGATCGCGAGCCTTGCGCGCGCGCGCGACCACCTCGTCGAGACCCACCGCGGCCGCATCCGCGTCGCCGTTGGCCACACGCGTGCGCGCGACCAGCAGGTCGAGACGCATGCGCAGGTCTTCCATCTGCTCGCGCTCGATGCGCTCGCGCGCGGTCGCGAGGCGCGCCGCAGCCGCCGAGGCGTCGACCGGCCCGTTGCGATCGAGCAGCGCCTCAGCCGCGTCCAGGCTGTGCTCGGCGACCTCGCGTGTTTGGCCGATGGCGTTGTAGCGCGCGATCGCTTCGTCGTAGCGCATCAGCGCTGGATCGGTCTGGCTGGTGCGCGCCAGCAGGTCGGCGGACAGCCCCGTGGCCTGCGCCGCGGCGTAGCGCTGGCCGGCCACTTGCGTGTCCTTCAGCATCTCGTCGATCTCGCCGCGCGCGATCTCGTACAGGCCGAAGTAGACGTGGATGTGCGCGAGGTTCAGCCGCGCCTGGATCTGCGTCGAGAGGCGGCCGGCGCGGCGCGCCAGCGCGGCAGCGCTGGTGTAGTGCTCGGCGGCGACCGCGTGCTCACCCAGGTAGAAGTAGAGCACGCCCAGGTTCATGGAGAACGTGGCCATGTTGCCCACGTCGCCGAGCTCACGCGCGATCTCGAGGCTCTGGGCGAACGCATCGCGGGCGCTCGTCATGTCGCCCGAACGCTGGCTGACGATGGCGAGATACGCGAGAGCGTTGGCCTCCTCGCGCCGCTCGCCGAGCTTGCGCGCGAGCTTCAGCGCGGCTTCGTGGCACGCCTTCGCGCCGGCCTGATCGCCTCGGTAGCCGGCCACCATGCCCTGATTGCCGAGCAACTCCACGCGCACCGAGTCGTCTTCGGGTGCGCACGACAGGCCCAGCTCGACCGCGCTCGAGACCGCCGCGTAGTCGCCGCGACGCAGGTGGATCTTGGCCAGCTCGCGCTGCACGCGCGCACGCTGCGCGCCGTCGACGTCGTCCGGCACGCGCTCCAGCGTGGCGATGGCGTCGTCCCAGCGCGACAGCGCCGTGAGCGCACGCGCTGCGATCAGGCAGGCCTCGGTGCGTTGCGGCGTGGTCGCCGCTGCGCGCTGCGCCAATTCACTCGCGAGCGCGGCAGCGCTCTCGTACTCGCCGAGCGAGTGCCGCGTCTGCGCCAGCCGCAACAACGCGCCATCGCGCAGCTCGCCCTCGGCGCTCTCGAGCAGCGCGTCGAGCAACTCTGCCGCGCGCGCGTGCGCGCCGAGTTGGATCAGCGCATCGGCGGCAGGCAGGGCGAGCGCGCGCAGCGTTGCGGCGGCTTGCGCCACGACCGCGAGCTCCGCACGCTCGGTCACTGCGAGCTGATCGAGCCCGGGCTCGGCCAGGAGGCGCGTCGCCAGCGCGCGCGCGCCCTCGCTGCCGAGAGCCGAGAGCAGTGCCTTGCGCAACCCGCGATCGGCCAACATCAGGTTGGTCGCGTCGCGCACCAACAGGCCGTCGCTCTCGAGCCGCGCGGTCGGCACCGGCTTCTCGAGCGCGTGGGCGCAGAGCGTCTCCGGCAGGCTCGAGACCAGTGCCAGCACGTCGAGCAACTTGCGCTCGGGCCCCGTCAGGCGTGCGAGCCGCGCCTGGGTGAGCGCCAGCGTCGCAGCTCCCGGCGGCAGGCGTTGGACGTCGGCCGACGTGACCGCGGTCAGCGCCGACAGCTCGTAGAGCGCGCTCAGCAGTGGCCCGGGCAATCCCGCCGCGTGGTCCTGCAACGCGCTCACCACCGTGCTGTCGAGCGGTCCTAACGCCTCGCCGCTGAGGGCGGCGATGTCTTCGGCGGACAGGCGAGGCAGCTCGTGGCTCACGCTCGGCTGCAGCTCGCGCACGGCCGGCGCGCTCGACTGCGTGGCGCTTGCGATCAACGCGAGGCCCCGCGCGGACTCGGCGTGGATCGCCGAGCGCAGCACCGCGCCGAAGACGGCGTCGGCGCGATCCAGGTCGTCGACCAGCAGCACGAGCGACGCCTCGGCCGCCACGGCCGAGAGGAGCCCCGCCAGGCACTCCGAGGCCTCGGCTTCGACCAGCACACCGGAGCCGCCGCGCAGCGCCGGCGACCGATGGTCATCGGAAGGGTCGCGGCCATCAGGCGCGAGCCTTCCGGGGCGCAGCGACGAGAGCAGCTGCTTCGCGGGCGCCGCACGCGGGTGATCGGAACCGAGCACGGTGACCAGTTGCTCGACCAGACCGATCAGCGCGAGTGCGCCCGAGCCGCGGCCGCCGAACACTTCGACGACCAGGAACGATCCCAGCTGCAGCCGCCACTTGAGCTCTTGCAGGAACAGCGACTTGCCACCGCCCGCCGGCGCCTGCACCAGCGCCGCGAGCGTCTGCGTCCCGCGACCCGTGATCGCCGCCTCGAGCTTGGCCAGCGAGTCCTTGTGTCCGCGCGGGCGCGGCGCGGCGAAGGTGCGCGCG
>DATEOF010000426.1:0-12546 GCA_035274465.1 Polyangiales bacterium
CAGCCCCGCACCCCCGCCCACCGCCGCGCCCGAGCCGCCGCCTGCACCGCCGCCGCCGCCGCCCTCAGCTGCAGAGGAGCCGCCGCCGACGGCTGCGAAGGCCGCGGAAGGCGACGAGGACTCCGAGTCCGAACGCGACCCGGACTCGAAGTGGCCGGTCTTCAAATTCCAGGCGCGCGTGATGACGGGCGTCGAGCTGGTTCGCAAGCACCCGGAGAACGGCCAGGCGGCGACCGAGGAGACGGAGACCGGCTTCTTCCTGGACGACGCGGTGATCGAGGCCGAGGTCCAGGTGAACAAGCTCATCGAGCTGGAGCTCGGCTTCAACCTGAACAACGCCACGGTCCGCGACGCGTTCATCAACGTGCACCTGAGCGACGCGGTGCAGCTGCGCGCGGGCCGCTTCAAGCGACCCTTCTCGCGGCTCGAGCTCCGCAGCATCGGCAAGCTGCCGTTTCGCAACCGCGGCCTGTTCAACGAGCTGCTGACCGACAACAACTTCGCCGGCCGCACGCTCGCCGGCATGGTGTGGGGCGAGCCGCTGCCGGGACTGCGCTACTCGTTGGCCTTCGCCAGTCCGGCACCGATCGGGGCCGACATCGAGGGCCTCGATGTGATCGGCCGCATCGTCTACGACCCGAGCGACAGCGTGTCGATCGGCTGGAGCGCCATGCACAAGTGGAGCCAGCGCTCCGCCGACGGCGAGGCACTGCGGGTCACTGCGCTCGGCATCGACAGCAAACTCGACTTCGGCCCGCTCACGGTCGGGCTCGAGGCCGACGTGGCGCAGAACCCCAACCCCCCACCAGTGGAAGACGACCCCGGTGCCTCGCGCACGCCATGGTCGTTCGGGGTCATCGGCTACGCCGACTACGCGTTCAAGCTCAGCAAGAAGTGGACGCTCGCACCGGTGGTGGTGCTGGAGTGGATGGACACCGACACCGAATATTCGGGAGATGAGCGGGTCCGAGCCGTGGGGGGGCTCTCCTGGAACTACAGGAAGAATGCGCTGCGCGTCATGCCGCAGGTGGAGATCACCCGCCCCCTCGGAGGCGCCGACCCGCGCGGAGAGGTGGCCAGCGAGACCTACTACCTGATGGTCTCCGGCGAGATCTGAAGCAACTGTGTAGAACCCTGGCCAACCGCAATCGACGGTTGTAGTTTGAATTCATCGTGGCACGAGACTCAGTAGCCGATCGAACCAGCCCCCCGCGCGGGAAATTGATAGCGTTCGAAGGCGTGGACGGCGCGGGCAAGACCACCGCGCTGGCTCGCGTCGCCGACCTGCTGCGCTCGCAAGGCGTGAGCGTGTTCATGCCGCGCTCCGGCAAGGAGCACAGCTCGCGCCCGACGCGCATGATCCGGCAGCTCACGCGCGACCAGCGCAACTACGAGCTGTCGGCGCGCGCCGAGTTGCTGCTGTACTGCGCGCGCGAGGCGCAGGTGATGCTCGAGCTCGTGCAACCCGCGCTGAGGCGCGGCGAGACCGTGCTCGTCGATCGCTCGTTTTTGACGCCGATCGTGTTGGGCATGGCGCGCGGCCTGTCGCGCGACGACTGCGAGAGTGCGGCGCGCCTGGCGAGCGGCGGGGTCGAGCCCGATCTGACGTTGGTCTTCGACGTGCACCCGCGCACCAGTCGCTTGCGCAAGCGCCTGGAGCGCATCCGCGGGCATACGCTCGGTGATAGCGGCCGCAAGGGCCTCGCGGGCAGCGCCTTCAAGGAGCGCGTGCGCGACACGTACTCGATGCTCGCGCAACAGCGCGGCTATCCGCTCTTTCACGTCGAGCGCGCGACTCGCGAGCAGTTGGCGGAGCGCGTGGCGCGCGTGGTGCAGCACGGCCCCGGCGCGGGCACCGGCGAGAGCCCACTCGACGCCAAGCCGCGCTGGCTGGTCCCGCCCGATTGGGATCTGCACCGCGCGTTGTCCGAACAACTGCTCGGCGAGGCGCTCTACTTCGGCGAAGGTCTGATCGCCACGCGCGCGCAACGTGCCGCCGCGCTCGCAAGTGAACCCGCGTTGACCGCGTTCTGCCTGGATCCCAGCGACCCCATGCTGCTGGCCGCCGCCGAGGTCGAGCCCGAGTACGCGCTCAGCCATATCTACGGCAAGCCACTGTCGGGCCCGGACGATCCGCGGCTGCACTCGCTGCCACGCGCGCCGCGTGCAGCGCTGCTCGCTCTGCGCCAGCTGCGCGACGAACAGAGCGACTCATTGCGCGAGCAGTACCTCGCGAGTGAACCCGACGCAGTGCTGTCCAGCCTGGCGATGCGCGACGACGCCCATGCCTGGGCGCTGCGCGACCGCGCGTGGTCGGCTGGCACCGATGAAGCGCGCGCCGAGACGCTGCAGGGTTGCGTGAGCGAGGCCGCACAGCGCCGCCGTGAGCGGCTGTTCGAGAAGAACCCGATCCTCGGCCTGAACAGCCTGCGCTCGACGCGCAGCACGTTCGGCGACGAGTGGCTCGTGCGCAGCTGCGAGCATGCTCCCAAGTTGGTATTGTCGGCGCTGGCCGGCCGCGACGATGCGCTCGCCCATGACCTGCGCGAGGCGCTGTTCGAGAGCGGCCGCGAGGTCATCGACAGCGTGCGCCGGCTGAGCGACCCGCGCTCATTCGCCTTGCGCGAGCGCGCCGTGGCCCGCTGGCCGTCGACGGTGCTACATAGCTTGCTTGGCCTGCCGCGCACCCCTGCCGTCACCGATCTCTACGCACGCTGCCGTGAGCTCGGCGCGGGCGACATCCACATGCTCCGGCGGGAACAGCTCCTCGAGGAACATCAGGCTCAGCCGGACTGGGCCGTACGGCCACGCGCGGTCGCGGAAGCGGGCGGCGCATGAACTCGTTCGGCACGTTGTTTTGATCGCCCTGATGCTGCTGCTGTCACTGATCGGCAAGAGTAACGAAGAGGAGAAGGAGCCTGCGGATGCGTAGCTGGTCTTGGTTGTGTCTCGCTTGCGCGCTGAGCGCCCTGGGTTGCTCGCAGAAGGATCCCGGCGGCGGAACCGCAGACGCCGGTGGCGACAGAGAAGACGCCGGCGACGTGCCCTCGGTGTCGGTGAAGGATGACTACTACCCGATGGTCGCCGGATCGGTCCTCACCTATCGACACAGCGGCGACAGCGCCCCCTGGGACGACAAGACCGAGGTCAGCGACGCGGCGGACTGGCAAGGCAACGACGCCTATCTCACCAAGGGTGCCCCGGACCCGAAGGGCGAGACCAGCGAGAACACGATCATCCGCACAGGCACCAAGGTGCTGCGCGCCCACAAGAAAGAGTTCAAGGCGGAGATCGCCCAGGGCACCGTCGACTACGAGCCGGGCTTTTTGCGCTTCGACTCGGCATGGACCAAGGTCCAGGACGGGCACGCCGATCAAGTGAGCTACAAGCGCACCGAGAAGACCGCCGCTGGTAGCGTCATCTCCGAGGACAATCGCGAGCACACCTTCACGGTGGAAAAGCTACACGACTCGGTGACCGTGCCCGCCGGGAAGTTCGACGACTGCATGCGCGTGCGTCGCGAGCGCATCCGGGGCAATCCGGCAAAATCCGCCGACGACGACGACAAAGTCCTCTGGTTCTGCCCCGGCATCGGCAAAGTGAAGGAGCTCTCCGAAATCGGGGGTGGTACCGAGGAACTGGTGAGCTGCAAGATACCGGGTGGCCTTTGCCCGTAAGGAGTTGTGGTGAGTCGTAGGGCGGCACAGGAATCGAGCGCCATCACGCGCGACCGGCGCGAGCTGAAGTTCACGCTGAGTGAGCTCCACGCCGGGCAGTTCGCCGCCCAGGTCTCGGCGCGCATCCCCAAGCACCGCTTCTCCGGCCGCGGCGCCAACCGCCTGCCGCGCGCGCGCCACTACGTCACGACGGTGTATTTCGACACGACCTCGCGCGACCTGTACCGCGCGGTGCGCGAGGACGCCGACAACCTGAAGATCCGCGCGCGCGAGTACTACGACCTGCATCCCGAGCTGCTGGAGCTCGCGACCGATCCGCGGGACATCGTGCGCTACAGCCCGGTGCTGTGGATCGAGATCAAAGGCAAGCGCGACGGCCGCACGTACAAGCGTCGCGTCGGCATCCCGAAGGGCGATCTGTCGCCGTTCTTCGAACGCGGCGAGGTCAGCCAGGCGATGCTCGACCTGCAGCGTGCCGCGCGTCATCAGAGCGAGCACGAAAGCGACCCCGATGCCCCGCAGCCATCGGCTGCAGGGGAGGACGTGATCGCCGAGCTCTCCGCCCTGCGCGCTCGCTTCAGCGAGCCGCTGCGCGCCAGCTGCCTGGTCAACTACCGGCGCACGGCCTTCGAAGACACGGCTGGCTCGCTGCGCATCACGTTCGACCAGCGCGTGGCCTGCTTCGCGGCAGCCGAGTCACTGTGGAAGACCGAGAAGCCGTTGGTGCGAGAGGCGCTCGGCACCCCGATGCACGAGCACAGCGGCTACATACTGGAAGTCAAAGCGCGCGGCGAGCTCCCCGGCTGGCTCGCCGACCTGCTGGAGCAGACCGGCGCCGAGCAACACAGCCTGAGTAAGTTCGTCACCGCGAGCGAGGCCGTGCACGGCCCGGCGCGGGCCAGGTAGCGCGCGCGCAGATCCATGGAAACCCGTGCTCCTCGCCGGCAATTTCGCACCGCGTTGCTCTGGGTGCTGACGCTCGCGGTGATCGGCTACGCACTGGTCGACGAATACGTGGTGCCTGCGCCCGAGGCCGAGTCCGACGACCCGGACGACAACGACGCGGACAAGGACAAGCTGCGCATCGAGTCCGCGAAGCCACTCGAGCTGTCGCCGGGAGCGGCAGTGGTCGTGATCGTGGCGGGCACCGACGCGAAAGATCCGGCACCGCTCTACGTGGAGGTGTCGAAGACGCGCGCGGAGGTCTTGCATCGCACGAACGATCAGCTGGTGGTGCGCGTGCCGCCCTCCCTGCCCTACGGTCAAGCGAAGCTGCGGCTCTTGCAGGGTGAGCGCAAGAGCAAGCCGTGGGTGCTCACGCTGCGCGCGTTGCCCCGCTCGGACATCCTGCGCAACGTGATCGGGGGCCTGGCGTTGTTCGTACTCGGTCTGCGCACGGTCGGGCGATCGCTGCGCGCCTACGCAGGCCGGCGCATTCGCGGCGCGCTCGGCGCGATGACGCAAGGCTTTGTTCGACCGGCGGCGCTCGGCACGCTCACCGGCTTCCTGACGCAATCGACGACGTCTGCCGCGGGGTTGCTCGCGGGCTTGCTCGCGGCGCGCATGCTGCGGCTGCGTGCGGCGGTGATCGTCTTGATCGGCACGCAGCTGGGAGCCTCAGCCGCGGCCGTGCTCCTGCCTCTGTTCGCGACCCGCGAAGCGCTGTGGGTGGTGACGATCGGCGTGCTGTGGATCCTGCTGGCCGAAAGCCGTGTCAGCCGTGCGTTGGGCTCGGTCGTGATCGGCGCCGGCCTGTTGTTCCTGGGCCTCGGCATCTTGCAGAGCGGCTTCGCGCCGCTGGTCTCCGATCCGCAGGTCCTGCCGTACCTCTCGTACTTCCGCAGCGGCACGCTCCTGAGCTTGCTCTCGTGCGTCGGCGCGGGCGCGCTGTTGACCGCGCTGCTCCAGGGTCCTTCACCGGTGTTCGCGCTGGTGATGAGCCTGGCGCAGATCAGCGGCTCGCTCGGGTTGCGCGAGGCGTTGGCCACGCTGGCTGGCGTGAGTTTGGGCGCGCTGGTCAGCACGGCGACGGCGGCCTGGCCGTTCGGTCGCGAGGCCCGGCGGCTGGTGCCGGCGCATGCGGTGCTGGCGTCCGCGATGACCGTGACCGCGATGATCGGGCTGCCGCTGTGGACGCGCTTGTCCGAGGTGCTGGTCGCGCGCAATCCGGCGCAAGCCGGCTTCGGTCCGAACGTGCTCGTGCCCGGCATGAGCCTGTACCTCGGCGTGGGCTTCCTCGCGCTGGAGGTCGCGGCGGCGGTCGTGGCCTATCTGACGTTGCCGTTCGCGCTGCGGCTCGCCGAGCGCAATCAACCGGTCGTGCAGGCCTCGGCCGCGACGTTGCCGGGTGGCGACTCGCTGGCCAGCGCCCTGTCGCTGTGCCGCAGCGCGCTCTCCGGTCTGCGCGAGATCACCACCACGGCAGATCGCGGGCCATCGGCACAGACCGAGCGAGCGCTGCGGCAGGCGGGCGCCACGCTGCAACAACTGCTGGATGGGGCCGGGAACGGCGCGGACAGCGACGCCCGGCAGCTGCGAGCGGCGGCCATCGCCTGCATTCATCTGACCGATGCCATCTCGACCACGCTGCGCATTGCGGAGAAAGCGCCCGAGCACGGCATGCTGCCCAGCGGCGATGGCGAACGCGCGCTCGAGCGCGTGCACGGCATCGTCGACGAGGCGCTGGCCATGTTGATCGACAGCCTGGCGGCGCACGTCGCGCCCAGCCTGATGCACGCCCAGGCGCGCGAGATCGAGCTGAATGCGCTCGAGACCGAGACGCGGCACAAGCTGTTCGACGTGCCGCAGTCTGCCGAAGACCTGCCCACGCGCCTGTGGTCGAGCGAGCTGTGCGCGGCGTACGAGGCCGTCGGCAACCAGCTGTATCGCATCACCAGCGCTCTCGGCGCCCGCGACGACGAGCTATGAGATCTTGCGGAACGTCAGGTTGATGCGCTGCGCCTGGATCTGCGGCTGCTTGGGCACGCCGTGGCGATAGTGGTGCTGGAGCGCGCCGCGCATGATCAGCAGGCTGCCGCCGGGTAGATCGAGGTCGAGGCCGACGCCCTTCTGCTTGCGATGCCGCAGCTGGAAGCGGCGGACCGCACCCAGCGACAGCGAGGCGATCACCGGGTTTTGCCCCAGCTCGCGCTCGCTGTCGGAGTGCATGCCCATCGAGTCGCGCCCATCGCGGTACAGGTTGCAGAGCACGCTGTTGAAGTCGTTGCCCGCGGCCTGCGACACGCGCTCACGCAAGGTCGCGAGCTCGGGCGGCCAGGGCTCCGGCTCGTGACGCACGCCGGAGTAGGTGTAGACGGCGCTTTGGTCCCCGATCCAGGCCGTGAGCCGCGGCTGGTCGACGCTGCGCCCGAGGATCCTGATCTGCTTCGGCGCAAACGGCACCTGCGCGCGCAAGAGCTCGAACAGGGGGCCGCGCTGCTCCACCGGAATGAACTCCGGCAGGAGCGTCAGCTGGCCATCATCGGGTAGCGCCCAATCCACGGGGCGAGGTCCTCCGCCCGAGGGATTTTGGTTGATGAGGAGCAACGCAGCCATGCGCGTCCGGAACAAGCGAGAATCGGCCAAAATCCCTCGGGCGGAGGACTGGTTGTTCAGTTCAAGACTTCCGGCAAGCTCGGTTCCCAGGCCAGCTCGTGCAGCTGCTGCGGCGCGCTGATGCCCTTCAGCTTGACGTAGCCGTGCTCACGGAACCGAAAGCCGTTCGGGCCGAGCTGGCCGAGCACCGTGTCGGAAACCAGGATCCGACCAGCCTTGGTCACGCTGCACACCCGCACCGTGATGTTCACGCAGCTGCCAAACAGACGATCTTCTTCGGGCAGCGGCATGCCGGCGTGCAGCCCGATGCGAGCTCGCAGCGGGGTGAGCGGGTGCCGGCGGTTGTGCTCGGTGAGCCCGCGCTGCATCGCGATCGCGCAGCGCAGCGCGTTTTCGGCCGAGCGAAACGCGGCCATGATCCCGTCGCCCGTATGTGCCACTTCGCGGCCCCCGTGGCGCCGCAGGCAGCTGCGCATCAACTCGTTGTGCGCGTGCATGATCTCCTGGGCCCGCATGTCGCCGAGCCGCTCGATCATCGGCGTAAAGTCCTCCAGATCGGTCGCCAGCAGCGTGGTGAGCGGCTGGGCGAGCGGCCGAGATGCGAGCTGGTTGTCGAACAATCGCTCGCGCGCGAAGCGCAAGCCGGCGCGCAATGTTTCGAACGACGCCTGCACCTCGCGCTGCAGCGTCTCGGACAACCACTGCATCACGGGCAGGGAATCCAGCTCGGGCACCGTGCCGGCATGGGCCAACTTCGTGCCACCCAGGAGCGACGTCTCGATCATCTCAGCGCGAATAAGACCGCTGCTGTCCACACTCGATGCTGGCTTGGAACTCATGCTCCACTACAAGAGCAACGAGCATGCCGAAGTGTGGCGAGCACGCCGTTCAGCGGCGGCGGGGTTGCAGCGTCAAGCTGCCTGGACGCTCAGCCGATGCTGACTGCTGGATTGGACACTGCGCAACTCAGCGGCGCGGGGTACTCGTGGCGCCGAAGTTTTGCGTCCAATACAGCTCGCTGTTGAAGCGTGGATTCGTGGACATGCCCGCGAAATAGCCGACGCCAATCAGGTTGAACGTCGCGTTCATGATGTTCGAACAGTGGCCATCGCTGTCCATCCAGCCCGCGACGACCTGCGCCGGTGTGGATTGGCCCTTGGCGATGTTCTCGCCCCAGGTTCGCCCCACGTACCCAGCGGCCGTCATGCGAGCGCCGGGATTCTCTCCGTCCGGGTTATCGTGTGCAAAGAACATGCGATCGGCCATGTCCTTGGAGTGCAGGCGCGCGGAGCAGCGCAGCGTCGGCTCCATGCTGAGCGGTCCGGCGGGCGGCTTCATGCCTTCGGTGTCGCAGTTCCAGCCCTTTGCGCGGTTTTCGTTCACCAGCTTGAGCACCTCTTGCTCGAACGCTGTCCACTCGGCCGGCCACATGGACACTGCCTCGCAGACCGGCGTGGCAGGCACATCGCCGGTCACCGTTGCACCGCTCGAACCAGCAGCGCCCGTGGCTGCGCCGCCGCTACCAGCTGCAGGCAGCGGACCGCGTCCGGCCATCGCCGCGGGCATACCGGCCACCCCGGACAGAGCCGGCGCACCTGCCGGACCGCTGACCGGGGACGCAACCGAGCCGGCGACAGGAGGCGGCGGCGGGGTCGTCATCATGCCGCGGCCCGAGCGGCCGGCTTGCCCGACTTGGCCGCCACCAGCTGCACCGCTCGGCGCGGTCGGGGTCGCAGCCATGCCAGCGGAACCCTGCACGGGACACTGGAGACACTTGCCGTCGCACGAGTACACGCCGTACGTGCCACCTGGGCACCCGCAGCCCATGCCCACGAGCGTGATACAGGCCTGGGTCCCCGCAGTCGCCTCGCTCGTCGCCAGGGGCTTCTGGCCGTCGTCGCCGCCGCAAGCCGCGAGCGAAAGGACGAAAAGGCTGGCGTACGTGAACCAGCGCGCGAGGTTCTGCATGCGGGGGGCGCTCCTTGCCTTCTATGGGGGGTTTTTCCGGCGAAAGGCCGCCAGCACGGGATAGTTCCTTAGCCCAGCGGCCGAGGGTCAGCCAACCCCGCAGCTGGGGACGACGGAGGCGGTGTGAGGCACAAGGCGCGTTGAAGGAGCGCCCGCGCAGCGTAGACTGTCGCCGGCGTGCGGATCATCGGTCTCGGTTTTGTTGTGCTCGCGTGTGGGTTTGGCGCCTGCGCACAGAACGAAGGTACGCCCTTTCTGCCTGCGGCAGCGTTGGTCACTGAAGCTGGCAGCGGCGGAAGGGCTGAAGCTGGGAGCGGCGGCCGGGGCGAGGCCGGGCGCTTTGGCTCTGCAGCTGGACGCGGCGGCGCCGGAGGCACCGGCAGCGAACGGAAGCCGACACCAGAGTGCGCCGCGCGTGACAAGACTTGGACGGGCGATGCACGCGGGGAAACCGAACTGGTCGAACGCATCAGTCAGATACGCGCTATGCCGTGGGACTACTGCGGATTCAGCCGGCCTCAACCGGCGATCAAGACGGACGACGCGCTGACGTGTGTCGCGCGGTTGCGTTTTCCTTCGGGGATTCCGCCGCGAGGAACACCGCTTCCGCTCATGTTCACTCCGCGCTGGTCCGGCCCCGATGGCTCGCGCGATCTCGACGACAAACTCCAGATCGCGGGCGTGTTCGGCGAGGCCTACGAGATCACGGTCATCGGCGCAGAAAACGCCAGTGACGTCGTGAATGGAATTCCGAGCGCCCCCCCGGAGCTCTGCGCGGTCCTCACGACAAGTCCGAAGGTAGGCGTCGCGCACGTTGGGAGTGTGTGGGTGGTCGAATTCCTCACGACGCAAAACAGCCCTGCACATTCCGGCCCCATGCCCGGAGACCATTGAGCCGCAGTTGACCCGAGTTGGAACTATCCGTACGTAATGGCCTCCTCCCCTCGATTACCGCGCTTGGCCCCGGCGACCCCCCAGGTCGTGGAGCTGCCAATTCCGGATTCCGAGGTCGCCCTGGTCGCCGCTTTACAAGCCGGACGCGCCGAGGCGCGGCGCGCGCTGTTCGATCGCTACTCGCGCGACGTGGAGCGTGTCCTGTTCCGTGTGCTGGGACCGGACACCGAGCTGGCCGATCTGCTGCAAGACGTGTTCGTGGTCGCGCTCGGCTCGATCGACCAGGTCCGCGACCCGCGCGCCCTGCGCGGTTGGCTGACCGGGATCGCGGTCCGCAAGGCGCGCAAGTGCATCGTCAAGCGGCAGCGCTGGCGCCTGATCCAGTTCTTCGCGCCGGCTGATGTTCCGGAGCAGGAAGCCACGGTCGCCCCCGCGGAGATCAGTGAAGCTCTGCGCTGCACCTACGAAGTGATGTCTCAACTGCCTGCCGACGAGCGCGTGGCCTTCGCGCTGCGCCACATCGACGGTATGGAGCTCACGGCTGTCGCCGCCGCATGCAACGTGTCCCTGGCGACGATCAAGCGCCGGCTCGCCCGCGCCCAGCGCACGTTCACCGCGCTGGCCTCGGAGAACGCCGCGCTCGCTGAATGGGTTCAACCCGAGGAGCGTGCGCCATGACGCGCTTCGATGATCTCGGCCGCCAGCTGGCGCGCGAGCAAGACGCGCTGCGCGCTCGCTCGAACGTGCGCGCCGAAGTTCGCGCGCGGCTCGATGCGCTCGAGCTGCCGGAAGTGAAGCGACGCAGCTGGCCGATCTGGCTGGGTTCGACTGCCGCTGCTGGCTGCGCTGCTGCGGCGTTGGTGCTGCTGCTCTGGCCCGGTGCGCGGGGCCCGCAACCGATCGAGGTCCGCATCGGCGCCGAGGCTCGCCTCGGCAGCGTCGGCACCTGGGTCGAGGCACCGGATTCGGCGTCGGTGGCGATGCGCTTCTCCGACGGCACGCGCGTGGACGTGGCCCCCGACTCGCGGGCACGCATCGCGGAGCTGTCGCCCAATGGCGCGCACCTGTTGCTCGAGAACGGTCTCGCCCACGTGCACGTCAAGCACCGCTCGCAAGCCGCGTGGCGGGTCAGCGCTGGACCGTTCGCGGTCAAGGTCACCGGCACGCGCTTCGACGTGCGCTGGTCGCCGGAGCAAGACGCCTTCGAGCTCGATCTGCGCGAAGGTCACGTCGAGATCTCGGGCTGCGTGTTCGGCCAGGCGTACGAGTTGAACGCCGGCCAGCGGGCGATCGCGTCCTGCCGGCAAGGTCGCTTGAACGTCGGCTCGCGCGCCGAGCTCGCCGAGCAAGCGGCGCACGAAGTGCCGGCGTCGGCCCCCGAGCCGGCCACCAAGGTCGCGCCCGCGGCGCCGCCACCAGCTGCGAATCCCCCGCCCGCCGTGCAGTCCAGGCCGACGCGGAGCCCAGCCACCCGCGTCCGCACTGCGCCAGCTCGCACGTCGCAGCACGGCAACGCGAGCTGGCGCACGTTGGCCAAGGCCGGCCGCTACGCGGACGCGCTGGCGGTCGTGCGCAGCACGGGCTTCGCCGCCGAGTGCCGGCGTGCGGATGCGGCGGACCTGATCCTGCTTTCGGACCTGGCGCGCTACGGCCGGGGCTACGATGATGCGGCCGCTGCGCTGCGGCTCCTCCGCCAGCGCTTTGCCGGTGGCCGGCAAGCCGCCCAGGCGGCGTTCGCATTGGGTAAGCTAGAGTTCGACCAAGATGGTTCTTACGCAGAGGCAGCGGGGTGGTTCCGCACTTACCTGAGGGAACGACCCGGCGGTGCGCTGGCGCGCGAAGCCAGCGGGCGCCTGCTCGAGGCCACCGTGCGCAGCGGCGACAATGCCGCCGCGCGCGAGCTTGCGGCTCAGTACCTGCGCGACTTCCCGGACGGCCCGCACGCCGCGCTCGCCAACAGCTTGCGCTAGTCCTGTGCGGCTTCGGGCTGCTGCTCGGCAGTCTGGCAGCCACGGCGTCGGCGCAGGAGCCGCAGGGCACCGTGGTCATCGTGCGCGTGCCCAAGGACGCCGCGGTGATCGCGCGCATCCGCGCGGAGTTGGAGGTCAATGACTGGCGCGTGCGCGAGCTGGGGCCCGACTCGAACAGCGCGCGCGCTCCCCTCGCCGGCCTGGTGACCGCGGCCGGGGCACGGGCCGCGCTTCGCATGCAGCCCGAGCGCCCGGCGATCGAGCTGTGGGTGGCGAGCGATGGCGATGCAGCTGGTGGCGGCGAAGTGGTGAGCTTACCCGGCGACGAGCACGACGACTCGCTGCTGGCCGTGCGCGCGACCGAGGCGCTGCGCGCGCGCGGGCTGCGGCTACCCAAGCGCAGCGAAGCGCCCGCGGCGAGCGTCGGCACTGCCGTGGGCACGGGCTCGACCGCCGCGGCTACAGCGACTGCTACGGGCGCT
>DATEOF010000427.1:0-20132 GCA_035274465.1 Polyangiales bacterium
GTGCTGCAGCCATCGGCGGCGAAGCCGGATGCGGCGCTGGGCGCCACAGCAAGGCGAGCCCCACGGCGAGCAGCGCGCAGATCGCCAGTGAAGCGTACAGACGCTTGCGACCTTTGTGCTCGGCCGCAGGTTCTGCGACCGGCTCGAATGCACTCTCGTCGAGCTCGATCGTCACCGAGCCCGGCGCCGGGCTGCGCGCGCTGCCGATCTGCAGGCCCTCCATCAGCTCCTGCGGTGCAAACGGCGCCAGCGCGGCGGCGAACTCCGCGATCGACGCGTAGCGCTCATCGCGCGACTTGGACAGCGCCTTGTGCAGCACGCCCTCCAGTCCGTCAGGGGCGATCACTGAAGCCGCGAAGAACGGGCTCGGGGCTTCGTGCAGCACGGCCTGCACCAGCGCGGCGATCGAAGCGCCGCCGAAGGGCCGGCTACCCGTCAGGAGCTCGTACAGCACCACGCCGAGGCTCCACACGTCGACTCGCGCATCGATGTCGCGCGCCAGGTCGAGCTGCTCGGGCGCCTTGTACGCGAGCGAGCTCAGGGCGCGCAGGCTCATCGGCAGCGAGCGCGAGCTGGCGTCCGAGTCGATCAGCACGTTCGGCACGCCGAAGTCCATCACCTTCACGTGACGCGAGCCATCCGCGCGGCTGATCAGGAACAAGTTCTCGAGCTTCAGATCGCGATGCACGACGCCGGCGGCGTGCGCCTCGCTGATCGGCTCGCAGGCCTCGAGCACGTAGCGCAGCGCCTCCATCGGCGGCAGGCGCGTGCGCGAGCCGAGCTCGGTGGCGAGGTTGCAGCCCTCGAGGTACTCCATCACGAGGTACGGCACGCCGTTGTCGAGCATGCGCACGTCCAACACGCGGCACGCGTACTCGCTGTCGAAGTCGGCCGCGGCCAGCGCCTCGCGCCGGAACTTTTCGAGCGCCTCGCCGCGCTGCACGCTCTCCCGCACCAGGAACTTGAGCGCGACGCGCTGGCCGAGACCGCGCCGGCGCGCCGCGTAGACCACGCTGGTCAGACCTTCGCCGATGATGCGCTCGATCTCGTAACGTTCGTCGATCGACCCGCCGATCTCTACCGGCAGTGAGATGTCGCGGCCGTCGATCGTTCTTCCGAGTCGCATGATCGAGTCACTTGCAGTCGCCGCGCCCAGCGGCAACCTCACAGGCCATGGGTGCTGCCTTCGAATCGGCGAGGGCCCGCGCGACGCCGAGCATGCGGCAGGCGAGGGGAGAGGTGCCGGACTTGGCGAGCTTCACCGAATAGGCGATGGGCTTTCCGTCGGGCAGCAGCGCCTTGCATTCGGACTGACACTTGGCGGCGCCCCCCATGCTCGAGAACTGGCTCGGGCAGCCCTTCTCCAGCTGACTGCAGTACGACGCGCAGTCGTCGCCGCACAGGCCCGCCCCGCCTGGACCCGAGTGGCCGCAGTGCAAGGCGTTGACGTCGGGCAAGGTGGCCAGGAGCGCGTTGTAGGTGTGCGTCTTGCGGCAACCGAGGGTGCTGTTCTTGGCGAGTCCGCCCGAGCCGTCGTCCGTCAGCATGCCGGGATCGAACGTCTTGCACACCGCGAGGCACTGCGTTTCGTCCTCGTAGGTGGCGACGTCGCCGGTGCAAGCGGTGGCGTTGAGCTTGCAGTAGTCCTTGCAGGTCGGCGCCGTTTGACCGACCGCACCCAGGCACGGATTCGCGCTTCCATTCTTGTCCGGGCGCGGCGCGAGCGCGGCATGCCAGCAGTGACCGGCCGGGCCGGCGACGGAGGCGTTCGCGGCCGTGGCGTGGAACAAGCGGCACTGCACCGTGTCGCCGTTGTGATCGCGAGCGTCGTTGTTCAGCGCGCTGTAGCGAGTCTCGTCGGCATCGAGATCTCCGTCCTCGTCGAGGTCCGGCAGGGCGCGGCAGATGCGCTTGCACTTGTCCAGATCGTCGAGCCAGAAGGCCTTGTAGTCGTCGCCGGAGCAGCCCTGACTCATCAACTCGCAGTAGCTGTCGCAGCTGTCGCCGCACACGCCGCCGCCACCCGGACCTGCGAAGCGGCAATCCACCGGCTCGGTCGAGATGTCACGCGCCGCGTTGTACCGACAACCCACCGTGTTGCCGACTCCGTCGGACGCCTTGCCCTGTTTCAAGTGCGGGCAGACGGCCAGGCACTGCTCCTCGTTGCCGTAGACCGAGTATTCCTTGGTGCATGCGCGCGTGACCGCGTCGCAGTACTGCGAGCACAGCTTGTTGGCTCCGCCGCTACCAGCTCCGCCCCGCGCGCCCGATCCGGCCTCCATCACCCCGGGCATGTCCACGCCGGTCTGTTGCCGGTCGTCGATCCCGCCCACGAGCTGACAGCTCGCGACGCTCGCCGCGAGCAGAACGACCAAACTCCGAAGCAGTGCAGTCATCAGAACTTACCTCGGAAGATCACGCGCCCTCCGGACGCATCTCCCTGCAACGCCAGCGTGGGTGCCTGCTCGGACGGTGCAGTCAAATACAGGACCGTACCGGTGACGAGCAGCGCCGCACCGCCGAACACGAACACGTTGGACCAGGTCGCCGCGGTGTTTGCCTGGTTCGCCAGCGCGACGCCTTCACTGCTCTCGCAACCGGGCGGGTTCGCGTCGCACAGATCGTCGGCCTGGCTGTCCTTCGAGAGCGCGCGTACGCCGAAGTACGTGCCCACGCCGAGTGCCACGATGCCGCTTGCGCCCACCACGATTCCGACCGTGCGCTGGGTCGACCAGCCTCCGCCTCCGCCATCCCGATCCACCGGCGCAGCGCTTGCAGCTGCCAGCGGCGCCTCCGGCTGCGGAGCCGGTGCTGCCGCTTCCGCCACCGCGCTGGCCGAGACGTCGCGTGACAGCAGCGGTACGGTGACGTTCACGCTGCCGCTCGGCGCCACGTTCTGCACGCTCGCCCACTCTTGATGACCGGGTGCGCGCGCTTGCACGCGACTCTCGCCAGGGTCGACCGGTACGGGCACGCCCCAGGCACCCGACACCAGGTTCACGCCGTTCAAGCTCACCGTGAGACCCGGCAGCTTGTTGTCCGCGGGGACGCTGACCGAGATCTTCGAGAGCTGCGGCTCGAGCGCGTCCGCACGCGCCTTGCCCTTCAGCGCCCGATCCTCCTGGCCTTCTGCCCGCGCGGCCGACGCCGCCTCGCGGAATAGGGCCCACGCGCTGGCCGTGCGACCGAGACGCTCGTAGCACTCCGCGAGATACATCATCGTGCCGATGCCGGTCTCGATCGCCTGGCTCTGCTCGAGCTGCGTGCACGCCTCGGCGACCTTGCCTTCGCGCATCAACTCGAGCCCGCGGTCGAACAATGCTTCCGCGGCCGCCTTGCCGGCCGGTGCCGTCTGCGCTTCGGCGCGAACGCCAACTGAGAGTGAAATCAACACGGCGAGCCAGCTCGCCCAATACCGCCCCAACATGCCGGGCAGGCTTACTCACAAATAGTGTCCTGTCGACTGCTCACTCGATATTTCGACAATCGAGTGAACGGGTTCACATGGTGCAAGCGTCCGTTATCGACACACGCGCAGCGAAAGCCCCGAGACCGTCTACCGCAGTGAACAGTGCCGCAGCGCTTAGGAAGTTCTTAGGAAGTCCGAGCCGCGGCTTAGCGACCATTTAGCAAGCGGAGCGCGCGGGATGCGTCATGTTGGGCATGCGCGCTCCGCACGAGCCGGCGCCGACGCCCGAACCCAAAACCTGGACGCGGCGACCCGGAAGGGTCGCGCCTAATGGTCGCGACCCTTCCGATGACCATCGGTCGCCGGCGCTGCGCGGCGGCTCCCATACCTGCGCGCTGATCACTGGAGAATGAGAAATGTTCATCGAGCGAATGAAGCTGGTTCCGCTGTTGGGATGCGTCGTGCTGCTGGCCGCGTGTCCGGGCGAGGATTCGCCCAAAAAGGACGCGATGGAGCCAGACGCGGGCGAAGAGCTGGGGGACGCGGGCGACGAGCCCGGGGACGATCCCGGCGATGAGCCGGTGACGCCTTCGAAGCCCAAGCCCGAGCCGGAGCAGCCGGCGAAGCCAGCGTCTGGAGGCGGGGCCAAGCCGGGCAAGGAGACACCTGCTCAGCCGAGCAGTCCCAGCGAGCCGAGCAATCCGAGCACGCCGGATGCGCCGAGCAAGCCGGCGATGAACCCCGGCAATGGCCAGCAGCCGCCGGCTCAGCCGGCTGATAACCCGAGCAAGCCGTCCGGCAATGGCCCCGGCTCGGGGAGCACGCGGCCGTTCTTCCTGCCCACGCCCGAACCGCGCAACACGCAGACGCCGCGCATCGAGCTCGATGCCAAGGGCGGGCTGCACTCGCTGTACCCCGCGGGCGCGGCCGGCGGAGCGTTCTACTCGTATTGCCCGAACAACTGCGTCGACCCGAGCAAGATGAAGGTCGTCGAGTTCGAGACCGACACCGTGCCCACGAACGCGATGTTGGCCGTGACGCCGGATGGCAAGCCGCGCGTGTTGGTCGCCACGTATTTGCACCTCTACTACGCCCAGTGCGACCGCGACTGCACCGACGAAGCCAACTGGACGAACACGCTGCTCATGGATCATCAGAGCCAGCAAGACGTGACCGGCGATGCGCTGGCGGTGGACTCGCAAGGTCGCCCGCGATTCATCATGCACACGTACGTCGCGTACCTCGGCGTCGGCCAGAAGGAGCCGCACACGCACTACGTGCAATGCGATCAGGGCTGCAGCGATCCCGAGAACTGGAGCATGTCGACGATTCAAGATCAGATGTGGACGTACTCGACGCTGCGCATCGACGAGGCGGACCGCGCGCACCTCGGCACGATCATCATCAGCCCCACGTCGAGCGTGAAGCAGATCGCCTACGTTCGCTGCGATGCCAACTGCGAGTCGAGCGGCTCGTGGTCCGGCGTGGAGATCGCGCCGGCGTTCGAGAATCCGGCCGGTGACGTCAAGCCGAGCGTGTCGCTCGCGCTGACTTCCACGGGCGGCGCGCGCATGGTCGGGCTGGTGATGCCCGAGCCCGGTTCGCGCTCGCTGGTGTACTTCGAGTGCGATCAGGCGTGCGATCAAGGCAACTGGGCTTGGCGAACCATGAGCGACGCGTACGAGCTCGGCTCGGGCGTCGACCTCGAGCTCGACGCGAAGGATCGCCCGCGCTTCGTGTTCACGCAGAAGAGCAACATCGGCCTGTCGCACTGTGCCGACTCGCACTGCACCGCGCAGAACGCGCCCTGGCAAACGGTCAAGGTCGAGTACGCCTCGGAGTTGACCCCCGACACGATCATCTTGTGGCCCAACTGCGTCGCGGACGCCTGGCTGCTGCACGACCCGAAGCTCGTGCTCGCTGCGGACGGCTCGGCGCGCGTCGGCTACCAGGCGACTGATGTCAGCGGTGGCTTCAATACCATGCCCGACCCGACCAAGCCGGCGTGCCTCGTCGGCAAGGACATGACCTTCGGCCGCTTGGCGCTGATGCCTTCGCTCTGACCGATTTCCGGCGGCTTTGCCCCGAGGGCGGCTTCCCTCCTCGGTCCGGACACTGCGCAATGCAGGCGTATTGCTCGGTCCGGCCCTGCGGGGGCGCGCGCCCTCGGGGCAAAATCCTTGGAAATCTTGCGCGCATTGGGCGCAGTGGCTGCTCGTTTAGAGAGCGAGACTTGCTGTGAACGGTGCGGCTGATCAGGGCTTGTAGATCTTGCAGCCGGTCGTGACCTCCGGCAGCGCGCGGGGATCGAACTCGAACTGTGCGCTCGCACCCTCCGCCGGCACCGTGGGATTTCCGACCTCCGCGAATGAGTCGCTCAAGGTCACCTTTACCGATTTGACGCCGGCGAGGTCACACACGGCGTACAGCTCCGCGGGCGCCTCACCCAGCTCGCAGTCGAGCGTGCCTGTCGAGGATTCGACCTTGAAGTGGTCCTCGAGCGGTTGGATCACCGCGACGGTCTCCGAGAGGCTGAGCAGCAGCTTCGTGCGGCCGGCTGCTTTTTCACACACCCAGATGTGGAGGACGACCGGCGCGGAACCGACCTTGAACCGGCTGCGGCCCGCGTCGCCGTCGCGCACGATGCCGGCATTGTCCGGCCAGCGCAGGGGCGGCACGAGCGAGTGCACTTCCAGGGCGTACCACCCGAGCGCGAGCGGCTGCTTCGGGGTGAGGCGAATCGTCGGCTCGATCGTGGGCGAGATCAGACCTTCGCCGATCGAGGTTTCGGTCTCGACGACCGACCTGCCCGGCCAGGTCACGACGTTCGCTTCGGCAGCCACTTGCTCGAGCACGCTGCGCTCCACCGGCCGCGCGCTTCGGATCGAGATCGTCGGCGTCAGCGACACATTCGTCCAGCCGTCGGCCGGAGACAACCAGACTTCCGGCGGAGCAGGGAGAGGGCTGCCCAGCGATCTCCCGGGCTCGCGAGGAGCATCGTCGCCTTGCGGTTCGGGTCCGCCTGCGTTGCTGCACGCCGCGGACAGGACCAACAGAAGCGTCAACACGCGCGGCATGCTTCCTCCGACGCTATTCGACCGACACATCCGTCTCGCCGATCTTCACCGGGTCGTTCGGGTCATTGACGTTGTCCCAGCGCCGGTAGAGCTGGAGGCGATAGTCGCCGCGCGCCACCGGCACCTGCATCGAGACGTCGTACAGGCAGTCGCAACCGGCGACCGCCGAAGGGTCCATGTCGATCGGCTGTACCAGCAGGTCGAGCGCGCCACTCGCGCGGCGGACGAACGCCTCGACGTCTTGCTCACAGCGGAAGTGCGCGTGGTCGTAGCTGACAGCGATGCCGCTGGCGGCGGCGTTGGCTTGCAGCGCCTCGGGTGTGTCCCCGGCCAGCGCAGAACCAGCGCAAGGAGCTTGCTTGAGCCCCTCGACGCGCTCCGCCGCTTCCCAGCCCTCCGGCAGATCCGCGTTGCCCGCGCAGGCCGCGAGCGTCGTGCCGAGCGCCACACATCCGAGTGCAAGTGTACGTCTCATGCGCGCAGCTAACAGCAACAGTCGTGCCGACTCCAGCAGCTGCCAGCGGCTGACCCGGCGGCGAGGCCTGGCACAGGGCGGCACATCAGCCGCGCGACCGCGGCTTGCCGAGTTGCTTGGCCCAGCTGACCGCCCAGCCGTGTAGGGGTTCGAGCGCGGGGAGGAGGGCGAGTCCGAGCTTGGAGAGATGGTAGCCCCCGTCGAGCTGGATGATGCCCGCAGCCTTGAGCTCGCGCAGGCGCGTGTTGAGCGTGGCGGGCGAGAGCTCGGCGGCCGCCTGCAGCGCGCGGAAGGTCTGCGGCTGACCATCGCGCAGCTCCCACAAGATCCGCAGCACGCCGCGGCGGCCAAGCAGGTCGAACGCCGCCATCAGCGGCCGGCCGGTCTGCGAGCCGCGCACCTTGCGCCCTGGTACCGGCGCTTCAAAAGTCATAGCACCCACTCCGGCCCGGTGCTATGAAATCCATAGCAACAACACGTGTCATCACCATCGCCGTCATCACGGAGTTCGACATGTCCCGCATCGATCCTGCCTCACCGCCATATCCCCAGAGTGTCCAGGCCCGGCTCGACGAGCTGATGCCGCCGGGCGTGCCGCCGATCTGGCTGTTTCGCGTGCTGGCCCGCGACGAGCGCCTGTTCGCGCGCTCGATCGGCGCGGGCCTGCTCGACCGCGGCCACGTGCCGCTGCGCGATCGCGAGATCGTCATCCTGCGAGTATGCGCCAACAACCGCTCGCAGTACGAGTGGGGCGTCCACGTCGCCGGCTTCTCCGCCAAGGCCAAGCTGAGCGAGCAGCAGGTTCGCGCCACGCTTTCAAGTGAGCTCGACGCCGAGTGCTGGTCGGCGCGCGATCGGCTGCTCTTGCGCCTGTGCGACGCGCTGCACGCGGGCACGACGGTCGACTCGGCGCTCTGGTCCGAGCTCTCGGCCGAGTTCACGCCCGAAGCGCTGCTCGAGCTGCTGCTCTTGAACGGCTTCTACCGCACCATCAGCATCCTGACGAACACACTGGAGATGCCGCTCGAAGACTTCGCTGCACGCTTCTCGACCTGAAGCATACCTGTGCCGACACCGGACCCTGGTTGTCGCAGCCGTGAGCGGCGTAAGCTGTTCGTACGGTGGATACGCCCGAGCTGCTGCCGACCAGTGATCAGGAAGTCCGCGACCTCGAGATCCTGATCCGCGCCAATCACCCATTCATTCTGGTCGAGACCGAGGAGCCCGAGCGAGGGGAGATGTTGATCCGCTGGGTGGCGGATCGGCTGGCGCTGCCGTACGCGCGCTGGACGGCGGACGAAGGTCTACGTCGCTCCGACGTGCCGGCGTTTCGCGCCCCGGGCAGCGAGGACTTGCACGTCTGCCTCGACTACATCGACGACACGCATTGCGAGTGGCTGTACCACATCGACGGGTTCCACCAGGAACACCTGCAAGATCTGCGCGTCTTGCACAAGCTGTCCGAGATCGCGCCCAAGCTGTTCAAGCATCGCGGGGCAATGCTGGTCTGCAGCTTCGGGCTGGAAGTGCCCGTCGAGCTGGCACGCTTGGTGACTCGCCTGCGCCTGGCATCGCCGAGCCGCGCGCAGCACGAGCTCTACGTCAAGCAAGTGCTGCGCGATCTGCACCAGCGCACGCCGGTGGAGGTGAAGCTGTCGGCCGAGGATCTCAGCCGGTTGCTCAACCAGCTCGCGGGCCTGACGTTTTTCGAGGTCAAGAAGATCCTGACCAAGCTGTTCGTGGAAGACCACGGCTTCGACTCCGAGTCGGTCGGGCGCGTGGCCGAAGCCAAGCGCGAGATCATCGAGCGTTCGGGCGTGCTCGAATACTTCACGCCGGAGGAGAGCATCGCGGATGTCGCGGGTGTGGCGCGGCTCAAAGACTGGCTACGCAAGCGCAAGGCCGTGTTCAGCGAGCCCGAACGCGCGCGCAGGTTCGGCTTGTCTGCGCCCAAGGGCGTGCTGCTGCTCGGCGTGCAGGGCTGTGGAAAGAGCATGTGCGCCAAGGCGATCGCGCACGCGTGGGGGCTGCCGCTGATCCGGCTCGACCCATCCAACCTGTACAACAAATACTTCGGTGAGAGCGAAAAGAACCTGAAGCGCGCGATGCGCACCGCCGAAGCCATGGCGCCGATCGTGCTGTGGATGGACGAGCTCGAGAAGGCGTTCGGCTTGGGGGAAGCAGGTGCAGACGACTCGGCCACCAGCCAGCGCATCTTCGGCACGTTCTTGAGCTGGATGCAGGACAAGCGCGATGGGGTGTTCGTGGTCGCGACCTGCAACGATATCGAGAGCCTGCCGCCCGAGTTGCTGCGCAAGGGACGCTTCGACGAGATCTTCTTCGTGGACCTGCCGAGCGTCACGGTGCGGCAGGAGATCCTGGCCGTGCACCTGCGCCGGCGAGGACGCGATCCGAGCACGTTCTCTCTCGCCGCGCTGGCCGAGGCCACGCCGGGCTTCAGCGGCGCGGAGCTGGAACAGATCGTAGTTTCGGCGCTTTATTCGGCCTTCGCTCGCGGCATCGAGCTGAGCGATGCCTGTCTCCACGAAGAGATCGCGCGCACGATGCCGCTCTGCGTGACCGCGGGCGAGAAGGTGCAGGCGCTGCGGGCGTGGGCCCAAGGTCGGACCGTGCCGGCGGAGTGAAGCCTGCGGGGGCTTGAAAAAGCCTTTTGGTCGCGCGCAGCGCGAGCAAAACGTAAGCTTTTTCAAGAACCCTGGTATGTAAATCATCTAGCAGGCTGTTGATCACCAACAGCCTGCTAGAGTCGCGGGCGATGCGACAGGACGAGACGGCATTGGTTCGCGAGGCGCTGCGGCAGGCCCAGGAGTGCCTCGAGCGCGGTCGGCCCGTGTTGCCCGCGGCGTACATGCTGGTGCGGGTCAATCCGCAGACGGGCGCGCCGCTGACGCATCCGACGGCTGTCGGGCTGACGTGCGACGGGCCGTTCGAATCGTCCGAGGCCTACCACGAGTTCGTCGCCAGCGTGCGCGACGAGGCGCGGCGCCTGCAGGCGAGCGCGGTCGCCATCAGCGGTGAGGCCGAAGCGGAGATCGAGGGCGCCGGGCAGTTGCAGCGCGTGTTCTACATGCGCGTGGAAGATGGAGACGGCGTGCATCACTTGCACGCGGCGATCGAGGACGGTGGCAAGTTGGGCCCGCTGTACGATGCGGGCGCGGCGGAAGACGATCTGGCGGAGCCGCTGCTGCCGCGGGCGCTGCACTAGCAACTAGTACGCGCCGACTCCCCCCTCTTCGGACTCCACCACCACCGGTGCCGCCGCCAAAGGCTGCGCCGCACTGCGTGCTCCACGCGCGCGCGCGTGCCGCAAATCCACTCGTGGCCCGCCGCCACTCGCTGCCGACAAGCGCGCCGCGCGCGCGAGCCCGAGCATCGTCAAGCGCGCGCGAGTCGCGTCGACCAAACCCCCGCGCTCCAGGCGCACGAGGACCTCCGCGGCGACGGTCGCCGAGACACCGGCGGCACGGCCTACGGACGTCGCGTCGATGTGGCACGTGTCGCGCGACAGACAGTACAGAGCGAACAGGATACGATCGGTAGTGCCTTGGTTCATGGAAGCATCATGCCCCTAGCGCTGAAACCTTGTCCAGTTTCCCGCGTTCAGCTGCGCAATGTGGGTTAGCCCGGCCTACCATTAGACCCAAGTTCAGGTTTTCTGGAGCGCCAAGCAATGCAACTTCCTCCCTGTGGTCTTTATCGAACTCGCGCAACCATCGGCGCAATCCCTGCCGGCAAGTTGGTCTTCTTTCACAACCACGGGGAACCCGGTCCCGGCCTCTACCTGCCTTCTGGTTGGCGCCGCAACCGAGTCGAGCTTCAAGAACGCGGCCAGACGCTCGAGGATCCAGATCTTCTGCGCCACCTCGAGCCGCTCCCGCCCGAAGGTTTGTACCGGGTGCTCGAGTCGTTCTTCTGCTGCCCGCAGAAGTGCCGCGAGTACCAGCCCGAAACGCTGGTCGAGCTCGGCTACAACCGTGAGGGTCAGGCGATCTTGTTCCTGCCGGAGATGGTCGACGGCATGTTGGCGATTCCGACCAACGGCACCGCGATCGACCACGTCAGCCTGTCGCGCCTGAAGCAACTGCGCGTCGCCGTCAGCGGCCAACAGTCGAATGTTCATTGATCACAAGGTCGTCTTCACCAGCACGAACTTGTTGCAGTCTCGCACGGTGGTCAGCGTGTCCACCGTGCGGTTGCCGAGCGCGCGCTTGAGCCGGTCCAGTCGGCCGTGCTCGAGCACCATGAATACGGTCTTGCCCTTGTTCTTGTCGACCCACTCGAGCAGCTTCTTGTTATCCAGGTCGACGAACACGTACACGCGGTTGCCGGTGTAGTAGTTCTCGCCCTTCCAGTTCATCTGATAGGCGAGCAGTGGTTCTTCCGGGCCCTTGCGCTCGCGGTAGTAGCGCTTGATCAGTCCTGCCTGACTCCAGTGCGGCGACAGGTCGATCATGTACACGTTCAGGCAGTACAGCGTGAATGTCAGCGCCGCTCCCAGCAGCGCGACGCTGGCGGTGCCGCGCAGCCTGCGCACGCCGATCAACAAGCTGAACAGTACGCTGACACAACCGAACCCGAAGAAGATCGGTCGATAGTCAAACTGCTCCGGCCAGGGCCGCGTGTAGTTGTAGACGAACAGGTGGATCAGTCGCTCGCTGCCCGGCGGTTGACCCACGTGCCAGGACAGATCGCGCGCCACGAACGCGAGCACGATCGCGCCGCTCACGACGCCCACGGCGATCGCCACCGAGTTCGGGCCGTCGGTGGGGGCCTGGTCGCGCCAGACGGCGAACGCGAACGCGACCACCCCGAGCACGATCAGCGCGACGCACAGCGAAGTCGGCCAGCTGTGCTGAAACACCCAAAACGGCCGCGCCGCGGCGTCGATCTCTTCGGGCAGGATGCCGCGAACGTCTCCACGCAGCCCGGACACACCCAGCACGAGCGGCAGTGGCGCGAACAGCGCCGCCGCCATGCGCTGCAAGTGCCGCCCGTCGACCTGGCTCGGCCCTGCCGGCAGGAAGCGATCGAGGAGCAGCCCGAGCAGCACGGCGCACGGCGGCACCGCGGGGAAGATGTAGTGGTGGAACTTGGTCGTCATCGCCGAGAACAGCGTGAACGCCACCGCAAACCACAAGCCCATCGCGTGCAGCGCGTCGCGCCGCGCGCGCTCGCGAGGCTCGCTCACCGCGTTGGACACGAACCAGGCGCCGAGCGCCAGCGGCAACAGGCTCACCCACGGGAACATGCCGTAGCCCAGCTGCCAGATGAAGTACTGGATCGAGCCGTTGTCGCCGTGCACGCCGGTGGTCAGGCGGTTCAAGTGATCGTGCACGAGCAACCGATCGGTGAAGCCGTTGCCGTGCCGCACGTACATGGCCACGAACCAGGGCATGCCGAGCACGAGCACGACGAGCATGCCCACGGCCACGCGCAGCTTGCCGTCGAACAGCAGCGAGAACTTGCGGCTCACCAGCAACCAGACCAGCGCCACGAACCCCGGCAGCGCGAAGCCGGGGATGCCCTTGGCCATGAACGACAGCGCACAGAACGCGTAGAACGCGAACATGTAGAGCTGCTGCACCCGCCGCTCGCGCCACAGTGCCCAGATGATCAGGCCGAGACCGATCAGCCAGTAGACGGCTTGAGCCAGTGGCTGCACCGCGAACGAGTTGAAGCGCGGGTTCTCGTCGTGGATGCCGA
This sequence comes from Polyangiales bacterium, assembly GCA_035274465.1. Lineage (GTDB taxonomy): Bacteria > Myxococcota_A > Polyangia > Polyangiales > JAFGIB01 > JADGRF01. The sequence goes on from DATEOF010000427.1 coordinate 12,686, forward strand.
AGTTGCCCGGCACGTCCGGGTTGCCCGCAGAGCCGAACATGAACACGTCGCGGTGCCAGGCGAAGCCGCTGGGCACCAGCGTGATGTTGCGGCTGGCGAGGTAGAGGATCTGCGGCAACGCCACCGCGACCATCAGCGCGATCACCGCGTGCTGGAGCGATAGCGCCCAGGGCCCGACGCGCAGGCTGCGGACCTGGTGCTCGGGATCCTCGACCATGCCCAGCACCAGGAACATGGTGGCCGTGGTCATGGTCGCGACGAACGGCAGATCGGTGATCGCCTGGTGGGTCAGGAACGCGTAGTACGGCGTGGTGGCCAGCACCAGCGCGGCGAGCACGCCGGCGCGCCGGTTCCAGATGCGCGCGATCGCGCCGTAGACCGTCAACAGCGCGATCATCGCGAGCAAGTAGATCGGCAGGCGCAGCACCCACTCGGTGTGCAGCGGGTTGCTGTCGGCCCGGAAGTTCAGCCCGGACGCGCTCCAGGTCAGCGCCTCGGCCCAGAAGATCCCGATCGGCTTGGACCAGAACCAGCGATCCTGGGCCCACCACAGCGAGATCCAGTCATCGCGCGCCAGGATCTCGCGGCTGACCTCGCCGTAGTGCGTCTCCCACGGATCCCACAGCCCGTAGCGGCCGAGCAGCGGCAGGTACAGGGCCGAGCCCACCACGAACACCAACAGGCCGGGCCGTCGCACCGCCGAGACGAACAGGATCAGCAGCGCCGCACAGATGCCGAAGGGCAGGGAGTGACCGCCGAAGACCAGCGTGACCCCGACCAGCACGATCAGCGCGGCCCACATCGTCCGGTTCGGCGCTGCCCAGTGCGGCTCTCCGGGCAGCGGGTAGAACGAGGTGGTCTCGAGCGTGGTCGCGTCCGCAGGGGGGGCGAGCAGCCCCAGCGCGCCGAACAATCCGAAGAGCAGCCCGACCAACAAGACGCTGCCGTAGGCCGTCGCGTGCCGTAGCTGGCCGTCGTGGGACATCAACAGGAAGATCCCCACGCCGCAGAGCAATCCGACGCTGGAGATCACGTATCGCCGCTTGCGGGCGCTCGTATGCGCAGTGCTGTCCGGCATCTCGGAGCGGCGGCAGCATAGAGTGCCCCGTCCGAATCCGCCAGCTCGGAAGACTCGCGCCTCAGGGCCCGACTCTTCCGATGATTGTCTGTCGCCGGCGCTGCGCGGCGGCTCCCCTACTCGCCTCGCAGGCCGTGCTTCTTCGCCAGCTTGTGCAGGTGCTTGCGGTCCATGTCGGCCTCGCGCGCCGCGCTCGAGACGTTGCCCGAGTGTCGGGCGAGCAGCCACGACACGTAGCGGCGTTCGAACTCGTTCTCCCACTGCTCGCGCGTCTCGCGGTAGCTGCGCGCCGGATCGAACTCGCTGGCGTCTGCCGGTGCGGGCGCCGCGGTGCGCTGCACGATCATGGGCAGGCCGAGCATGCGTACCTCGGTCTCGCCGGTCGCGCGCGTCATCAGCGCGGCGCGCTCCAGCACGTTGCGCAGCTCGCGCACGTTGCCGGGCCAGTCGTGCGCGCGCAACGCCGAGATGGCCTCCTGGCCGATGCGAAACGCATCGCCGCCCTCGGTGCTCACCCGCGACAGCAGCTGCTCGGCGATCAGCGGGATGTCGTCGCGCCGCTCGCGCAGGGGCGGCAGGTGAAGCGGCACCACCGCCAGCCGGAAGTAGAGGTCCTCGCGGAACTTCCCGCGCTCGACCTCGAGCCGCAGGTTCCGGTGTGTGGCGGCGATGACCCGAATGTCGACCGGGATCTCACGCTCGCCGCCCACCCGGCGGATGCGCCTCGACTCGAGCGCGCGCAGCAGCTTGGGCTGCAGCTCGAGCGGCAGCTCCCCGATCTCGTCGAGGAACAGCGTGCCCTTGTGCGCGAGCTCGAAGGCACCCTTGCGCGAGTCGACCGCGCCGGTGAAGGCGCCCTTCTCGTGGCCGAACAGCTCGCTCTCGATCAGCGCGCCGACCACCGCGCCGCAGTCGACCACGATGAATGGGTGGCGCGCGCGTGGGCTCGACGCGTGGGCGGCGCGGGCCAGCAGGTCCTTGCCGGTGCCCGTCTCGCCGCCGACCAGCAGCGTGGCATCGGTCGGCCCCAGCCGCTCGAGCAGCCCGAACACCTCGCGCATCGCGGGGTGTCGGCCCACCAACTCGCCAAAACTCTCGCGTTCGCTAGGTAGCAGGTCGATGCGCTCGGCGAACGGCCGGACCTTGAGCTCGACCCGGCCAACGCGGATCACCACGCCCGCCCGGAGGTAGCCTTCGCGGATCTCGGCGCCGTCGAGCAGCGTGCCGTTGGTGGAGCCCAGGTCGCGCAGCAGGTAGCCCTTGTCGTCGCGCACGATCTCGCAGTGCTCGCGAGAAACTGTCTCATCGGCCAAAACCAGGTCGTTGTCCGGGCTCTTGCCGATCCGGAAGCACTCGCGGTCGATGATGACCTCTTCGCCACGCCGCGGGCCATTCAGCGACAGCAGCGCACAGCGCGCGATTTCGAGCACGCGCCCCGGGTAGCCACTACCGCTGTGGGCAAGCGTGACTGACGTCATGGAGCGTCCGGTTTCAGCCAGATACGGACGAGCCCGTCGGCGGGCGTGTGGAGCTTCTCCACGCTTCCGTGTGCGAGGCCGTGGCTGGGGCGGAGCTCGGTGTGCACTTCGAAATCTCCGGGCGGCAGGCTGACCGAGTGCCGGACCTGGCCTGGCGCGCCGTCGGGGAAAGAGAAGGATACGCCGTGCAGCTCCTCGCCGTCCTTCACGTACGCCACGCGAACTTCCACGATCTCCCGATGCGACGGAGGCAGCTCGAATTCCACGTCTACCTTGCGCGGGACGTGCGGCAGCAGCACCAGACCCACCACAACGACCCCCAGCAGTCCGATGAGGCGAGAGAGCCGCTGACGATGGGCCTCGAACAGACGGCGGATGGGACCCATGACTCAATCACCATACCAGTTTGGGCCCACGGCCGCTGAGGTATGCTGAACTCCGTTCGAAACCACGTTTCCCTGCCACGTTGTTGAGCGCGTATCCCGGTGTTAGGTTTAGAATTCGCTCGTGACCACCGGAGCTCGATGCTGACGTGACGATGGTTCCGCTTACAACGATACTGGATCAGGTCCGAAGCTACCACGCAGGCGCGAACACAGAGCTGATCAACAAGGCCTACGTCTTCGCCGCCCGCGCGCACGACGGACAAGCGCGCAAATCGGGAGATCCATACTTCATCCACCCGGTGAGCGTTGCGGACATCATCGCCCAATTGCGCCTCGACAGCGCCAGCGTCTGTGCGGCGCTTCTACACGACGTCATCGAAGACACTCCGGTCACCGAAGGCGACATCCAGCGCGAGTTCGGCAAGGAGGTCGCCTTCCTGGTCTCGGGGGTGACGAAACTCGGCAAGGTCAACTTCGGCTCGAAGGAAGATCGTCAGGCCGAAAGCTTCCGCAAGATGCTGCTCGCGATGAGCGAGGACATCCGTGTGCTGCTGGTCAAGCTGGCCGACCGGCTCGACAACATGCGGACGCTCGATCACATGTCGCTCGAGGCGCAGGAGCGCATCGCCCACGAGACGATGGACATCTACGCGCCGCTCGCGGGCCGGCTGGGCATCCAGTGGTTGAAGAGCGAGCTCGAGGACCTGAGCTTCAAGTATCTGTACCCCGAGGCTTACAGCCAGGTGCAGTCGAAGCTCAAGAAGATGCACCGCGACTCCGACAAGTACATCCAGTCGGTGGTCAAAGAGCTCGAGCGCATTCTGTCCAAAGAGAAGCTCGAAGCGCGGGTGATGGGTCGGCTCAAGCACCCGTACTCGATCTACCGCAAGATGCGCGAGCATCAGACCGAGTTCGAGCGCATCCACGACTTGATGGCGTTCCGCGTGCTCGTGCCGCGCATCGGCGACTGCTACGCGGCGCTGGGCATCGTGCACTCGCACTGGACGCCGGTGCCGGGCCGCTTCAAGGACTACATCGCGCTGCCCAAGCCGAACATGTACCAGTCGCTGCATACGACCGTGATCGGTCCGGAGCACCGGCGCGTCGAGGTGCAGATCCGCACCGAAGACATGCACCGCACGGCCGAGATGGGTATCGCCGCGCACTGGATCTACAAGGAGATCGGCGGGGGCCCGGCGCTGGCGGACGCCAAGAAGTTCCAGTGGCTGCGCCAGCTGATGGAGTACCAGAGCGAGGTCAAGGACCCGGAAGAGTTCTTCGATGGCGTGAAGGTCGACCTGTTCAGCGACGAGGTCTACGTGTTCACGCCCAAGGGCGACGTGCGCGTCTTCCCGCGCGGCTCGACCCCGGTGGACTTCGCGTACTCGATCCACTCGGAGATCGGCGATCACTGTGCGGGCGCGCGCGTCAACGGTGCGATCGCGCCGCTCGGCTACAAGCTGCGTAACGGCGACACGGTCGAGATCATCACCAGCCCGAACCAGCATCCCAGCAAGGACTGGCTCAGCTTCGTGCACTCGGCGCGGGCGCGCGCGCGCATCCGCACGCACGTACGCGACGAGGAGCGCAAGCGCAGCGTCCGGCTCGGCAAGGACCTGTTCGAGCGCCAGATGCAAAAGCGCGACTTGTCGTACCCGCGCTTGATGAAGGGCGGCGGCATCGACAAGGCCGTCAAGCGCTTCCGCGTGAAGGACTCCGACGAGCTCTTCGCCCAGATCGGTTACGGCCGGCTCGGTGCGGCGCAGGCGCTCGAGGCCCTGGTGCCGCAAGAAGACGCTGAGGCGCACGAGTCGCTGCGGCCCAGCCTGCTCGAGAAGACCGTCCGCAAGGTCACGCGCCGCGACAAGAACGAAGGCATCGAGATCGGCGACATGGACGACGTGCTGGTCCGCTTCGCCAAGTGCTGTAGTCCGCTGCCGGGCGATCCGATCACCGGCTGGATCACGCGCGGTCGCGGCGTCACCGTGCATCGCCGCGGCTGTGAACGCGCGCTCGAGCTGGAGCCCGAGCGTCGCATCGAATGCCGCTGGGCCAAGAGCAGCAAGGTCGATCTACCGGTCATGCTGCGCATCGTGACGGCGGACAGGCCGGGCATCCTCGCCAGCCTCTCGCGCCAGTTCAACGAAGACGGCGTCAACATCACCGAAGCCACCTGCCGAGCCAGCGTGAACGGCCGGGCGCTCAACACCTTCCAGTTCAACATCGACGACGTGAGCAAGCTGCGAAGCCTGATCCGGCACCTGTCGAAGGTGGAAGGCGTCTACGAAGTGGAACGCTGCTAGGGGCGATTTCCGGCGGCTTTTGCCCCGCGAGCGGCTTTCGTCCTCGGTCCGGACGCTGCGCAATACAGGAGTATTGCTCGGTCCGGCCCTGCGGGCGCGCTCGCTCTCAGGGCAAAATCCTTGGAAATCTCGCTGCCGAGGCCTCGGTGGGGGGCTCGCCGCCGGGGCGTTGGCGCGGCTTACGGTGCGGCTCGCGAGCAGCCTTGATGGGTGCTCAAAGACGGCAGTCCAGATCGGCTCAAATTCATGTCAGGCCTGTTCGAGCTGAACACCCTCGGCGAACGCCTCGCTGCTGGGTGCCGGCTGTTGACTTCGGATACACCGAAGGGCCCCGTTAGGCTCCAGTTCTCGGTGACCTCCGCCGACGAGCTATTCCCGCGGTTGTTCGGCTAGGGAGTAGGATCACGGCTACTGGCTTCGCTCCTGAGAGACCCACCTTAACTGATCACGTTCAAGCCGTGCTTCGCCAGCGTCTTGCGCACGGGCGATTCGGGGTCCGAGAGCAGCCGCACGGTGGAGGTGTAGCCTTCCTCGAGGATGGCTCGGCGCGCCGCGAAGTTCATCGGGCTGTACATGAAGAGCGTCGCGTCGCTCTGCTTGGGCTCGAGCACAACCACGTCGGTCGTGTCGGAGTAGCTGGCGCGGAACTGATCGAGGCGTAGCCGCAACCCCGCTTCGTTACGCATGCGCATCGCTTGTTCGTAGACCCAGATCGCGCCCTTGTCGCGCACGCGTCGCTGGGGCCCGTGACCCGTCGGCACATCGCGTCCCCCACCACCGGCATGCACCGGCACCATCGGGTTCACGACTACGATCAACTTACAGCCCTTGGACTGCGCGATATCGACGTGCGCGACGTCCCCGATTCCACCGTCGACATAGTCACGCCCGTCGAAGTTCACTGGCGCGTACAGGATCGGGATCGCGCTGGAGGCCGCGATGGCTTTCGGCACGCTGATGTCGTGCGGCGGGTCCATCCCGAACACCACGCGCCGGCCGGCGTCGAGGTCGTGCGCCACGATGTACAGCGCGCGCTGCAGCTCGGCGAAGGTCTGCGGGATTCCGCGGCGCGCCATGAACTCGCTGATGAAGCGCTCGTAGGGGTCGAGCGTGAACACGCCCGCGGGCAGCGAGTCGACGAAGCGTTCGAGCTCGTTCCAGACGTCGAGGTCGAGTGGGCTGGTGGCCGCCGACGAGACGACCCGACGCGCCGCCGCGATGGTCGTGCCGAAGACGCGCAGGAGCTCCGCGACGTCGATGCGCAGCAAGTGGTTGCGCTGCAGCGGGAAGAAGTCGTCCGCCGGATCGAGCAGCGCGCGGTACATCCGTTGGACCGAAAGCCCGCCCGCCAGCGCAGTCGCGATCGTCGCGCCCGACGCCGTGCCGATGAAGACGTCGAAACGGCCGGTTTGGAACGACTCGATGCGGTCCTCGAGCGCCGCCAGGCACCCGACTTGATACATGGCACCCGTTACGCCGCCGCCGCACAGACACAAGCCAATTCCCATGCGCACATCTCCATCGCGAAAGCCGCCCGCGGGTCGCCGCCGGAGCGCATAGCATGCATCGTACACGCCGCAGCAGCGCTGCAAAGTGCACACACCCCGCTACACTCGGCATGTCGTATACTTGGAAGCTCGCCTCTCCGAGAAAGTTCATGCGTCGACTCTGGTTTCCGTTCCTCTTCGCCTCGCTGGTCAGCGCATGCGCGGGCTCCAGTCCCCAGCCGGTCGCGCCCTCCGTACGCAGCTTGCCGACCCCGAGCGTGGTGACCGACTCGACGTACCCGGAGGTCATGCGGGCGTTTCAGCGCTTGAACGTGCATTCCCCCGCCCGCGAGCCCCTGCGCCAGCGGCTGGCGGCGTATTGGATCCAGCGCGGTAACGACGCGGCGCTGGCGGATCGCTACCCGCAGGTGGTCGCAGCCTTGGTGCAGATCAGCGACCTGTACACCCCGACCGAGTGGCAAGACGCCAAGATTCCGCCCGAATCGGAGGGCATCGCCAAGTACCTGGTCAACAAGGGCGGGCCGCGCGGCGACGAGGCGCGGGTGCTGTCGGGCCTGCTGGTGCAGAAGCTGCTCCACCCGGACGACGCGGCGATCTCCGAGTACTACGAGAAGCTCGTGCAGTGGGGCTTCGACGCCCGCGCCGACATGAGCGGCCCGCTCGAGCGTTTCGAAGGCCTGGTCGAGGCCTGGGA
>DATEOF010000428.1:0-13794 GCA_035274465.1 Polyangiales bacterium
AGGGTCGGCAACAGGCCCCAGCGCTTGTACATCGCGGCGAAGAACAACACGCTGGTCAGCACCATCGTGCCGGTCACCGCGATGCCGTACGCCGCAGCCAGCGCGGTCGACGTGCGGAAGCTGATCACGAGCGCGATGCACGAGATCATCAGCAGGAAGTTCGCCTGCGGGATGTAGATGCGGCCTTCCATGTCCTTCGAGGTGTGCACGACGGTCACGCGCGGCAGATACCCGAGCTGCACCGCCTGATGCACCATCGCGAACACGCCGGTGATCAACGCCTGCGAAGCCACGACCGTGGCCACGGTCGCGATCGCCACCATCGGATAGCGCAGCGCACCGGGCACCATCTCGTAGAACGGATTGCCGATCTCACCGCCCGTGTGCCCGAGCAGATACGCGCCCTGGCCGAGATAGCTGAGGATCAGGCACGGGAACACCACGCAGTACCAGGCCCAGCGGATCGGCGAGCGTCCGAAGTGACCGAGGTCCGCGTACAGCGCCTCGCCGCCGGTCACGCACAACACCACGGCGCCCAGCACGAAGTAGCCCGTGGGCCCCTCGCGCAAGTACGTGAATGCGTGCAGCGGGTTGAGCGCGCGCAGGATCTGAGGTCGTTCGAGCACCCAGGGCAGGCCCACGGCCGCGATGCTCAAGAACCACAAGAGCACGGCCGGGCCGAACAGCGCGCCGATCTGGCCGGTGCCGCGACGTTGCACCAGGAACACGCCGATGATCAGGCCGAGCGCGATCGGCACCACCATGTGAGCCAGCCCCGGCGCCGCCACCTCGATGCCTTCGACCGCGCTCAAGACCGAGATCGCGGGCGTGATGATGCCTTCGCCGAACAACAGTGACGCGCCGATCAGGCCGATCAGCAGCAGTAAGCGCCGCAGCTTGCGATTCTGTGCGTGCGGCTCGGCCAGCGCGAGGAGCGCCAGGATGCCGCCTTCACCGCGGTTGTCGGCGCGCAGCACGAACGTGAGGTACTTGATGCCGACGACCGAGACCAGCGACCAGAAGATCAGCGACACCACGCCCAGGATCGCCGCCTCCGTCGGCGGCGCATGCGCGAAGCACTCGCGCACCGTGTACAGCGGCGAGGTGCCGATGTCTCCGTACACCACACCCAGCGCCCCCAGCGCGAGCGTTGCGACGGCTTTGGGATTCGGCCGCGACAGATCGTCCGACGCGGAGCTGTCGCTGATCTCCAGCGAGTACGACGGTGTGACTTTGATGTTGGACATGCAGCCTAATCGGATCCGGAGGGGCGCACTGGCTCGGTGGGCGTGCGCGGCCCGGCTTGCTCACCCGGCTCCGAGGGTTCGCTCTCGGGCCACATGCTGGCACGCGCATGCGCGTCTTCGGTGGGTGTGCCGGGGAACAACAGCGAAGCCAGCACGCCCACGGCGAGCGCAGCAGCGATGAACACGAGCGAGATCCAGGAGTCGATGTGCGCGACGTCCGTGAGCAACATCTTCAGGCCGACGAAGCCCAGGATCACCACCAGGCTCGCCTTCAAGTAGCGGAACGAGTTCATGGCCGCGGCCAGCACGAAGTACAGCGAGCGCAGACCGAGCATCGCGAACACGTTGGAGGTGAACGCGATGAAGGCATCGCGCGTGACTCCGAAGACTGCCGGCACCGAATCGACCGCGAACACGATGTCGCTGCCCTCCACCAACACCAGCGCCAGGAGCAACGGCGTGGCCGTGAGCTTGCCCGAGAGTCTGACGAAGAACCGATCGCCATGATACTCGGTCGTCATCGGATAGAAGTGGCGAACCACGCGCACCAGCGGGTGCTTGTCGGGCTTCAGGCTGTCCTCCTTGGAGAACAGCATCTTCAGCGCGGTCGCGACCAAGAGGCCCCCGAACACGTAGATCGCCCAGGCGAAGTGATGGATGAACGCCAGCCCGGCGCCGATGAAGATGCCGCGGAACACCAGGGCGCCCAGGATGCCCAGGAACAGCACGCGGTGCTGGTAGGCGCTGGGCACCGCGAAGTAGCGGAAGATCATCGCCATCACGAACAGGTTGTCGACGCTCAGCGATTCTTCGACCACGTAGGCCGTAAAGAACTGCAGGGCCGCCTGTGAGCCGGTCTGCGACTGCCCGAAGCGTGTGCCGATACCAAACAGCTGGTACTCGTACATGAAGTACACGCACACGTTGAAGGCGAGCGCCAGCGTCACCCAGATCGCGGTCGCACGCAGCGCCTTGGCGGTGGTGACCGTCGCGGGCCGCCGGTTGAGCACGCCGAGATCGAGGGCGAGCAGCAGCAGCACCAACACGATAAAGCCGATCCACGGTAGGATGCTCATGCTTGTGCTCGTGTCGGACCGACTTCCTCGTGCGGGTTCTTACGCGGGATCGGGGCCGTGCTCAAGCAAAACCCCGATACGCGCCGGCGGCGCGCGTGCAACCACACTGCAAGCCTCAGGCTAACCAACTTTATGCCGCCGAACGGACGGCCGCCGCTGTCGCCGGCAGCCGGCGCCGTACCAGCATGCGAAGTCCGCGCTTGGGGCGGAGCGTGACGGAGGGTTCGAGATCCAGCTTGAAGCCGGGGACTACCTGCAGATCCACGGCTTGCAACATGCTGGCCAGTACCAGCGTGGCCTCCATCATGGCGAAGTGATTTCCGATGCAGACGCGCGGCCCGCCGCCAAACGGGAAATACGCGAAACGCGGCAGCTGCTCGCTCGCGTCCGAGAGCCAGCGTTCAGGCATGAAACGCGCCGGTTCGGGGAAGAACCGCGGATCGCGGTGGACCACGCACTGGCTCATCAACAGCTGCGAGCCGGGCGCGATCTCGTAGCCGCCCAGCTCGATGGTCTGCACCACCTCGCGGCCGATGGTGTACGCCGGCGGGTACAGGCGCAGCGTCTCGCGGATCACGCCGTTCAGGAAGCTCAAACGCGGCAAGTCGGAGCCTTGCAGGGGCCGCGTGCCGAGCACCTGGTCCACCTCGGCGCGTGCGCGCGCGAGCTCGGCCGGGTGCTCCGACAGCAGGTAGAGCGCGTACGTCAAGCTGAGCGCGGTGGTCTCGTGACCCGCCAGCAGCATGGTCAGCGCTTCGTCGATCAACTGGCGATCGCTCATCGGCTCGCCGTCTTCGTCGCGCGCCTGTACCAGACGCGCCAGCAGATGATCCGCCTCCTCCGCATCGTCGCGACGGCAGCGCGTGATGATGCGCATCAGCATGGCCTCGAGCTCGAGGCGTCCCTCCCGTACGCGCCGGCGCGCGGGCGTCAGCACGTGGGCCGGCAACATGCCGAGCGGCGTGCGCAGCTCGACCTCGAAGTAGTCCATCGCATCGTCGAGGATACGCCCGATGCGCTCGGCCTCGCGCCGCGGATCGAAGCCGAGCAGCGTCTTGCCGGCGATCTCGAGCGTGAGGTGCCCCATGTCCAGGTGTACGTCGCGCACTTCGTGATCGCGGAAGCTTGCAGCCGTCCGCTGCGCGCAGGCGACCATCGTGTCCAGGTAGCCGGCGATGCGCTTGGGTTGCAGCGGCGGCGCGGCCAGCCGGCGTTGCTCGAGCCAGCTCTCGCCTTCGCCGGTCAGCAACCCCGTGCCGATCAACGGCATCAGCGCACGCGTGGCCACGTCCTTGATCACGTCGCGGTGACGCCCGAGCAGCACCTCCTCGATCAGATCCGGGTGGTTGACGAAGTACGTACGCGTGGGCCCGAGCTTCGCGTAGGCGATGTCGCCGTAGCGCGCCATGTCCGTCAGGAATTGCGTGGGGCTCTTGCGGAGCTCGTGCAGCGAACCGAGCAGGGGCAAACCCTTCGGCCCGGGTGGCGTGCGAGAAGCCATCCAACTCAAGTATCAGACCTCGCCGGTGCCTCGCAAATCAGCATTTGTGCGTAAATAGAAGGCGTTGGTGTGACGCGTGGGCGGGTGTCAGTTCGCCAGAGCAGCCCGTGCCATGGCACGCTGGCATGTCGCTCGCGAGGTCCCGGTGGAAACCATCGTCTGCGCCTCACACCCTGCTCGCCGCGCTTCGCTCACCTGTGAGCGTTGCGGCAACTACGCCTGCAGCGAGTGCGCGATCGATGCGCCGTGGGGCGTTTCGGTCTGCGAGCCTTGCAAGTCGCGCGGCAGCCTGTGGTACCCGCTGGCCTGGGAGCGCGGCTCGATGCTGAACCCACTGCGCTTCGCACGCAGCGCCCGCGATGTCGTGCTGGATGCGCCGACCTTGTTCGCGTACCTGCCGCGCGGAAGTCTGGGTCGCGCGGTCGGCTTCAGCGCCTGGGTGGCCGTGTGCCTCGCGCTGTGCGCGGTGACCAGCGAAGCCTTTCAACTGCGCCTGGACTTCCGTGATGTGCCGACCTTGCGCGCGCTGTCGATCTACAGCGCGTCGCTGTTTGCCGAGCACGTGCTGCGCACCTGCGTGATCGTGCTCATCTGTGGCTTCGGCTTTCACCTGGTCGCGCGCGCCTTTGGGGGCGCCGGCTCGCCGTCGGTCGCGGTCCGAACGGCGGCCTACGGCTCGGCGTTCATGCTGTTCAACGTCGCCACCAGCCTGGCCATCGCGCTCGCCCCGTACCTCGAGCTCGCCGCGCTGGTCAGCGCATGGTTGCTTCAGGGCTACTTCTTCTTCACCTGCCTCGCGATCGCCGCGGTCGAGCACTACGGCGTATCGCGCCGGCGCGGTGAGACGATCGCCAGCGTGACGTTGCTGATGGTCGTGCCCACCGCGTTCCTTGCCATGGCCCTGATCACCGCCTTGGGGATGTATGGTGCGCGGTTTTCGGCGCTGTGGACGCGTTGACCCGGGCGGCTGGCGGGATCTGCAACCGCCGCCCAAGCTCCGTGGAATTATTCCGGATCGTCCGGGGTGGCCAGGTCTGCGCCGCTCTGAGCAGCAGCCCGACTCGAGGACGGGGCCTGTCCGCCGGGCGAGTTGCGAGGGCTCCGGAATGGCTTCATATAGCGGTCGAGTTCAAAGGACTCGGCATGATTGGTCCGGGACCGCTGCTCGCTGGCATTAAGTACCTGGCGGCCTACTAGCCAACGATCGCCGCCCCGAGTCTGAACCCATGTCCAATACGCTCTCCTCCGACCTCGCATCGCTCAAGATCGATCGCCAGGTCAAACCGCAGCAGGGCGGTCCCCTGCGCGCCATCCTGGGCGTGCTGTTGCTGGTCGCCCTGGGCGTCGCGGCGTACGTAGTCGGCAAGCCGTACCTCGAGGCGCAGATCTTCAAGACCACGGTACAGGTCACTGAGATCTCTCTGGTCTCGCCCGCGCAGGCCTCGATCGAGCTGAGCTCGAGCGGGTACGTGGTGCCGCAGGTGCGTTCGCAAGTTGGCGCTCGCATCCCGGGCCGGGTGGCCAAGCTGTACGCGAAGGAAGGCGACAAGGTCGAGCAGGGTCAGGTGTTGATCGAGCTCGAGCGCGCGGACCAGCTGGCTGTGATCGCCGCCGCCAAGGCGCGCGTGGCAGCGGCGCGCGCACGTTCGGCCACGGTGTTGGCGAGCGTCGACGAGGTGGACCGTCAGGCCAAGCGTGCCCATGCCCTGGTCGCTCAGGGTGCGGCTGCGCAAGCGCAGGCCGACGATCTGGCGGCGCGGGTGGTTTCGCTGAAGGAGCAGGTCAAGGCCGCGGACGCCGAGGTGACCGCCGCGGAGGCGGAGATCGAGACGCTCAAGCTCAACCTCGGTCACATGACGATCGTCGCGCCAATAAGCGGCACAGTTCTCAACAAGCCGCCCGAGGTGGGCGAGGTGCTCGGCAACGACTTCGGCATCGGCACGACCACCACCGGCGTGATCGAGCTGGCTGATTTCAACTCGCTGGTCGTGGAGACCGACGTGCCCGAGGGACGGTTGCATCTGGTGCGCATCGGCTCGCCGTGCGAGATCGTGCTCGACGCGTACCCCACCCGGCGCTACCGCGGAGAGGCCATCGAGATCATGCCGCGCGTGAATCGCGCGAAAGCTTCGGTGGGAGTGAAAGTAAAGTTTCTGGACAAGGCGGATGGGGTCTTGCCCGATATGGCCGCGCGCGTGAGCTTCCTGGCCAAGGCGCTGGACGCCGAGGCGATGAAGGAAAAGGCCAAGACGATCGTGCCCGGTGCGTCGGTGATCGAGCGCAGCGGCGCGAAGATGGTGTTCGTCGTCGACGGCGATAAAGTGCGCCTGACCCCGGTGAAGCTGGGAGCGGCGTTCGGCGATGGCTTCGAATTGGAACAAGGCCCGGCACCGGGCACCAAGGTCGTGAAGTCCCCGCCCGACGTCCTGCAGGACGGCAACAAGATCAAGGAAGGGTCCTCGTCATGAGCGACGCCAGCGGAAGCCAGGGCGCTCCCACGCTCATTCGGCTCGACAAGGTCGGCAAGAGTTACTTTCGCGGGCGCGAGCCGATCGAGGTGCTGAAGAACCTCGACCTCGAGATGCCCGAGGGCGCGTTCGAGGCGTTGATGGGCCCGTCGGGTTCGGGCAAGAGCACGCTCCTGAACTTGATCGCGGGGTTGGACAGCCCGACCAGCGGCACGATCCTGGTCTCGGGCCAGGACCTCGGGCGCATGGGTGAGTCCGAGCGCGCCAAGTGGCGATCCCAGAACGTCGGCTTCATCTTCCAGACGTACAACCTGCTGCCGGTGCTGACCGCGGTCGAGAACGTCGAGCTGCCGCTGCTGTTGACCAGCGTGCCGAGCAGCGAGCGCAAGAAGCGCGCGCTGACGGCGCTGCGCATCGTCGGCCTCGAGGATCGCGCCAGCCACCGTCCCGATCAGCTCTCGGGTGGCCAGCAGCAGCGCGTCGCCATCGCGCGCGCGATCGTGACCGATCCACGCATCATCGTGGCGGACGAGCCGACCGGCGATCTCGATCGCGTGAGCGCCGATCAGATCCTCGAGCTGCTGGTGAAGCTGAACCAGGAGCTCAAGAAGACCATCGTCATGGTCACGCACGACCCCGCGGCGGCCGAGCGCGCGACCATCGTGCGCAGGCTCGACAAGGGTCAGCTGACATGAACCTCGCGACCATCGCCATCAAGAACACGCGCCGGAACCTGTTTCGCACCGTGCTCACGGTGTTCGGCGTGGCGGTGGCGATGCTGGCGTTTTTGCTGCTGCGTACCGTGCTGTCGGCCTGGCTGGTCGGCGTCGAGTACTCGGCACGCGATCGCCTGGCCACGCGCCACAAGATCACCTTCATCATGGGCCTGCCCAAGCGCTACGTGGAGGACGTCCGCGGCGTGCAGGGCGTGACCGCGGTCACCTGGTTCAACTGGTTCGGCGGCAAGGTTGCCGGCAAAGAAGACAACTTCTTCGGCTCGATGGCAGTCGATCCGGTGAGCTTCTTCGACGTCTACGACGAGGTCTCGGTGCCCGCCGACCAGAAGGCCAAGTTCGTGCAGAACCGGCGCGGCGCGCTGGTCGGCGCGACGTTGGCCAGAAACTTCGGCTGGAAGGTCGGCGATCACATCGTGCTCGAGGGCACGATCTTCCCCGGACAGTGGGAGTTCGACATCGACGCGATCTACACGGCGACGCGCAAGTCGTTCGACATGTCGAGCCTGTACTTCCACTGGGACTACTTGAACCAGAGCGTGCCCGAGTTTCAGCGCGAGCAGGTCGGTTGGATCGCCAGCAAGGTGCCCGACGCCGGCTCGGCGGCGATGGTCGCTCGTAAGATCGATCAGCTGTTCGATCCGCGAGACATCCAGACGCTGAGCATGAGCGAGCGCGCGATGAACACCTCGTTCATGGGCATGATCTCCACCATGCTCGACGCCATGCAGCTGGTCAGCTTCGTGATCCTGCTGATCATGATGCTCGTGCTCGGTAACACCATCGCCATGGGCGTGCGCGAACGCACGCACGAGTACGGTGTGCTGCGCGCCATCGGCTTCATGCCCAAGCACCTGACGGTGTTCGTGCTCGGCGAGGCAGCCGTGCTCGGAGTCCTCGGCGGCGCGGTCGGGATAGCCGTGGGCATCCCGGTGATCGACCAGGGCGTGGGTCGCTTCATGGAGGAGAGCTTCACCGGCCTCTTTCCGTACTTCCGTGTGCTGGAGCGCGACGTGGTCATCGCGCTGGCCTTGTCGATGGTCCTGTCGGTGATCGCGGCCGCGGTGCCGGCGTATCAGGCAGGCAGGCTGCACGTCACCGACGCGCTGCGAAAGTTCGGGTGAACCGATGATCCCCATCGCTTACAACATTCGCTCGCTGGCCGTGCGCAAGGCCACCACCATCGCCACCGCGCTCGGCATCGCGCTGGTGGTGTTCATCCTGTCGGCCTCGCGCATGCTGTCCAACGGCATCCGCAATACCCTCGGCAAGTCGGGCGAGGAGGGCCACGCCATCGTGCTGCGCAAGGGCGCAGACACCGAGATGGCGAGCACCATCGAGACCAAGCAGGTGAACCTGATCCTGGCTGCGCCGGGCGTGAAGCGCGACGCGTCGGGGGCGCCGCAAGGCCTGGGCGAGTTGTTGCTGGTGATCGCGCTCGAGAAGGTCGGCAACGCCGAGCAGGTCGCGAATGTGATCTTGCGTGGCGTGCCGGACAATGCGCTCAAGGTGCGCGAGAAGGTCAAGATCATCGCGGGCCGCCCGCTGCGTCCAGGCTCGGACGAGGTCATCATCGGCAAGCGCCTGCGCGGGCAGTTTGCAGGTCTCGACATCGGCCAGAAGTTCGAGCTGAAGAAGAACCGCAGCGTGGAGACGGTGGGCGTCTTCGAGGCCGGGGGTTCGTCGCACGAGTCGGAGATCTGGGGCGACGTCGACACCGTGCGCAGCTCGTTCGGCCGCGAGGGCACGGTGTCGTCGGTCTCGGTCGAGCTCGAATCACCCTCCAAGTTCGACATCTTCAAGACGGCGATGGAGCGCGACAAGCAGCTCGGCCTGCAGGCGTTCCCCGAGATCAAATACTTCGAGCAACAATCCGAGGGCACCACCAGCCTGGTGAACTGGCTGAGTGGCGTGATCGTGTTCTTCTTCTCCGTCGGCGCGATCGTCGGCGCGATGATCACGATGTACGCGGCGGTCGCGCACCGCAAACGCGAGGTAGGCACGCTGCGCGCGCTCGGCTTCTCGCGCGGCACGATCATGGCCTCGTTCCTGCTCGAGGCCGTGTTGCTCGCGCTGATCGGTGGCGTGGCTGGGTCGCTGGCGTCGCTCGCGATGGGCCTCGTGAAGTTCTCGATGATGAACTTCAGCTCCTGGGCGACCATCTCGTTCTCGTTCGATCCCACGCCCGGAATTCTTGGCTTCGCGGTGCTGGTCGGCGGGGCGATGGGCGTGTTGGGTGGGCTGTTCCCGGCCTTCGCCGCGGCGCGTACGTCGCCCGTAGAGGCGATGCGGGATTGAGGCCACTCGCCGCTCACAGCGGCAGATAGGCCCCTTCATTGCAGCGACCGGGTTCCTACCTATACTGAACAATTGCAGCTAGCCGCTTGCGAAGGGCTCCTTTCTCCTGCAGTCAGTCACGTTTCGCCGAATGGAGTTTGCGCTCGAGCCGGGCGCGGTGCCGAGGCACTGGTACGCGCAAAGCCCCAGCCTCACTCACTTTTTCAATGCGCTGTCCGCGGTGTTTCCCGACGGCGAGAAGTACTTCATCGACTCGGTACGCGCGTTCGAGGGCGAGCTGCGCGAGCCGACGCTGAAGGCGCAGGTGCGTGAGTTCGCGCGACAGGAAGGACATCACACACACCACCACCGGCAGTTCAATCGCGTGATCGAAGCGATGGGCGTGTCGATGGAGCGGTGCGCGAGCATCGCGAGGCAGATCCTCGATCGGTCGCGCAAGCGTGACTCGCCGCACATGCAGCTGGCCATGACAGCGGCTTTCGAGCACTTCACCGCGCTGATGGGCGACTGGCTACTGCGCCACGACGCACAGCAGCGAACCGACGTCGATCCAGCGGCCGCACCGCTCTGGATGTGGCACGCGGTCGAAGAAACCGAGCACAAGGCCGTCGCCTACGATGTGTACCAGGCGGTCAGCGGCAGCTACTGGATGCGGGTCCACGCCATGCTGCGCGTGACCGCGATCTTCCTCCCGCGCATTCACCAGATGCAGCTGATGTTGCTGCGTGAGGACCCCACGCCGTTCAGCCTGCACGACCTCGCGCGGTCTCTGCGCTACCTGTACGGCCGCGGAGGCCTGATCCGCGAGATCCTGCCGAGCTACTGTCGCTACTTCCGTCGCGACTTCCACCCCTGGCAAGAGGACAACTCGCACCTGGTCTCGACCTGGCAGGCGAAGTACGCACAGCACGCCGCGCCATGACCCGACGCTCTTCCATAGTCCCGCGGGACGGCCTGATCATCACGTACGCCGCTCCTGGCTGCGTGATTGGCCACCTGCGCAACATGACGTTCTGCGCCTGGAACGCTCCGCCCCTCGTCGAACACGTCGAAGCGTTCATCGGCCTGGCCGACCAACTCTCGCGGACCTATCCGCTCAACTCGAACATATCGCTGGTCATGCGCGACGCCGATCTGCCGGGCCCCGAGGCCCGAGCCGCGCTCGAGCGCCTGACCTCCGACTTCGCGAAAGTCATCCACAGCGTGGCGCTGGTGGTCGACGGTGCCGGCTTTCGGGCCAGCCTGATCCGCAGCTTCCTGACCGGCCTGCACCTGCTCCGCGGCAACGGCTACCGCTGCAAGACCTTCAGCAAGCCCGAGGAAGCCAACCCCTGGCTGCTGCCGGCGCACAACACCGACACCACGATCGCCGTCAGCGAGCGCGAGATGCAGGACGTATGCGAGGCTGTGTTCGCCCGCATGGAGCGCGAGAGCGCGGCTCGAGCGGTGTCGCTCTAGCACTCTCCGGGCCTGGAGTCGTGTACCCTCGGTCGTAGGACCGTTCTCGCCGAGCGACCTACAAGATGCCTTGATGAAATCGCTGGCCGAGATGGAGCACGAAGACGCGACTCGAGCAGCGGCGATCTAGCAAGTCGCGGGCGGGCGCCGGGCGCGTAGCGTGGCGACGACGAGCACCGCGAGCAGGACCCAGCTCGCGCGCATGATCGCCGCCGGCGCCCCACCTCCGGTAACCAGCACGCTCGAGGCCGCAGGGATACTCAGCAGCGAACCCGCGGCCACGAACGGCCAAAACCAGCGTTCCGGCTCGCGCGCCTCGGCCGAGTCAGCGTCGCCGTTCCACTGCGACACGCGTCGCGCGGCGACCAGCCGGGCGAACATCGCGAAGCCGATCAGCGTGCCCAGCGTGTGGCCGGTGTACTGCAAGACCTTGGATACCGGGATCGCGTCGAACACCTCTGCACGCAAGCTCGGAAATTCTGCGACGGCCCAGCCGTGTCCATGCGTGAAGCCGTCGACGAACACGTGAGAGAACCCGCCCAGCAGCGCGCTCCACGCCGACACCAGCGGAGAATGTCGAGAGCGAGACAACGCCTGCACCTCGAGGCCGAGCGGCGAGGGCAGCTGTTCGCCGAGCGGCGTCGCCAGGCGCCGCACGCAAAGCGTCGCGAGCAACGTGAACGGCAGCGTCCAGGTGAATTGCGAGCTCGCCGTGTGAGAGCCGAACTCGAACGGCAGTGCCTCGAACGCGTAGGCGAAATCCGGAGCCATGCTGCCGATACACAGCGCGGTCCCATCGAACCAGCGAGGCCGAGCGACCTTGAACGGCAGCACGAAGACCTGGTGCGCGAAGTAAGTGAACGGCACTCAGAGGCAGTGTAGCGCCTTTGGCTCCCGACGCAGCGCCATCCACGGCGGCGTCGACGTACTACGCAGGCTTACCTGGATCGAGTAGACAGCGGCGATGCGCATCCCGATCGGCATATTCGACTTCGCGGCCTATGCAGTGCCGGGCTCGCTGTACCTCGCGGCGCTCGTGCCCTGTGCGCTCGGCTTGTTGCTGGCGAGCATCATGATGCGTCGCGCGGGCAGGGCGCGCATCGTTTGGGCGAAGCTCAAGACGCTGGAATGCGCCGCGTGGATCGAGGGCATCGACGCCCTGTTCGGTGAAGCAGCGGCGCCTGCCGTCGCTTCCGAACGTGCGCCCGATCTCGAGCGTTTGCCGCAGCTCGATCCAACTGAACAAGTCGTCGGTTAGACACAGCGCATCGCGAGTGACCGCTTTGTGGCGAAGTGTACGAGCGTGTTACAAACTGACTGCGGGCAAGAAAACCCTGAAGCGACTGCCTGGGCCGTGGTATTCGTGGGAGTACTCGCGCAGCAGCAGCTTCGGCTCCCTTCATGCGAATCTGGAAACATCTGTGGGCTGTGGCCCTCGTCCTCCCGGCGTGCGCAGATATCCTGGATGTCCCTGACGATCCAATGCTCGTTTCGTCGGCGGCGATGATGCCTGCTGGCGGCTCTGACGCCTGTGGGGCGCTGGGCAGCCCTACCTCTCCGCTGCGCGACCGAGCGGTGGTGCGCGTGCACGCTTGCAACTGGCTGAACCAGTGCGCGGAGCCGATCTCTGGCCTGACGGCTGAGCTGTGCGCCAAGCTGGATCCGAACTGCAAGGAGCCGATCGATCGGCCGATGGAGCTGAACGGCGACTTCGTGTTCGAAGTGCCCACCGGAGGGACGCGAGGGCTGGGCTTCGAGGGCTTCCTCAAGATCACCACGCCCCGAGCCTTCTGCGGGGACAAGGTCATCTTTGGGAGCAGCGTCGAGCAGGCGTGCGGGCTCGTTTCCGGCTGCACGTCCGCGACGATGACCGAGCGTTGCAAGATCCCCGTCTACCCCGACGCGCTCGTGTTCTTCAACCCGCCGGTCAAGAGCGACGTGCTGAACGCGGTCACCGTGCCGATGATCCCGATGGCGATCACGTTCTCGATCCTGGCGGCAGCGGATACGCAGACTGCGGACCCATCGGCGGGCTTCGTGTTTGCGACCGTGCTCGATTGCACGGGCACTCCCACGAGCGGTGCCACGGTGGAGCTCATGCCCAAGCCGCCCGGCGCGCTCTCGACGCTGTACCTGTCGAATGGGCTGCCCAACGCCGCGGCCACAATGACCGACGCGTCGGGGCTCGGAGGCGTGCGCGGAGTGTCTGCCGGTTACCACAGCGTGATCGCGCGCCGCGGCAACGAGGTGGGCACGGTCGGCATCCAGGTGTGGCCGCAGGCGTTCACCTACGTGAACATCATCCTGTCCGGCACCGCGGAACCCGGCGTGACCGGCAGCTAGCGCACGCTGACGAGCTCGAAGTGCTGCCACTTGAGCTGCGCTTCTCGCTGCAGCATCGCATCCACGATCGCATTGCCGTACTTCTGGCGCATCTGCTCGAGCTCGAACACGTTGGTCTGCATGCGCTCGAGGTCGTCGAGGCTCTGCTGCGCTGCAGCGCGCGCCGACTCCGGAGCCCGTGCGACGGCTTGCTTCTGCTCGGCGATGTACCGCGTGATCTCGTCCTTCAACGTCTCGCCGCGCACGATGATCAGCGCACCGATCTCGTTCAACGCCTTGACCTCTCGCTCGCTCAAGCCGGTCGCCGCGCGCAGCGCCTCCAGCTCGTCTTTGACCGACACCGGCTCGCCATGTTTCTTCGCCCAATCCCGCTCGAGCGGGATCAACCGTTCCTGGTAGGCGACGAAGCTCTGGGCCTTGGACGCCTCGAGCGGTGGCGCTTGCGGCGGGCCGCTGCACGCCACGCACAACGCGACAATTCCGCAGCCGATGCGCATGCCGGACACGTAAGCACGCTCGCGCGTCTGTCGACTCAGCGCCGGCCGCCGAAGTCAGGCAACTCGGCGATCCCGGGGGCGGGCGGCGGTCTGCTGGGTCGGACGGCAGCCGGCGCGGGGCGAGGCGGTGAACGCCAGGCGATCGCCGGGACAGGTGCCACGCCGGCTGGCC
>DATEOF010000429.1:0-4860 GCA_035274465.1 Polyangiales bacterium
CAACGCGTACGACGGCCGCTCGTGGCTGCCGGTGAGCGTATCGGCCGAGGTCAATGTCTCGTTCGTCGCGCGCGCGGAGCCGCCGGTACGCGCGGGCAGCGCGGGCAGCGCCTCGAGCTTGGCGAGCAGCGGCGGCTCGAGCAATCGATCGAGCTCGGCCAGCAATGCCGCGTCGGCGAACGGCCGCAGCTTGCGGCTGCGCAGGAGCAGGCGCTCGAGCAGCTGATCCAGCTCGTCCGGCAGCTCGGGCCGTTGCTCGCCAGCCTCGGGCGTGTGGCCGAACAACACCTGAGCCAGCACCGACACCGCTTCCTCGCCTGGAAACGCCGGCGCCCCGACCACGCCCTCGAACAGCACGCAGCCCAGCGCGAACACGTCGGCGCGGCCATCCACGGCGTGCGGGTCGCGGATCTGCTCGGGTGCCATGTAGCGTGGCGTGCCGAGCTGCGCACCCGCCGCCGTCAGCTGCACGGTCTCACCCGGCAGCCGCGCGATGCCCAGGTCCACGATGCGCGCCTGCTCGACCTTGCCCCCCGAGAGCATGACGTTGCTGGGCTTGAGGTCGCGGTGCACCACGCCCTGTGCATGCAGCGCACACAGGCCCGAGACCAGCCGTCGAGCCAGGAGCACGGTCTCGAGGCCGCTCAAGCCGGAGACCGCGAGCCGCTCGGACAGCGACTGGCCATCGATCCACTCCATCGCCACGAAGGCCTCGCCGTCCTCGCTGCGACCGTGGGCCACGTAGCGCACGATGGCGTCGTGATCGATGCTGGAAAGCGCAGCGACTTCGCGCTCGAAGCGCGGGTTCGCGGCCGCCGCCCCTGGCAACACCTTGACGGCGACCCACACGCCTCCGTTCGCCAGGTCGCAGGCGCGGAAGACCGTACCCATGGCCCCCGCCCCCGCAGGCCGCTCGATCCGGAAACGTTGCGACAAAAGCTCGCCTGAGCGCATACCCCTCTGACTACCGTACGACCGTGGCTCGTTCTTTGCTAGAACCCGGCTTAGACGGCCGTGGGACCTCGCGCAAGGCGTCGGCCGTCGATTGGAGTGTTGCGTCGATGTCGACCGCCAAGCTTGGCCTATGTTTGATCGCCGTCAGCCTGATGGCGTGCACGGAGTCCGACACGCTCGGGAAAGTCACGCACCTCGATGCCTCGACCGACGAGGATGCCAGCACCCCTGCCCTGCGCTACTGGGTCGGCACGGTCGAGGACAGCGACATCCGCCTGGGCGTCGCGCAGGAACCGGAGCGCGCGCGCGTGTTCTTCTGCGGAGGTCCGAGCAGCTACGCGACTGCGACGCGCTGGGTGGTGACGACGCTTGCAGCTGATGGCGGCTTCGAGTTCGAAGACGAAGGCTGGCGAGTCTCGGGCCAGCTGTCGGACGACGAGATCGCCGGCACGTTGCGGCTGGGTTCCGATGAGAGCCGCGACTTCTCGGCGAGCCCCGTGCGCAAGGGCACGATCGCCGGGCTGTACGAGGGCACGGCGGATTGCGGGCGCGTCGGACTGATCGTGAGCCAGGCGGACAAGCGCGAGGAGCCCACCGGCCAGGGGGCGTGCGTCGGCGCGGGCCATCCGCCCGAGCAGGTGAACCCGATCCTGCCCATCGCGCTGTCGGGCGGCGAGATCCGCGTGGAGATCGGGGACGCCGAGAGCTCGGTGCGGCCTGCCGGTCCACCGCCCTGAAACTCGCGAGGCGTGCTAGACACGGCCGGTGCGAATCAGCCTCGCTCTCGCCGGCGTTCTTTTCCTTGCAGCCATCAGCTGCAAGCGCTCGGATCCGCCCGAGCCGCCGCCGCCACCGCCTGCGCCCGCGCCGGTGATGAAGCCGAGTGTGCCTGCACCGCAGGTCGCTCCCACCTACGCCGGAACCGCGAGCTGCGCGGGCTGTCACGCAGCCCAAACCGCCGCCTGGCGCGGTTCACACCACGATCGCGCGATGCAGCCCGCCAGCGCCGAGACCGTGCTGGGTCGCTTCGACGGCGCCACCCAGACTGATGACGGCGTCGTGAGCCGCTTCACCCAGCGCGACGGGCGCTACTTCGCGCGCACGGAGGGGACCGCGGGCAAACTCGAAGACTTCGAGGTCGCGTACACCTTCGGCGTCGATCCGCTGCAGCAGTACCTCGTGCGCTTTCCCGACGGGCGCATGCAGTCCTTGACGACACCCTGGGACTCCCGGCCGCAGGAACAGGGAGGACAACGCTGGTTTCACCTGTACGCGGGCGAGCGCATCCACGCCGGCGATCGGCTGCACTGGACGGGCATCGATCAAAATTGGAACTCGATGTGCGCCGATTGCCACTCGACGGCGCTGCGCAAGCGGTACGACGCGGCGACCCAGCGCTTCGACACGACGTGGGCCGAGCTCAACGTCGGCTGCGAGGGCTGCCATGGCCCCGGCTCTGCCCACATCGCCTCGGCCAAAGACAAGCAGGGCGGCGTCGTGGTCTTGCCGGCGCCGTTGCGCGAACGACGCGGCGTGCAGTGGACGATCGACGCCGTCAGCGGCAATGCGAAGCGCTCCGTACCGCGCACGACCGAGACCGAGCTCGACGTGTGCGCCCAGTGCCACGCGCGCCGCGCGCAGATCGCCGACGGCTACGAACCCGGCAAGCCGTGGCTCGACTTCTACATCCCGTCCACGCTCGAGGCGCCCAACTACCATCCCGACGGGCAGCAGCAGGGCGAAGTCTACGTCTGGGGCTCGTTCCAACAGAGCAAGATGAACGCCAAGGGCGTGACGTGCTCCGACTGCCATGATCCGCACAGCCAGAAGCTGCTCGCGTACGGCAACGCGCTGTGCGCGCAGTGCCATGCCAGCGCCAAGTACGACACGCCGAAGCATCACTTCCACGTGAACGGCTCGGGCGGTTCGGCCTGCGTCGACTGCCACATGCCGACGCGCACGTACATGAAGGTCGACGACCGCCGCGATCACAGCTTCCGCATCCCGCGACCCGACGAGTCGATCGCGTACGGCACACCGAACGCGTGCAACGGCTGCCATGCAAAGCAGCAGCCGGCGTGGGCAGCGGCCGCGATCCAGCGCTGGTACGGCCACACACCACAGGGCTTCCAGCGCTTCGCCGCGGCCTTCGCGCCGAGGAGCCACGACGTCGCGCAGCGCACCGCGCGCCTCGCCACGCTATCGAACGACGCGGCCACGCCGGCGTTGATCCGTGCGACCGCGCTCGCGTTGCTGAATGAGCTGCGCGGCCCGGAGGCCGACCGCGCGCTCGCGCTGGGGCTGAAGGATCCGAGCCCGATCGTCCGGCGTCAGGCCGTGCTCGGCATCGAACGCTTCCCGGCGCAGGACCAGGCCGAGGGGGCCGGCCCGCTCCTGGCCGATCGTTCGCGGCTGGTGCGGCTGGCGGCGGCGGAGACCCTGGCGGGTGCACCCGCGCAGGCGCTGGACGCCAGCGGCAAGCGGGCGTTCGCCGCATCGCTCACCGAGCTCGAAGCCTCGATGAAGTTCAACGCCGATCGCCCGGAGACGCGAGCGCACTGGGGCACGCTGCTGGCGAAGCTTGGACGCCCGGCAGAGGCGACGCAAGAGTTCAGTCAGGCGGTCGCGATCGACCCCGCGTACGTGCCGGGCTACTTGAACTGGGCCGACGTGGCGCGCGCAGCCGGCGATGAAACCGGCGCCGAACGCGTGCTGCGCGAGGGCCTCAAGCACAGTGCGAACGACCCCACGCTGCGCCACGCGCTCGGCCTCACGCTCGTGCGCGCCAAACGTCTGCCCGAAGCCCTGCGCGAGCTCGAAGCGGCGACGCTCGCGTCACCCGACAACACGCGCTTCGCGTACGTCTACGCGATCGCGCTGCAATCCGCCGGACGCCTGCGCGACGCGCGCGCGGCGATCGATCGCGCCTTGCAACGCGCGCCGGAAGATCGCGAGCTGCTCGTTGCGGCTGCGGAGTACGCGCGCGAAGCCGGTGATCGCGACGCGGTCGAGCGCTCGGTGCAGCGCATGCTGCGCGCGTATCCGAACGATCGTGGATTGGCGAGCTGGGCAACATCTTTGGGCGCTCGCTGATAGCGCTCCGACAAACGCACGAGATCGGCTCAAGTGGTCCGCCTTAGGCTGCGAAAAACCACTCGAACACGCACGCGGCCAGCAGAATCAAACAGAGCGCACTGCGAACCGCGCGTTCAGCAAGTTGGTGTCCGACAATCGGTTCATCTTCGACCCGGCGCAAAAGCGAGTCACGCTGCGTTCAATGCTCGTAAGTCAGAGCAAGACACCGAACTCGCCTGCGACCGCCGTCGGAGTGGAAATGTCGTCGAACAGCCCGGTACCGAAGCTACGGGCAGAAATTCGTTTGCCCAAGATCGAGGGCAGCGTAAACGCGTTTCGTTACATCGCACTGGACGTGAAGGTAGTACTCGAAATCACGCCGAAGCCGCCGCAAGTGCCGCCGCCTACGATGCGCCTCGAGCGGGAGCGTGTACCTATTGCGACTCCCGAGACGCAGTCTGAGACCAACTGGGGTCGCGTGATCGGAACAGGCCTTCTGGTGACGGCCGGCGTGATCGCTGTCGCTACACTCGCCGAGGATTTCTATACGTTTGGGATAGGCACCGCAGACGACCCCGCGTCGTTCGCGGCAGCGGGGGTCGCGTTCGCGCGAGGTCTCCAGATGATCAAGGGCGCGGCGCAAATGCTGCCGCAGGCCGCGAGCGGCGCCAGCTTCACCATCGGCGCTAACGTCGTGCTCGCGCATTGAGTTTGGGGGTCATGCGAACGTGGCCACCTCGCTTGGGAACGCCCGCCCATGGGCATGGTAGCGCGAGCCCAATGCCGGCCACGGAATGCTCGCCACCGCCGACGCTTGGGCACCCCAGCGGG
>DATEOF010000430.1:0-20811 GCA_035274465.1 Polyangiales bacterium
CCCTGCCTACGGTGTCGCCAGCGGCCCGAACGTTACAGGCTCGCCGCGCGCGACGCGGAACTTGCGCGCCGGGGGCTGGCAGAAGTAACCAGTCCGTCTCGATGCCCGCACCCGACGCACCACTCCGGCCGCCGGCCACGAGCTCGTGGCGCGCATTCCGCGTGTGGCTCGTGCGGGCGTCGCTCCTGCTCGTGCCCACGGAGCGCCACCGCGTCTACGGGTTGACGATCGTGCTCGGCGCGCTGTGTGGGCTCGCTGCGGTGTCGTTCCACCTGGCGATCCACGGTGTGCAGCACTTGCTCATCGATCGAGCATTGAGCGCCAGTGGCGCCGAGCTCGCGTTGTGGGGGGTGCTGACGCCCACGCTGGGTGGGCTGATCACGGGCTGGGTGCTCTGCCACCTCGCGCCGGCCGCGCGCGGCAGCGGCATCCCGCAGGTGAAATATACCTATGCAGTGCGCGGCGGTCGCATCCGTTTGCGCGACGCAACCGCCAAGTTCTGTCTGGCCGCATTGCAGATCGGCAGCGGCGCGTCACTCGGGCGCGAGGGTCCGACGGTGCACATCTGCGCCGGCATCGCCAGCAGCTTTGGTCGCTGGTTCGCGCTCTCACCGCAGAACCAACGCCAGCTCGTGCCGGTCGGCGCGGCAGCTGGCATCGCTGCGGCGTTCAACGCGCCGATCGCCGCAGTGACCTTCGTGATCGAGGAGATCCTCGGTGATCTCGACCAAACCGTGCTGTCCGGCGTGGTGATCGCGGCCGCGATTGCCGCGGTGATCGAGCGCAGCGTCCTGGGCGAGCACCCGGTCCTCGCGATCCCGTACGGCTACGGGCTCACACACGCCTCTTCGCTGCTCGTCTACGTGCTGCTGGGAGTGGCGGCTGGTCTGGCCGCGATCGCGTTCTACGCCGGGTTGCTGCGCCTGCGTGCATTCGTGGCGCGCCACCCAGGGCGCTGGGCCTGGGCTTGGCCCGCGGCAGGCGGCGCGGTGACGGGTGCGATCGCGGTCGCGCTCGCGCTGGGATTGCACACGCGCGGGGCCACCGGCGATGGCTACACGACACTCTCCGCTGCTCTGCGCGGCGAGCTGCCGGTGATCCTGCTGCTGCTGCTGGCTGCGGCCAAGTTGGTTTGTACCGTGGCCTCGTACTCGACTGGCGGCTGCGGAGGTATCTTCGCGCCGGTGTTGTTCATCGGCGGAATGCTGGGCGGAGCGTTCGGCCACCTCGACCACAGTCTGTTCGGACACGGCAGCGAGGACCTCGGCGCATTCGCGCTGGTCGGCATGGGCGCGTTCTTCGCGGCGGTGATCCGTGCGCCCATCACTTCGGTGCTGATCATCTTCGAGATGACTGGCGGCTACAGCCTGGTCCTGCCGCTGATGCTCGCGAACGCCGTCGCCTACGCGCTCGCGCGGCGCATCCAGCCGGTTGCGATCTACGAGCAGCTGCTGCACCAGGATGGGTTGTCGCTGCCGGACGAGCAGCGCGTGGCCAACGTCCTGTCCAGCTTGCAGGTGCGCGATGCGATGACCACGCGGCTGGTGAGCCTGCCCGCCGAGCTCAGCGTGATCGCCGCGCAGGAGCGCGTGGCTGAGCTGCCTTTCACGATGTTTCCTGTCGTCACTGCGAGCGGCGCACTGTGCGGACTGGTCAGCCAGGCGAGACTCGCGCGGCGAGTGGCGGCGGGCCACGCCGAGCTAACGCTCTCGGAGGTCGCAGAGCCGCGCGATTACCTGCAGCCGCAGGAGTCGTTGATCAAAGCCGTGGCACGCATGAACCAGCGCGGCGCGCGCCAGATGCTCGTGGTGTCGAGCGAGGAGCCGCCGCGCCCGCTGGGCATGTTGGCGATGAGCGACGTCATGCGCGCATATGCGAGTGCGGGCGACTCGATCCAGTCGCGGCCCCCCGCACCCTTTGCGTCGCAGTCCTGATGTTACTTGAGTAGATCGGGGTTGCGATCGGCAACCTTGCGCATTCCCTCCAGCGTGACGCCAGGGATCACGCCGTAGCCAGTGAACAGCCGGCCGAGTTGCATCGAGACGCGTTCGAAGCGATCCGAGCGACGCAGCTCGTCGAGCTTCGCGCGCTCGCCCTTGATCAGAACGCCGATGTTCAGGTTGCCGCAGTGCGGAGTTAGACCGAACATTTCGTAACTCTCGAACCAACCTTCGGTCTTGAAGGAGTCGAGCTCCGTGAGCAACGAGCCCATCAGATGCGGGAAAGCATCCTTTTCGCAGCCGGGGCGTGGTGCGTCGAATCCGAGAAATAGGCATGCCGTGGCCATGAGGTTCCTCCCTGGGTATTGGCCGCCGCATGGAGGCGGCGGCTTCTTGCATGCGTATGCCAGAGGCCCGGTTGATATTACAGCGCGGAGCTCTGTAACGCGGTTCGAAGCTCGTGCATAACAGATCGCGCCGTGTCCGATGCTAACGAACCTGCACGCTGTGTGCGCTTGGAAGCGCGGACAAGATGGAAATGAGAGAGGGAGCCAGCATGACGACGCCAGTGACCGTTACCAAGCTCGAATCCAAGAACCACGATTCGCCTGATGAGGTACGCACGCCGGAGAAGACGCGCGTCGAAGTCGTACGCTTGACCGGCTATACGCTCGGCAGGTTCAAACTGTCGCCGGGCTGGCGCTGGTCACAGTGTATCAAGCCCGTGGTGCACACGGAGAGCTGTCAGGTCTCACACGTGGGCTACGCAGTTTCGGGCAGCATCACAGTGAAGACCAGCGACGGGGCGCAGAAGACCATTTCCGCCGGAGATTCCTACACGATCCCACCTGGCCACGATGCCTGGGTCGAAGGCGATCAGCCGTTCGTCTGTGTCGAGGTGATGAGCGCAGAGCAGTTTGCAAAGCCCGCAAGCTGACCCTGCTGCACCAAATGGTACAAGGAGGCGGATGTCGAGTTTTGCAACGGCTTCTCGTGCGTTTGTCGGTCGCGAGGCGGAGCTGACGGAGCTCCGCCAAGCCTTCGAACAGAGCCTCGGCGGGCGCGGCGTGCTGTACCTCGTCTACGGGGAGCCGGGCATCGGCAAAACTCGCTTGTGCGATGAGCTCTCCGCGGGCGCAGCCGCGAGCGGCATTCCTGTGTTCTGGGGTCGGTGCTGGGAGGCATTCGACGCGCCGGCGTACTGGCCCTGGCTCGACGTTCTCAGCGCGCTGTGCCGCGAGTTGGACCCTCCGGCACTCGACGCGACGCTCGGCGAAGCACGCGGCATCCTGGCTACGGTGGTCCCCGAGCTGCGCCGCGCGGGGGAGCAGCCAGCTGCCGCCCCCGCGCAACAAGCCCGACTTCAGCTGTATCGCGGCGTGAGCGCGCTGCTGCGCCGTGTCGCGAGCGCGCGCGGCTTGTTGCTGGTCCTCGAGGACCTCCACGCCGCCGACGAGTCGTCACTCCTACTACTCGAATTCATCGCGCGCGAGCTTCGTGGCATCCGCGCCTTCGTGCTCGTGACGTTCCGCGACGTCGAGGCACAGTTCTCCGCTCGCGTCGGCGAAGCGATCGGGCGGCTGACGCGCGAAGGCACGAGCATATCGCTGCGCCGCCTCTCGCAAGGCGAAGCCGAGCAGCTCTTGCGCGCGCGTACGGCGGATTTGGGCGAGGACGACATCCTTGCTCTCTACCGGCGCACGCAAGGTAACCCGCTCTTCCTGCAGGAGCTCGCCGCGCTCTGCACAGGCCAGGGAAGCGCGTCCTTGAGCAGCGGCAAGCTCCCGCAAAGCGTGCGCGAAGTGCTACGAGAACGCCTGGCGCGGCCGAGCGCAGCGGTGCGCGACGTGCTCGAAGCTGCAGCTCTCGGCGGCGATGCGATCGATCCCCCACTGATCGCAGCCGCGCTCTCACTGCCGCTTTCGGAGGTTCAACAGCGGTTGGCGCTCGCCGAGAACGCAGGCGTGATCGTGTCGCGTGCGGGTCGCGGGTTCGCGTTCTTTCACGCGCTGGTGCGAGAAGTTCTCGCACACGACTTGAACCCGGAGCGTCGCCGCGAGCTGCACGCTGCGTTGGCCCGCGCCATCGCGCAGCAACCCGAGCTCGACATGCCGTGGCTCGAGCTCGCGCATCACTGGCTCGAGGCTGGCGTCGCGGCGCTACCCGAGGCTGTTCGTTGCGCGCTTCGCGCCGCGCAGCACGCCATCGCGCGCTTCGCGTTCGAGGAAGCCGTCGCCGTGCTGGAGCGCGTGCACGCGGCGGTTTCGGCCGAGCCGAGCGCGGCCGGGTTGCGCGCCCGGGTGCTGATCGCGCTCGGTCAGGCGCAGATTCAGCGTGGGGCGGGGAACATCGGGCAGTCGTTGTGCCTGGAAGCGGCAGCGCTGGCTCGCGAGCAGCGCGACCCCGAGTTACTCGCTGCAGCCGCACTCGCGTTTGGCCTCGAGATCAAGGCAGCTTTGATCGATTCGGCGCTGATCGCGCTGCTCCAGGAGGCGCTTGCTGCTCTGCCGCAGCAGGATTCGCCGCTGCGCGTGCAGATCATGGCGCGGCTGGGAGCGGCGATGCAGCCGCACGCCGATCTTCGCTATCCGATCAGCCTCGCGGAAGAGGCGATCGCCGCCGCGCGCCGCATCGGGGATCCCCCGACTCTGCTCTACGCGCTCAGCACCGGAATGTCGGCGATGATGGATATCGTCGATCCGCGACAACGCTTGCCGTTGAACCTCGAGACCGAGCAGCTGGCGCAAAATCAGGGCGATCGCGAGCGCGTGTTGCGGTCCATCGTACGGTTGACGTTCGATCACATGGAACTGGGTGATCTGGCGGCGGCCGATGTCCGCATCAGCCACTTCGAGCGCTCGACGTGCGAAGCCAAGGCGGTGCGCTACGCGTGGCGCGTTCCGCTGTTCCACTCGATGCGCGCGATGATGCACGGCCGCTTCCGCGAGTCCGAGGAGTTGCTGGAGCGAGCGCACGAGCTTGCGACGCGCGCCGAAGATCCACAGCTCGAACGCTGTTACGGCTTTCATCGTGAGGGCCTGCTTCGCGCGTGGGAGCGCCACGAGGAGATGGCGGCGTTCGATCTGCACGTGCGTCCGCTCCGAGCGGCGCTGTACGGCGGTCCGCACTGGCAGAACGGAGGCTCCGCGTTCACCTACTCGCGGCTCGAATCCATCGAGAAGACGCGCCTGTACCTCGACTTGATCCCGCAGGACGACTGGCCGCTCGTCCACAACCCGCCTGCGTTCGCGCACCTGGGCGAACCGCTCGCCATGTGCGGTAGCGAGCCGCTCGTCGATCGGGTCTACCAGCTGCTGTTGCCCGCCGCCCATCGCTGCGTCAGCTGGGGATTCACCAAGTTCATCTGGGATGGCACCGCAACGCGCGTGCTCGGTTTATTGGCGGCGCGACTCGGCCGCTACGAGGACGCGAATACACACTTCTCGGCGGCTCTCGCGCAGCTCGAGCAGATGGATGCCCAGGTGTACCTCCAGCGTACGCGTTACGAATTCGGCCGCGCACTCCTGGCGTTCGCGCGTCCCGAGGATCGCGATCGTGCTCTGCGCTTGCTCGAATCGGCCCGGGAGGGTGCGCGCGCGCTCGACATGCAGGGGCTCTCACGGCTTGCGGAGCAGCGACTCTCGGGCGCCCCGCACGCGCCCGCCAAGCGGGGCGAGGCGGAACACGCGGTGGTGCCAGCTGCTCCAGGCCCCGCGGCTCACAGCGGCAATGAGCTCGGGTTCAGCTTGGCGTCCGAGGGCGAGTTCTGGACCGTGACGCATGGCGACGTCAGCTTCAGGCTTCGCGACAGCCTCGGCCTGCGATATCTCGCGCGTCTGTTCGCGCAGCCCGACCAGCCCATCCACGTGCTGGAGCTGTCGTCCGGCGACGTGGAGACCGCGACTGCGGTCACGGCCGGGGACTCGGGCGAGCTACTCGATCCACAGGCAGTGCTGAACTATCGTCGCCGCGCGGAGGCGCTCGAAGCCGAGCTCGCCGAGGCGGAGGCCTGGAACGACGCGGCACGCACCAGCCGGGCCCGTGAGGAGCTCGAGTTCCTGCAGGCCGAGCTCGCGCGCGCTGTGGGACTTGGCGGCCGACTGCGGAAAGCTGGCAACTCGAGCGAACGGGCCCGGAGCGCCGTCCAACGCCGGATCCGGAACGTCCTCGACCGAGTCCGCAGCCATTCTCCGGACCTGGCCGAGATCCTGGGTCAGAGCGTAAAGACTGGAACTTACTGCGTATTTCGACCCAACGAAGCCCGGGCCGTGCGTCCGCCGGTCTGAGCCGCGTTGCGGGCGGAACGGCCGTTCCGCCGGACGTCACGCCTCGATTGCAAGGCGATCGGAGGCCGAGCCATGCGCACAGGGTCGAGTTCGAACACACACGGCGTCCAAGCTGGACACGAAGACCCGAGCAGCGTTCGCGACCGCTATGAGCGGCGAGTCGCAGAGCTGCGTGACCATCCGGAACACGGCCACCGTCACGGCAGTGCGCGAGCCGAGCTCGCCTACGGGTTCGCGTGTGATGTCGACCTGGGCGATCGCTCACTGCGCGTCGATCTGCCACGTGCGGACGGCGGTTCGAGCACCGGGCCGCATCCCGGTCAGCTGATGCGCGCCAGCCTCAGCGCATGCCTCGTGATGGGTTATCGCGCGTGGGCAGCACGCCTGGACGTCCCGCTCGACGACGTCGCAGTCCAGATCTGCTGCGCATACGACGAGCGGGGCCAGCTCGGGATCGACGACGAGGCGTGGATCGGCTGGCAGCGCATCCACTGGACGACGACGCTCTGGAGCTCTGCTCCGGATTCCGACCTGACGCGCCTGGTCGAGACGACACATCGCTTCAGCCCGATGCTCGCGAACCTCGCGCCCTACATCGCGCGCGAATTCGAGCTCCGAGTCGTGCGAACTGCGCGGAGTTCCGTGTGACGGCACAGCTCGTTCCGTGCTCGGGCACGCCTTCCAGTCATCGGGAGCAACGAATGCTCCATGAAAGGACCAGTACCATGCAACGCAACAACAAGATCGTCTCCTGGTTGATCGCAGCTCTGCTCGTCGGTGTCACCTTCGGAGGAGTTCGCGCCGACGCCGGACAAGACGCGGCCGAGGCCACGCGCAAGGACATCGCCAAGACGCTCGGGTTCGTGCCGCGCTTCTTCCAGGTCATGGCGGACGCCGCTGTCAGTGGCATGTGGACCGAAATGAAGGGCCTGCAATTGAACCCGAACAGTGCGCTGCCCGGCAAGACCAAAGAGCTCGTCGGGCTCGCGGTCGCAGCGCAGGTCCCCTGCCGCTACTGCATCTCCGCGCACACCGAGTTTGCGAAGCTGAATGGCGCGAGCGAGGCCGAGATCGCGGAGGCTGTTGCGGTAGGAGCGCTCGCGCGGCAGTTCAGTGCCTACACGAACGGCCTGTCGGTCGATGAAGCCACGTTTCAGAGCGACTTGCGCAGGATGCTGGAGGCGAAGCCGGGGCAAGGGTCGGGCGGAGCGATCGCCGTCACCGACGCTGCGAGTGCGCGCAAGGACATCGAGCAGACGCTGGGTTTCGTGCCGGCGTTCTTGGCCAAGATTCCAGAGACTGCGCTGCCCGGTGCCTGGCGCGAGCTGAAGGAGCTGCGTCTGTCGAACACGACACTCAGTGGAAAGGTCAAGGCGTTGATCGCTCTCGCCGTGGCCTCACAGATCCCGAGCCGCATGTGCATCGCAGCCGAGACCGAGCTCAGCAAGCGCAACGGTGCGAGTGAGCGCGAAGTGGCAGAGGCGGTGGGAATGGCGGCCATCACGCGCAACATGAGCACGCTGCTGAATGGTCAGCAGACGGACGAGAAGCAGTTCAACGCGGACATCGCCAGGCTGGTGAACGGTGCGAAGGCGGCGCAGAAGCTCGCGGCCAAGAAGTAGAAAGCCTGTGAGTGCGAGCCCCCGCTGCCATCGGGCAGTGGGGGCTTTTGCA
This sequence comes from Polyangiales bacterium, assembly GCA_035274465.1. GTDB lineage: Bacteria > Myxococcota_A > Polyangia > Polyangiales > JAFGIB01 > JADGRF01. The sequence continues at coordinate 7,901 of DATEOF010000430.1, forward strand.
CGCGACTTGCGCCCCTTCATTTCGCGGTCGAACACTCGGCTTCGTCTTCGGTCAGGGCGGCTCCGTCGGCGGGGTGGCTGCGCAACAGTACCCCTCCGAATGCGAGCGTTGCGCATGCGGCAATTCCGCTGGCTGCGAGGACGCCCAGCTTCGCGGCGGCGAGCAGCCCCACGTCGGAGAACGCGAGCTGCGCCAAGAACAGCGCCATCGTGAAGCCGACGCCGGCGACGACGCCCAACACGAGAAGTTGCCGATAGCCGATGCCGGCGGGCAGGCTGGCGATTCCGGTGCGCAGCGCGAGGGCAGAAGCCGCGAGCACGCCGAGCGGTTTCCCGACCACCAAACCGAGCGTGACTCCGAGCACGACGTGAAGCGCCGGCCCTTCGAGCCTGACTCCGTCGATCCGTACGCCTGCGTTCGCGAGCGCGAAGATCGGCATGATGCCGTATGCGACCCACGGATGTAGCTTTTGAATCAGGCTCTCTGCGGGTGAAGCTTCGACCAACCCGTTCGTGCTGGGCCAAGGGCGAACCGGTGTGATCAGGCCGATCAGCACACCTGCGATAGTCGGGTGCACTCCGGAGCCGTACACCCCGGCCCATACCACGAGGCCAGGGCCGGCGTACGCGAGTTTGTTTCTGACGCCGAATGCACGCAGGACGAAGACGCTCGCGAAACCTGCGAGCGCGATGAGCAGCGGGCCGAAGCTCACGCCTGCCGAGTAGAACATCGCGATCACCACGATGGCGCCGACGTCGTCGATCACGGCGAGCGCGAGCAACAATACGCGCAGCGCAGCCGGGACGCGCTTTCCGAGCAGTGCGAGCACGCCCACTGCGAATGCGATGTCGGTAGCCATCGGTACGCCCCAGCCGTCGTGGCTCTCCGCTGCTCCTGCAACCCACAGGTACAGGGACGCGGGCGCGATCATGCCTCCCAGTGCGGCGACGGCAGGCAGCGCCGCCCGCCGCCACTCGGACAGCTCCCCCTGGGAGATCTCACGGCGAATCTCGAGCCCGACGACGAAGAAGAAGATCACCATCAGCCCGTCGTTGATGGCCCACTCGAGGCTGCGCTCGAATTCGAAACCGCCGACGCGAATACCCATCGGCGTGCTCCACAGCGCGAGATAGCTGCTTTCCCAAGGCGAGTTCGCCCACAGCAGCGCGACGAAGGCAACCGCCAGCAGCAGAATGCCGCTGGCTGCTTCGATGCGAAAGAAGCGTTGCACAGGTCGGCGCGCGGCGTTCGCGAGGCGAGCGAGCGGTGGCCAAGCTGCGGGTGAGACCGGACGAGGCGGATTGGAAACAGGCGTAGTCATGATTCCCTCGGCGCATACCCGCCGAGGGATGGCGGCCCGACCGATCCCGATCCTGCAGCGCCCGTCGCTGCACCCTTCAATATCTCATACCATGGCCATCGCGCTTCGCGCCTCTCATTCGGGCGGGCTCACGGTCGGTTGCGATCCAATGCGTCTTTCGCCCACATGGACTCGAGGCCGGCCCAATTGGCCACCGCTCCGATGCGTGACAGCACGGCGTAGAGCCCGAATCGCAGGCGAAACAGGAAGAGGAGCTTTCCTGGCAGCGAGAGTCGCATGATCGCGCGCTTGTCTTGCATGACCTGCCGCGCCTCGATGCCCTCGTCGGGCTTGATTCGCTGTCGCCCTGGGACGAGGAGAGGTCCGAAGAATCCTCGCAGGAGCTTGCGGAGGTGAGCGTTCATCGTCGGGCGAGGTTCGGCGCCCAGCGCGTGAAGCGCACCGGCCGTCGCATCGCCGTCGTCGCTCCGTACGGCGGTCACGAGCTCCGCAAACGCCCGCACGGTCTTCGTGTCGAACTGCCGCACGCAACCGAAGTCGTAGATCACGATCCGTCCGTCGTCGCAAAGGCCGTAGTTTCCCGGGTGCGGGTCCGCGTGAAACAACCCGTGCTCGTACAGTGTGCCCACATAGAACCGGAAGAGCGCCTCGCCGAGTCGGTCTCGCGCCGATGCGGTCGGCTCGGTCCTGAGCCAGTCTTCCAGGGGGCGCCCTGGGCGCCAGCCCGTCGTGAGCACGCCAGAGCCACACCACTCGACCACGACCGGAGGCACGAGGATGTCGCGGTCGGACTCGAATAATCGCGCGAATGCCTCCTGCCGTGTCGCTTCCAGCTGGTAGTCGCACTCTTCGAGGAGCGCCGTCCGGGCTTCGTCGACGAACGACTTCACCGCCCCTCCTGCCACGCCGAACAAGCTCGTTGCGATCGAGCTCCCCAAGCTCGCCGCCTTGAAGTCGCTCGCGAGCGCTGCCTCGATGCCCGCATGCCGCACCTTCACCGCGACCTCCGACCCATTCGAAAGCGTCGCGCGATGGACCTGGCCGATGCTTGCCACCGCGATCGGCGTCCGTTCGAATCGCGCCAGGAGCTCGTCGGCGCGCGGACCGAAGGCCTCGCGAATGGTTCGCTCCACTTCGCCGAACGGGCTCGCTGGTGCGGCTGTCTGCAGCACAGACAGGAGCCCGCGCAGCTCCGGTGACAACGAAGGGTCCACGTACCCGAGAATCTGGCCTGCCTTCATCGCCACGCCCTTGAGCTCGCCAAGTCGTTCGACGAGCCGCGCCACTGCCGCTACATCCGCGGCGCCGAGCCCTCGCTCATCCCCTCGAAACCGACCGCCAAGCACCGCCGACGCCATCCCGACTGCGCTCCGGCCCGTCTTCCACAGCCTCGAAACCCCCGAGGCGGTGCTTGCGCCCTCGGAGGCCAGCAGCTTCCTGCGGAGCTCATCGCTGCGTTCGCTCATGGCTCGATCATATCGGGGGATGATGAATCAGTTGCGAGGTTCGTCCAAGCGTTCCAGCGGGCCGGCCGTTTGCGTTTACACAGCTCACGGAGTTGATCCAGGAAGGCCGCGTGGTGATGATCGGCCCGGTACGGCAAGAGCTGCTATCCGGCATCAAGTCGAAGCAGCAGTTCGAGCAACTGCGAGAACATCTGCGGGCGTTTGTCGATCTCGGCCTCGAGTCCGATGACCATGAGGAGGCAGCCGCTGCCTACAACCGCTGTCGCGAACGTGGGATCCCGGGCTCGAACACCGATTTCCTGATCTGCGCACTCGCGATGCGTCGCGCCCTTTCCATCTTCACGACGGACGCTGACTTCAAGCGCTTCGCAAAGGCGCTCCGGTTCGAGCTACATGCGCTTCGCGGCTGAGTGCGGGCTCGCTCGAGGGCTATCGCGCGTGCGCGCGCGGCCTACTGCTTCTCGCAGTTCGGCTGCAGCGAGTCGGCTGGCGCGTCGGTGATTTCGACGGCGCCGGCGACGATATCTGCGACGAGCCGATACGCGTTGCACGCCGGCAAGCCGCGCGTGTTTTGAGCGAGGGGATCGCAGCACTGGCCTTCGGTGGTTGCGCCCTGGTCCGGGTCGAGCACTCCGCTCGGAGCCTCATCGGTGCAGTTCACCGGCGCTTTGTCTTCGTTGTTGGCGTCGCCGACGTGGCAGCCCCAGTTGTTCATCTCGTCGCCCACGGGGCAAAGGCTCTCCGGCAACTTCTGCCACTGGCAGCCGGACGACCCCGGCACGCAGCGGCTCGCCTTCAGCACGTCATACGTCGGATCGCCCTTCATGCCGGTCGCGCCGAAGGCCAGGAGATGCGACAGGCTGATGTTGCCGAGCGCGGTGATCGCGCTCGTGCTGTTCAGATCCAGCCGCTCGTACGAGATGGTCTTGCCGCCCGGCCGCCAGCTGTGATCGTCCGGCCGCTCGCCGATGCAGTTGATCGCGCCGTCGAGCGGCGGCATCTCGAGGAAGTTGAAGCCCTGGCTAGCCGCTTCCCACTGCAGCCCCTTGTCGCCGCTCGACAGCACGTATGGCAGATAGCTGGGTCTGCGATTTACGTTGGTCGCCCAGACCGTGTGAGATTGCTCCTGCCACGCACTCTTGGTCGGGTCGAAGAGGATCTTGACCGGCGTCGCGCTCCAGCGCGCCTTGTCGGTCAAACCGGCAGAAGCTGTCGCGGCCGTGTCGCTGTAGAAGCTGTAGGTCCCGTCGCAGTTGTAGCGACCGGGGCCGATCGTCGCACTGCCTTCGCCTGCGACGAACTTGCCGTCCTTGCGCGGCAGCACGAAGCGGAACAACAGGTGCTGTTCTTCCTTCTCGGAGCCCTGAATGGTCGAATTTGCGATGATCGGGTTCGTGATCGACTTCGGATGATTGTTCGTCACGAAGTAGGAGACACGGTACTCGAGAGTGGCCGTGTCGGCAGATGCGTTCAAACGCGAAGTGTTCGACGTGCGATAGCAGCACGCGCCCTTCATGCCGTACTTGCCGTCGTACGGCTTGGCCGCGGCGTTGGCCGGGCAGTCGGGATTCAGAGCGTCGTCGGCCGGCACGTCGCCACCCCCACGACCTTCTCCGGAATCCTTGCCGCCATCCGCGGCATTGCCGCCGCCGTGATCATCACCACCACAACCTGCAGCGAGCGGCAGCGCCGCTCCATACGCCAAGAGACAACTCGAGAGTACCCAGCTACGCATAGTAGAAAGGGTACTTCGCAGCACGCCCAACTAAAACCTGATGACAGCGGCGGCGTATGTCCGATGCCGCCGCTCTCGGCTGCTGCAGACAGGTGCGTCAGGCATGCGTTCATGTCCGCAGCCAGGTGTTAGCTCAGGAGCTTGCGCAGCTCGGCCACCACGGTGGGGATTTCATCCAGGCTATTCCAAAAGTGCGGGGCGAAGCGCAGCACGCCGTCGGGGCCGGAGCACACCACGTCCGCTGCCGACAATGCCGCTGCCAGCTGCGGCGCGAGCTGACCGTTCGGGGGCTCGAACGAGAGGATGCCGGAGCGTCGCGCGAGGTCCGGCGCGCGCAGCGAGCGGAAGCCCAGCTCCCGCAGCGATGCTTCGAGCGCGTCGTGGTAGCGCTGGATGTGCGCGAAGATGCTCGGGATGCCGAGCTTGCGCAGGATCGACAGCGACGCCGCCAGGCCCGCGACCGCAGTGCTGCTGAGCATGCCGCCTTCCAGTACGCGCGCGTCGTCACGCAGCGGCCGGTCGTAGCGCAGGTGGCCCGGGCCGTCCGTGAACAGCTCGAGCGCGCCCTGATGGCTCATCGCGCCGGCGATCGTCGGGCACATCGCGCTCAGCAGCGAGCGCCGGATGTAGACCACGCCCGCGCCGTCGGCGCCCATCAGCCACTTGTGCGAGCCCGCGGCCAGGTAGTCGATGCCGCACTCGGTCACGTCCAGCGGCACTGCGCCCAGCGCCTGCACCGCGTCCACTGCGAGCTCGGCACCGTGGCGACGACAACGACCGGCGATCTCCCGCAGCGGCATGCGCAGGCCGGTCGCAAACTGCACCGCGCTCACCGCGCACAGTCGCACGTCTCCGCGCGCGAGCTCGGCGTCGAGGCGGGTAAAGTCGGGCCCGCCGGGCGCCGCGAAGTCCGCCGCGGGCAGGAGCGTGAGCGACAGACTGAAGCGCGCGCAGGCTTGCTGCCAGACAGTCACGTTGGTCGGATACTCGCCCGTAAAGGCGATCACGCGATCGCCCGCGCGCCACGGCACGCTCGTCGCGATCGCAGCCAGGCCGTAGGTCGTGCTCGGCACCAGCGCGATCTCCGCTTCGCCCCCGGGTGCGCCCAGGAGGGCAGCGAGCTCGACGCGCAAGGCATCGCGCTCGAGCAGCCGCCGCGAAAAGGCCGAGGCCCCTTCCTCGGCGGACTCGCGCATCACGCGCTCCACGGCCGCGCGCACCGCGCTCGACGCGGGCGAGATCCCGGCGTGATGCAAGTAGGCCTTGGCTCGCAGATCGGGGAACAAGCCCCGATCCCCCAGGCGCGCGTGTGCGGGCTGCGGAACGTCAGACATTCCAGGACTGTGACACGTCCCGCTGTTCAGTGCGTGACTTCGTCCGCGAAGGCGCGGATGCGGTCATCGATCGCGCCGTTCAGCAGCAGCGCACCGAGCGCCGTGGGAACCGGGTCCACGTACGGAAGGATCTGCTGGTACCAGCGATCAGCGAGCGTGAAGAGCAGCTCGGGGTGCAGCGGCCCGGTGGTCAGCAGCTCGCGTCCGGCCCGCTCGTAGTGCGGGCGTAACGTGGTCGCCAGCCAGTTGACGAGCTTGTCGCAGCGCGGCGGACGGCCGGATTGGGCGATGGCGCACGCCCTGGCTGTGGGCGCGGTGTTCCAGTCGGGAAACTGACTGTACGAGCCCCAGGTTACATCCATGTCCCACGGCACGATCGACAGCCTGTGACTGTCAGTCTCCTCGTACCAGTAGTAGTTCTTGTTCTGGCACACCTCCCAGCCGAGCGCCGGGCGCTGCGCGGCTTCAACCTCGGGCGGCAGCGGCGGCACCTCGGATTGCGGGCGGCAGCGAAACGCCAGCGGGCCGTCCCAGTGGTTGATCGCGCGATCGACCGCGAAGTAGCGCATCAGCGTGTCGAAGTCGGTGTGCTCGCGCAGCACACCCTCGATGGTGTCGTCGGTCGCGCCGCTCACGGCTTCGGCGAAGCTCTGCATGCCCGAGACCTCGGGCTGATCCCGGTTGGACTCCAGGCCCGACACGAAGTAGTCCGTGTCGCTCGAGATCGTGGGCCAGCGCTCCTTGTAGATGTTGCCTTCGCCGCCCTCGTCGAACGCGTAGCGCGTGAAGCGGCCGTCGATCTCCTCGACCAGCGCGAACAAGCCCTGGTCCTCGCCGTTGACCGTGAGCAGGGCGTGCACCGCTCGTGGGGCCGGCACCCCGAAGGCGCGGAACACGAAGTAACTGATGCGGTCGCGCATGAGCGAAGAGTCGTTTTTCATGGCGTGGAAGTTCAACTTCTTCAGCCCGAAGAAACGCCCGTCGTCGTCGTACTCGTCGAAGCTCAGCTTGAGCGGCATGCGGGCGCAGCTCGGACCGGTGACGCTGCCGTCTGCTTTGAAGTCGAAGCAGCTATAGAGGCTGCCGCGAAAGCCCTTGAAGCGAATGCCGATCGGCCCGTACGTCGTGCCCTCGAACTTCAAGCGCGCCTGGATGTACTGCTCGAGGTACGCGTGCTTTTTGAGATCCTCCCACTCGGCGGGATCGACTTCGATCTCGTAGCGCCGCACGGCGCGCTGCGAGAACACGAAGTCTTCGGGATCTCCACCGCGGCCCGGGCTCGGCGGCCCATCGTCGGGCGCGACTCCGGTGTGGATGCGTGAGTTTCCGCTCGACTGCTGGCGGCCTTCGCTAGAGTGGGGGTCCTCGTCGCTCGACTCGACTGCATCTTCAGCGGCGCTGCCCGGTATGTCGTGGGACACGGTGCAACTGCTGGCGCAACAAGCAAGCAACCAAGAAACAACCGACCTGCAACGAGATGAGACCGCCAGCCGTGCGCGGTTCGAAACCGAGCAATCACGGCAAGCTGCATTGAACATAACTCTTCGGTAGCGCCGAGTTCACGCAGTCGTCAATAGATTGCCACGCGCAATCCACGCGTAAATGCAGTAGCGCGAGCGCACTCGCGAACATCGACGCGGCGCGGGAATCGCTCTGGCAAGGCGGGTTTAGGTTGCGCGGATCGGCAGCCTCGACCTGTATCCGGTTTGGGACAGCGCGAAGTCGCGCGCCGCAACCCTGCCACGGCGCCTGGCGCGCAGTGGGGCGTTCGTGCTGTGCAAAGTCTGCAGCCAATGGCGGCAGCAGCCGTGTGCGGCGGACGAAAACGCAGCAGTTGCACGTGCTGCGCGGTTTTGGCCTGCCTCGTGCAAAAGCAGGCCGGAGCGCTTACTCGCCAGGAGGCATTGCTCACATGATCAACCGAGTTCAAACACTTTTATTCTCGTCGACGCTGTTGGCTGCAGGCTGGCTGGTCGCTCCGCCTGCGCACGCTGACCTCAAGGCCTGTGGCGGCATCTTCTTGAGTGGAGATGCAGGCTGCGAGTACCGGCCCAAGGAAGAGTGCATGACGGAGTGTAAAACCGTCGCGGTCGAACAGTCGTGCGTCGCGAAGGTCTACGACTCGTGCGAGACCTCCTGCACGACCAGCGCGACCACCGAGTGTCAGAACTCGTGCACCAGCAGCTGCGTGAACAACTGTACGACCGAGACCAAGGAGGAAGAAGGCGCGAGTTGCATGGACCTGTGCCTGGCAGACTGCGGAGGCGACGATGACGGCGACAATCACTGCGGTGCCTCGAAGTTCCGCAATGCCTGTGGCCGCTGCAAGGCGCACAATTGCGAGAAGCGCTGCCAGGACAAGTGCGGCGATGCCGAGGCGCCCAAGAAAGTCACCACCGTGACCGAGTGCATGCCCACCTGTACCAACGCCTGCAGCGCTTCGTGCACCGCCAAGGTCAACACGCAGTGTCAGGTGGACTGCCAGGAATCGACCTACGTCGAGTGCCAGGACCAGATGGTTCAGCAGTGCGAGACCGAGTGCAAACAGAAGGGTGGCGCGATCTTCTGCGACGGCCAGTTCGTGAACGCTGCGAACGCCGACACCTGCGCCGATGAGTTGCTCGCCAAGCTCGAAATCGACATCGACATCGACGCCAGCGTCAAGGCAGTGGGCAAGACCACCAAGCGCGCCGCCAACGACGCAGGCGATGCGATCGACAACGCCTGCTCGGTCAGCGGCGTGGGCATGAACAAGCACGCTGCGGGGCTCGGTATCCTCCTTCCACTCGCCGGCCTCGCGTTCTGGCGCATCAAGCGCCGGCGGCCGCGCCGCTGAGCCTGCAGGCGCAAGGCGCTAACCAGGTGTCAGTGAGATGACCCCGCGCGTTCGTCAGGGACGCGCGGGGTCTCCATTTTTGGGACGCGGATGTCCGGGGTTCGTGATAGTCGCCATGCAAAAGACAGGGAGCCTGGCCATGGCGATGAACGTGCAACCGATTCCTACGCTCGATCCGCGCATCAACGAGATTCGTCTCGCGACCGCCGCGATCGTGAACGAACACATCTTGCCGAACGAGCGTGCGCTCTGGGCGGACCGGCGCGGCGGCGGCGACAGCGGCGAAAAAGACGACGCGCGCGCTATGCGACGCGAGATCCAGCAGCAGGTCAGGAAGGCTGGACTGTGGGCTCCCCACCTGCCGAAGGAGTACGGCGGGATGGGCCTCACGTTCTTGCCGCACGCGTACATGAACGAGGTGCTGGCGTACAGCATGGGCGCGGCTTCCTTGTTTGGCGTCGTCGCGCCGAACTCCGGCAATCAGAAGATCCTGGTCCAGTACGGGACGGAGGAGCAGAAGAAGAAATGGCTGCTGCCGCTGATCGAGGGCACGATGCAGTCGGGCTTCTCGATGACCGAGCCGCACAACGCGGGCTCGGATCCCGGCTCGATCCAGACCACGGCTCGCCTCGAAGGCAAGGAGTGGGTGATCAACGGGCACAAGTGGTTCACCAGCAACGGCAAGGACGCCGACTTCTTCATCGTGATGTGCCGGACCGAGTCCGCTGACGGCGGCAGCAATCGCAAGGGGCGCATGACGCAGATCATCGTGCCGTCCAAGACGCCCGGCGTGAACATTGTGCGCGGCATTCCGATCTGGGGCCGCTCGACCAGCGATCACTGCGAGATCATCTACGAGAACGTGCGCGTGCCGGTCGAAAACCAGCTGGGTCGTACGGGCTCGGGCCACCAGGCGGCCCAGGATCGCCTCGGGGCGGGTCGCATTTACCACTGCATGAACTCGGTCGGGCAGATGTGGCGTGCGTTCGATCTGATGGTTCAGCGCGCGACCACACGTGAGGTCCACGGCGGGCTGTTGCAAGACAAACAGTTCATCCAGGGCTTCATCGCCGACAGTTACATCGACATTCAGGCGGCCCGCTTGATGACGATCCACGCGGCCGAGCGCATCGATGCCGGCGGCGACGCGCGCACCGAGATCTCGGCCATCAAGATCTTCGTGCCTGCCGCGTACCATCGCGTGGTCGACCGCGCGATTCAGGTCTGGGGCGCAGCGGGCGTTTCGGGCGACCTGCCACTCGCCGGCATGTACCAGGGCGCGCGCACGCTGCGTCTGGCCGACGGTCCGGACGAGGTGCACAAGATCCTGATCGCCAAGCAAGTGCTGCAGCGCCAGCACGAAGGTCAGGGCTGGGACTTCGGGAACTAGTAGGCAAGCCGGAGGTTCGTTCCGGGGTACGACTGGAGTCGCGTGAGCGAAGCGAACCTCGTGTCGCCAGTCGGTGGGGCCCCGATGGCTTTGCCGGTTATTAAAAGCTCACCCGCCAGATCACGTCGCCCACGTCGTCGCTGACCAAGAGCGCGCCGTCGTGGGCGACTGCGACGGCGACTGGCCGGCCCCAGACGTGGCCGTCGGCGGTCACGAAGCCGGTCATGAAGTCCACGTATTCGCCGGTCGCCCGCGCGGCTTGCATCGGGAGCGAGACCACCTTGTAGCCGGTGCGACGCTCGCGGTTCCACGAGCCGTGCTCGGCCGCAAAAGCCCGCCCGCGGTATTCCGCTGGAAACTGCTGGCCCGTGTAGAACGTCATCCCGAGCGATGCGCTGTGCGACTGCAACAGCACGTCCGGCACGATCACCTTGGCCTTCAGCTCGGGCCGCTTGCCTTCGTGGCGCGGGTCCTGGTTGCCGCCGATGTAGTACCAGGGCCAGCCGTAGAATCCGTCCGCCTCGACGTGCGTGATGTAGTCCGGCACGAGGTGATCGCCGAGCTCGTCGCGCTCGTTGACCGAGGTCCACAGCTCGCCGCTCTCCGGGTGGACGGCGAGGCCCACCGGGTTACGAATGCCGTAGGCGTAGACGCGTTCGTTCTTGCCGTCCGGCGTGTACTCGAAGATGCGCGCGCGCCGGTTCTCCGCTTCATCGTCGCTCACGTTCGAGCGCGAGCCGACCGAGACGTACAGCTTCGATCCGTCCTTCGAGAACACGATGTCGCGCGTCCAGTGTCCTCCCCCCTCCAGGCGGCCGCCGCCGGACAGGCTCGCGACCACCATCTCGCTCTCTCCCCGCGACTTGGTGTCGCCGCTGGTGTAAGCGAAGCGCACGACCGAGCCGGTGTTGGCCACGTAGACGAACTGCGGTTCGTCCGGCGGATAAAACGCGATGCCGAACGGCTGGTTCAGGCCCGCGGCGAAGACTTGCTGGACTTCGGCCTTGCCGTCGCCGTCCGCGTCGCGCAGCACGCTGATCCGGTTGTCCTTCGACTCGGCGACGAACACATCGCCGTTGGGCGCCGTGCGGATCATGCGCGGGCCGAGCAACCCGCTCGCGAACTTCTGGACCTTGAAGCCGGCCGGCAGCTGCGGTGTGGCCCCGTCGGGCGGCGCGATCTTCTTGGGCTGATTGCGTACCGACTTGGTCGCGTACGGAGCGGGCATGTCCTGGGTGGTGAGCTTGCGGCGAACGCCGGGCGCGTCGCTCGTCCAATCGCCCTTGGCCGCGTCCCCGGTCAGCAGCTCATCGCCCGTGCTGCGCGCGGCGGCCTCGGGCTTGGGCGTCGTCGCGGCCGGTTTCGGGCTGCCGTTGCCATCGCAACCCGCGATGACCCAGGCACAGAAGCACATCGCGCACCGGGTTCGTCCGTCCATCGCCAGGCCTCCGACTCACGTTCCGTGACCTCGGCAGCCCGGAGGGCTGCCGGAACTTGGATACGCCCGGACGACCACTACGCAACTTCGGTGCAGCAGCGGGGTGAGCTAGCGAGCGTGGGATAACCGATGACCAGCTGGGCGAGCTCGCGCGGCGGGATGCCCGAAAAGCGTCGGACCTCGCGCACGAGGTGCGATTGATCGGAGTAACCCAGGCGCAGGGCGAGCTCCGCCCAACCGAGGTGGGGTGCCGCTCGCAGCTGCTGAATCAACGCATCGAAGCGCACCAGACACGCGTACTGCTTGGGCGACATGCCGATATCCTCGCGGAACAGCGTCACGACGTGCTTGTGGCTGTAACCGAGCTCGTCGCACAGCTCGCGGATCTCGAGCGCGCCTCCGGCGGCTTCGATGCGTTGCGCCGCCCAGACCGCGGGCCGCCGCCTCGCATCTCGCTCGCGGATCGCTTCGCACAACAGGCCCTCGACGATCGCGAAGCGCATGTCCCAGGAAGCGGCACACGCCAGCCGATCTGCCAGCGAGTGGTGCTCGCGCGGCAGGAGGTCGCGCAGCGACAGCACCGTGCTCGTGAGCTGGTGTTGCGGGAGCGCGAACAGCGTACGCGCGCCCAGCGCGGTGAGGTTGAGTTGAATGCCCGCCTGGTAGCCGTCGTGCTCGCAGATCGTGTACGTGTCGTCCAACCCGGCGACGAATCCGCCCGGAAACCGAGCAGCCCGGCGTTCTCCGCGCTCGTACACGCTGATCGGTGGACCGAACTCGATGATCACGACGATCTGTGCGCCCGGCAGCTCACGCCGTCGCAAGGTTCCCGGCGTGCGCTCGCTGTACCCGGCCCAGGAGCGCAGGTAGCCGTGGAGCGCCGGAGGAATCGACGGCGAGGCCAATTCGAACTGGACGTCGCCGATCCGCGTCTCGACTACCTGCACGCCCCCGCGCATCTGCGCAGGTTAGCGCAGCTTCCACCAGCGCGCTCGGGGCTTGGACCGGCCTGACCCCCAAAACCGGGTAATCATTGCCGCTGCGACTCCCACCGCGAGCGCACTTACCAGCACCCGGAGGGTCGGAAACCGTGTGCGTGCCGTGGCCACCGGCACGATCGCCAGCTGCTCGATCAAATCCATCTCTGCTGCCGCGGTACCCCCTTCATCGGCCATGGACGCGATGCGATCTCGATCCAACGGCATTTCGCGCTCTTCTTGCACGTGGTCCTCCTGGGTGTACGCAGGAAGTAACCACGCTCAGTTGTGTGGCAGGCAGGCGCGCACGAATGCCTCGGGGATCGTGGGGTTGCTGGCCCAGTGGGCGTGCACGTAGGAGCCGAGCACGTTGCCGCTGCCGTAGCCCTCGACCTGCAGCTGTCCGCTGCGCTT
>DATEOF010000431.1:0-25394 GCA_035274465.1 Polyangiales bacterium
CTCCGCGCCCGGCGCCGCCGGAACCAGCCCCAGCCGAGCCGGGCACAGGAGCGCCCGCGCCTCCGTCCCGGCCGCTCTCACCAGCCGCGTTGCCCGCGGTGGCCGCCGCACTGCCCGCGGCTGCCATCGAGTCCTGCTTGAAGTCGGGCACGTGGTCGCACCCGGCATACAGCAGCAGGGCGGCCCATAACCATGGCCTGACTATCTCCGGACGGGGCATCGTGCAGCGGTACGTCGGCAACGTACACAGACTGCAGCTTCAGTGTCCCGGCCGCAACGCCGCGGGTCACGCCAGGGCTAAAAGGCGTGAATCGTGGTGTTTCCCGACTCTGCGTGTGAGCCGAGCGGCGCGTCCAGAAACGCGGGTTCGGTCGGCTTGTGGCCCGGCAAGACGACGGGCTTGTCCCCGCCCGCGCCTTCTGCCGGCTCGCTGTCAGGAAGCATGTCGGGGGCTTCGGCCTGGCCCGGAGCCCGACCGATGAACGCCGCGATCGAGGCCGCGACGTGTCCGCTGCCGGTCGCCGGCTTGTTGCCGACGCGGGTCAGCTTCGCCGAGACCGCCGTGGTCCGCGCAGACTTGGCCCCTGTGCCGCCGTTGGCTGCGAGCGCCGCGCCGGGGGTCTGGTGCTCGGCCGGCCAGCTGGGCACGCCGCGCAGCGTCGACGACGCCACCGCGCGGATCATCTTCGCCAGCTTCGCATCGAGCGGGTAGGGCGCCCAGTCGGCGTCCTGTGGATCGCGGCCGGTGATGGCGCCGTAGAGGACACACGCGGCCATGTACGAGCCGGCGAGGGTCGGATGCGATCCGTCTCGGCCCCAGAGCTCCACGTTGGGATCGCCGCGCCAGGCGCGCTCGAAGGCGCCGCCCACGGGCGCGAGCCCCACGCCCAGGTGGCGAGCGATGCCCGAGTACGCCGCGTCCACGCGGCCCACCATGTCTTCGAACGAGTGCACCTGCGGGTGCTTCTTGTAGAGCGCGTTGTTGGGTTTGCGGGCCCAGGTCTCGTACAGCACGGTGTGCGAGCCGCTGGCGGCGATCTCGTTGTGGAAGCGCTCGGCGTCTTCGGCGAGCTCGTCCGGGTGATCGACCGCGCTCAAGCTGTGGCCCTGCAGCACCACGTGGCTCCAGTGGCCGTTGCGGATCTTCATCAGCGCGCCGCGCGCCTTCAGGTGCATGCGCAGCGAGAAGCCCGGTCGGGCCTCGGATTCGACATGCAGGCGCGGGCCACCGGCGCTCTCGCCGATGCGCTCGATCAACATGTGGAGCAGGTTGAAGTTCGTGTAACTGTTGCCGACGAGCAACACGCGCAGCGGCTTGCGCGACGCATCCTGTTTATTGGCAGCCGGACGCGCCGCGGGCCGGGCCGGCGAGCCGCGCAGGAGATCTGCCTCGATGGCCGCGTCTACACCGTACGCGGGGCGCGGGCTGCGCTCGGCCAGCTTGGTCGACTGGGCCGCGCAGGGCTGCGGCTGACTCCAGCACAGGGCGGCGACCATGCAGCCCGCGGCGGCCAGCGCCGTACGCGGGATGGGGAGTTGCAGCTGCCTGCTGGGCTGACTACGACCACGACGCATTGTCGTTCGAATATACACCGAGTCCGACGGAGATTAAGCGCCGGGCGAGCGCGAATCCGCGCGGCTTAATCGCCAAACGCGGGTGCGTGGGTGCGCCGAATGGTGCCGCTCACGGCGTCGATGTCGCAAAAAGGCACCGGCCTTTCGGCTGCGGTCCCTCGCCCTTTACAGCTCGGCGCGAATCCCCACGTTGGGCAGCAGGATCGCGCGCTGATAGTCGACCGTGCAGATGATAGGCACCTTGCCGTTCGACCAGTCGCCCGCCGGGTCGACCAAGCAGTCGCGATTCGTCGCCTCGGAGGACGCCGTGACGTTCTGCACGCCCAGGTCGACCTCCATGGCTCCGAAGGACGTGCGCCAGGCATACCCGGCGCGCACGTCCGCGCGAAAGAAGCTGGGCAGTCGCGCCTCGGCGCGCTCGAAGCGCGCGGTCCGCGCGTCGAACAGCGTGTTCACGGCCATCTTGCCGCTGCGCCAGTGCACGCGCAGGCCCAGCGCAAAGCCGGCGCCAATGTCCCAGCGCATCACGGCGTTGGCCATGTGCCGCACGTCGGACTGCGGCGTGAAGGGCGTGCCGTCGGCCGCGATCGCATCGGCGAACGACAGCGTATAACTGATGAAGCCCGAGAGCCGATGCGTCAGCTCGCGCTTCACGAACAGCTCGAGTCCCTGCGTAACTCCTTGCGCGGTCGGCAGGCCGGAGCCCCGGCAGATCGAGGCCGTGCTCTGCCCCATCAGCGCGCCCTGGGCCGCCTGGGGATCGGTGTTGCCGGCGCAGTCCAGGATCAGCTCGAGGTAGACCACGCCGTCGTAGCGGTGATGGAAGTAGTTCGCTTCCAGCTGCAGGTCGGAGAGCAACTGCCACTGGACTCCGAGCTCGGCCTGCAATGCCTGCTCGAGCCCGTAATCCATGGAGACGTCGGCCAATGCCGGCAGCGGCACCGGTGAGCCCCGCCCCTGATGCGCGATGCCGAACGCCGCGTGGAGCTCGAGCTCCGGCAGGAGCTGATAGCGAACCCTCGCGTTCGGGCTGAACGCGAGCTCGGCGGCCGAGCCCGCGAGCCACACGTCGCCGCGCGCGCCGAGGTCGAGCGTCAGGTGGGTGATCGGTTCGAGCGTGAGCTCGGCGTACACGCCGCTCATGTTGCGCGTGGGCACCGAGGCGAACGGTTGCCCGTCCACGAAGTCCTCGGGGTTGAGTGAGAAGCTATCGCTGTCCGAGAACAGCGAGCCGCGCGTCGGGGTGCCAGGCCGCCGGCGCAGCGACACGTGCATGCCCTGCATGTCCGCGCCGATCCGCAGCCGGGTGGTCGACCAGCGCTGCGCGAAGTACACGCTCGGCTCGAGGCGCACGCCTTCCCCGTGTAGCTCTTGCCCGAGCTCCGAGTCGTCGTAGCCGAGGACCAGCTGCGAGCCGAACTCGCCGCCGCGGGCGCGGTGCGTGATGCGCGCGACCACGCGGTGGAACTGCAGTGCGATGTCGTCTTCGGGCGCCGTGCGATCCCCCAGGTGATCGCCGGCCCCGAGCGCCATCAACACCAGCTCGGTACCGCGCCCGAGCGTCTGTTCGTGGCGCACTTGATAGTCGAAGAAGTTGAAGGTCGCATCCAGCCCGAACAGGTTCATCAACAGCCCGGGGTTGCCGACTCGCCAGGCCACGCTGGTGCGCACGTCGGGCGCGTACAGGTAGCCGTAGGCGTCGAGCAGCGACAGCTGCAGCTCGCGCAGCGGTTGATCGGGATACGTGCGCGGTGCCTCGGCCACGATCGCGCCACCCGTGTGGCGTCCATAGCGAGCGGGCGCGACGCCCGGGTAGAAGTCCACCTTGCCGATCAGGTAGGGGTTGATGACCGAGGGGCTGAGTGCGATGTGGAACAGCTGCGGGATCAGCACGCCGTCGTAGTAGATGCCGGTGGCGGCGGGCGTGGCGCCGCGCACGATCAGGTACGGCACGCCGCTGAACACCGGCAGGCTGCCCGGCAGCGACTCGACCAGTGAAAACGAGGAGCCGAGGCTGGTCTCCAGCACGCGGACCTCCGCCTCCGTCGGCTGCGCCGGGTCCGCGGAGTTCTCGCGCACCCGGGCGCGCGCGCCGTAGGTTGCAGGCTCCTGTGCGCCTGCCGCTGGCGGCGGCGCAGGCTCGCCTGCCGCTGGCGGCGGCACAGGCGCATCCTGCGCTTGGACCCCACCCAGAAATACACTGGCGCTCAGCCACGCCGCGTACGCCAGGCGTCTCATCATCCTCTCGTGCGTCGCCTGCACGCGCCGCGCTTTCCAATCCGGCATGCCTTACACGGCTGGACAGGCGCACACAGACGTTTCGGCGTGGCAGCGGTTCACGTTCAGTGACACAATAAAAGTCGTTCTAGAGGTTCTTGATGGGATCGTACCGCGAGCAGCAAGAAGCGACGACCGCCAACTACGGACCGACACAAGTCAGCGGGATTCATCAATCTCCGACGTCGCCCGCGCCGTACCTGGAGGATCTGCCCGCCGAGGGCCTGGTCGGGTCAGTTCCTGTAGAGGCACTCACGGCCTATTTCGAGCCGGTCGTAGCCTTGAAGAGCGGCAAGACCTTCGGCTTCGAAGCCATCGCGCACTGCGCTGCGGAAGGCCTCACCGATCGTGAAGAACTGTTCGCGCGCGCAGCGTTCGAGAAGCGCGTGGGTGAGTTGGGGCGCATGGTGCGCTCGATCGCCTTCACCGAGTGCCCCAGCATCCCCGTCTTCGTGAGCGTGCACCCGCACGAGCTGAAGGAAGCCTGGTTGATCCGCCCGGACGATCCGATCTGTGGACACGACGCCGAGGTGTTCCTGCAAGTGGCCCAGGCGTCGCTCTCCCCGGTCTGCATGCACGTGCTGACCGAGGTCTCGTCGCGCATGGGCATCCGCCTGGTGCTGGACGATCTCGGAGGGCCCGCCTCGACCCTGCGGCAGCTGGTCGAGCTCTCGCCGGCCATGATCAAGCTCGATGCCGACTTGGTGCGGGAGATCGATCGCAACCCGCGCAAGCGGACGGCGGTCAGCAACCTGGTTCGCATGTGCGCCGAGCTGAACACCCAGGTCGTCGCCAAGGGCGTCAGCTTCGAGGGCGAGCTGCGAGCGCTGGTGGACTGCGGCGTGAACTACGGTCAGGGCGCGTTCCTGGGGGCCCCCTCCGAGCTGCCGACGATCTCGAAGTGGCGCGGGACGCGATAAAACGAAGGAGCAGGCGGTCCTACCGCCTGCCCCTACGTTCAAAGAACTGACATGGAGCGCAGAACCTGCGCTTCAGACCATGTCCTTCATCTTCTTCAGCGGGCGGATCTTGATCACGATGCGCGCCGGCTTGGCCTTGAACGTCACCTCTTCTTTGGTGAACGGGTTGATGCCCTTGCGCGCCTTGGTCGCGGGCTTGCGGATGGTCTTGATCTTGAACAGGCCGGGCAGCGTGAACTGACCGGGCCCCTTCTTGCCGATGTGGCGCTCGATCACGCTGGCCAGCTCCTCGACGACCTTGCCGACATCACGCTTGGCGATGCCCGTGGTGGTGGAGATGTCGGCGAGGATCTGCGACTTGTTCAGCGGCGACGAGATGGCTGAAGACTTTTTGGCCATGAGTAACGGTTCCTCTCTGTAGGAGTTTCGGAGACAGGTTGGACGCCTGGGCCACGAATCCCGTGGCTTACGAGTCCGAGTCAGGACGGTTGCACTCGATCTCCGACGCATGTCGGACAATCGCGACACCCAAAACACCGCTGAAGAACGTGGTGCAGCGCTGACCCTGTCGACACACATGACAGAGGCCGCACGCGACGACAAGAGTAGGCAACACAAAAACCCCCTGATTCATGCGCTTTCTGCCACTCGGGTCCAGAATTCAACTGGGTTTGGGGGTGAAAAGCGATCCGTCGCGATCGCTTTCGGAGGTCTCGGGAGCATTCGCGCTGCGGAAAGAGATGCCAAACCGTAACGTCAGGCATACAATCAGGGGCCGCGTTGGCGAGGTGGCCCATCCATTTCGGCAAGTACGAGCTCCTCTCGCGCATCAACATCGGCGGCATGGCCGAGATCGTGAAGGCGTGCGACACGAGCCTGCCGTCACGGCCCATGGTGGCCGTGAAGCGCATCTTGCCGCACCTGTGTGAGGACGCGCAGTACAAGACGATGTTCTTGGACGAGTCGCGCGTGCTGGCCCAGCTCGACCATCCGAACATCATCCATGCGTTCGAGATCGGTGAGGTGGAAGGCCAGCCGTACATCGCGCTGGACTACGTAGACGGCCAGGACGCGCGCACGCTGTTTCACCGCACCCGCGGCGACGAGACCCGCGTTCCCATCGCCATCGCCTGTTACATCCTCGCCTGCGTCTGCGACGGGCTGCACCACGCGCACGAACAGACCGACGAGCAGGGCCAGCTGCTGGGGTTGGTGCATCGCGACGTCTCGCTGCAGAACGTGCTCTTGTCCTATGCGGGAGACGTAAAGCTCACGGATTTCGGCATCGCCGTGAGCTCGCTCAACGAGGCGCGTACCGCGGTTGGGATCGTGAAGGGCAAGTTCGGGTACATGTCGCCCGAGCAGATCCGGGGCGCCCCGCTCGATCGGCGCTCGGACGTGTTCGGCGCGGGCATCTGCCTGTATGAGCTGCTGACCGGCGAACGCTTGTTCCTGGGCGACAACGACTACAAGGCCATCGAGCGGGTGCGCAACGTAGACATCGAGCCGCCCAGCAAGTGGAACCGCAACATCCCGTCGGACCTGGAGCGCATCGTGCTCAAGGCCCTGGCCAAGCAACCACGCGATCGTTACCAGAACGCCCTCGAGATGCGGCGCGAGCTCCTGGCCTTCATGTCTTCGGCCGGTGAGCGCTGCACGCGCGACGACCTGGGGCGGTACCTGCGCGAAGTGTTCGCCTCGGAATTCGAGGAGCCGGGGGAGGGCACGACCACCATCCACTCCGGACCCGAGCTCGAAGCGGCGCGGGCGGCAGCGGTGGCGATCCCGGCGGGCGCGGCTGCTACCAGCTCGGCGCTCGACGGGACAACCGGGCTCGCGGCCTTCGATCACCTGGACCCTGTCAGCAGCGTGACGTTCGCGGCCGATGCGGAGCCGCAAAGTTTCGTGCGGCTCCCGGCGGCTGCGGCGATCCCTTCGCTGCGCGCGTCTCGGCCTTCGGGCACGCTGCCGCCTCCCGGGTTAGCGGCGGTTCCGGCCTCGCGTCCGGCGGAGCCGCCGCGCAGCGCCGGCGACCGATTGTCATCGGAAGGGTCGCGCCCATCAGGCGCGAGCCTTCCGGCAGTACCGCCGGTCGTGCCACACCCCGATTCGATCCCCGGAACCGTGCAAGCGGCCGAGCTGCTCGGCGACCTCGGGGAGGGCGACGGCGACAACGACAACGCCGTGCCCGAACCGCGGCCCATGACGATGGAGTGGGACGAGCACGAGCCGACGACCATCAGTCAGGGCTTCGTCGACCCTGTGAACCCGATCAGCGACCCGTTCGTGAACGAAGAGGAGGTCACACGGGTACACACCGACGAGCCGTTGCCCGGGATGGCGACTTCGCTCAATACCGACCGGTTCCCACCCGCAGCGATCGGGGGCGGGCAGGACACAACCTCGCGCCCACCTATTA
The DNA here is from genome assembly GCA_035274465.1 of Polyangiales bacterium. GTDB lineage: Bacteria > Myxococcota_A > Polyangia > Polyangiales > JAFGIB01 > JADGRF01. The sequence goes on from DATEOF010000431.1 coordinate 7,192, forward strand.
CAGAGGATATCGCGGCACCTGCGCGAGCGACGCCGCGCGGGTTCGAGCAGGGCTTGCCGCCCGACACCGTGCTGCGGGTGGTGGCCGTGGTGTTGGGGATGCTGGTCGTGATCTTCGGTGGCCTGTACTGGGCGCGCGAGAGCGGGCCGGGCACGATCCGCATGAGCACGGATCCACGCGACGCGGTGGTCACGGTCGACGGCAAGCGCGTGCCAGCCAGCGCCAGCCCGTTCGTGCTGTCGGATCTGGACACCAGCGACGAGCACACGATCGCGGTCGACAAGGTCGGCTATCAAGGCTGGTCGACCCGGCTCAAGCTGCGGCCGGACCAGGTGCTCGACCTGCCGCTGATCAAGCTCGAGCCCGACCGGCCGCCGCAGCCGGTAGCTGCGATTCCGGTCGCGCCGCCACCAGCTGCAAGCGCGCCCCCGGAGGTACGCGAGGAGCATCGCAAGCCGGCGCCGGCCGAACGCAAGCCGGCTGCGCGCGCCACGCACACCGAGCCCAAGGCGAAGAAGGCGAGCAGCCCGAAGCCGGCCGCACCTGCACCGAAGCCCGCGCGTCCGGCTGCAGCTTCGAGCGGCGCGATGGGTACGCTGCGCCTCAACTCCCGGCCCTGGAGCCGCGTAACCATCGACGGCAAGCTGATCGGGAACACCCCCCAGTTCAACATCCCGCTGCGCGCCGGCTCCCACTCGGTGAACCTGGTGAACCCGGAGTTCGGGCTAAACAAGACCGTGACCATCGAGATCAAGCCCGGCGAAGTCGTGACCAAGGTCTTGAGCCTGCAGTAGTCGCGGCGGTGCAGCGCACCGCGCGGAGCCCGGCAGTACCCCAGCTTGACTTGGGCGCGAACAGCGTCCAAGTCGAGCAGGTGTGCGCGCGCCGCGCCTCACACGAGATTGCGCCGTACAGCTGCTCGCCGTGCGGGACCACGGGTATACTCGGTCTTGCGAGCTTGGGGCGGCTCGAACCGAATGCCTGCAAAACCTCGCGACCCCTCCATCACTCGTTCCTACTCGGCGCTGGCCGATGCGCTTGCACCGACCGACATCAACGTAGTCTTCCAGCCGATCGTCGACCTGCGCACGCACAAGTTGTTCGCGCTCGAAGCCCTGGTGCGCTGCAGCGCCGACGGCCTGCAGTCACCGCCGACGCTGTTCGAGCACGCGGTGAAGCACGCGTATTGCGGGCGCCTCGGGCGCATGATCCGCGAGATCACCGTGGCGCGGTGTCCAGGCATCCCGATCTTCTGCAACGTGCACCCGAACGAGCTGTCGCAGCGCTGGTTGATCCGCCCGGACGACCCGATCTTCAGCCACGACACCGACGTGTACATCGAGATCACCGAGGCCGTGCCGTTCTCGCACTACGACCACTGCGTGTCGGTGCTGCGTGAGCTGCGTTCGCGCGGGCGCGTGCACCTGGTGATCGACGACCTGGGCGCGGGCTTCTCCAACCTCAAGCGCATCGTCGACCTGCACCCCGCCGTGGTGAAGCTCGACATCGAGCTGGTGCACGGCATCGATCGCGAGCCGCGCCAGCGCGCGCTGGTGCGCTCGATCGTCGCCATGTGCCGCGAGCAAGGCGCGCACGTGGTCGCCGAGGGCATCGAGACCGTCCACGAGCTCGCCGCGGTCATCGACAGCGGCGTGCAGTACGGCCAGGGCTACCTGCTCGCGCGACCCGCGTTCCCGGTGCCGCCAGTTACCTGGCCTCCGGGTGTGATCCGAAACTGACCGCGCGCTCGGGCGGCAGGCTCGCCTTGTCCATCTCGGGCGCGGCGTCTCCGCGCTGCGTCGGCCCGTGCTGTTGATAGCGCTGACCACCGAGCCGCTTCCACAGCATCTTGGTCTTCCAGCCCATGTACGCCTTCGCGCCGTCCCAACTGCGCGAGGGGTCCTTGAGCCCGCCGAGGTTCACGAGCACCTGCACCTGCTCCGACACGCTCACCGGACAACCCAACAGGCGCAGCGTGGTCTTGCCGTTGGCCTTCTTCAGCAGCTTGCCAGTCTTGAGCTGCTTGTCGATCAAGTCTTCGCCCTGGATCGTGTAGGGGTCCAGCGTGCTGCGCGGTTGGTAGACGCTCTCGATCTCCACTGACTCGTCGCCCAGCACGCCCGACCACTGCGTGCAGTCTCCGATGAACACCACGCGTTCGCCCGGGTGCCAGTCGATCTGGCCCTGGTAGTTGCCGAACACCACGTGCATGCGCGGTAATTTGCTGTCGGTCTCGGCGTCGAACTTGCGCAGGATCTCGATCGCCTCTTCGATCGCGCCCGGGCAGCCGCCCCAGCAGTAGTCGGTGTTCTCGCTCTTGGGCGGCGGGCCTGCGTAGGCCGTGATGTGCGAGCCCTCGAAGTACTTCTCGACGCGGATCAAGCCGACCTTGAAGCCGCGCGCGCGCTCCTGCGCCTGTGCCAGCGTCACGTCGCCCGATACCTGGATCGCCGACAGTGCGAGCGGACCAAAGCCGCGCTCGTGCGCGAGCCGGATGTGCGCCACCTCGTTCGGATCGACGCCGATGATGCGGCAGCACACCGAGTCGAACGCGCACTGGTTGTTGCCCATGATGATCAGGTTCAGGCGGCGCGGGATCGGCGTGAGCATCCGGCCTTCACCGGCGATGATCGCATCGATCGCCAGGAATTGCGGCTGGATGATGTACTGCAAGTCGGCGATCTTCTCGTCGAGCTTGGCGTCGTGATCGATCAGCCGGTGGCGATCGTCCTGAATGCCGATGTACGCCTTGTTGCCGAAGGTCACCGTGGTCCACGGGTGCGCCTTGAACTTCGGCGTGTTCACGAAGAAGTCGGCCTTGGCCACGGGCTCGGGCGTGAACACGTAGTCGCGCAGGCGACCTTCGTGCGTGTAGGGGATCTCGACCTGCGGCTCTTCCTCGAAGCAATAGCGCTTCACGCCGGTCTGGCGCTTGATCATGGCTTCCATGCCCGACTGCTCGAACGCGTAGCGCGTGGGGATGGTGATGCCGCAGCGCTCGCCGACCGCGAGCTCGCTCAGCTTGCCGGGCTCGGCGCGATCCTGCAGCGCCTTGATCACACCTTCGACGAACTCCGGACGCGTGTGCGCGTCCTCGAAGTTTTCGCCCGCCATGACCAGGTTCGGCTTGATCAGCGTGCGGCCGTGCGGACGCAGGCCGAGCTCCGTCAGCCCCTCGCGAATGATCTCGCGGATGCGCTCGGGGTCGTACTCGTCGCAGTGGCGGATGATGACCTTGGCGGGATGCTTGTTGGGCTGCATGGAAGGTGGCTCGTTTCAAACATCGAACGGCGCTGGAGGCGACTGTCGACCCCGCCATTCCTGTGACCGGCGTCGCCAGCCATTATTGGACAGCGCAGTTCTGGGCGTGTTTCGATGGTTCGATGCGTCCGCTCGGAAGGTGCCGTCCCTCGGCCTTATTGTCCAGCTTGCTAGTTGGGGCCGCCTGTCTCGTAGCCTGGCCGACCACGGCGGACGCCCAGATCGCGGGCGTCCGTCCGGAAGTGCACCTGGACCTCGGCTTCCACGCCGACATCGGCTTCGGGATGCGGATCGACATTCCGATCGTGCAAGACGGTCTGATCGCCTCGGCCAATGACGACCTCGCCATCAGTCCCGGCGCGGACCTGCTCTTCGACGACGGCCACGTCTGGGTCGGCATCCCGGTGGCCTTGCAATGGAATTTCTACATAAAGCAGGAGTGGTCGGTGTTTCCGGAGATCGGCTTGGCCGTGCTGTTCGGCGAGCACCATCGCCACCACGACGACGTCGGGGTCGATTTCCTGCTGGCGGTAGGCGGCCGTTACCACTGGAGCAGCCGCAACGCCGTGGTCCTGCGCATTGGCTGGCCGATTGGACTGAACGTCGGCATCACCTTCTAGCGTCGTTCCCCATCGTTGGAATCGACGTTGGCGAGCGCTTTCTGCTAGCGTGCGAGGTGGTCTGCAGGAGGTCTTCATGAGCAAGCGCGCACACTTGAGCTTCGGCCTGATCGGATTCCTCGCACTCGGCTTCACAGTTCTCGGCGGCACCGGTTGCGGTGACGACAGCGACAAGCCGAGCGAAGGTGGATCCGGCAAGGGAGGCGACGACGGTGCAGCGGGCACTACCGCAGGCGGCGGCGCCGCGGGCAAGGCCGGTGGCAGCGCGGGTTCCACCGCTGGCGCGGGCGGCATCACGGGCATGGGCTCGCGCGAAGAAGGCGATCAGTGCATGACCACGGTCGATTGCATGCCGGGTCTGCAGTGTGTGCCGGCGCGCGTCGGACAAGTTGCAATTCGTATCTGCGGGCGGCCGTGCACATCGAACTCGATGTGCGGCTCCGAGACGTGTGCCTCGCCGTATACGCAGAATCCCAAGGACAGCATCTGCATCAACACCGAGCCGGCGCCGTTCGCGCTGTGCGGCGCGGGCGTGACCGCAGTCTGCGGTGGCGATCGTGTGTGTCTCTACTTCCAGGATTCTACGGTCGGCGTCTGCGTCGACCTGTGCGCGCTCGATCCCACGAAGGACGCGGGCCTCGACGGCTTGCCGGCGATGTGTCCGGTCCCCGGTCAGAGCTGCATCAGCGGCATCGTCGACGACGGCGGCGCAGAGGCGGTCGGTCTGTGCGGGACCGAGGTCGGTCGCGATGCCGAGTGCGGGCTCGACAGCGGGAAGCTGTGCAAGGGCTCGGATATCTGCGTGCCCGACGACTTCAAGGACGACAACAGCCCGCAGCACTGCCGCGAGGACTGCGAGAAGACGGGCATGTGCACCGGCGGCGGGACCTGCACCGTCTACCAGGGCATCACCTACTGCAAGAAATAGCGGCTGCTTGACGGCGCGCGTTCGGGCGGTTACGGGGGGCGCATGTCCGTGTCCGAACGCCGCGCCGTGGGCAGTTGGTTGATCGCGCTCTGGCTGCTGGTGCTGCTGATGGTCACCGTCGGCGGCATCACGCGCCTGACTGGCTCGGGGCTCTCGATCGTGGAGTGGGCGCCGGTGAGCGGCACGCTGCCGCCGCTGAGTGACTCCGCCTGGCAAGACGCCTTCGATGCGTACCAGCGCTCGCCGCAGTTCCAGCAGCAGAACCACTGGATGCAGCTGGCCGACTTCAAGCGCATCTTTTTCTGGGAGTACGTGCACCGGCTGCTTGGGCGCACGATCGGCCTGGTGTTCTTCGTGCCGTGGCTGTGGTTCGTGATCCGCGGCGTGCTGCGCGGAGCATGGGCCGTGCGCACCTTCGGCTTGCTGATCCTCGGCGGCATGCAGGGCGCGCTCGGCTGGTACATGGTGAAGAGCGGGCTCGTGAACGAGCCGCGCGTCAGCCACTACCGCCTCGCCGCGCACTTGCTGCTCGCGATGTCGGTCGGCCAGTGGATCCTGTGGCAGGCGCTCGAGATCGGTCGCCCGCGCGATCCAGGCGCGGCGTTGCCGGCGCGCGAACGTTGGTTCGTGCTCGGTTCGCTGCCGCTACTGGTGCTGCAGCTCGTGTATGGGGCGTTCATGGCCGGCACGCGTGCCGGGCACGTCTCGTCGACGTTCCCGGACATGAACGGGCGCTATGCGCCGGGCTGGTTCTTTAGTTCGAGCTCGCTCGCCGCCAACCTGCTCGATAACCCCCTCAGCATTCATTACCTACATCGCGTGCTCGGCTTCGCCGTGCTGGCGTACGCGATCGCGGCGGTGCTCTGGCTGCACCGGCGCGGAGCTGAAGTGAGGCTCGCTTCTTACGGCCTGTTGGGCGCGGTCCTCGGCCAACTCGCGTTGGGTGCGCTCACGGTGGTTTTAGGCGTACCCGTACCTGTCGCGGTTGCGCATCAGTCGGGTGCATACATCGTGTGCGCCGCGGCGGTGGCGTTGTGTCACGCGGCTTGGGGTGCCCGTGAAACGCGTTCTGTAGCTCCCGCTACAGCCGATGCTGCTGATGGCGGCGCGCTGGTGACGTAGCACACCGTCAAGCTTGGCCAGCGCTCACTTCTGCCAACACCTCTTCGCCCATCAACCACACACCCTGGGAAGCAGGCAGTCCATTGTTGTGGGACCTGGTGCTGGCCGAGTTAGGTGTGGCACCGGTGCGAACGCCGGTGAGGGCCTCATCGTAGAAAAGCTCGAGCGTCAGGCCGTTACTCAAGATCACGAAGCAAGCATGGGGTGTCGAGCGGATGAGCATGACTTCCCTGTTTGCACGGAGTGTGCCGAGGCAATTGCCCGCGAATTTATGGTTACGAAGCGCGGACACATCGCGCGAATGCAACTTGACCTTTCAGCGATGAGTGGTCGAAATCGCTTCGGTATGGTGAGACACACCTCCCGCGTATGCTAGTTCACTAATCCTTGCCAGGTGCTTCGACACGTTAGAGTCTAGCCAGCGGCGACCAGCGGAGTTTATGCGCGCACCACAACGGAAGCGATCAGCGACACGGGCACCCTGGCTGCTGCTCATCATCGGTTGTTTGCTCGCGGGCACGGCCAGCGCTCGCGACGACCTGGTGCTCGAGCACCTCCTGCGCGAGGGGCGCGACTTTCGTGTCCGGGCTCGTGCCGCCGAGGCACTCGGACGCACACAGAGTCCGGTCGCGAGCACGGCGCTCGCAGCCGCTTTGGTGGACAAACATCCAACCGTGCGGATGGCGGCGGCCAGCGCTCTCGGGCAGCTGGGAGCGGCGGATGCCCTGCCGGCGTTGCGTGTCACCGCTCGCGATCCCGCACCGCAAGTCGCCAAGCAGGCACGCGAGGCGATCGCGCGGATCGAGCTGGCGTTGCGACGCGCGGGCAAGGGGCCGGAGGTGGCGCGACCCGTGCGCTACGGGTTGTTGATAGGCGAGTTGCGGGATCGCAGCGCCGAGCCGGAGGAGGGCATGCTGCGCATCCTCGCTAACAGCCTGGACAAGGAGCTGCGCACCGTGGACGGCGCGGCGTTGCTGGAAGACGAGTCGGCCTTGAAGGGCAAGCCCGTGTACCGCGTGGACGGCCAGATCGTTCGCACGGATCACGCGCAGGTGGAGGACAAGTTGACCGCGCATGCGTCGGTCGCGCTGTTGTTGATGGACAAGGGCAACCAGACGCTGCGCATCGTGTTCCGCGGCGCTGCCACGACGATCGAGGACCTGGATCGCAAGGGCGTGGACCAGCAGCAGAAGATCGCGCAGCAGGCGATCGGCCGTGCCGTGCGGGCGGCGCTGCGCAACGCCAGCTCGGCGATGAAGGAAGCGCTGGCGAGCAAGAAGTAAGCGCTACCAGCCGAGCTCGCGCTTCAACTCGCGCTTCATGATCTTGCCGTTCGGGTTGCGCGGCAGTGGCTCCACGCGCAGCTCGATCCGCACGGGCACCTTGAAGTTCGCCAGCCGCTCCGCGGCGTACTCGCGCAGCTGCTCCGCACTCACGGTGAAGCCGGGGGCCAGCTGCACCACCGCGCCGACCTCTTCGCCCAGCACCCGGTGTGCGATGCCGATGACGGCCGCGTCCATCACCGCCGGATGCGAGTACAGCACGTCCTCGACCTCGACGCAGTACACGTTCTCGCCGCCGCGGATCAGCATGTCCTTCGCGCGATCGAGGATGTAGATGAAGCCCTCCTCGTCGATGCGCGCCACATCGCCCGTGTGCAGCCAGCCATCCCGGAAGGTCAGCGCCGTCGCCTCGGGCTTGCCGAAGTATCCGCGCACCACGTTCGCGCCGCGAATGCAGAGCTCGCCCACCTCGCCGGCAGGCAGCTCCTTGCCGTCGACGTCCACCACCTTGATGTCGCAGAGCGCGACCTGCACGCCGACGCTGTCCGGCTTGCGTTCGTAGTCGATGCCGGCGTTCGAGCAGGCCAGCGCCGAGGTCTCCGTCAGACCGTAGCCGTTGGACGCGCTGCTCTGCGGGAACGACTGCTTGATCCGGCGCACCAGCTCCGGTGCTGCTGGCGCACCGCCGTAGCTCACGGTGAGCACGCTCGACAGATCGCGCCGCGCGAAGTCCGGCGACTCGAGCACTTGCCACACCATCGACGGTACGCCGCCGAACAGCGTGACCTTCTCGCGCTCGATCAGCTCGAGCGCGCGCTCCGGTTGCCACTTGTGCATCATCACGATCTTGGTGCCCATGAACGTGTTCATGGTCAGGCCGGAGTGGCAGCCGGTGACGTGGAACAGCGGTACCGACAACAGGAAGGCGGGCTGGCGCGACAGCGCTTGCACGATCAACTGCGTGAAGTCCTCGCCGTTGCGCATGGCCGTGCGGTAGCGCGCGTACATCGAGCTGCCGATGTTGCTACAGATGTTGATGTGCGTGCCGAGCGCGCCCTTGGGGCGCCCGGTGGTGCCCGAGGTGTAGAAGATCGTGGCGTCGTCTTCGGGCGAGATGCCGAGCTCGGGCAAGGCCGCGCCGTGGTAGCGCGGCCAGACTTCCTCGAAGCGCAGCATCCCCTCGGGCAGCGGCGTGGTGAGCGGCGCGCGCGCCACGATCACCTGCTGGACGTTGGTCTCCGGCAGGTGCGAGGCCAGGAGCTCGGCGCGCTCGAGGTCGCAGAGCAGCACGCGCGAGCCCGAGTCACTCAGGCCGTAGGTGAGCTCGGCGCCCTTCCACCAGGCGTTCAGTGGCACGACCACCGCCCCGGTCAGGGTGCTGGCCCAGAACGCCATCACCCACTCGGGCAAGTTGCGCATGGCGATCGCCACGCGATCTCCGGGCCGCACGCCGGACGCGATCAGGTGCGCGGAGAGGGCAGCGACCCGCTCGAAGCTCTGCGCGTAGTTGAGCCGCTCATCCTCGTAGACCAGATAGGTCTTGTCGCTGTGGTGGAGAGCGGCGCGCACAACCTCTGCCAGGGTGCGCGGGAAGTTCTTCCAGTAGCGAACGCGCCGGCCTCCGACGTCTCGCTCCTCGAGTTCGAACAGCGCTCCAGCGCTGGTCAGCTCGCGCGTGACTTCGGCAACCGAAGGTTGTGTCATGCGGTGGGATCAGAACGCCGAAGGCTGCACGCGCTGAGCCTGCGCCTGCGCCGGCGGCGGCTCCTCGTCGGTATCCTTCTCATCGTACGCGAGCATCGCACCCAAGAGGCCCCCGAACACGGCGCCGAGCAACGCCCCGGCACCTACAGCCGGGCCCGTCTTCAGGGCGATGTTGCCGGACTCCTCGGTCTCGGGGGACCCCAGCAAGTCTGGGCTGGAGATCAGTACGCCCGTGCCCGCGCCGAGCGCCGCGCCCGTGGCAGCGCCGATCAGCGTGCCGGTGGCTATCGGAGCAGTCGCACAGCCGCCCAGTACGAGTGCGCCCAACACTGCAATCCAAGGCTTAATCTTTGCCATGCCCGGCCAGCATTACCACAGCTGGCGATATCCCGGAAGATCCAGCGACGTGGTCGCAGATCAACTGACCGCCAGCTCCGCCCACAGCGGCAAGTGGTCCGAGAGCAGGGACCAGGGCTGCCCCGACAGTCGCTCGGCGCGTTTGGGCTTCAGGTGTCTCACGTAGATGCGGTCCAGGTTGAAGATCGGCCGGCGCGTGGGCCAGGTCTTCACGGCGTTCGCGTGGCTGTTGGCGAACGCGTTGTGGAAGCCGAGCTCCTGGGTGATCACCCGATCGAGCTTTTTGTGCCAATCGTTGAAGTCGCCGGCCAGCAGCACCGGCTCGTCCTCCACGCAGAAGCGCTCCATCAGCTCCGCCACGCGCCGCACTTGATGCGCGCGCTGCCACTGGTTTAGGCCCAGGTGGACGTTGAAGATGTGGAGCGGTGTCTTGCCGAGATTCACGCGCACGTACAGCGCGCCACGCCGCTCGACCTGGTTGGTCGAGATGTCGTGGTTCTCGAAGTGCTGCACGCGCAGGCGCGTGAGCGTGGTGTTGCCGTGGTGGCCCATCTCGCGAAATTTGTTCGCGCCGTAGTACGAGTCGAAACCGAGCGCCTGGGCCAGGTTGCCGCTCTGCGACGCACCCGTGCGCGCGCAGTGGAACACTTCCTGGCACAACACCACATCGATCGGGTGGGCCCGCATGGCCTCGCCCAGCGAATCCATCGAGACCTGGGCGCGCCCGCTCGCGCCTTTGCCTTTGCGAATGTTGTAGGTGAGGACCCGGATGCTCTCGGTCACGCGCTGCTGCTCCCAGCTTCGCTGAGTCGGAGCTCAAATATAACCGCCTCTGCGCCGCTTGCCAGCTCTCGTCCGCCCTTGGTGTCACCCGAACTTCGCTGCACACCTGCGCATGGCTCGGTGTAGCCTGCCGCGTGCCCCGCGCCCCGCTTCCACAGCTTGTGCCCGGCAATCGGGTCAGGCTCCTGCACGACGGCGCGGAGTGTCTGGAGGCGATGCTGGACGCCATCCGCGGCGCCCGCCACGAGATCCTGCTCGAGATGTACTGGTTCGGTTCGGACAAGACCGGGCGCCGCTTCGCCGACGCGCTGTCGGACAAGGCGAGCGAAGGTGTGCGCGTCTGCATCACGTACGACGCGGTGGGCAGCTGGGAGACCGACCGCGCGATGTTCGAGGACCTGCGCCGCGCGGGCTGCTCGGTGTTCGAGTTCAACCCGCCGCGCAAGTGGCGCCTGCGCTGGCGCGTGGGCAACCGGCGCAACCACCGCAAGCAGCTGGTCGTGGACGGCTGTCTGGGCATGACGGGGGGCGTGAACCTCGGTGACCCCTGGGCACCGGTCTCCGAGGGCGGCCTGGGCTTTCGCGACGACATGATCGTGATCGAAGGCCCGGCCGTACACGAGATGCGCGCGATCTTCTTCTCGACCTTCGAGGGGCCGAAGGTGGCGCGCAGCATTCGCCGCTCGCAGCCACCGGCTGCCATGGGCGACACGCGCGTGATGGTGCTGGCCAACGACTACCGGCGCAATCGCCGAGTGATCGAGCGCGCGTACCTGAGCGCGATCCGTGCCTCGCGGCGCCGCGTGCGCATCGAGAACAGCTACTTCATTCCCAGCTTGTTGGTGCGTCACGCGCTCGGGCGCGCGGTGAAGCGCGGCGTGGACGTGCGCGTGGTGCTGCCGGGCAAGAGCGACGTGCCTGCCGTGGACTACGCCGCGCGCCGCCTGTACGGAGCGCTGTTGCGGCGCGGCATCCGCATCTACGAGTGGGCGCAGAGCGTCCTGCACTCGAAGATCGCCGTGGTGGACGACTGGTGCACGGTCGGGACGCACAACCTGGACTACCGCTCGTGGTTGTTCAACCTCGAGCTGAACGTGGTCGTCGACGATGCTGCCACGGCCGACGCATTGCGCGCGCGCATCGAGGAAGCGATGGCGGTCTCGGTGGAAGTAGACGCACATGCGTGGCGTTTTCGACCTCTGCTCGAGCGCTTGCTGGAGTTCTTTTTCTATAGATTTCGCCGGCTTTTGTAGGCTCGGGCGCGACCTTGACAGCTCGGATCGCAGACCTACGTTGCCCTCTGCAAGAGAGCAAAAGGAGGAACGATCATGAGTCTGGTACGACGACAAGCGAACCCGGTGTGGGATCCGTTCCGCGAGTTTCAAGACCTCTCGGACCGACTGAACCGCTTCTTTCAAGGCAACCCGAGCAACCTCGCCACGCACGAAGGTGAGCAAGCGCTGCGCGGCTTCGACTGGTCGCCTGCAGTGAACATCAGCGAGACCGAGAAGGCCTACGTGATCAAAGCGGACCTGCCCGAGGTGCGCAAGGAAGACGTGAAGCTGACGGTCGAGGGTGGGGTGCTCACGCTCGAAGGCGAGCGCCGCCAGCAGAAGAAGGAGGAGAACGAGAAGTTCCACCGCGTCGAGAGCGTCTACGGCAGGTTCGTTCGGCGCTTCACGCTGCCGGACGACGTTCAAGACGACAAGGTCGAGGCGACGTTCAAGGACGGCGCGCTGCTGGTCTCGATCCCCAAGGCTGCTGCCAGGAGCCCCAAGGCGCGGCAGATCAGCGTCAGCTAAGCGCGACGACCGAGGAACAGAGGGTCGGTGGCGCCGCCGATCCTCTGGCTGTGGTACAGGTTCTCGCATGAACGCGATCAAGAAGATCTTGTGCCCGACTGATTTCTCGGACTCCTCGCAAGTAGCGTCCGCGCTGGCAGTGGATTTGGCCGCAAAGCTGGGCGCCGCAGTCGAATTCCTGCACGTGGTGCAGCCACCCGTCTACGTCGGTTGGGAAGACAGCCCTGCCGGCTTGGCTGCCACCGCGCAGCTGCTCGACCAAACGCGCGAGCGCGCCGAGTCGCAGCTGAAGGCTGCGGTCGAGAAGTTCAACGGCCGCGGCGTGCAGATCCACACGCAGCTCCAGGACGGCAGTCCCCACCAGCAGATCTCCGAGCTGTCGAAGCAGGTCGACCTGATCGTGATGGGCACGCACGGCCGCACCGGTCTGCCGCACCTGCTACTCGGCAGCGTCGCCGAGCGCGTGGTGCGCACCGCGAGCTGCCCGGTCATGACCGTGCCGACGCACAAGCACTAGTCCGGCGCCCGCGCGAGATTGGTCGCCCTCGCGCCCGATCTGGCGCCGCCCGCGCCGTCGCTCTCCTCGAAAGGGGATCCACCCTTCCTTCGTCGACCGACGCCACGCTCGGCGCCAGCCCGGACACGATCATCGACCAATCTCACACGGGCGCCGGACTAGAGGTTGCGCGGCGCGTTGGGCTTGGTGAGCGTGAAGTGGACGACCACGTCCACGGGCGCGCTGTCGGTCCACTCCGACGAGCCGCCGTCGTCTTTGTAGTCCTCGCCGATCGACCAGAGCGTGAGCTCCGAGCCGTTGTCGGCGACGCGGTAATTGAACGCCGCGCCGCGGTAGGGGTCGGCCAGCGACGGCTCCTCGAGCGTGGTCGGCCGTGGCGGGAGCTTGCCGCGGTACGCCCGATCGGCGAGCGTGGCCAGGCCGATGGTCAGCATGCGCAGCACGGCTTGGCCGCGCATGTCGTCGTGCAGCCGCTCCAGCACGTCCCGCGAGTTCGCAGCCGATAGCGGCAGGTCCGACTTGGCTCGGTAGTCTTGCTCCTGCCGCCACTCCACCGTGGCGTCGGGGTAGTTCTCCGGCGAGAGCTTGCGGAAGCGAGCCGGCCGATCGAACACGTCCCAGGCGGGTAAGAGCTGCGGCCGCTCGAGCAGCGTGCCCCAGACCCGTCCGACTCCCTCCTTGTTGGTCAGCGAAAGCCGCTTCCGCATCTCGGTCGAGCTGGCCAAGTCTTGCACTTCGATGGCCGCGCCGGTGGGCGGCGGGTGCGTGGCCAGCACGTTGTACTCGTGGACTGCGCGCCGCAGGGTGGCCAGGTCCGCATCGAGGGCGCAACGCGGCACGACGCGAGCGGCGAGGCTGGTCAGCCGCGCCGACGCGCTTGCAGCCGCGAGCGGCGCGCCCGGCACCAGATCTTGGCCGAGTCGGATCACGTCGGCGGCCACCCGCAGGCACTCCACCGGCGGCAGCGTGCGCGCGTCGGCCAGCATGACCAGGCCGGCATCCACGATTTGCGGATAGTTCGGAATGCGCATGTCTTCCCCGCGCTCGACCGCGAGCTCGGTGAACGCCCAGCCCTGCTGCGTGGCAGCGCGCAGCGCCTTGAACGTCTGCCGCCGCAGCTTGAGCTGGGCTTCCTCGGACTCACTCGGCGGCTGGCCGTAGTAGACGCGCTCCGCGAGGCTGGTGCGTAGCTCGGGGGAGATCGGCGCGAAGCCCACCAGCGCCGCATACGCCTCGGACGCGGCGTTGCCTTCGCCCGCAACTCCGCGCAATACCGGGCGTTCCCAGTGCAGCCGGCGCAGCGCCGCCACATCTTCGTCCAGCCCGTGCGCCTGGTCGCGATAGACCAGCTCGTAGCGGACCACGAAGCCGGTCACGACGAGCAGGACGAGTGTCAGCGACAGCGCGAGGATCCGGCTAAGCAGCGCGGTTCTCCGAGGTTGGTCCGGGTTGCGAGGTGCCCGAAATCCCCTTCATGATCGCGCAACTTCCGGCAGGGAGGCAATCGCGGGCAGGCTACCTGACGCCGAAGGCGGCGGGCGGCGCCTACATGCTGCTGAAAACCCTTCCAAGATCGTGTATGCAGGCACGCGTTCGGGAGTCTCCCGACCAGAGGAAGAACATGAGCAAGACCAGGGCCTACTCCATCAGCTCGAGCGACGTGATCAAAGAGCGCGAGCGCGTGGGGAACGACTTCGAGAAGATCGATGCCGCCAACGTGTTCAAGTTGGACGAGCTGACGCTGCGTACGCCAGGGCCGCGCGACGTGCGGCTGAAGATCCTGGCGGTGTCCGCGGAGCACAACATCGACCACGCGGTGATCGCCGACACGATCAACGTCGCGGAGGCCCGTGGCGGCAAGATGTATCCGGGCAACTCCGCGCTCGGCGAGGTGATCGAGGTAGGCGGCGAGGTCACACGCTTCAAGGTGGGAGACATCGTGGTCACGCACTGCAACGGCGAGCCCGACAAGTACGGCTTTCCGCTGCGTATCTGGGCCTACGACCAGCCCGACTCGATCGGCTGGTACTCCGAAGAGGCCGTGGTGGGCGACTGGCAGATCATCCAGGCGCCGCTCTCGTGTGGGCTCAACCTGTGGGAGATGGCCGCGCTGCCGTTGCGCGCACCGACCGCCTATCACATGTGGCGTCGCGCGCTCGGCATCTACCGGCTCAAGGTCACGCGCGAGCGCCAGTCGGTGTTGAACGTGCTGTCGTTCGGCGGCGGTGTGGGTGAGTGCTTCCTGATGCTGGCCAAGGCCGAAGGCCACAACGCGTACTTCTGCGCCGGCAGCCCGGAGCGGCGGGCCGCCCTCGAGAAGCTGGGCATCAAGGGCATCGACCAGAAGGCTTTCAACCGGTTCAAGACCAAGGACGACGTGCGCGCCTTCGCCAAGACCTGCAAGGAGCTGACGGGCGGCGAGAACATGCACCTGGTCTGCGACATGCTGCGCGGCCCGGTGTTCGACGCGGGCTTGGCTGCAGCTGCGCGCGGCGGCGTGAACATCAGCTCGGGCTGGCAGCTCTCGCAGGTGGTCACCTACAACACCACCGTGCAGTCGGCCAAGCAGGTCACGATCGACCACACGCACTACGAGACCGTCGACGGCTGCTCGGCGGCGACCGAGCTCTACGGCAAGGTCTTCAAGCCCACCGTGCACAAAGAGATCTACGCGTTCGAGGACTTCCCGCGGTGCATCCGCGAGATGCGCGCCAACACGCAGACCGGCATCCCGATCGTGCGCGTGGCCCAGAAGATGCCCGAGAAAGTCAAAGCGTTGCTTTGACTCGGCTCCGGGCTGCCGGCTCCAGGCTTCGGGGAGAGAAGAGACTCGATCCCGAAGCCCGCAGAGCCAGCTCAGGCTGTGGGCTGCAGGCTTCGGGAGAGAAGGGACTTGATCCCGAAGTCCGGAGTCTGGAGCCCGAAGCCCTAAGTAGCTTCCTTGGACCTGCGTAGCTGGCGCAGCTCGACGTTGCCGAGCTGCCCGCACGCGGCCATCACCGTGCGGCCCTTGGTGATCCGGCGCCGCACGGGTAGGCCGTACGCGCGCAAGTCGGCGATGAAGCGGTCGATCTCGTCCTCGCTCGGCGCGCGCGTCAGCGGCACAGTGCCGGGGTTGTACGGGATCACGTTGACCATGACGCGGCCGAGCGGGCGACAGAAGTCGGCGACTTCGCGCGCGTGCTCGGCGGTGTCGTTGTGCTCCGGCATCAGGCAATAGTTCACGCCGAGCACGAAGTTGGGCCGCGGCCGGAAGCCGAGGAGCACGCGCTGTAGCTCGGCCAGCGGGGCCTTGCGGTTGATCGGCATCAGCGCGGCGCGCAGCGCGTCGTTGCCGGCGTTGAGCGAGATCGACAGGTTCAGGCGCTTGAAGCCGAGCTCTTGCAGCCGCGCGATGCCCGGGACATTGCCCACCGTGCAGACCGTCAGGCGCTCCTGAGACATACTCAGGCCGACGCCGTCGGTCAGGACGCGCAGGGCCGGCAGCACGTTGTCCGCGTTATCCAGGGCTTCTCCCATGCCCATGAACACGACGTTCCGGAACTCCCAACCCAGCACGTGACGAGCGACCAACAGCTGCGCGACGATCTCGTGCGTGCGCATGTGCCGCAGCAGCCCCATGCGGGCGGTCTCGCAGAAGCGGCAGCCCATTTTGCAGCCGACCTGACTCGACACGCAGAGCGTGCTGCGACCCCGGCCCATCGGCAGCAAGACGCACTCGCACTCCAGCCCGTCCGAGAGCGCCAGCACCGCCTTGGCGGTCGTGCCGGTCTCGCTGTCCTCGCTCACCACCCGCACCACCCGAGGCAGGCTCAAGGCGAACTGGGTCTGCCACTCGGCCGCTGCGCTGGGCCGCAGGCCGTACGTCGTCGGGTCGAACCTGCCGCGCAGCAGGGCATCCTTGTACACCTGCCGCGCCACCCCTGCGCCCTGGCTGATGCGCTGGGGCGCCAGCGCGAAGAACTCCCCGCTGGTGAGGCCGGCAATTTCGGTGACTTCGCTCACGGGGGCCGACTGTGACTCGGCTTGCCCGACAGCGCTAGCCCGAGCTTTTCGGACCTTCCGACGGACGTGGCGGTGCGGCAGCGCTCGGCCGCAAGGTGCCTTGCGGCGCCTTGCTATCACTTCGGGCGTGGCGGTGAATGAACCGCTCGTACACGTCCTTGCCCTTCTCGAAACCCACGATCCGCACGCCGACACCGGTCTTGTTGTCTTCGTCCTTGGCGCCGCGCCACATGACTTCGAGGTTCAGGGTGGCTTCCCCGTCGGCGTCGTTGAAGGTCACCTGCATTTGCGAACCAACTTCAGGTGCATCTTCGGACACGATGAACATGCCGTTCTGGCTGACATCGCGCGTTTCTGCGGCGGCCTCTTCCTGGCCTTCGCGCCACAGTTTTTGACGGGTGACGATGCGCCGATCGCGACGTTGATCTTGTGTCATCGATACATTCCGTGTCGCGGGACAGTTACGGTCCCGAGTCAAAATTCTAGCACGAACCCCGTGCGGCTTTCTCTGCGCGCAGATACGACGCGGCATGCGTTAGGCGGTGGCGTGAACACCCACTTTCGTGGAAGGGTGCGGCAGAGGGCCCAGCCCCGCTCGGGGGTTGGCAGACCTCGCGTGCTTTCGCATAGTAACGCCCGTCGCGCCGAAGTGACACGTCGCGACCGATTGCGTACACTTACTACTTGAGACCTCTTAGGCGGCGCTGCGGTGACGAGTAGGTCGATGCCCAAGCCCGGCGACGTAGTCGCTGGCAAATATGTAGTGGATCAGCTCCTCGGGGAGGGGGGCATGGGGGCGGTGTTTGCCGCGACCCACCGATTCACGGGCAAAATGGTCGCGCTCAAGTGGATGCTGCCGGAGCTCGCGCGCGACGACGACGCAGTCAATCGTTTCATGCGCGAGGCGCAGGCCGCCGGCCGCATCAATCACCCCAACGTGGTCGACGTCTACGACGTCGGGCAGCACGAAGAATCGTTCTTCCTGGTGATGGAGCTGCTGCGCGGTGAGCCGCTCACCAACGCGCTGTCGCGGCGCGATCTCACCGTGCGCGAGGTGCTCGATCTGCTGCTGCGCGCGATGCGCGGTGTGTCGGCGGCGCATCGCCAGGGCGTGGTGCACCGCGATCTCAAGCCCGACAACATTTTCCTGGCGTACGAGGAAGATGGTGTGCGCCGCGAGCCGAAAGTCCTCGATTTCGGCATCTCCAAGGTCTCCAACGAGGGAACGTTCAATCCGCGCCTGACGCGCACCGGCGCGGTGGTGGGCACGCCGTATTACATGTCCCCGGAGCAGATCCGCGGCTCGGAGAACCTCGATCGCCGCGCGGACGTCTACTCGTTCGGCGTGATCTTGTACGAAGCGCTGACGGGCCAGGTGCCGTTCATCGCCGACACCTACGGCGCGCTGGTGCTCGAGATCGCCACGGGCACCCCCAAGTCGCCGAGTGAACTGGTGCCCGGTTTGCCGGAAGAGCTCTCGTACGTGGTGCTACGCGCGATGGCGCGAAATGCACCGGATCGCTTCGCGGACATGGAAGCGCTGATCCACGCGCTCGAGCCGTTCTTGAGCGACCAGGTCCCGACGCGCGATACGCCCAGCACGCAGCAGCGCCGCTTGTTTGGCGGCACCAACGCGACGAGCACGCCGTTCACGGCCGAGCCGCCTCCGGGCGGTCCGACGATCCCGCGCGGCGGCAAGAGCGCGGTGCTGTTCGTGGCGACAGCGTTCGCGCTGGTAGTCGCCGTCTGGTTCGTCGTGCAGCGCGTGCGCTCGCCCGAGATCCCGGTCGTCGCGCCCGCCAGCACGGTGCAGGCGGCGCA
>DATEOF010000432.1:0-19388 GCA_035274465.1 Polyangiales bacterium
CCTGCAACGGCCGGCACGGCGGGGATGCCGCCTGCCGCGGGCGCGACCGCGAACCCCATGACGGGTGCAATCCTGCCGCCGGTCGACAGCGTCGATGCGGATGGAAAGTTCGCCACGGCGCCCGAAAACCTCTCGAGTGGACCGGGTGGCACGAGCGGCGTCTTTCGACCTGCGATGCTCGGCCAAAACGGCCTCAAGCACCCGATCTTCGTCTGGAGCTGTGGAGGCGGCTCGCAACCGCGCGACTACGTCTTTCACATGAACCGAATTGCGTCGCACGGCTTCGTGGTGGTCGCGGATGATGCTCCGCTCGATGCATCCGGCAGCAAGATCAAAGCCAGCATCGATTGGATCATCAAGGAGAACGATCGCCAGGGCAGTGACTTCTATCAAAAGCTCGACACGATGCGGATCGGCATCGGTGGCCACTCGATGGGAGCGCTCAACACGCTGACGGGGTCGGCCGATGCGCGCGTGAAGGCTTCGATCCTGGTGTGCGGTGGCGGCGGCGGCGGTGCGGGTGCTGCGAAGTTCCACGCGCCGTCGCTCTACCTCGGTGGAGTCGGCGAGATGGGCACTCGAAACTTCGAGGGGGACTACGCGGAAACCCCCTCGCCCACGGCATTCCTCATCAAGGAAGACACCGATCACATCCTGTGCGCGAGGAACAACTTGGCGCCGTGGGTGGCATTCCTGCGCTGGAACCTGGCGGGCGACACCAAGTACAAAGCGGATTTCACGGACATGAGTGGTACGTATTGTAAGAGCCCTTGGATGTGCCGCAGCAAGAACTGGTGAGCGCGCACATCCTGAGACGTCGACCTTCATTGCACGGGTGACACAACGGTCGGTAGCCTTAGACCGTGACTGTGCCCGTGACGGTGAGTGATGTTCCTCCGATCGACGTAGTCGCCGGGCGCTATCGGATCGCGAGGCGGCTGGGCCGTGGCGGGATGGGGTCAGTGTGGCAAGCGGAGCACCTCACCTTGCATTCGCCGGTCGCGATCAAGCTGATCGATCCGTCGATCGCACAATCGGACGAGGCCCGCGCGCGGTTCCTGCGTGAGGCTCAGTCGGCGGCGCTGTTGCGCAGCCCGCACGTCGTTCAGATCCTCGACCACGGCATCGATCAAACGATTCCCTACATCGTCATGGAGATGCTCGAAGGCGAGAGCCTCGCGACGCGTCTCGAGCGACAAAAGCGCCTGCCTTGGCCCGAGGTGGCGCACATCCTGACGCACGTGGCGCGGGCCATGTCGCGCGCCCACGCCGCGGGCATCGTGCACCGCGACCTCAAGCCCGAGAACATCTTCCTCGTGCGCAACGACGACGAGGAGCTCGCCAAGGTGCTCGACTTCGGCATCGCCAAGACCGGTGCGTCGTCGTTCGACGTGACCACCACCACGCGTACGGGCTCGATGCTCGGCACGCCATATTACATGAGCCCTGAGCAGGTCGAGGGCAGCAAGCAGCTGGACCACCGCTCGGACCTCTGGTCTCTGGCCGTGATCGCGTTCGAGTGCATGACCGGCGCGCGGCCGTTCGAGAACGCATCGCTGGGCGGCCTGATCATGCAGATCTGTACCAAGCCGATCCCCGCGCCCTCGTCGATCGCGGACGTGCCGCCCGGCTTCGACGCGTGGTTTGCACACGCCACGCAGCGCGAACCCGAGCAGAGATTCCAGTCCGCCAAAGACCTCGCCGAATCACTGCGCGAGGTGCTCGAGGGTCGCGGGCAAGTCGAGCCGCAGCTGCGAATCATCAGCTCGATCCCCTCACGCGTGCCGGGCGTGCAGCGGCGGCCGTGGGGGTTGATGGGCCTGGGGATCTTGATCGCGGTCGGTGGCGCCGGCTACTGGCTGATGCGCGACGCGACCCCGGCGAACGTGGTCGCGCCGGCGGCGCCCGTGGTAGTGCCGGCCGAGAGCGCCGCCCAGGCACCGGCGGCGGTAGAGCCTCCGGCAGCGCAAGCCGCCCCTGAGCCTGCGCCAGTGCAGCCACCTACTCCCGATCCGGCGCCGCCATCCGCAGCAGCAGTCGAGACGCCGCCGAAAGCCGCAGTCCACCCGCCGCCGCGAGCTGCAGCGCTCCGCCGCCGTACTGCGCGCGTGGAAGCAGCTCCGAGTGCGCCGGCCCAGCCAAGCGCGCCTCCACCCGCCCCCGCACCCGCGCGACCGAGCAAGCCCGACCTCGGCTTCTGATTCGCACTGGCGACGCCACGTAGTCGTCCCAGGCGCGCAAGGCGCCGCGTCTGGGTCTGACCACGCCCCTGCATGAGTTCGGCTCCGAGCGAGTCTCGATCGTGCGGGTGGGGCGGGGCGCGAGTCTCGCGTTGGACGGGAGCTCCCGCGGCGTCGAGCTATTCGTGTTGCGCGGCTCGCTCGAGCTCGCTGGAGAGCGGTGCCGCCCGTGGAGCTGGCTGCGCGCACCGCGAGCGAGCGGCAAGATCGAGTCGGCAATTGGGGTGTCTTCTGGCTCAAGCTCGGTCACCTGCCCTAGCGCAGGCGAGCTCTCACACTACTGCAGGACGTTGGTCGCGCAACGGCCTGCGATGCAGTAGAGGCGGGGCTTGGCGTCGGCGCAACAGTCTGAATCGACGTTGCACTTGTCGTACTCCTTGGAACACGCGTCCTCGGGGATATCCATGCAGGTGCCGGCCCCGGATTCTGGATCGATCCGGCAGTAGCCACCGCAGCACTCGTCACCACCGGTACACGCGCCCGAGTTTTCCTTGCAGGCATCGAGCACCCAGTAGCCGCGCGAGTTGCCCGCGAATAGCTCCTGCGCCGGCAGGTAGAACGCGGGATGGCTCGGATCAGCACCCGCCTTCGCCGGGATGTCGATCGCAGTCACCCAGAGCTTCTTCGTGGTCGGCCCATCGGGATTTCCCGCCGTGAGATCGAATGCACGCGCGTCGCTTTGAAACGGCTCGCGCGTCGCGACGTTTCCGTACAAGCGCCGGCTCGTGAACACGACCCATGCGTAGCCACCTGCAACGATCGGCGCAACCGTCGGCTCGTATTGCAGGGTCGTATCGCTGTCGTGATTCTTTCCGGCCGCGCCCGCCGGCAAGTAGCCCTTCCCGTTCGCACGATCGAGCGCATGCGCGTTGCCGCTCATGTCGGTCCACCACAACTCGCCGCGCGCATTGCCTCGCGTGACGAAGTGCTCCCCGTTGCCTGGGGCGAGCTCGAGCTGGAAGATGACGCCACTGCCGTCCGGCAAGAACGCGGGCCAACCAGGCAGCTGGTTTGCGCCCGTTGCGGTGTAGAGCGCTTGCGGATTCGTGAACGCGTACGTCATGTCGTTCACCTTCGCGATGTCCATCACGACCAAGCTCGTACCGTTTGCCGGAATCGACGCCGTCCCCGGCCCGGAATACAAGTTGAACGCGACCTTCTTCGTGTCGAGCGAGAACACCGGCGTCGCAGCTTGGGTCACGAACTCGGACAACCCTTGCGCGGTCAGCACTGCAGCATCGGCGACTCGGTACAGCGCGCTGCTATTTCCGTTCGAGACATTCGAGGGGTTGCTGGGTGGGCCGGAGTTTCCGAGCGCGATCGTTCCATCGTATGACAGACCCGACCAGGCGAGCTTCCCGTCGTCGGCGCTCGGATAGGCCGTCTCGGCGTTCATGTTTCGCAAGTCGTAGCGCGAGCTGACTCGGTTGTTCTCGTGCTGCACGATCATCAGCGACCCGTTTGCCGACACGGTGTGACACACGCGGCAGCCCGAAGCGTCCTGGGTCGTCGTGCCCGCGATCAACGTGGGATCGAATGAATCGCGCGCAATCGCGAGCGTCGCACCGCCGAAGCGACCATTGCCGCCCTTCGCACCGCCGTAATTCTCCGCGAGCTTCGTGCCGTACGAGTTGTAGTAGACGGTGCCGCGCAACGTCGTCGGTGCGATCTTCCACGAGAGTGGCTTACTCGGCGCATACGCGGCGAAGCCGCCCGCACCGTCGCTCGCTGCGATCGTCAGCGACACCTTCATCGTCGTGCCGGACTTCAGTGCCGTCTTCCAAATGGCTTGCGGGATCGGCAGGCGATCGATCGGAGCACCCGCGGGCAGTGCGGGGGGCGGCCCGAGGTACACATCGGCGGTGTAGCTCGGCGCAACCTCGATGCGCAGCTTCACCGCGACCGGCACGTGTGCGCCGTGACGCCACTGCAAGAGCGGAGCCGGCAGACCTCGCGGCCACACCGTTCCGTCGTACGGATACAAGAACACGAGCTCCGCATCTTCTGCCGCAGCCTCGTCGAGCGCCGCGCGAACCGCGGGGTCCGAGATCTTCGAACCACCACCCTCACCGCCCACACCACCGAGGCCCCCAGCCCCCGCAGGCATGCCGCCAGAGTCCGGATCACCTTCTTGCTTTGTCTTCACGACGATCGTGACCGTGACCCAGGTCGTGAGGCTTCCGGCCTTCGCGTAGACGGTCACCACACCCGCGGCACCGTTCGGTGTGAACATGCCGCTCTTGGCGTCGATCACACCGAGGTCGCGGTGATCGGTCGACCATGCGATCGGCACCTCCGACTGCGCGCCGTTGCTCAGCGCGGCAGCGAACTCGATCGGCTTCGGGCTCGCGCCGTCGACTTCGATGTCACCCGTCGCCGGCGTGACCACGAGCACGGTCTTTGGCGGCCCGGCGTCCTCCACGATCACGCCGCTCGCATCGATCAAGCCCGGGTTGTCGCCGCCATCGAATCCCGGAAAGCCGGGCGAGCGGCCCGAGTCCTTGCCGCGACCGGCGTCGCTGGGCTTGGGGTTCGACTTCGAAGGTGTGTCCGCCCCGCTGCTACAAGCGACAACAGCAAACACCGTGACAATGCTCAGCACGCGCAAGGCGCAACGACGCTGCATGATCGGAATCATCGCGCGGGCGAGCCGCGATTTCGATCGGGTAGCTGCTCGCGTCTCGTCGTACACTGTGTGCCGCACAGCGACGCCATCTCGCCCCAGCCCGTAACGATTTCATGAATCTACCCATGGTCGATCACAGCTCGCCATCGCACGGCGAGACGTTTATCGGTGCCGGGCTCGACACCTGGGCGGGCTCGCCGTTCGTGCAGGCGCGGCTCGCGCTGCTCGGCAAGACCGTATTCCTGCTCTCGTTCGGCTTCTTCACGGTCATCAATTGCGTGGTGGTCGCCGGCGCCGGGCTCGGGATGCTGGCCTCGCTCGTGACGCAGGCCAACGTCATGCATTTCCTGTCGTCCTCCGTGATGGGCGCGCTGTGGGTGGTCGCACGCGCCCGGCCGTGGTCGCTGCGCGCGCTCGGAATTCTGGACGGCGGCAGCCTGCTCCTCGCCGGTGTCGGGCTCGGCCTGATGGCGGCGCAGCCGGACGAGAAGCAGCTCATGGCCGGACTGTTCGCGCTCGCAGTGACGATGATGGCGCGGGCCGTGCTGATCCCGTCGACGGCGATGCGTACGATGTGTCTGTCATCGATCGCGTCGCTTCCGCTCTTGCTCGTGCCGTGGCTGTTCCATCAACCTGCCGCCGCACCCGGGTTCACGCCGGGGTTTCTGAAGCTCATGAGCTTCATGAATGCGTTGCTCTGGTCGATCCTCTCGGTCGCGCTTTCGACGTTCATGTCCCGCACGATCTACGGCTTGCGGCAACAGGTCAAAGCCGCCTCCGAGATCGGGCAATACACACTCGAGGAGAAGATTGGTAGCGGTGGTATGGGTGAGGTGTGGCGCGCGCGGCATCGCATGCTGATTCGCCCCGCAGCGGTGAAGCTGGTGACCGCTCGAGCGCTGGGCTCCACGCCGGGCCGAGATCCGGAGATGCGGTTGCGTCGTTTCGAACGCGAAGCACGCGCGACCGCGGGGTTGAAGTCGCCGCACACGGTCCAGCTCTACGATTTCGGCGTGACCGACGACGGCACGCTGTACTACGTGATGGAGCTACTCGACGGGATGGATCTCGAAACGCTCGTCGAGCGCTTTGGTCCCGTTCCAGCGGAGCGAGCGGTCCATTTCCTGCTGCAGGTGTGCGCGTCGCTGGATGACGCGCACCACAATGGCCTCACCCACCGCGACATCAAGCCGGCGAACATCGTCGTCAGCCGGATCAGCTCGGCCTGGGACTTCGTCAAGGTGCTCGACTTCGGCCTGGTGAAGCTAGAGAGCGCTCGACAGAGCGAGGAGCAAGCTCGACTCACCAATGACAACGCCGTGAGCGGCACTCCAGGGTTCATTGCGCCGGAAGTCGTCCTCGGCGGCGAGCAAGATCACCGCGTCGACATCTACGCGCTCGGCTGTGTGGGCTACTGGTTGCTCACCGGCAAGCTGGTGTTCGAAGGGCCCACGTTGATCAAGGTGATGTACGACCACGTCCACACGCCACCGACGCCGCCGTCATCGCGCTCCGAGGTGCCAATCCCAGTCGAGCTCGAGACGTTGATCCTGTCTTGCCTCGAGAAAGAGCCCGCCCGGCGACCCGCGAGCGCGTCGGAGCTCGAGGCGCTGCTGCAGGCAATTCCCCTCGCCACACCGTGGACCCGTGAGCGTGCCGAGCAATGGTGGGCCGAAAACGCGCCGAGGATGTCATCCACGCGACCAGTCGCGGATGTCCTGCTATCGCAGGAAGCTCGCCCACCTCGCATCATCCGCCAGGCGCGCATCCCCCAGATCAAGAACTAACGTTGGATCGCTCGTACGTCTCGAATCCAGAGCGCATTGCATCCCGAACACCACAGAGCGGGGACCTGAACGTCGACGGACCGTACGCCGCAGCTGGCCACGACCGGCTCTGCTTCTCCAAGCGAGAGTGTCAGGCGAATCGATGGGACATCCGCCCGACCGTGACCCTCTCCTTGCAGCCGAAGTGTGGTTGCAGTCATTCCTTGGCTGCACTGGAGACAAACGGACTTCGGTTCCGGACTCGGCCAGGGCCCGAACGAAACATCCGCCCAAGGAGGAGCGTCGCCGCCGTAGTGGAAGCTGACGATGATCCTGTTCTCTTCAGGGTTCGCATAGTCGCCACCCCAAATTTCCCATTCACCCCCGTTGCTATCCCACTCGCAGAGCTGATGTCCGAGCGAGCGCAACTCGTCGACGAGAACCTCCACGTCGGCCGTCGCGGAACGCGACCTTCGCATGCGAAGCGAGAGCTCCTTCGCAAGCTCCTCGCAAACGGCCTCGACATCGTCGGCCGTCTCGAACGCGTGGCGTGAGTAGTTCGACGAAAGAGCGACCATCAATCCTGGACATTGTATCAACGATCCGTCGGAGAGCGCGCGTACCCGCGAGCGCTCGCATGTGCGGCCGTGAGCGTTCGAGCCATGAAGCCACCGACAAGCGTGAACCTGTCAGACCTCCTGGCGCTGCCAACATCATGGATTGACTTGCGAGTACGCCTGCAACTAGTCCGAGTAGCAGGCGCAATCGACGCTCACCGCGTAGGCGCCCTCCGTACCGGCGTCGTCACGCTCGGTAACGAATGCTGCGATCTGCATGCGCACCGCCTCTGCCTCGGGTCTTGTTTGCGCGCCGCAGGATTCCTCCGCAGATGTGCAGAAGATCGCGCCGCTGATCTTGTGGAGTCCGCAGTCCACGCCGGGCACGTTGTTGCTGATCTTCACAGCGAGGCTCGTGGGATCGACGCCAGCCGGGTAGCGCCCGACCTTGACGCCCAGCCCTGTGCAACCGCCCTTCGGCGGGACCTTGTCGTGCGAGTCGTCGCCGCACGCGACTGGCGTGAGCGCGAGCAGGAGGCCCAGAACGCGCGCGCACTGGGCCGAGCACGCGGACGCTCGACGGGTCGACGACATCATGCCGTCACCATACCGCATCGAGATGCCGCTGCCGCCGAGGCCACCAGGACCCGCAAGCGCCCGCGAGCCGGCTGCGATGCCACCGAACGAACGATTGCATTCGTTACCCGAACACGTGCGTCCAGGTTCGGATCCACTGCTGCAGGCGCTCAGAACGAGGGCCCAGACCAGCGCGGCACGCGCGACAGAATTGACTTTGTGCATCGACACCTGCACGGAGTTCCGCGACGGAAGAGTGCGACGCATGCGCGAGGTTCGGGTCAAATGCCGCTGTAGACCCAACCCAGCTGCGCCAAGCTGTCGCGAAAATACTGCCAAGCTTTCTCGGGTCGCCCGCATTCACGTACGCAGCAGCAGGAGCGCGACGAGTGAAGGGTCAAACACGCCGGATCGATGCTCCCGTTTGCGGAGCCGCGAAATGAGACCACTCTGCGACGCGATTGCACTCCTCGTCGCTCTGGCCACGACTGCGTGTTCGACGGCTCCCGAGGCCGCCCAACCAGCGATCACCGCAGGCCCGAGCAGCAGCGTGGCAGGGCAAATCGCCGCGTCAGGTGTCATGAGTGCCGCGGCGGGCGGTGGCGGGGCCATGGCTACGACGCCACCCACCATCGTGACCACGCCAGCCTCCGCCGGCGCACAAGCGCCGAACGCGTCCGCGGGCTCACCTGCGGCCACGGGCTCCAGCCCGAGCGTCAGCGCCGACAAGGATGCCGATGGGATCGCCGACGCCAGCGACAACTGTCCCGCGGTCGCCAATGCCGATCAAAAGGATGGCGATGGCGACGTGAAGGGCGATGCCTGCGACAACTGCGTGGCGGTCGCGAACGCGGACCAGGCGGATGCAGACGGGGATGGACAAGGCGACGCCTGTGGCTGCGCGACACCCGCCACGCTCTGCAAGGACGGCATGGCGGGCCCCTACCCGTGCTCGGGCGTCGACATGCTCGCGCGCGTGAGCCTCGCGGACATGAAGGCGCGCTCCGCGAACGCGTTGTGGGGCGGCGTGGAGTCCAAGGGTCATCGCGAGATCGCCGTCGTCGGCCTCGACAACGGCGCCGCGTTCGTCGACCTGTCGAAGCCCCGTTGTCCCGTGCTCCTCGGCATCCTCCCGAGCACGAGCGGGCGCTCGCCGTCGCGCGACGTCAAGGTATTGGGCGACTACGCGCTCGTGGTCGCCGAGATCCAGAACCACGGGATGCAAGTCTTCGACATGAGAAAGCTCGGCACGATGCCGTCGACCGCGCCGCTGACGCCGGACGTCGTGTATCGCGGGACCGACGCGGAGAGCATCGGCAACGCGCACAACGTCGCGGTCAACGAAGCCACGAAGATGGTCTATCTCGTCGCGTCGCGCACGTCGTGCGGCATGGGCGTGCACATGGTCGACTTCAGCGACCCGCTGAAGCCGAAGTTCGCTGGCTGCGGCACGCGCGACTTCATCGTCCATGACGTCGTGTGTGAGATCTACAAGGGGCCCGACACGGAGCACGTAGGTCGCGAGATCTGCCTCACGTTCGACGACAGGAAGACGCGCTTCTCGGTCGTCGACGTCACCGACAGGGCTTCGCCGAAGATCCTCTCGCAGGAGGTCTATCAAGGCGGCGCGTACAGTCACCAGGGCTGGTTCACCGAGGGGCAGAAGACGTTGCTGTTGACGGACGAGCTCGATGAACAGACGAACCGAACCAGCACCAGCACCTACCTGTTCGACATGACGGATCTCGACAATCCGAAGCCGCTGATGAAATACGTCTGGGACTCGAAGGCGATCGAGCACAACGTCTACATCAAGGGCCAGCGCGCCTACTTCGCGAACTACACGGAGGGCTTGCGCATCCTCGACGTCTCGGGCGCCGCGAGCTCCATGCTTCGCGAAGTTGGCTTCTTCGACACCCAGCCGCAGAGCGCGGCCACGGAGATGAACGGTGCGTGGACCGCGTTCCCTTACTTCGCGAGTGGCACCGTGATCGTGAGCGACATGACGGGCGGTCTGTTCATCCTCGGTCCGCAGCCGAGCACGCTGGGTACCCCGAACTAGCGTCGGCGCGATTTTTTGGCGCGCACCTTCTCGTAGGCGGCGCGTAGCTCTTCGCGCACGGTGCTGACGTCTTCGCCGCGCAGGTGCTCGGCGCGCAGCTCCGCCATGAAGCGCTCAACCAGCTCGCTCCCGCCGCGCTCCAACAGCTCTGCGCGGATGCTGAGCGCTTCCGTCGCGGGCAAGAAGCGCCGGCCCCACGCGCCGAGCGCCACGAACACCGGCAGCAGCTGGATGCCCAT
The DNA here is from genome assembly GCA_035274465.1 of Polyangiales bacterium. Classification (GTDB taxonomy): domain Bacteria; phylum Myxococcota_A; class Polyangia; order Polyangiales; family JAFGIB01; genus JADGRF01. The sequence continues at coordinate 10,067 of DATEOF010000432.1, forward strand.
CTCGCTCAAGCTGTAGATCTGCTTTTGCTTGTGGGTCGGATCGGCGGCGCGTGTCAGCACGCCCAGCTCCACCAGGTGCTGCAGCCGGTCCGCCAGGATGTTGGAGGCGATGCCCTCCTGCGACCCGGCCAGAAGCTCCCGGAAGCGCCGGCGCCCCCCGAACATGATGTCGCGCACGACGATCAGGCTCCATTTGTCGCCCAGCGCCTCGAGCGTCAGGTTGATGGGGCAGCCGGAGCGGTGGGGATCGGTCATGGAGGGGCGAAAATGTCAGCTTGCAGCGTACGGCGACTGATCGTATCTTGCAACCGGTTGCAGTTTGCAATCAGCTGGGAGGAACCAATGGCAGGCCAGATTGTCTACGCGTTCGCGGTCTCGGTGGACGGCTACATCGCCAGCGCGCACGGCCCCGACATCGGGTTGCCGGTGCCGGAGGAAGCGCTGCACCGTCACTTCAACGAGGTGCAAAAGCGTACGGCGCTCAGCCTCTACGGCCGGACCATGTACGAGGTGATGAAGTACTGGGACGCCCCGTCCGCGGAGAGCTCCGACTACGAGCAGGAGTTCGCGCACGCCTGGCAAGCGACGCCCAAGGTCGTCTTTTCCACGACGCTCGAGAGCGTCGGCCCCAACGCGCGGCTCGTGAAGGAGAAGGAGGAGCTGGAACGAGTCGTGCGCCAACTCAAGGCGGAGACAGACGGCGTGATCGACGTGGCCGGCGCCAACCTCGCCGCGAGCCTGATCCGCCTGGGCTTGGTGGACGAGTTCCGGCTGTACACGATGCCGGTCGTGCTCGGCGGCGGTAAGCCGTACTTCGAAGCCGGCCTGCAGCTCGAGCTGGAGCCGCTGGGGACCGAGAACCTGCCGCAGCACTGCACGCTGCTGCGCTTCCGACCGAAGAAGTCCTGAGCGACACTCGGCCGATGCTGAGTGAGAGGACGCCGCAGAGCATCGAGCACAGCGAAGAATCGCGCGCCTTCCTTCAGGCCAGGGTCGCCCTGTTCTGGAAGGTCATGTGTTCGATCATGCTGTTTGCCAGCGCGCTGGCCGTGGTCGGCGCGTTCAAGCATCCCGGCATGGACCTCTTCATCGACCTGGCGCTCACGGCCCAGGCCGGCCTGTTCGCGTGGCTGTGCCAGCGAGGGCAACGGTCCGTTCGCTTCACGCGCGCGATCGAAGGCGTGGGCCTCCTGCTGTACTTCAGTGGCTCCTCTCTGATCGGGCGCTTCGTCCTGCTCGGCTTCATCCAGGAACGTTCCCTCGTCACCTCGGAGGGGACTCTGATGGCGGACGCCTATATGTCGGCCATGGGACTCTCCGGCGCGGCGCTGATGATGGTCGTTCGGGCTGCGCTGATCCCTTCTTCGCCTCGCCGCACCATCGCGTATACCTCGGCCGTGGGCCTCCCCACGGTTCTGTCACCCACGCTGCTGGCACCCTCCGCGCATGCTGGGTTCTCGATGCGCGCGCTCGACTCGAACGCCTACCCGTGGCTGCCCGCAGGTCTGGTGATCGTCTGGATCCTGGTCGTCATCGCGAGCACGGTGATCTCGCGGGTCATCTTCGGATTGCGCGCGGAGATCCGCGAAGCACGCAAGCTCGGTCAATACGTGCTCGAGCAGAAGATCGGCGAAGGCGGGATGGGTGAAGTCTATCGTGCCTGGCACGGGATGATGCGCAGACCCACGGCACTCAAGCTGCTCAGACCCGATCGGGCTGGCGAGAGCGCGGTCCTTCGCTTCGAGCGCGAGGTCCAGCTGACTGCGCGGCTGACCCACCCCAACACGATCACGATCTTCGACTACGGACGCACCGACGACGGCATCTTCTACTACGCGATGGAGCTCCTCGACGGCGCGACTCTGCAGCGAATCGTCGAGGTGTCCGGTCGGCAGCTGGAAGGCAGGGTGGTACGCATCTTGACCATGGCCTGCGGAGCGCTGGCGGAAGCGCACGCCATCGGACTGATCCACCGCGACATCAAGCCAGCCAACATCATGCTTTGCACGCAAGGAGGTGAGCGCGACGTGGTGAAGCTTCTCGACTTCGGCCTGGTCAAGCAGCTCGCGGTCGCGGAACAACCGAGCGTGTCCGTCGCCGATAGCTTGACCGGCACCCCGCTGTACATGGCCCCCGAATCCATCCTCGCACCCGACTCCGTGGATGCCCGCGCAGACATCTACGCGCTCGGGGCGGTCGCATACTTCCTGCTCGCGGGCAGCGAGGTCTTCACGGGCAATTCCGTCGTGGAGGTTTGCGGCAAGCACGTCCACGAGCTGCCGCAGCCGTTAGCAGCACGCGGCGTGCAGGTCTCCACCGAGCTCGAACAGGTCGTGCTCGCGTGTCTCGAGAAGAAGCCCGACCGCCGCCCCGAGAGTGCCCTCGAGCTGCGGCGCAGGCTCGAAGCCTGCAAGAGTGAGCCGTGGGACAGCGACGCGGCGAAGAGTTGGTGGCTCGAGCACGAACCCAGTCTCGCCGGCGCCGCCCCGGGAAGCATCGGTGAAGCCCTGACCATCGCCGTCGCTCTCGGCCGCTCAGGAATGCGATCTCGAGCCGATAGCGTTGACTGACTGGAAAGCATGCAAGATCGCATGCAGGTGTCCGGTTGCACGAACGTACATGGATTTGATTGGTCATCGGAGTGACAATCAAATTAGATGCACACGAGTGAGTTCCCTCCGGTCGCCGTCGAGCTGGCGACTGTCGAAGCAACCCAGCCGGCAGCACCTGTCGCGCCTTCGTTCGGCCCAAGGCGCGCGCTCTGGATTGTGTTGAGCTACATCCTGACACAATTCCTCGTGGCCTTCCCGTTGGGCATCGCGTTTGGGATCGCGCACATGAAGCTCAGCGCTGCGCCGATGATGTTGATCACGATCGTCGGAGCAGTGGCCGGCACCGCGGTCGCCTGGCGCATGGCGCGCGTCAGCTTCGGGTCGCAGGCGCCGCTGGAATTTCGCGACACGCTCGGTGTGCGCAGCACCACGCAGCAGCAGATCGCGATCGCTGTAGCGGTCGGACTCTTGCTCAGCGCGTTCAATGGTCTGGTGTTGATCAGCGTGTTCCCGCCGTCGAGCACTCAGGACCTCGGGCCGCTGGATGCGGCCATGAACGAGGGCGGTTGGGCGCGCCTCATGTGTACCTTCTTTGCAGTGTGCGTCGCGCCCCCTACCGAGGAGTTCATGTTTCGCGGTGTACTGTTCGCCGGTCTAGCGCGCAGGCTGCCGGCGACTCTGGCCGCATCGATCTCGATCGGCGCCTTCGTGCTGATGCACGTCAACTCTGCCTCGCCGTACTGGCCAGGGCTCTTCGCCGTGTCGCTGGTCGGGCAGGCGTCCCAGCTCGCGCGCATGAAGACCGGGAGCCTCGTGCCTGGCATCGCGCTGCATACCGCCTACAACGCAGCATTGTTCGTGCTTGCGTACCAGCAGCAGCCGTGACCTATCTCATAGGGTCTCGAGGTACGCGACCAGATCCTGGAGCTGCGCACGACTGAGCTGGCTCGTGTTGCCGTGTCGGTCGCCTCCGCAGGGCCCGAAGCGATCGATGAGCTCCGGGGCGCAGCCGTCGTGCATGAGCGGGGTGCGGAACGAGACGTTGCGCAGCGATGGGACCTGCAGCGCGAGCCCGGTACCGACGTCTGTCGTCTCGTTGTTCGTGAACGCATCGCCGCTGTGACAATCCTTGCAGCCGACAGAAGCGGACTCGAACAGCTCGCGACCGCGCTCGACGGCGGCGTCCGCCTGAGCCTCGACGCGCAGCAGCGGCTGGCGATCGATCCAGCTCGCCAGCGCCTGGACCTCCGCCGGTCGCAACCCGAAGCCGCTCATGCGTCCGGTGAAGACTTCATCCGTGAGCTCCGGAAAGCCCGCCTGGTCGCCATTCCAGTGAAACGGCTCGGTGCCCAGGATGCCACCACGCAGGCTCTGGGTGCGCCGCAGCCCGATGCCCTGGAAGTTCCAGACGTGACCGTCTTCCGTGCCTTCTACGTGGCAGCTCGCGCAGCTGATGCCGGCAGCCGTGAGCCAATGAAACAAGGCATAGCCGGTGTCGAAGCGGCTCGGTTGGGCGAAGTCGATCCGCTGCAGCGCGCCGCCGTCGTCGACCGAGGCCAGCGTGATGCCGGCCGGTTCTCGGGTTTGCAGCGCGACGACCTCGTCGTCCACGAATGTGACAGACGTGACTTGCTCGGAGACGGTGCCGAGTGTTCGCGACAAGTCGGCACAACTGCCGGTCTCGGTCCAGCGTAGATCGATGCTGTGAAGCAGGTTGAGCTGCGGGCCTTTGACGCCCCAGAACCCGGGGCCTGCCACCGCCACCGTCTCGCTGCTCGGCGAGACGGCGAAATCGATCGCGAAGAAGCTCCAGCCGAGCGGGCCGCCGTACGCTTCCGAACCGTCGAGCAGCGTGAGCGCGCTGCGAACAGCGGTCTGGTTGCACTGCTTGGAGGAGTTGCCCCCAAAATCCCCGCGATAGCCTCCAGAGCTGGTCCTGATCAGATCCTCGCTCGCCTGCTGGTGCAACATCGCGATGCCTCGTCCCGGCAGCTCGAGCGTCCGCCAGGCGGCTCCGGGCGAGTACGAGTTGCCGCTGGGGACGCTCTGCTCCGGCACGCGCACACAATCACGCGCTGAGGGTTCCGCGAGCTTGGGGTTGCGACTCGCTGACACGAAGCGCGGTGGCTTCGAGATGCGGACGATCTTGCCGTGCGCATCCAGCTCGAGTAGCTCGGCCGCGCGGAACCTGCTCACGAACAGCTTGCCGTCGTGCATGAGCACGTCGCGCAGATCGCGCCCGAGCGAGACCTCCCGTCGCTCGGAGGACTGCGGATCGGCAGCGACGCTGACGAGCCGGCCTTCCGCGCACGCCACGTGCAGCAAGTCGTGCGCCGGGTCGAACACGATCCCGCGCGGCAGGTCACAGATCTCGCGACGCACGAACGCTGCCTCGTCCGGGCGGAAGCTGACGATACTGCGCCCGCCGCGCAAGGCCACGTGCACATACCCGGCGAGGTCGTCGCTCAACCTGCCCGGCTCATCACCCTTCTCGAGCGACAGCGTCTGTACCAGCGCCCACCGTTCGACCGACACCACATAGATGAGATCGCGATCTGGATCCGCAGCGACCAGCCAATTGCCATCCCGAGTGAGGATGAGCGTGCCACCGCTCATCGGAGGCGGAGCGTCCTCTGCCACGACCGTGGCGACGTCCAGCATCGGCGGACGCATGAGCACGACGTCGCCGCTGGCAGGAGGCGAGATGGTGGTCGCTTCAGCGCTCGCCGTGCGCGCACAGAACTTGAGCGGCTCGCGCGAATCGTCGGCCTGATCGCCGACGCTCGGCCCGCGCGAATTAGCCTCAGCATCTTCGCAGCCAGGCGCGGCCCAACACGCCACAAGGATGGTCACTACCCCCCATTCGATTCGCATGCTGCGCCTAACATGCGCCGCCCTATCCAGGGACACAACCCTCGATTGGGGGCACAATCCGGCCTATTTGTCCCAGTGACCGTCGAACACGGTGCGCAGATGCTTGTCCCCGCGCTTGCGGACGGTAGCGAGCACACGTTCGCGTAGGCTCGAGTCACTTCGGTACGTCGCAAGTGCAGTCAGCGCTCGTTCGGCTCGCATGCGATCAGCGCTGCTCACGACTCCGAGCAGGAAGTCGAAAGCAGCGTCGCTGCGCAGGAGCGCGATCGCCAGGTAGCCGATTCGCAGCTGCGGCTCGGGCAAGCTGGTCTCGACGCACCGGACGAGAACCTGGAGTGCTCCTGCCAGCCGAGACTCGCCCAGGGCGATCAAGGCCGCCTCGCGGGTCTGCCCGATCTCCGAACCCAACAGCGCGGCGACAAACTCGAGAGAAGCAGCCGGTGCCAGGCTCAAGAGCCCCGTCAAGCAAGCGGCTACCACGCGAGCATCCTCGTCGCCCAGCCGCGCTTTGAAGCGGAGCAGCGGCACGCCCACGTCCTGACGCTCGCTGTATGCGATCGCCCGTGCTGCGGCCAGACGCGCGATCGGCTCGGCATCGGCCAGGAGCTCGGCGACTTCGGCAAGCGCGTCGAAGTAGTTCGTGCGAACGAGTGCGAGCCCGCAGAGTCCACGCAGCTCGGGCGCCATATCGACGACGTCGCCCCAGACAGGTTCGAGCTGAACCAGGCGAATGCCGGTCAAGAACGACTGGTCGGCCTTCACACTCAACTCATACAGTGCGCGGACCAGTGCCACCTTGGCGAAGCAGTTGGGATCCGCGTCGGGCGCTGGCTTCATCCACGTCTGCGTCGCGTCGAGAAGCGCAGAGCTGAGATCTCTGAGCTCCGCCTCGGCCACGATCGCGGCTGCGCGAGCCACCACGTGTGATCGTTCACTCTCGAGAGACCGCACCAGCAGCTTGCGCGCGACTGCTGGGCTGGGATCGGAGCGAATCGCCTCCAACTCGGCGAGTTGCCGCGCCAAGCCGCGGGGTTTGGTCGACTTCGACATCCTGGAGCTGGGGCTAGTTTGCGTGTTCCTTGTCCGAGGCTTGTTTCAAGACCGGGGTCGCTCGGAACGAGTAGCTGATGTCCATCGTGGCCTGCGTGAAGTGCGGGAAGCGCACGTTCGTGAGCTCCCGCGAAATGCAGCCGACGTAGTAGTTCAGCAGGCGCTCCTTCGTCACCGTGCTGGTGGGAAGGAGCTGCGACGTGAAGCGCTCGTCGAACTGCACCCGCACGTTCTTCAGCTCGCCCGTCGCGCCGAGCACCTGGAAGCTGGCCGTCGCGACGCCGGCGATGCCGTTCATGCAAGTGCCGACGCTGGGTTGGGCGCGTTGCATGACCTCGACCACTTGCTCGCGAGCCAACCCTTGTTTTGCGACTTGCAGCGGAGGTGGCTTTACCAGATCGGTCTTGAACTCGAGACTCACGGCCGCGGGCTCGCCTTCCCTGACTTCCACGGTACGTAGCTGCATCTTGCTGCCGTAGCTCACCTGGACCACATGCTTTCCCGGATTCACCGGGATCGCTACACCCACCAGGGCCGAAGGGATCTCGCCTCCGTCCAGCGTCACGCGCACGCGCGCGGGCTCGACTCCGGTGACCTGAACAGTCAGCTTGGACAGCCGCGGCGTGATCGCATCCAGCGCTGCACGCGCATCGACTTGAGCCTGACGAAACGCGGGTGTCGCGTCCGCTTTCAGCACGGCTTGTGTCACTTCGTGGTAGCGCTGCGAAGCCTCCACCAGGCGGCCCGACCGCTCCAGCGCGCGACCGTACCAGAGCCCGAGTGTCGGTGCTTGATAGACAGAGTACGCGCGCTGCAGGCGATCGAGCGCACCGCTCGTATCGCCGGCCTGAAAGAGCTCGACGCCTTCCTGCCCCAGCTGCCTTGCAGCCAACAGCTGCGACTCGTCGACCGGCTGTGCCTGCACCTGAGCCGCCAAACAACTCACGACCAGCCAGCTCGCGAACCTCACTCGACCCATCAGCAGATGATACGGGGAAACGCGACAAACATTCGCCGCCACCAGCGGCGACCAGGTACGCACATGCACGCAGACGCGCGTGTCCGTGGGCCGATCGGCTCGAACCGACCGCGTTTCCACACCCGGGACGCTCACTGCAGCGGTTCGACGAGCTCCTCCACGACCGCGGACCCGAAGACAGCATCCAGCTGCGTGGTCGGCGCCTTGATGACGCGCGTCTCCACCAGGGGCGGCATGTGCTCGATCGCCCCGAGCGGGTGGATGCCCATGTTCGCAAGGCGATCGATCAGCTCTTGCAACACTCTGTCTTTGTGTAGCCGCCAGGTGGAGGCAAAACAACGCCAGAAGGTCCAGCCGGCGCGCTCCAACACTCGTTGTCGAGCCATGTCCGAGGCCCAACGCTCCGGACCGTGGAACTCGTCGCCATCGCACTCGATGGCCAGGCGTTTGTCGCCGCCACCTTCGACCACGAGGTCGATCCGGTAAGCACCGGTCTTGACCTGCGGTAACACACGGTAGCCTTGCCAGTGCAAGGCTTCGTACACCTCGCACTCCAGGCTGGACTCGCAGCGATCGATGAGCAGCTCAGCCCCGTGCACGCCGTTGCCCGCCCGCGACTCTGCCGCCAAAGGCTGCGTGAAATGGGCGAGCAAGCTGAGACGCAGATCCTTCTCGGACAGCTGCTCGGCCTTGACCGAGCGCACCAGGTACATGCGATCGCGCGCGCGGCTCGCAGCCACGTTGAAGCGCTGCTCGAACATCAACCCGGACAGGGCCTTGCAGGCGGCAGGATCGCTCACGAGCGACAGGAACATGATGTCGCGCTCGTTGCCTTGAAAGGTGCGCGCATCCCCGCAGCGGAAACGCCGGCGCAGCAACTCGGCTGCGTCGCAACGGTTGCGCACGGTCTCGTCGATGAGTTTGGCTTGCTCCATGCCGAGCAAAGACACGACGCCGATACTGCGCCCCGCGTAGCGCTCGTCTTGCAGTAGCGCCGCGATCTCATCCGCGATGACTCGAGCCTCACGCGTATTGCAGTCGTTGGCGTCGCGTTGGCCATCTTCGATGTAGATATCGACCAGCGGCGGCTCGATGCGCTCGGAAGCCGTCGGGATGCGCAAAGGCTGAATTCCGCCCTTGTAAAACACACGATTCGAGTACGCGACGATCGGCGGCGTGCAGCGGAAGTGCTCACGCAGCATGACGGCATGCGCCGAGAACACGCGCGCGGCCAGGTCGTACAAGGATTTCTCCGGCGTCATCTCGGCCTGGTACGGCTGATCTTCGAGGAAGCGCTGGCGCAACGACAGGATGTGTTCACTGGCGATGAAGCCGCCATCGGGCGAGACCTGCTTGTCGTCGCCGACCACGAGGATCTTCTTGCCCCGCAGGATCGCCGGCAAGGCCCACAGGTTGGACTGGCTCGCCTCGTCGACGATCACCAGATCGAACGTGCCGAGCTCGGCCGGCATCGACTCCGAAACCTTCGCGTGGCTCATGATCCAACACGGCACGGCGGCGGCCGCGTCCCGCATCGACGCGCGCGCGTCGCGGCGATAGCGCGTGGCATTCGGACCCGTGCCCTGGCCGATCCGCCGGATCGCGGTCGCGTATCCGGCCAAGGCTTGCAGCACCTTGGGCGTGGCAGCCTTCTTGGTCGCCAGCCAGGCGGCTTTGCCGACCACCTCGCGGTAGAGCCGGGCCAGCCCCGCTTCGAGCTCGCGCCGGCGCGCCGCGAGCGCCGAGAGCTCCTCGCGCGCTTCGATCTGCTCCAGATGATTGCGCAGGCGCGCCCAGGTCCACGCGCTGCGCCAGTCACTGGGCAGCACGCGGTCTCCTTCGCCGTTCGCGAGCACGGGTACCGAGC
>DATEOF010000433.1:0-15539 GCA_035274465.1 Polyangiales bacterium
AGCTTCACGGCCGGGCCTGGGGCTGGCGCCAACCAGTTCATGGCGGCGCTCTTCGGGGGCTCTGCGATCAACGGTGGCGAGGCCGGTGCGGGCGCAGGCGCCGCTGCGAGCGGCGAGGCCGCGCTGGGTGGCCGAGCGGCCGCAGCTTGATCCTCACCGGGCGAGCGCAGCTCCCGCGGCAGCAGGTCGATCAGCTCCTGGAGCATCGCGGCGGCGTCGGCGAAGCGCCGATTGCGATCCGGAGACAGCGCCCGGCGCAGCCAGCGCTGCAACGCCGAGTCGGGCCCGAGCCGGGCGCGACCTCGATCGTCCGGCAGCATGCCGAGCGGGAACGTCTGGGGGGGCTCGCTGGGGGTCGCGGCGGGGGGCGGCTTGGAGTCGCTCGGCTCGGGCTCCGCCGACGCCTCGGCTTCGGCGGGTTCGATCGCGTCCGCCGCGGGCTCGGCCATCAGGTCCACCGGAGTCAGTACGCGAACGCGCGGCTCCAGCGTTCCGGTGGCGCGCAGCATGGCCGACAGGATCGCGCCGACGGCGAACACATCGCTGCGCGCATCCCCGGGCTCCCCGGCCAAACATTCGGGCGGCGTGAAGGGTGAGTCGAGCACGTGCGGGCGCCGCGAGGCGGGCGCGAAGTCCAACAACCGCAGGCGCTCGCGGCCTTGCTTGCGCTTCTCGAGGAACAGGTTGCTGGGCCGCAGGTTGCGGTGCAGCAGCCGGGAGCTGTGAACCGCGGCCAGCGCAGCCAGCAGCTGGCGGATGATCACGAGTGCTGCATCCAGCGGGATCGGCCCGCGCTCCAGGCGTTGCTCGAGGCTCTCGCCTTCCATCCACTCGCGAACGAAGTAGCGCCGTCCAGCGTGCACGCCGTAGTCGAGTAGCGGCGGAACATTCGGATGTGACAGTCCGCCGAGTGTCGCGGCCTCCCATGCAAAGCGGCTGCGTCGGAGCGCGTCGCTGCTCACGTCATCGTGCAGAAGCTTGACCACGACGACGCGCTGATGTTCGACGTGCTTGGCGCGATACGTCTCGCCCAGACTGCCCGCGCCGATCCGCTCCTCGAGCGAGTAGCCCCCCTCGAGGGACTGCCCCACCCGCGACGGTCGAACGGCTGCAGCGTCGGGAGTCATAGCACTGCGATGGTACACCAACGTCCGCGCTCAGGAACACATGAGCCGGCGCGACGCCACGAAATCGTAGTCGGTTCGAATCACACGCGTCTGCGGCGCCGTAAGCCCAGCGCGGCCACTACGAGCACCCACGGCGGGTGCGAACCCGGATCCCGCACGCTACAGCCCCCTCCCGAACTGGTGTCTGCGGTGATGTCCGACGGCGCGGCACTGCCGCTGACGGCTGCGAGTCCAGCGCTCCCGGCGATCGACTGCGCGCTCGCACGCATGCCCCAACCTGCGGCCCCCGAACCCCCACCCGGCTGGACTGCGACTTCGCCCGATGCTCCTGCCCGAGGCGCCCCGGCCACACCTGCAGTCGCCGCCGGCCCGCCAGCCTGCGGTGCCGGAGAACCCGCCCCCGCGGTCGCGCGCTGGCCTCCGGAACCTCCCATGATACCCGACGTGCCAGCAGCAGAGTTCGAACCCGATACACCGGCGCTCGATCCCGAGCTCCCCGCGGCGGGCATCCCCCCCGGCACCGGCCGCGGCCGACATCATGCAGGGGTGCGTCTTTCGCCACGTATCGAACATGGCACGCAGCCTGGGCAGTGGGTTCGCGGGTGCGGTGTTCGAGACGCTCAACCGCAGGTAGCTCCCCGCGGGCGAGCCAGGTAGGTCCACCTGGATGAAGGCAGCGTCGGATGGGATACCGTCGCCCGTGCAGCGACTGTCCCCTTGGCCGTTCATGCCGCCCTGCTCGAGAGCCGCCATGAGCCGGTCCGCCAGGTCGCAGCCGGCACCCTCGAAGCCAGCCGCCGCCTGATCGAGCACCTTCTGGCTGGTCAGGATGTTGCCCTGCACCGAGTAGCTGAAGGTTCGAAAGCTCGCGTGCTGATCGCTGCGGTAGGCCTGCGCGCGCGAGCCTGTAAAGCCGGCGGCGCGCCCCTGCACATCGACCACCCCGTATTGCCGTGAGGCGAAGCCCGAGTCGAGCGACTGCGCCGTGATGCGCGCGATGATCTCGGTGGGGTCGAGCCCCTGGCCGAGCAGCATCACCGCGAGGTTCTTGCCCCGCAGCTGCGTGTCGAGCTGGGCCTGTGCGTGGATCACGCCCTTGCCCGGCACCGAGCCGTAGACCGCCGCGAGGTCGAGCGAGCCGACGCAGGATGTCACCGCACCTCCGACCTGCTGCGTCGCACTGTCGGTGGCGGCGATCGAATACGTGGCGGCGACGGGATGCGCGCAGAGTGAACCGAGCAACACGCTCAGCCCACCCCACGCGACTCCTGCACGGCGCATGGGCGCTGCCGTCTACTTCTTGTTCTTGTTGGCCAGCGGATCGTCCAGCAGACCATCCAGGAAGTCGTTGTCGAGCGCGGGCTTGCCGCCACCCGACTTCGCGGCCACCGGCTCGCTCGGCTCATCGTCCAGCGGGTTGCTGGCAGCGGGCTTCGCCGCGGGCTTGGCTGCGCTTGCCGTGGCAGCGCTCGCTGCAGCGGGCTTGCTCGCGGCGGGCGCGGCGGGCTGAGCTGCAGCGGGTGTCTCCACGCCGTTGCGCGGCGGAGCTTCGGAACGATCGGCCTCCGCGACCGCACCGACCTTGTTCTTGCGATCCTCGAACTGCTGCTTCTGGCGCGCCATGTAGGCCTCGCGCTGCGCCTTGTAGGCGTCCTTGCGCGACTGCTGCTCTTGCGCCGAGATCACGGGCTGCGGCGGGGGCGGCGGGGCGACGGGCGCGGCCACCGGGCGCTGGTACTGCTGCTGCTGATAGCCCTGCTGCGGATAACGCTGCGCCTGATACTGCTGCGGCGGAGCGTAGTTCTGCTGCGGATAGCGCGGCTGTTGGTACTGCTGCTGCGGATACTGCTGCTGCGGGTACTGCTGCGGGTAGCGCGGCTGCTGGTACTGCTGCTGCGGATACTGCTGCTGCGGGTACTGCTGCGCGCCGTAGCGCGGCGCCGGTGCCGCCTGCTGCTGCGGGTAGCCGGAGGAGAAGCGTGAGAAGCGTCCGCCGCCAGCAGCTGCAGGTGCCGCGCCCTGCGCAGCGTAGCCGCCAGGTGCAGCCGAGCCGCCCGCGACCGGACGAATCTGGGCGACGCTGCTGCGAGCGGCGGCGGCGACCAGAGCCTCGCACTCCGACTGACTCGCACCGACCTCTCGCACGCAGCCGGCGATCACGCCCGGCTGAGGTGTGAAGATGGCTTCGAGTGCCCACTCGTTCAGCCCTGCATACAAGCGCAGGCGCACCTTCGCAGCCGCCATGCTGTTGGGCGGTTGCGGCGCCTGGAACAGCGCCAAGCTGACGGCAGCGCGCATCGGATCACTCGCGCCCGCTGTCGCATCGGCCGCCTTGGCCATGCGCACGTTAACCTTGCCGACCAACTTCTTGGCCGCGGAAGACGACATCCCACCGTGGCTCGTAAGCCTTCCCACCACAGCAGCGTCGTCTTCAGCTCGCGCCGTCCCGGCGAGGCCTACAAAGCAAGCAGTGAGCATAAGGTTGCGGAACGGAACGCAAGCGTGAACGCGGGACCTAACCATGGCTATCTCCGTTGCTTTGACCGATACGAACGCGACTGGGCTTGCGCTACTCGGCACGTTCGTACGGTCTCCGAGCCTGTACACAATTCGTACAGTGCTTAGAGCCTGGGATCAACCCTGACCGGGGACTGAATGTAGCAGAGCGAACGACTTCTGCATACCCGACTAGCCAAGGCAGGTCGGCTGGCCGGGCTGCACCCTACCCAGATGCGCCGACCTGTGGAGCCAGGTGCGCCTAGGCGCTGGTCGATTGTCCAGTACGGACTAGCTGGAGATAATCCTCGCCGACTGCCGCGGCCGCACCGAGCGGACGCGCGCCCTGGGCGATCACCCGCGCCAGACGATCGTTGAGGCCGTCTCTGCCACCGAGCGTCGTCGCGCCATGCTCACCGAAGCGACGTACGAAGAGTGCGCGAGCCCACGCCAGTGCACCGCGTTCGCGACGCGTGCGCAATGCATTGCCGCTGAGGGCGGCGAGGTGCGCATCCAGCGCGTCGAGCAGTGCGTCGATACCTTGCCGGTCGCGCGCGCTGGTGACGAGCACCGGGCGCTTGAAGGAATCACCCTCATCGCCCATGCCGGCGTGGCGCAAGCGGTCGAGCGCGCCCGCGAGATCCGCCGCCGCGCGCTGGGCAAGCCGGCCGTGATCGCCCTTGTTCACCACGATCACGTCCGGAATCTCCATGATGCCGGCCTTGATGAACTGCAGCACGTCACCCGAACCTGGTTGGATGACCAGGCACACGGTGTCGACCACGTGTTCGACGTCAGTCTCGGTTTGACCCACGCCCGTGGTCTCGACCAGCACGCGGTCGTAGGCCGCCGCGAGCACCTCCACGGCGGCGTTCGCAGCTTGCGCGAGCCCGCCGGCCTCGCCCGCGGTCGCCAGCGAACGCACGAAGATGCCGGCATCCTCCGGATCGAAGGCCATCCGCGCGCGGTCGCCGAGCAGCGCTCCGCCGGAGCGCACGCTGGACGGATCGACGGCCAAGACGCCGACCGTACGACCGCGCGAGCGATACTCGCGTGCCAGCGCGGCGGTGAGCGTGCTCTTGCCCACACCCGGCGGGCCGGTCAGGCCCACGCGGTGACCGAACTCCGGCTCGCGCAGCTGGGCCAGCTCGCGCAGCAGCGCTTCGATGCGCGGCAAGCTGTCGCGCCGCCGGTCTTCGATCAGGTTGAGCGCCGCCGCGATCGCGAGCTTCTCGGCCTGCACCACCCGTGCTGCGAGCTCCTGGTCATTCGGCGGCATGCGGGCGCGCGCCGTTGGCCACCAGATCGACCAGGTCCTTCATGATGTTGTCGAGTGCGAAGTCCTTCGGCGTGTAGACGCGCGCCACCCCGCGCTGCTCGAGCACGCGTGCGTCGGCCTCGGGAATGATGCCTCCGACGACCACCGGCACCTGGGCGAGACCGGCCGCGCGCAGCTTCTCCACGATCTGCGGCACGAGCGACAAGTGCGAGCCGCTCAGGATCGACAGGCCGATGATGTGCACGCCTTCCTCGATCGCCGAGGCCACGATCTGCTCGGGAGTCACGCGGATTCCCTCGTAGACCACCTCGAAGCCCACGTCGCGCGCCTTGAGCGCGATCTGTTCGGCGCCGTTGCTGTGGCCGTCCAACCCCGGCTTGCCGACCAGCATCTTCGGCCGGCGGCCGAGCTCGGTCTCGAGCTTCGCCACACGCGTGCGCAGCGCCGCAATCTGCTCGCGGCTGCCTGTGCCTCCGCCCTGGTCGATGCGCGCACCCGAGACGCCCGTCGGCGCACGGTACTCGCCCATCACCTGGCGCAGCGCGCCCGCCCACTCGCCCGTCGTCACGCCGGCCTTCGCGGCCTCGATCGACGGTGGCATCACGTTGTCGCCCTTGCGCACGGCGTCGCGGAGCTTCGCGAGCGCGTCGCTGACCCGCTTCTCGTCGCGCTCCTGACGCCACTTCTTGATCGCGCGCACGGCTTCCTGCTCGACCCCGGGGTCGATGGTCAGGATCGCCGCGTCCAGGTCCTTGGTGAGCGGATTCTCGGCGGTCTCGGTGAACTTGTTGACGCCGACGACGATCTGCTTGCCACTCTCGATGGCTTGCAGGCGCGCCGCGTTCGCCTCGACCAGGCGCTGCTTCAGGTAGCCACTCTCCACGGCCTCGACCACGCCACCACGCGCCTCGATGTCCTGGATCTCGTGCCACGCGGCCTCGACCATCTCGCGCACGCGGGCCTCGATCACCTGGCTGCCGTTGAAGATGTCCGCGTACTCGAGCAGGTCGCTCTCGAACGCCAGGATCTGCTGCGCGCGCAGCGACCACTGCTGATCCCACGGCCGCGGCAACCCCAGGGCCTCGTTCCACGCCGGCAGCTGGACCGCACGCGCGCGCGCATCCTTGCTGAGCGTCACGCCGAGCATCTCGAGCACGATGCGGATGATGTTGTTCTCGGGCTGCGGCTCGGTGAGGCCCAGCGAGTTGACCTGCACGCCGTAGCGGAAGCGCCGGAAGCTCTCCTCCTTCACGGCGTAGCGCTGCTCGGCGATGCGATCCCAGAGCACGGTGAACGCGCGCATCTTGCACATCTCTTCGATGAAGCGGATGCCGGCGTTGACGAAGAACGAGATGCGCCCGAACACCTTGGGCAGCTCGCTCTCGGGCAGCTGCCCGCCCTTGCGCACGGTGTCCAGCACCGAGATGGCGGTCGCCAGCGAGTACGCGAGCTCCTGCACGGGCGTCGCACCGGCCTCCTGCAGGTGGTAGCTGCAGACGTTGGTCGGGTTCCACTTCGGAACCTCGTTGACCGTGAACGCGATCATGTCCGCCGTCAGCTTCAAGGACGCCGCGGGCGGGAAGATGTACGTGCCGCGCGACAGGTACTCCTTGATCAAATCGTTCTGCGTCGTGCCCTGAAGCAGCTTGCGATCGACGCCCTGCTCCTCGGCCACGGCGATGTACAACGACAACAACCACGGCGCGGTGGCGTTGATCGTCATGGACGTGTTCATCTGATCCAGCGGCAGCTCGTTGAACAGCGCGCGCATGTCGCCGATATGCGATACCGGCACGCCCACCTTGCCGACTTCACCGAGGGCCAACGGGTGATCAGGGTCGTAGCCCGTCTGCGTGGGCAGATCGAACGCGACCGACAATCCCGTTTGGCCCTTCTTCAGATTCGTCCGATACAGCTCGTTCGATGCGGACGCCGTGCTGTGACCCGCGTAAGTACGCATGATCCACGGGCGTTCTCGCTCGTTCTTTCCCTGGCTCGACACGAACTGCTCCTCCCGCTGCGCGCGCGCAGCCTCATAGCCTTAGCTTGGCACGCGAGTCTGGGCTACGACAGGCAGCCTGTCCACCCGGTTCCGCGGCTCCCCGGCGATCAGACGTGCCTGAAATTGCTTCGACTTTGGCGAGTGGGTTATCGAGCGTGCTTCAGGCAGCCCCGCCTTGCGCCGGGCGGGGCCGGCGGGCGAAGGTCCGCCGCAGATAGATTGGAGACTTCGCGCTTGGATTCGTTACGCCTCGATAGTCCGCCGGAGACCAGCGCCCAGGCCGAGACCGTGGCGGTGCGCTCGCTCGAGAACGTCTGGCTTTGGAGCTGCCTCGCGATCGGCTCGCTGCTGCGCGTGATCTGGCCGCTCGACATCGAGTGGAAGCTCGACGAGAAGTGGATGTTCCAGAAGGCCGTGAACATCGCGCACGGCGTGGAGCCCTGGCCGCTGCTCGGTATGCAGAACGGCATCGGCACGGAGAACCCGGGCGCCGCGGTGTGGATGTTCGCCGCGCTGGCGCACCTGGCTGATACGCCGGTCGGGATGACGCAACTCGTGTGCGTGTCGAACGTGATCGCGATCTGGGGCTTCGCGGCGTGGGTGATGAAGACCTGGCCCGAAGCCGATCGACGCCTGGGCCTGGGCGGGGTCGCGCTGTTCGCGGTGTCGCCGATCCCGGTGCTGTTCTCGCGCAAGATCTGGGCGCAAGACGTGCTGCCGCTACTGCTCGTCCCCGTGCTGTTCGGGCACTCGCTGCGGCACCGCCCGTGGGCCGCGTTCATGTGGGGCGTGATGAGCGCGTTCAACGCGCAGATCCACCTGTCGGGCTTCTTCGCCACGGGCGCGCTGATGCTCGCGACGTTCATCTTCGATCGCGCGCGCACCCGCTGGCTGCCCATGATCCTGGGCGGTGTAGTCGGCTGCATCCCGATGCTGCCCTGGGTGGCTTACCTGTTCACGCCCGAAGCCTCGCGCAACCCGCGCCCCGTCCGCTGGTCGCTGATCTACTTCTGGGATGCCTTCAAGACCGCCTTCGGGCTCGACCTCCGCTACCCGCTGCGCAAAGAGTTCAGCCAGTTCCTGCGAGGCCCGAGTATCGCCGGCGTGGACACCTGGCTGATCGCGGCGGCACACATCGCGCTGCTGCTACTGGCCTTGGCCTCCGCAGTGGTAGTCGTGCGCAGCTTCCGCAAGATCACGCTCAGCCAGCACCTCAAGATCTACGCCACAACCTTGCTGTTCACCGGCCTGATGTTCCACGCGCTACGCGTTCGGCTGTTCGTGCACTACCTGATCATCCTCAGCCCGCTGTTGCACATCGGCGCCGCCTGGATGCTCTCGCAGCGCCGCCACTGGTTAGCGGCGTGTTGCGCCCTGCAGTTGTTCCTGAGTGCGAGCTTCCTCTGGTACATCCACGCAAACGGTGGCGCGCCGCGCGGTGACTTCGGCATCACCTACCGCGCGCAAACACCCGAGCAGCGCACAAGCGACATGAACGGCCCTCCCAAGTGAGTCGTTCAGAGGGTAACCGGCGCAGCCGCCAGCGGGGGTTCGGCCGCGCTCTCGCCCGCCCCCTCCAGCTCCACGTGCGGCGCGAGCAGCTTGTACAACACGGGGGTCACCACGCGCGTTAGCAGGGTCGAGCTCACCAATCCACCGAGGATGACCAGCGCCAGCGGTGAGTACAGGCTCGAGTGCTCGAGCACCAGCGGCAACAAGCCGCCGATCGCCGTCAGCGTGGTGAGCAGGATCGGGATGAACCGAGCCTCGCCGGCGCGCTGGATCGCGACGTCCAGCGCCACGCCCTGCGCGCGCAGCTGGTTGGTGAAGTCGACGAGCAAGATCGAGTTCTTCACCTCGATGCCCATCAGCGCCACGAAGCCGATGCTGGCCGTGAACGAGAGGCTGTTGCCGCTGGCGTAGAGCGCGACCAACCCGCCGACCACGCCCAGCGGGATCACCGAGGCGACGATCAGCGTGCTCTTGAAGGTGCGGAACTCGAGCACCAGGATCGACAGCACTCCAAACGCAGCCACCAGCAGCGCCAGACCGAGGCCACCGAAGCTCTCGCTGCGGCTCTCGATCTCGCCGGCCGGCACCAGGCGCACGCCTGCCGGCAGGTGCAGCGTTTCGAGCTGGGCCAGGATCTGCTTCGTGACTCGATCGGTGTTGAAGCCGGTCCGAACCTGCGCGGTCACGGTGACGCTGCGCTCCTTGTTGTAGTGGCGCAGCTTGGCAGGAGTGGGCTCGAAGCGGAGCTGCGCCACCTGCCCGAGCGGCAGCGCCCCACCCGCTCGGCTCGGCAGATACAGCTGGTCGAGCACGTCGAGGCCGGGGCCATACTCATCGCGCCGCGGCAAGGTCACGCGAATGTCGTAGGCGTCTTCGGCGCTGTCCTCGCGAAACTTGCCGGCGACGATCCCGCCGAGCGCCAGGCGCACCGCTTGATCGAGCTCGGGCACCTGCACGCCGAGCAGCGCGGCCTTGTCGCGATCCACCTCCACGCGCAGGTCCGTGCGGCGATCACGGCTCGGGTTGCGCACGTCGCGCGTGCCGCTGGTGGCGGCCAGGATCTTCTCCACTTGCAAGGCCGTGCGCTCGAGCGCGCCCTGGTCTTCGCCCAACAGCCGCAGCGCGATCGGCGCGTCGAGCGGCGGGCCATTCTCGAACTCCTTGAGCTCGATCTTGGCTCCCGGGTACTCGGCCAGCTGCGCGCGCAGCCTGGCGAAGAGCGCCGCCATGGGCTCGGGCTCGCGTGTGCTCAGCTCGGCGAACACGTCGGCCACGTTGGCCTTCTGATCTTTGGGAGAGACGTTGTAGTAGATGCGCGGGTGGCCCTTGCCCACGCTGGTGGCGATCCGACGCACCTCGGGGTGAGCCGCCAGCACCTGCTCCACGAAGCGTGCGGCGCGATCGGTCTCGGCCAGGCTCGCGCCTTCGGAGGTCTCGACCTGCACCATGAACTGTGGCGTTCCGGCCTTCGGGAACAGGCTGAAGCCGATGCGCGGGATCAGGAGCAGGCTACCGCCGAACAACAGCAGCGCGCACAGCAGCGTCAGCCACGGCCGCGCGATCGCGCGCTCGAGCAGGCGCCGGTACGAGCCCTCGATCAACCAGTGCAGGCTGCGCAAGAAGACGTTGCCGTGCTCGCGCTCGGGCTTGAGCAACACCCCGGCCAGGAACGGTACTATCGTCAGCGAGACCAGGAGCGAGGCGCCGATCGTGAACACGATCGCGAGCGGCATCGAGCGGATGAATTGACCGGCGTTGCCCGGCAGCGCGAGCAGCGGCAGGAACGCGAACACCAGCGTGGCGGTGCAGCCGATCACGCTGGCCGTGATCTGGCGCGTGGCGGCGACCGCGGCAGCGCGCGGGGTCAGTCCCTCGCGCACGTGTCGCGTGATGTTCTCGACCACCACGACCGAGTCGTCGACCAACAGGCCGAGCGCGATCACGAAGCCGACGATGCTGAGCTGGTTGATGCTGAAGCCGGTGAGCTGCAGCAGGAGCAACCCGAGCGCCAGGCTGAGCGGGATCGACACCATCACCACCAGCGAGGCGCGCAGCCCCAATGGCAGAAGCGTGACCAGCACCAGCACGATCGCCAGGCCGAAGTCGTGCACGAAGCCGTCGAGTCGCTGCGAGACATTGTCGATCTGGCGGAAGCCGCGCTCGAGCCTCATGCCGGCGGGCAGGTGTGCGGCGAAGCCCTCGACCTCGGCGTCCACGCGCTTCATGACGTCGAAGATGTTCTGGCCTTCTTTTTGAGCGGCAGCGATCAGCACCGCACGTTTGCCGTCGAAGCGAGCGATCTGGCTCCACTGCGCATCGCGCAGCTCGACCTGCGCGACGTCCGCCACGCGTACGCTGGCGCCGCCGAGCGTGCGCACGACCGTGGACCGCACCTCGTCCACCGAGCCGTAGTCGCCGCTGGTCTTGACCGTGAAGCGTCGCGCGCCCGCATCCACGCTGCCCGCGGGCAAGTTGGTGCTCTCGGCGCGGATGGCTTGCAGGACCTCCGCCGGGCTGATGCCGAGCGCCACCATGCGCTGCAGATCCAGGCTGACCGCGACCTCTTGGGCGGGCAGCCCGGCGATCTCCACGTCGCCGACGCCGGACAGGCCCTCCAGCCGGCGGCGCAGCGCGCGCGCTTCGCGCTCGAGCGCGTGGTAGCTGGCGTGGTCCGAGGTCAGCGCCAGCTCGACGATGTTGACAAGCGCGGCGTTGAATTGGCGCACCTCCAGCTTCGCGAGCTCGGCCGGCAGCTCGGGACGCAGCGCAGTGGTCTCGCGCAGCACGTCATCGCGCTTGCGATCTGGATCGACCCCGCTCTGGAACTCGATCTGCACCACCGCCAGGCCGTCTTCGATCTCGGTCTTCATGCTCTTGACGTCGTCGAGCGCCTTGAGCTTGGTCTCGATCGGGTCGATCACCAGCCGCTCGAGATCGTTCGGAGCTGCGCCCGGCAGCACGGCCACCACTACGAACGTGGCCAGCGGAAAGGTCGGGTCCTCCGCCTTCGGGATCTGCACCAACGCGTTCAGCCCGAGCGCCGAGAGCGCGACGAACAGGACCAGCGTGAACTGCCAGCGACGTACCGCGAATTCAGCCAACATGTTCGCACTCCTCTAGCGCGTGACGCGCACGCGGCTGCCGTCTTCGAGCCGTGACGCGCCCGACTCGACCACTTGCTCGACCTGCTCGAGCCCGCTGGCGAGCGCCGCGCGGTCTTCGGCCAGGAAGCTCACCTGCACCGGCACGCGCTTGGCGCGATCGCCCTCGACCACGTACACCGCGGCCGAGCTGCCTTCGCCGTCGACCAGCGCGCTCAGCGGCACGCTCACCTGCGCGCGTTCGCTGCGCTGCAGCTCGACCTTGACGGTCAGGCCGGAGGGCAGCTCGAGCGCGTCGTCTGCCTGCAGCCGCAGCTCGACCTCGATCGTGCCCGTCGCCGCCGAGGCCGTGCTGGCGATGTGAGAGACGTGCGCGGCGAACGCCATGTCCGGCCGAGCGTCCAGCGTGACGCGCGCCGCATCCCCGCGCCGCAGCTCGAGCGCGTCGCGATCGATCAGCGCCGCGCGCACGATCACGCCGCGCGAGACCCCGCGCAGGTGGAACACCGGGCGGCCGGGGGTCGCGATCTCTCCGACCTCGACCAGGCGCCGATCGATCACTCCGTCGTCGGGTGCGATCAGGTTGGTCTGACGCAGGTTGAACTGCGCCGCGTCCGCTGCAGCACGCGCCAGCGTGAGTGAGGTCTGCAGGTTCTGCACGTCGACCGGGCCCACCGCGCCGCTCTCGTGCAAGCGCTCCAGGCGCGCAAGATCGCGCTCTGCCTTGAGCACCGCTTGCAGCGCCTGACTGTGCGCTGCCTGGGCTTCGATCGGGTCGACACTCGCCAGCAGCTGGCCCTTGCGCACGCGCGCGCCGGCATCGACCGCCACGCGTGTGACCACGCCGCCGACCTTGAACGAGAGATCTGCCTCCGACTTGAGCTGCAGCGTGCCGCTCGCGCGCACCCTGCGCTGCAGCGGTCCGTGCGCCACTTGCCCGAGCCGCACCGGGATCACCTCGGCGTGCGGGCCGTCGGCCGCTCGTGCGGTCTCGACGGCCTTGCAGCCGACAGCTGCAAGCGCCAGAGCGCAGACGCACATCACCTGGAAGAAAGCGCCTCGTGCAGTCATGGTCATCCTCCGCAATAGACCGTACCGCTAGACAGTGTCTGTAGACGGTGTCTAGCCCAGCCCTTGACACTGTCAAGCCAGCTGAGCAAACTTTTCTGCATGCCAGCCAAGCGCGCGCGCAGCCCAGAACGCGCCAATACCTCGCCGGGGGGCGAAGCCAGCGAGCTCCGCGAGCGGATCCTCCACGCCAGCATCGAGTTGATCGAAGAAGAAGGCCTGGCCAAGCTCAGCATGCGCGAGGTCGCGCGGCGCGCCGGGGTTACCCATCAGGCGCCCTACCACCACTTCGCCGATCGCGAGCAGATCCTGGGCGAGATCGCCGAGGAAGGTTTCCGCATGTTGTCGGAGCGCATCGCCAAGGCGGCACCGGCAGGCGAGATGCGCCCTGACAATGTCGTGCAACGCATCTGCGCGCTGGGCGAAGCCTACGTGAGCCTCGCCTGCGACCACCCCGCGCACTTCCGCATCATGTTTCGGCCGGAGCTCGTCGACATCGACAACTGTCCGGGCGCACGCGATGCCGGCCAGTCTTCGTATGGCGCGTTCCAGAACATCGTGCACGCCGCGGTCGAGGCCGGTTTACCCGCGGTGCCGTCCGAAGCGGCCTTGATGGCCTTCCTCTGGTCCGTGGGACACGGCCTTTCGTGCCTGATCTTGGACGGACCGCTCGCAGAGAAGATGCCCGACACCGCCCGCGAACAGCAGATCCGCAGCGTGGTGCAGGTGCTACAAGCGCTGCTGGAGTCGAGCCTGTCGCAAGCGCGAGCTGCGACACCAGCCAGGCCCGCGCCACGTGCCACAACGAGCGGAGCGCAGCGCGGCGTGCGCACGCCTGCAGCTGACGGCGGCAAGACCAAGCCTCACAAGCCGACCAAGCGCGCGTAGGTGCGTCGACGACTACCTGGGCGCGATCTGACTACGTCCGACGCACATCTGACACACCTTCTCCGGACCCGTAGCTCGGGACGTCTCAACCGCGCCAGAAAACCTACGCTTTTCAACGCCTTGGCGAAGTGATTCCGACTATAGTTGCAGGCTCGCATCATGGGTCTGCCTCCTTCAGTCCCTGCGCCGAAGGCAAGCGCGCATGCGCGCGCGAAAGCCTTGCGTGTGGGTCTGTCCAAAGAACCGGACGCGCGCTTGCGTGCCGCGTTGGCTTTCGAGTTGGCAGCCCTCACCGAGCAGCGGCTGGAGGATCGCGCGGGTGCGCTGAAGATCTACCGCGAAGCGCGCGACCACGATCCGCTGTTCCGGCCGGCGCTGTACGCGCTGGCACGTCTGTTGGCTGGAACACGCGAGTTCGACGAGCTGGCGCGGGTGCTGGCCTCGACGGTGAACGCGAGCCCGCTGCCTGCCGAACGCGCGGCTGCCCTGGTCGGGCTAGGTTGTCTGTTCGAGGATCAGCTGAACGACGCGGCAGCGGCCGCGGATAGCTTCGAGCGGGCATTGCATGCCGATCCCGCTTGTCTGCCGGCCGCCTTGATGCTCGAGCGCTCGCTGCGCGCGCTCGGTCGCGAACAGGATGCCGAGGGAGTCACGGCGGGGCGCACCGCGCACACCTTCGATCCACTCTTACGCTCGGTGCTGGCCTGCGAGACCGCGCGCGCTCAGGCTGCGCGCGGTCAGCTCGGACACGCGGTCGAGACCTTGCTGGCCGCCGTGGCCGTGCGTGGCCGGCGCTTCTCTACCCTGCTCGAGCTCGCCGAGCTGGCCACCGAGCACCACCTGCCGACGACCGGCGCACGCGCCTACGAGGACGCGGCCACGCTGCTCGCGACGCACGCGGCGGGACAGACCGGGCCCGACTCGGAGGACATCGTCGGGCGCTTGCCCGCGGCGAACGGCACCGGCGCGAGCCATGCGATGACGATCGCCGCCTTCCTGTACCGGCGCGCGGGCCAGAGCTTTCTCGCCGCAGAGAACGACACCGAACAGGCCAAGCGCGTGCTGGAGCGCGCCTGCGCGAGCCAACGCTCCGAGTTGGTCTTGCACATGGAGTACGCCGACGTGTGTCAGGCGGTGGGCGACTTCGCGGGCGCGCGCACGGGCGTGCACGCACTGCTCGATCGCGCCCCGCCGCCACGAGCGGCAGCGCTGCAGTTTCGCCTGGCCGAGCTCGCACAGCACGCCGGCGATGCGCCCGAGGCCGAGAATCGGTTGCGCGCGGGCCTCGCGCTCGATCCCGAGTCGCCGGTGCTGCGCGCCGCGCTCGAGGACGCCTGGATCGACTTGGGCAAGTTCGCGGCGCTGTCCGGCTCGCTCGAGGCGCGTGCCGAACGCGGCAGCGCGGAGGATCGGCGCATCGCCTTACTGCGCGCAGCAGAGACCGCCGACGCAGAGGGTGATCTACCGCGCGCGCTCGCGCTCTACCGGCGCTGCGCCGAGAGCAGCGCGGACGATCCGCTGGTGCTGCGCGAGCTGTACGGCGCCGCTCTGCGCGGCGGCGACTCGGCAGCTGTACGCGAGGTATGCGCCAGGCTGCTGGCGCTGCAGCTGAGCGCGGCGGAGCGCTCGGCGCTCTGGCGCAGCCGCTACGACGCAGATCTGGCGCTGTCGGACCACCCTGCGGCGCTCGCCACGCTGCGCGCCGCGCTCGAGGATCCCACCTGCGACAGCTGGGCCGGACACAGCGCCTGGCTGCTCGCGGGTCAGCGCGGCGACTTCGGGCTCCTGGCAGCCGCGCACCAGGGCCTGGCCGATCGCAACGACGACAGCGTGCAGGCGGCGGCGCACGTGGCTGCAGCCGGCCGTGCATGGCTGCGGCTGGGCGATCACGACAAGGCGCTCGAGTGCTTCAGGCGCGTGCTCGAGCTGTCGCCGACCGACGCCTACGCGGTCGCGATGCTCGAGGCCTTGCTGCTCTCGCGGGACGAACCTGCAGAGGCGCTGCAGCTGCTGCGCGACACGGCCGCAGCAGAGCGTGACGGGCAGCGCAGCGAGCTGGCGCTGCT
>DATEOF010000434.1:0-4209 GCA_035274465.1 Polyangiales bacterium
AGGCGCGGCCGAGCGGGCGCGCCAGCAGAAGCAAGCCGCGCAGCGCAAGCTGTCGGGTGAGCACGCCGTGCGCTTGCTGGGCCTGGCGGAGCAAGCGCTGACCCTGGCCGAGGCGCGACTCTCGCAGCTCGAAGAAGGCACGACCCTCGCGACCGCGGAGCAGGAAGCGCTGGCGGCCGCCGAGGGCGACCGAGCGCGCGCGCGCGCGGATGTCGTGCGCGCACGGGCGAGTCTCGCCCAGCTCCGACTCGGCTTGCCCTGATCGGGAATCTCGAGATCGACCTCGAAATCGATTTCGAATTTCGACCTCGAGCCTCGATTCGGGCGAAAAATCGACCTCGACGGCGCGAAACCTCGCCGTGCTCAGGATGCCGGCAAGCGACGCGCTACCTGGTCACCCTCTTGCGTCGCGATCTACTAAGCCTTGCGTCCACTGGCGAGCATGATCTGCCCGCCGTGCTGCTTGTTGTACGGCAGATCATGCCGCTCGAAGTTCTCCGCCACCCGCTCGAGCGGCTCCCAGAAGCGTCTGCGGATCTCGGCACGTGCGATCTGGTTGACCAACCAGCCTTGCATGCTCAGGCGTTCGCTGTGCACGTCGACCAACACGCACACTCCTCCGGGCGCGAGCAGCTTCCACAGGTTATCGAACGTCGCGCGCATGTCCGTGAACACGCTCATGCCGAGGAAGACGTGCAGTCGCGTCGGCAGCACCGTGCGACCCGCGACATCGGCGAGTTGCTGCGCGGTCAGCGTGGACGCGTCGGCGTGGAAGCAGCGAATGTTGCGACCCGCGGCGCGGGCTGTGGCGCGCTTGAGCATGCCCGAGCTCGCGTCGGCTGCGAGCAACAGGCCGCTCGGTCCGAGCTGCGACCCGATCACGTCGAAGCTCTGGCCGGTGCCGCAGGGGACGTCGAGCACGACCGCGGCCGGCTCGAGCCGGAGAGCTTCGGCCGCGAGCGCGCGCTGTGGGGCGTAGGCGCGCTCGAGCGAGGCGTCGTAAAAGTTGGCGAACACGTCGTAAAAGGCCATGCGCGTCGCACTGTAGCGAAAAATTCGTCGGGCGAGTGAACGCCGCGGCGTGTGACGGGCACGAAACAGTGGGCTGGTGCACCGGAGCGCCGAGTTGGATACGCTGAACCAGATGATCGCCCGCGCACCGCTGGCAGACGCCGAGCCCGCGCTGCCGCTGTTGCGCGAGGGCGACCCGGAGGCGCTGGGAAAGGTCTACGATGCGCACCACGTCGCGGTGCGGACGTTCGCGCGGCGGCTGATCGGCGACGAGGCGGCCGAGGACCTGGTCCACGACACGTTCCTGAGCCTGCCCAGGGCCCTGACGCGCTGGAGTGGCCAGGGCGCGCTGCGCAGCTTCATCATCGGCGTCGCCATCAACCACGCCCGCCACTACGTCCGCGCGCGAGCACGGCGCCACCGCGCGCTCGAACGCCTGTCTGCGCAGCCGCCCCCCACATCCGACTCCCCCGAACAGAGCTCCGAGCAACGCCAACTGGCGCAGCTGCTGCTGCGCGCGCTCGACAGCCTCAGCTTCGACCACCGCACCACGTTCGTGCTGTGCGAGGTCGAGGAGCGCTCATCGCCCGAAGTCGCGCAGATCCTCGGCATCCCGGAGAACACCGTCCGCACGCGCTTGCACCACGCCCGCCGCGCCCTGCGCGCCGCGCTCGAACGCGAGGGAGTGCGATGAGCGAAGACCTCCTCGAGCGCGCAACCCGCGCATTGCGCGAGCTCAGCACCGAGCCCGAGCTCCACCCGGGCTTCACGCGCGAACGCGTCCTGCGCAGCGCCGCGACCCGCGGAGCCGCCAGCGGCGGCGTCGGACTGGGCTGGGTGTTGGCGGTCGCTGGCGCGATCGCCGCCGCGGGCGTACTGCGAGTCGCGCAGCATCGGCCAACGCGGATCGCCGATCCCGCCCCGCGAGTGGAGACGCGAGAGGAGCGGCGAGCGCCCGCCACCGCCCCGCCGCCGTCAGCTGCAGCTCCAGCCGCAGCCGGCGGAGCAGCCCCGGCGCCCGCAACCTCGCCGCCGGAGATCGTGGACGAGCTGGAGCTCTTCCGGCGCGCAAGAAGCCTGCACGTCTCGGACGATGCACGAGCCCTGAGCGCCTGGGACGACTACCTGCGCGTCGCCCCCCACGGCCGTCACGCCCCCGAAGCCCGCTACAGCCGCGCCGTCTGCCTCGTGCGCGCCGGGCGCATCGCCGAAGCCCGCACCGAGCTCGAACCCTTCGCACGCGGCGACTACCGTGGATTTCGCAAGCGTGAGGCCCAGGCGCTATTGGACAGCGACGCGCTGCAGCATTGAAAAAGTTGTGGTTTCGGGGTCGCGGAGCCAGCGGTGGGCGTGGACGCCTTTTGAATTTGATTTTCAATATCGGCTGCGCTAGGGTGACCTTCATCAGCACGCGGTCAGCTCTGGGACCGGGTGATTTGGACTGGGTTTGCGTATGGGTCGAGGGCTGAGGCCGCACACGACTTCTCGAGATATAGCGCCCACTATGCTCGTCGTAGCGACTTGCTCTCGACCTGCCCTCACGCACACCCAGATCCAAGTCCCCCGGTCCCAAGGCTGAGCGCCGCCCTCGGCGAGTTGCTCACGCTGACCACGGATGTTATCAATGTGGTCATGTCAAGCAACGCGACCAAGCCGGTTTATCTGCGTGGGATCCCGTCCGACGTGGTGCGCGAAGCCAAGGCGGCGGCCGCGCGACGCGGGGTTACGCTGGCGGGTTACGTCGCCGATGCGCTCGGCCGCGCGGTGAAGCAGCGCGATTCCGCCGCGGACCCGACTTCGGACTTGAGTCGCGAGCAGCGCTGGTACGAGAAGCAGCGCGAGCGCCTGGTGCGCGAGTACGATGGCGAGTACGTGGCGATCATCGGGCAGTCGGTGATCGATCACGACGAGGACTTCGAGGCACTGGCCGAGCGCGTGTTCGCGAGCCAGGGCGCGCGAAATATCTTCATGCCTCTCGTCGGCAAGGCGCGCCCCGCGGCGCGCGTTCGCTCGCCGCGCGTGCAGCGCCGATGACGCGCGTCTCGTTCGACGCGAGCTTCGACCCGCCGGCGTCCGTGTTGCCCGTGCGCATCGGCGGGCTCGACGAGCACGCTCCGGCCGCGATGCTGCGGATGTTGGTCGACACCGGCGCCGACTGCACGCTGATCCCGGCGCGCATCGCCAAGTCGTTGCGCCTGCCGCTGATCGACAAGATCGAGATCATGGGCGTGGGTGGCAAGACCATGGCCGCGCCCGTGCACGCCGCGCGCGTGCGCCTCGGAGCACTGCGGGCGATCGCGCGCGTGGTCGCACTCGGGGACGAGTCGCTCCTGGGGCGCGATCTGCTCAATCGCCTGGTCCTGACGATCGACGGGCCCGGACAAACGATCGAGGCGGTGCCGCGGGGGAAGAAGCCCAGGCGCTGACGCCGTTCGGCACAACGTGACACAAGGTCCGCGAGCGTAAGAGCCAGGAATTCTTGGGATTCGTGGGTGGCATGGTGGTTGCTGTCAGTGAGGACAGCGGGAGGAACCACACCATGCGAAGGTTCGAGTCTCAGGTCGTCGTAGGACTTTTGTTGGTCGGAGTTTTTGCCTGCGGCAGCGAGGATGCCCAGTCTCTGGCGATGGCGCCTGCGCGGGCGTCGACCAACTCGGAGGCGGGCGGCTTGCCGACGTTACCGAGCAGTGGTCCTGCCACGGGGATGAGCGCTCCGACCTTGCCGAGCGGCACTGGAGCCATGGCAGCTGGGACGCCCCCTCCCTCGGGTAGTTTCGCTACCCCCGGCGCGAGCGCTTCCTCCACCCCCTCGTCGGGTGCACCGGCCCCCTCCTCTCCAAGCACACCGGCGGTTATTACCCCGCCTTCCGGGATGACGCCGCCGCCGGCGTCCGATAGCGCCGCAGGCTCTGCGGCCCCTGCCCCCCAGCGCCCCGCTCAGTCGGGCACGCTCACGGCGGGCACCTGGGACGACAATCGCAACTTCGATCGCTTCATGCAGTACCGCGCCAACCAGCAGCGTCTGGGGCGAGCGGGCATATTGCCGATCATCGACGCCGAGCATAACGAGGCGCACGAGACGTTCGCCGAGATCCACGGCCCGCGAGAGACGCTCGACGTGGCGCTGGTGATCGACACGACCGGCAGCATGTCGGACGAGATCAGGTACCTGCAGACCGAGTTCCTGGCGCTGTCGCG
>DATEOF010000435.1:0-11000 GCA_035274465.1 Polyangiales bacterium
GGGTGCGGGCGCGGGATCGGGCTCGGGCGCAGGCGCGGAGCGGAGAGTGGGCGCTGCCGCTGGGGGCTGCGGAATGGGCCGGTCGTGAGCGTGCAGCAGCCAGGCGCCGGCCGCCAGCAGCAGGGCACTCGCGCAGCCCACGGCGATCCAGGACGAAGGCGCCAGCGAAGGACTGGCGGGTGTGCGCAGGGCAGTGTCGACTCCAGCGACCAGCTTGTCGAGCTGCGCCGGGCTCGGCGTCTCGTGCGCCGCCTCTCGCAACACGTCTCGCAACCAGTCTTCCACGCCGGAAGCCTCGTCGGCCCAACGCTGAATGTCTCGCGCGGCCATCACATCACCTCCGCCAGCTCCTGATCGCGCTCGATGAGGCCCAAACGCAGCAGTGCGCGCCTCACTTGCTCGCGAGCAGCATACAACCTCGAGTACGCGGTGCTCGCCGTGCAGCCCATGGCTGCGGCCACCTCGTTCATCGGCAAGCTCTCGATCTCGAACAGCACGAACACCATGCGCATCGGCTCGGGCAACGCCTGCAGCACCTCTCTCAGGTGGCGCAACAACTCGCTCCGCTGCAGCTCCGCCGTCTGCTCCTCCGCGGTCGAGAGCTCGGGCGGGCGCTCGCACAGCTGCTCGCGCGAGCGCGCCCGCCTGCGCCGCGCGTCAGCAGCCACGTTGCGACAGATGCCGTAGATCCAGGTCGTCACCGCCGACTCGCCGCGAAAACCGGCCAGGTTGCGGCAGACGATGATCAGCACCTCTTGGCTGACGTCTTCTAGCTGCTCGTCCGCCACCCCGAGGTGGCGCAGCGCGCGCCATACGAAGGCGGCATGTTCGCGCACGGTGGCTGCCGGATCTGACGTCATGGCCGATATGCGAGTACGTTGTCCGCTGCCCCGACAATTCCGAGAAAAAGCGCCCCAGCCGAGTCAAAATTTCCAGGCCGCGCCGAGGCAGGCCCAGGGCGCGAAGCGACCCACCGTGAACAGTGACCGCTCCTGGCCGACGGTGTTGGTGTATACGAATTGCGGACGGCGCACGGCGATGTCGACGGCCAGCGTGGCGAGCAGCGTGAGGCTGTCCATCGGCTGGTAGGACAGCTGCGTGGACAGGCTCGGACCCAGCGCCCAGTCGACTGGATCGAACACGCGAGCCAGCGCCGAGGTGTCACTCCAGCGCACGCCCAGACTCATCCCTGCGCAAGCATCCCAGCCAAATGCCGCCGTGTGTAGCGGCGTCACGCATGCTGCGAATGTGCTGAGCCACATGCTGAAGCTGATCGACCCCGAGTCCTCGCTGAGGACCGTGTCGTTCGGCAGCCACAGGACGTTGCGCAGCACCAACGACCACGCGCGTGAGAAGCGATAGGCCACACCCACCCACGGGCCCATGCTGACATTCGCCAGGAAATCGCTGCCGATCGCCAGCCCACCCTGCACGCTCCATTCGTCGACCGGGATGGGTATGTCGGGTGTCGGCCGGCTGTCCGTCGGTGGTTGCGTATCGACCTGTGGCGGCGCCGCCGGGGCGTCGCTCTTCGGCGTGACCGGCTGCTCCGCTCTCAGCTCGGCGAGCAACTCGGCAGCCGGATCGCCGCCTTCTGTCCCGAAGTTCGCCAGCAGCTCTTCCGGCAGATCCCCGAGCGCGATCTCGGGATCGATGATCATCGCCACCACCAACCCGATCTGCACATTCAGCGCGCGACAATCCGCCTTCGCAGTGGCGAGCGCGCGCGTGCCGAGCAACTCGCCTCGCGCGTCGCTGACGCTGATGCGCGCGCGCCAGCCCAGCGGCTGATCACGCTGCACGTGGCCCTCGATCGACAGCTGCGCATCCGCGGGCAACGCGAACACGGGACCCACGGCGCGTTCGATCACGCGCGCCAGCTCGCGACTCGTGATGCAGGACTCGGCCCCGGCGTCGCGCACCCAGTTGAGCGCAAACGAACGCGGCCGTGCCTGCGCGCCCGCCCCCACGACGAGCACGAACAGAAACGCGCTGACTGCGCGCAGCCAAGGCATCCCGCGGAGTCTAGCGCAAGCATCAACGCTTCAAGCGCGCGATGAGCTTTTGTGACTGAAAGTAGACCTCGTCGGAATCCGTCACAAATAGTGCGCTGACCGAGCTCGTCGCGCGAAACAAGCTCGGCGAATCACTCTCATCCTCGTCCACCACCGGCGAGATCACGCACTCCCCGCCACTGGCAGAGAGCTCCACCAGTCTCGAGATCAAGGTGTCTTGCACGTCGCCGGAATCCTCGCGCAGGAAATAGATCTTGCCGTTCGCGCCCACCGCCGCCAGCGGTAGGAGCTCATCGGCCGCGCCTGGGTCGCCCTGCCTGGCCACTTTCGCACTGAACAGCGTGTCGCCCTTGGGCCCGATCTGGCGCAGGTTCAACGCCGGATCCGACGGGTTGTCGAGCAAGAACACGTCGCCGTCGGCGTCCATCGAGAACGGTAAGACTGGCGACATCGCACGCAGACTGGCCACAGCGTTGCCCTGGGCGTCGTACTGATCGAGCGTGAACCACGCTGCAGGCGGCGGCCTCGAAGCATCACCTGGCCCTGCCAACGCCAGGTGCTCCCCATTCGCGAGCGTCGACTTGGGCAATACGCCGGGTGACGCCAGGGACTGCACCCAGATCGGTTTGAGCGCCGCATCGAACGCCGCCATCCGACTGCGGCCCTGACCACCGCCAGGCGACGCGCCACTCTCGACGGCCAGCAACACGAGCGATGCGCCTGCAGCCAGGCCGAGCTGCATGCTGGAGCTCACGCCCAGCAGCGCGACCGAATCACCGACTTGCATTGCGGACTCGTCGTACTCGGTGAGCGAGGCGGTCGTCTTGGTGTCGTTCACACCGTCGGGACGTTCGTTCCACGCCACCGCCATGAACACGTGACCGCGAGCATCGGTCGTGATCGCGAGCGCGTGCTGCGCGCCCGGCAACGCGACCTCGTTCGAGACTTCACCCTGGATCTGGCGCACTTCGACCACGCGCTGTGCGATCGTGCGCCCCTCGCGATCGAGGTGCATCAAGAAGATGCCGGTTTGCCAGCCCGCGCTCTTCGCGAGCAGCCTCTCACCCAGCGCAGCGATCCATACCGAGCCGTCCCCCGCGACCTTGACCACGCGTGCGCTGCACTCGCCGAGCGAGGCGCAATCCAGGTCAGTCAGTGGCTGTCGCCACGCGATGTGCCACGGCTCGCCTTCACTGGGGACGCACACCTGGGGCTCTACGAGCGGCGACTCGATCGACCGCCACGGCGGGAAGAACAGCGGACTGTGCATCTCGCAAACGGTACCGTCCCCGACACACTTGGCGAGGTCGACCACGCCGTCGAGCCCACCGACAGAAACGCGCTCCTGCGCACAAGCGGTGAGACAAAGCCCAAGCAGCGTGAATAGCCAGGTCTTGCCAGGCATACGTTCCCTCCCTCATGCGTCGTACGCGGCCGAGCGGTTTGCGAAAGATTCCGCGAGCCGCGGCCACGCGCAACAACGCTGGCCGGAGCAACCTCACACACACGGGAACAATCGCGAGTCCCTGCTGTCGGTAACTCGTATGAGAGCCTGGCTGTTCATCGCCGCCACGTTCGCGCTCACGTGGGCTTGCCAGGCACCCGGCATACTCGTGCTCCGGGCGAACGAGGCCGTGCCGGCGATCGTGGTCGCGATGATGGCGCTCGGCTCCGCGGCTCCGAGCCTGGTCGCGCTCTGGTTTCGCGTGCTCGAACGCGGTGCGCTCCGCCTGCGAACGCCCACGAGCCGGCTGTGGTCGCGTCCGATCTGGCAGCTCTGGCTGGTCGCGCTCGCGTTCTCGCCCGCCGCGCACCTGCTCGGCAGCGCGATCTCGGCAGCGCTCGGGCTCTACGACGCGAAGCACATCGTGTATCCGCCGCTGCTCCCCGAACAGATCGCGATCGCAGTGGTGGCGCCGCTCGGAGAAGAGTTCGGTTGGCGCGGCTATGCGCTGCCGCGACTGCAAGCGAAGTGGAGCCCGATCGCCGCGAGCCTGTGGATCGGTTTGGCCTGGGCGCTCTGGCACATCCCCACGCTGTTCGTGCCCGCGGCGCGCGGAACCAGCGCGCTCGAGCTCGGGCTCTACCTGGTGAGCTTCCTGGCGAGCAGCGTGGTCTACACCTGGCTGTTCAACGCCGGCAATGGCAGCGTGATCGCGCCGATCCTGGGCCACCTCGGCATCCACCTCGACAACGTCTTTCGAGCCTCGATGCTGGGAGACGGCGTGACGCCCCTGCTCGTCAGCGCGCTCGCGATGACCGCGTTTGCGGCGCTGCTGATCGTCACCGGGCAGCTGCGGCGCGAGACCGCAGTCGTCGCCTCCTCGGCCCAGCTTGCCCTGTGTGTGCCCATGTCCTATCTTGAAGGGCAAGGTGTTCAAGCTGTTCGAGTTGTCGCGCGTCGCCACGGCCCTGGGCGGTCTGCCAATCCCGGGCTGCCAGCCGGACAGCCCGGCCGCTCGGGCGGGGCTGCGCTACGGGGACATCCTGCTGTCGATCAACGGCGTCCCGACTCCCGCCTGGGTGGACCTGTTTCAGGCGAGGCGGCAATCGACGGGCCCGCTGCAGGTGCGCGTCTTCCGCAGCGGCCGCGAATTCGAGGTCTCGATGGACCTGCCGAGCCGTGCGCACACGCCCCGCGAGGTGCTCGACCCGCCGGCGGATCGGCGAGCCCGGAACGAAAAAGACGGAATTTTCGAAACCTCGGGCGCTTGACCTGAGCGCCTGTCGGATCGAAGGCTGCTGGCTCGTCCTCGGGCCATGCAACAAGTCACCTCGAAAGACGGCACCTCGATCGCGTTCGATCGCGCGGGCCAAGGCCCCAGCCTGATCCTGGTGGACGGGGCGCTGTGCCGGCGCCAGTTCGGACCCATGCCCGCGCTGGCCCAGAAGCTGTCCGATCGCTTCAGCGTGATCACCTACGATCGACGTGGCCGCGGAGATAGCGGCGACACCGCGCCCTACTCCGTCGAGCGCGAAGTCGAGGACCTCAGGGCGGTGATCGAGGCTGCCGGCGGCTCCGCCTACGTCTTCGGCGCCTCGTCGGGCGGCGCACTCGCGCTCGAAGCGGTCGCGAGTGGGCTGCCGATCACCGCGCTCGCCATGTTCGAGCCGCCGTTCGTCGCAGCCGAAGCGAGCTCCAGCGAAGCCGATCACCTCGCGCACTTGAAGCAGCTGTTAGCGGCAGGCAAGCGGGGCGCTGCCGTGCGCTACTTCCTGAAGGACATGGTCCGCGCGCCAGGCCCGATGGTCGCGATCATGCAGCTCATGTTTCCCATCTGGTCCAAGCTCAAGGCCGTGGCGCACACGCTGCCGTACGACTGCACGATCCTCGGCAACTGGGCGATTCCCATGCAGCGCGCAGCGCAGGTGAAGATCCCCACGCTCGTCGCCGCCGGGTCGAAGACGGACCCGCGCCTGCGTCGCGCCGCCAAGCTGCTGGCCGACGCGATCCCGCGAGCAGAACACGCCGAGCTCGCAGGCCAGAACCACAACGCCTCGGCGGATGCGGTGGCTCCCGTGCTGGCGAAGTTCTTCTTGCGACTAGGGCTCGAACGTCACGACGTCGCTCGACCAGCGGACAGGCTTGGTTGAGCACTGGATCTCGTCCGAGGCTCGATCACGCCAGCACGCTCGCATGTTCACGCTGTCACGCGGCTGTAGCGTGTTGGCTTGGCACTCATGGTGTAACTGTATCAGCCGCTGCTGCAGTGCGCTCCCGCTGCAGGAGGTCGAGCCAGGCCCGGGCGTCGGCTCGTTTGCGTTCGCTGTCGGCGTGTTGTGTCAGCCAGAGCAGCGTCGGCTCGACGTTGGGCGCAGCTCTTGCCGCGGCCCGCAGCACGTGGAACCGCGCGCACTCGGCGTCTCCCTGCTCGCGACAGATCGCCGCCAGGAGCGAACGCAGCGGCGGAGCCGCCCCTTCCCCGAGTGTGCTGACTGTCAGCTCGAGCAGCTCGCGGAGTTGGTCGCCGCTGAGCGTGGCGAGCTCCGGTCGCACGACGAACGCCGCCAGGCTGCCGTCGCCCGCACGCAGTCCGTCGCGGATCACCTGGTAGGCGCCGCTCGCGTCGTGGTGCGCCAGCAGCGCCGACACGCGCGCGCGCAGGTGCGGCCGCGCGTAGCTGGGAGCGGCGGAGCGTTCGAGCAGCGAGAGCGCGCGCTCGGCGTCGGGGCTCGGATCGAGCAGCAATCGTTCGGCGCGCAGCAGATCGAGGAAGGGGGTCGGCCCGAGCTTCGCGAGCCGCGCCAGGCTGCGATCGAGCGCCGGAAGGTTCCGAGCCGCGCGCGCGGTATGGATGTAGACCGGACCGCAGGGATCGATGCCCTCGAGCGCCGCATCGCCGCCACCGGGCACGAAGGTGCTGTAGGTAGCCTCGATCACGACCGGCTGCCAGCCGCGCTTGGTCAACAGATCGCACACGCCGTGATCACGCTCGACGACCGCGGCGCGAAAGCCGTATCGATTCAGGGCGCGATCGAGCGCGTCGGCGTTGGTGAGCACCTCGCGCTCGAGCGCGTAGTCGGCATCGTCGAAGTACAGCGGCGTGCGACCATCGACGTAGGTCCGGAGCCGAGCCCCCGACCAGAAGCCGAGCGCGGGCCCGGCAAGGAACGACGACAGCACGGGAGTGCCACGCGGCATGCGCGCCAGGTAACGAGCTGCCAGCCGCGGGAAGGCGGTCTCGTCGTTGCCGAGTCCGAAGCGCGCCCCGTAGCCACCGCGATTGTCCAGCGCGGACTGGCCGAGCCCTGCCGCAGCCAACAGCAGCAGCGCGCCTGTGAGCGCGGGCAAGCTGCGCGCCGCAAACGCGCGCCGTGCCCACTCCGCGAGGTTGGCTGCGCCGGTCAACGCGAGCGGCGCGCACAACACCGCGTCCTCGGCGACGAAGCGGACCGCACGCGACAACAGCACGTGGCCGAGCAGCGCCAAGCCGAGCGCAGTCCATTGCCAGCGCCCCTCACGCGTCGCGCCGAAGAGGCACAGCAACCAGAGCAACACCAGCGCCTTGCCGCTCGTGCCGTTCAATGCCACCAGGTCGACCCACTGCGGCGGCCGCATCTCGTAGATGAAGCGCACGGCATCGCCGTAGCCGTGGCTGCCGATGTACGCGAACACGCCCAGACCTGCCGGGCTGGTCGCCAGCGCCACGGTGGTACCCGCGAGCACGAGCAAGTCGACCCGCGGCGCGGACGGCGCACGCCAGGTTTCGAGCGACCGGCCGGCGGCGATGATCACGAACAATACTGGCGCGAGCACGAAGCTCCCGTGCAGCTGCGCCCAGACCAGAGCGCAGCACACCAACAAGGCGCCGCTCGCCAGCCGCTTGCCGCTTTCCGCTCTGACGTGCCGGTAGGCGAGCACCAGGTATACCGCCAGGACCGCGAGCGCGAGCGTCTGCGGCCGCACCTGAAAGCGCGGGGCGATGCAGATCGCGCACGCGGCGCTGACGACGGCCCAAGCCGCAAATCGACTCTGGCTGTCGCGCCCCGCGACGAACGTGAACCTGGCGCAGCCGAGAGCGGCGAGGACCGCGCTCAGCACGCAGAACAGCCCGAGGCCCGGGAAGCCCGCGATTGCGTGGAGCGCGTACGCGAGCACGTCCCAGAGCCAAGCCGGCGCCATGCAGGTGGGCTCGAAGCCGGGCAGCGCATACGGCTCGGTCACCGTACGCGCACGCTCTGCCAGCACCGCTCGACCCAGCTCGAGGTGGAAGAACACGTCCGCCTCGCGGTTCTGATGCAAGGCAGACGCACCCGCGCTCAACGCGAGCAGTGCAGCCCAGAGCGTGTAGGGCGAAGGCATCGATGTAGTGCACGCGGCGCGCGCACGAGCCGATCCTAACGCAGTCCGGGCCGAACTGCGCGGGGCGCACGGACCTGGCGCCGCAGTTCAGGCACACAGCAGCGCGGCCAGCGCCTTGGTTGCGGCGCTCGCGTAGGCGTGACGTCGCTGCACGAGGACGACCGGCACGCTGGCCTGCATGCTCGGCACGCGCAGCACGCGCAAGGTCTTGGCGCGGAGCTCCTCGACGACGCTGCTCTCGGGCATCAACGCGAGTCCGAAGCCAGCCTCGACCAGCCGCTTCTGCGCGCTCAGGCTGTCGATCGGCACGATCTCGGCGCCGTCGAGGCCGCTCGCCAGGAGGCGCTGCTCGAGCGTGCTCGCATACGGTTCCGGAGCTCGACCGGGCCTGGGCGGGAACGCGATCCAGCGCTGGTTCGCGAGCGCCTTCACCGACACGCTCGTGCCGCGCGCCAGCCGGAGCTCCGGCGAGCAGACGACCAGCATGCGCTCTTCGAACACCTGGCGGCTGATCAAGTCACTCGCGCGATCGGCCCGGTAGCGCAAGCCGAGCGAGGCGTCGCCGGAGCGCACGAGCTCGCTCACTTCGGCGCTGAGCGCGGTCCGCAGCCGCAGGTCGATGCGCGGGTGCGTCCGGCGAAAACGCTGCAAGCGCGGGGTCAGGTGGCTGCTCGCAAGAGTGCCGACGAGCGCGAGCGTGACGGTGCCGCGCGTCGGGTCGGACAGCGCACCGACTGCATCCATCGCATCGCGCATGGCCGCGAGGACCGTTTGGGCGTGCGGAAGAAACGTGCGACCCGCTTCGGTCAGCACGAAGGTGCGACCGATGCGCTCGAAGAGCGGCGCGCCCAGCTCGTGCTCGAGCAGGTGCAGGCGGCGGCTGATCGCGGGTTGCGACAGGTGCAGCGCGCTCGCCGCGCGCGTCACCCCGCCGCGCCGCACGATCGCCACGAATGCTTCGAGATGGTCGAGCTCCATCCCATCAGCATAGCGGATGAGTTCGCAAACAACGATGCATTCGAATCATGTGTCCGTTCGGCCTATCGTGCCCTTCGACGAGGAGAGAACATGCACGCCGACGACTTTCGTTCCACCGCCGCGATCCGCCACGGGGCCTATTTTTGTCTGCAGCTCTAGGAGGCGGTGCGCCGCGCGCTGGCCGCGACCGATCTGTCGCGCTTCGGGCTACAGAGCGAGTTCGAGCCCGGCGGCGACCACCCTGCAGAAGCGATCGCGTTCCTGCGGCGCGTCTCGGCCAACCCGGGTGCGATCGACGATGGCGGACTGCTGCGCGCCGAGGCGATCATCCACGTCGCATCGAACTCCGCCGCGCCGGTGGCCGAGGTGCACGCGGAGCTGGCACGTCGCATCGAGCCGAGCGCGCTGCGGGTACTGACAGGCGTCTTACGACCCGCGAACTACACCGGCACGCTCATGCACAACTTCGCCTACGCGCGCCGCGTCCTGCAGCAGCCGGGGCCGCGCATGCCGAACGCCTTCCTGATGCCGCTGTCGAAGACCGCGGCCTGGTGGAGCAAGGGCTGGATGGAGCGGCATGCCTACTTCCTGCCGCGGTACAGCGAGGCGGGCGAGCGAGAGAACGAGGGCCACGTGCTCGTCTGCGAGCCCGGGATCGCGAGCTTGATGCGCCGCACGTACAAGCAAGAGCAAGAGCCCGCGCCCTCCGGCACATACGACTTCATCAACTACTTCGAGTGCGCCGATGCAGACGTGCCCACGTTTCACGCAGTCTGCACCGGCTTGCGCGACGTGAAGCGCAGCCCGGAGTGGCGCTTCGTCGTCGAAGGTCCGACCTGGCACGGTCGTCGGGTCGCGAGCTGGCGCGAGCTCATCGGGTGATCAGGCCCGAGTAGCCTCCGGGACTTCACAACCTTCCGGACCACACACCTCGCCGTCGCCGCCGATGATCTCGGGAGGTTGCGGCAGCTCCGACCAGGCTCGTTCGAGCGCGGAGAGCAGCAACTCCGCGGGCTGGGCGCCCTCGACTGCGTAGCGATTCGCCAGGACGAAGAACGGCACGCCGTGGATGCCGAGCGCATGCGCCTGCTCCTCGTCCGCGCGTACTTCGCGCGCGTACTGGTCGGTCGCGAGCACGCCGGATACGAGGTCTTCGGCGAGGCCGACCTCGATCGCCAGCGCGCGCAGCGTGTCGTGGTCTGAGATGCTGCGACCTTCTTCCAGGTAAGCGCGGAGCAGCCGCTCCTTGAGGGTGTCCTGCAGGCCGTGATCGAGCGCGAGGTGCAGCAACCGGTGCGCGTCGAAGGTGTTTCCCGGCTGAATGCGCTCGAAGTCCATGTGCAGGCCGTCCCTCCCAGCGGTCTCCACCATGCGATCGATCATCTGCTGCGCCTGCGTGCGCGTGGTTCCGTACTTGGCCGCGAGCCGCTCAGTGTAGTGCCGGGTAGGAGTCGTCTTGGGTGCGCGGGGATCGAGCTCGAAGGCGCGCCACACGACTTCGACCTCGTCCGCGTGGGCGAACTGCCGGAGAGCCCCCTCGAAGCGGCGTTTCCCGACGAAACACCAGGGGCACGCGATGTCCGACCAGATCTGGACCTGAAGACGCTTACTCATGACCCAGCAACCTGGGGCCGAGCAGTGGCGTTGACAAGCCCGGGGCGCCAGCCACAACGCCGCCACGCGTGGGGCGAACAGGCGGCGAGATCGCGGCTCGACTGCCACGTGGCCCGGGCGCGCTCGTGGCACGGGGTTTGATGGTGTTCGCTCCATGCTCCAGCGCTGCGTTCCGATCTGGGTGCTGTTGTTCGCTTTCGCGTGTACGTCGGATGCCCCGGCCAAGTCACGGCGCTCCTCGGTCGAGAGCTGCCGCCGCGAGTGCGATCGGGAGGAGCGGCGCTGCAACGACGCGTGCTTCGACACGTTGTGCCGCAGCGATTGTACGAATGATGCGGAGCGCTGCCGGGACCGCTGCAGCGGCAAGGGCACCACGGATGCCAGCATGTCGGAGAGCGACGCCGCTCAGAGCAGCGACGCTGAGGCGCCGATGGAGGGTGAGGAAGCGCAGCCAATGGCTGCAGGCCAAGGCGGCCAGCAAGGGACCGGTGGCCAGGGCGGCGCCGGCGGCAATGCTGGAGCGGGTGGCGAGGCGGGGTTCGGAGGTCAGGGCGGCGCGGGCGGCATCGGCGGCGCGGGCGGCATCGGCG
>DATEOF010000436.1:0-5495 GCA_035274465.1 Polyangiales bacterium
GGCAGCGCGGGGCGTGGCAACGCGGGTGCACCTGCTGCAGGCAGCGGCGGAAGAGCTGCTGCGGGCAGCGGCGGCTCGCCGGGCGACGGCACGCTCGTGAACCCTGCGCCGGGCAGCAAGCTGTTCCTGGGGGCGAACTTCTGGAACATCAGCTGGGAGGGCAAGGGCAACTACTTCATGAGCGGAGTCGACTTCGCCAGCACGCAAAACCCATGGAAACCGGAGTTTCTGAGCGACCTCGCACCCTACAAGGTGCTGCGCTTCATGGACTGGAACCTGACCAACGAGGCTAACAACGCCCAGGCCGATTGGAACACTCGGCTCAAGAAGACGGCGGACCAG
This sequence comes from Polyangiales bacterium, assembly GCA_035274465.1. Classification (GTDB taxonomy): domain Bacteria; phylum Myxococcota_A; class Polyangia; order Polyangiales; family JAFGIB01; genus JADGRF01. The sequence continues at coordinate 343 of DATEOF010000436.1, forward strand.
GGCGAGAATGTCGCGATCGAGTGGCAGATCGACCTGTGTAACCGCGCCAAGAAGGACTACTGGGTCACGATCCCGCACGAAGCCAAGGCCGAGTACTGGCAGAAGCTCGCGCAGCTGATCCACGACACGCTGGACCCGAGTCTGCGCGTGTACGTGGAGTGGTCGAACGAAGTCTGGAACGGCCAGTTCCCGCAGCGCTCGTATGCGCAGCAGCAGGGGAATTCGTTGAAGCTGGAAGGCAGCGACAAGGCGGCCGCGTACTACGTCTATGCGTCCGTGCGCATGTTCGAAGCGTTCGAGGGCGTGTTCGGCAAGGGCAGCCCGCGCCTGGTGAAGGTGCTCGCGGGACAGGCGGCGTACGAAGGGCCGTGTCAGGCGCACGTCAAGGCGCTCGGCAACGCCACCATCAACCCGATGGGCACCAAGGCCGACGCCTACGCGATCGCGCCGTACTTCAAGGGCGCGAGCGTCGCCGAGCTGAAGGCGGCGATCCCGGAGCAGAAGAGCTGGGTCGAGAGCAACAAGACCTGCGCCACGTCGGCCGGCCTACCGCTGATCGCCTACGAGGGAGGCTCGGACTCGTTCGGCAACGACAACGGCATGGCGTGTCGATCGCTGCAGCACGACGCGGGTATGCAAGAGGTCTACACGATGTTCCTGGACGCGATGAGCAGCGCGAAGCTGCTCGGCCCGTTCATGCATTACACGCATTCCGGAGATTGCTGGGGCCTCAAGCAGCGCACCAGCGACGCGCCTGCCAACGCCCCCAAGTACAAGGCGGTGGTCGACTGGTTGGCGGCCCATCCCTAGATCTTGAGCGTGACGAGCGTGGCGCCCCACCCGCCCCGGTCGAACGGCGCCAGCTTCCACTCACTCACATCGCTCCGGCGTTCCAGCACCGCGTGCACGGTGCGCCGGAGCGTGCCCTTGCCCTTGCCGTGGATGATGCGGACCTCGGCGATGCCGCGGCGCACGCACTCGTCCAGATACTCCTGGACCAGGTCTGCGACCTCCGACGGCCGGAAGGTGTGCAGGTCCAGCACCCCGTCGATCGGCAGCTCCACCGGCTCGTCGTCGTCCATGCCCGGGAATCTACTCCCGTTTTGACTTCCGCCCCCCGGCGGCCAATATTCCGCGCGTGTCTTCCCTCGAGAACCTCGAAGCGCTGACTGCGGGCATGCCGATCGTCTACGGCGGCACGCGGGTGGCGCGGGTGTCCGCCGAGCTGGCGGCGCGTTTTCAGCCCGGCGACGCCTTGCTGGTGGCGCCGAACAGCGGCGAGCTGCTGCACGTGCCGGGGGCCGTGCGCGACGTGGTGAGCGACGCGGTGACCCGGGCCTCCGCGGCCTTCGGTGTGCTGAACGAGCGCAGCGATGCGGCCATCTCGCGCTTCTTCGCGGCGTTCGCGGCGCGGCTGTCCGACGACGCGATCTGGCAGGAGATCGCCCAGGCCAACGCCGCCGACGTGGCCTCGGCGACCGCGCGCGGCCGTTCGACGACCAGGCTCGTGGCCAACGACCGCATGCGGCGCGGGATGATCGAGGGTCTGTCCGGCTTCGCTGCAGCCCCGAGCGGCAGGGGCCGCGTGCTCGAGACCATCGAGCACTCGGGCTTCGACGTGCAGCTGATCGGCGCCGCGCTGGGCGTCGTGGGCTTCGTCTTCGAGGGCCGGCCCAACGTCCTGGCGGACGCAACCGGCGTGCTGCGCAGCGGCAACAGCGTGGTCTTCCGCATCGGCAGCGATGCGCTCGGCACCGCGCGCGCGATGATGCGGCTGGCGCTTTCGCCGGCGCTGCGCGAGGCCGAGTTGCCCGAGCACGCGGTGGTACTGATCGAGCGGGCAGAGCACTCGGCCGGCTGGGCGCTGTTCGCCGACAGCCGCCTGGGCCTGGCAGTGGCACGTGGCTCGGGTCCTGCCGTCGCGACGCTGGGCGCGCTCGCGCAACAGGCCGGCGTGCCGGTGAGCCTGCACGGCACCGGCGGCGCCTGGCTGGTGGCGAGCAAGCACGCGCAGACGGACGCCTTCGGTGCTGCGGTCTACGCCTCGCTGGACCGCAAGGCCTGCAATACGCTCAACACCTGCTGCATCGACCGGTCGCGGGCCGCGGAGCTGGTACCGGTGATGCTGCAAAACCTGAAGCGCGCCGGCGAGCGGCTCGGGCAATCCTTTCGCCTGCACGTGGCGCGAGGCAGCGAGGCCCACGTCCCGGCGGCGTTGTTCCAGACCGAGACGACGGTGCGGCGCGCCGAGGGCGACGTCCAAGAACCCCAGGCCGACGTGCTCGAGCTCGATCGACTCGGTCACGAGTGGGAGTGGGAACAGACGCCCGAGATCACGTTGGTCGTGGTCGACGACTACCTGCAAGCGGTCGCGCTGTTCAACCAGCAAAGCCCGCGCTTCATCGCCAGCCTGGTCAGCGACGACGCGGAAGAACACGCGCGCTTCTTCGCTGCCAGCGAGGCGCCATTCGTGGGCGACGGGCTGACCCGCTGGGTCGACGGCCAGTACGCCCTGCGCAAACCCGAGCTGGGGCTGACCAACTGGCAAGCGGGCCGCCTGTTCGGTCGCGGCGGCATCCTGACCGGCGACACCGTGTACACGCTGCGCACGCGCTACGTGTCGCGCAAGCCGTGACCGAGCTCCTGCACGACGGGCCACGCCGCTCGGAGCTGCGGCTGATCCTGGCCCACGGCGCGGGCGCCGGCATGGAGTCCGGCTTCATGCGCGACTTCGCAGCCGCCATGGGCGAGCGCGGCGTACACGTGGTGCGCTTCGAATTCCCGTACATGCAAAAGCGCAAGACCGGCCTGCGCAGCCCACCCGATCGCCCAGACGTGCTCATGCAAACCTGGCGCGATGTCGTGAAGCGCGTCGGCAAGCCCGACCGCACCTTCATCGGTGGCAAGTCGATGGGCGGTCGCATCGCCAGCATGGTCGCAGACGAGCTCGGCGTGCGCGGCCTCATCTGCCTCGGCTACCCGTTCCATCCACCGGAGCAGCCTGAGAAGCTGCGTACAGCCCACCTGGCCGACCTACGCACGCGCTCCCTGATCGTGCAGGGCACCCGCGACACCTTCGGCACGCAGGAAGAGATCGCCGGCTACCAACTATCGAAAGCCATCGAGCTCGTCTTCCTCGCCGACGGCGACCACTCATTCGTCCCGCGCAAAGCATCGGGCCACACGCGCAAGACCCACTTCCAGGCCGCCCTCGACGCCAGCGAGCGCTTCCTGCGCGCACGCAACTCGAGCCCACAGGGTCGAGGTGGACGGTTAGGACCCGTCTCGAGATAGACTCGAATCGCATCCCCGCGGGATCGGATCAATGTCTGGCTCCACGAAGGACACGCGTGCATTCGGAGAGAAGAGCACCGTCGCCGAGTAGCCTCGTTGTTGCAGGGTGAGCTCCGCCGAGCTATTCTTACTGGTAAGAGTAAGAATATGCGCGTCACATCGAAGGGCCAAGTCACCATCCCACAGGACATCCGAGACCGATTCGGATTCCTTCCGGAGACCGAGGTTGAATTCCGCGTCGAGGGTGGCACCGTTCGGCTGGTCAAGGTTTCCGCGAAGCGCGGACGCGGTCGCGGTGAGTCCGTTGTCAAGAGATTGCGCGGGAGTGCCACGGTCAGCATGAGCACGGACGAAATTCTAGCGCTGACGCGGAAGTAGCGCCGTGCTCCTGCCTGTCCTCGTCGACACCAACGTACTCCTCGATATCTCGACCAACGATGAGCGGTGGTTCGAATGGTCGGCGAACGCGCTGGAGCGTGTCGGCGACGAAAGTACTCTGGTGATCAATCCGATCATCTATGCGGAGGTCTCCATCGCCTACAGGCGCATCGAAGACCTGGAGCTTGCTCTGCCTCCAGGAACGTTCCGCCGCGAAGCATTGCCGTACGAGGCGGCATTCCTCGCTGGCAAAGCATTCCTGAAGTACAGGCAACGCGGTGGGCGAGGCAAGCTACGGCCGCTGCCCGACTTCTATATCGGTGCCCATGCCGCGGTATCAGGGTACCGGCTGCTGACGCGCGATGCGGCTCGCTATCGGAGCTATTTCCCCGGGCTTGATGTGATCGCACCTGACTGACGTGGGGGGAAACTGGCGATCGTCTCGGGGAATGGGAGCTGCTCGTTCGCCATGGCTAGAACCGCCGCGAAGCTGCGCCGGTCGTGAAGGTCCATTCCTTCGAGAGCATGCCGCCCGAGTAGGTTCCCGTGAGCTTGACGCGGTACTTGGTGTTCGCCGTGAAGGGCGCGTTGGCGTACATGAAGTTTACGCTTTTCAGCTGGCTCCGCATGTCCATCGCCACGATGCTGGCGTTGGCGTCGAGCCAGACGTGGTCGATGGGCGTTGCGTTGCCGTCGATCGTCAGCACGTGCTCGGTGATCATCAGGCCCTTGGCGTGGACGCTGATCGGCGAGGCGCTGGGCCAGCCGGTCGTCGGCGCGGGCGGCATTGGGCCTTCGTTTGCGCCGTTGAACGAGGTCGGCACGTTGACCTGGCCGTCGTACGGATAGACTACGAGCGCAGTGGCCGGCGCCATCACGCCTCGGCCGAAGTCGATCACGTCGCAGCGCGGAGCGGCACCGTAGCCCATGTCTCCGGTCGACGGATCGAGCAGCGGGGTGCGGTGCCAGACCGAGTTGACCCAGATGTCGACCGCGCGCTGCGGGTCGTTGAAGAAGGCCATGATCTCGCCGCCGCCGCCGAGCGTGTAGCCGGCCGCCTTGCTGCGCGCACCCGGGCTCGCTCCGGTGAAGCCCGCGCAGCTCATGACTTCGCCGTGCGGGTTCGAGATGCACATGTCGCCTTCCATGTACATCGCGTAGTAGAGGCAGTGCGCAGTCGCGCCGTTGCTGATCGTGTTGACCAGGTTGACGCAACCTGCACCGGCAGCGATGCGCACCGTGTTGACGATGCCCAACGCCGCAACCGCTCCTGGCGTCGCGTCGGCCGCCGCCGCAGGGCACATCGACGGATTCGTCACGGGCATCGCCGGCGGGGCAGCACCCGCGGCACCACCCGAGCGGCCTGCACGCGGCATCCCCATCATCCCCGCAGCGCCGCCGCCGCGCCCAGCTGCAGCCATGCCGGCCAGCCCGGCAGGCGCTCCGGCGACACCTGGTGAACCAGCCACGCCGGGCTGGCC
>DATEOF010000437.1:0-11137 GCA_035274465.1 Polyangiales bacterium
CGGCTCGGAGCCGTGCGTCATGTCGAGCAAGGCGGCGCTGTCGCGCACGCTGCGGGTGAGCGCGTGGTGCATCGCCGCGCCGTGCATCAGCTCGCCGCGCCGCGGCCCATTGGGGGTGCGACCGCGGCCGGGCTTGAGCCCGAACAGGCCGGTCGACGCTGCGGGGAGGCGGATCGAGCCGCCGCCGTCGCTCGCGCCCGCGACCGGCACGATGCCCGCTGCGACCGCGGCCGCCGCGCCGCCGCTCGATCCACCGGGCGAGTGGTCGAGGTTCCACGGGTTGCGCGTCGGGCCCCAGAGCTCGGGTTCGGTGATGCCCTTGGCGCCAAACTCGGGCGTGTTGGTGCGGCCGAAGATCACGGTGCCCGCGGCGAGCCAGCGCCGCACGATCTCCGAGTACTGTGCCGGCTTGAACTGGGCCCGGTGCAGCGCGCGGCAGCCCGAGGTCGTGAGCACGCCCGGGTAGTCCTGGTACAGATCCTTGATCAAGAAGGGCACGCCCGCGAGCGCGCCTTCCAGCGGGCCCTTGGCGCGTTCGCGTGCGATCTCGTGCATCGGGATGGTGATCGCGTTGAGCGCCGGATTGACGGCTTCGGCGCGCGCGATCGCGACTTCCAGCACTTCGCTCGCGCTCAGCTCCTTCTTGCGAATGAGCGCAGCGATCGCCAGCGCGTCGAGCTTCAGGTATTCGTTCGTGGAGATCATGAGTTTGGCTCGCAACAGGTCACTGGCCGCTCCGGCGGCAAGTCCAGCGCCGGATTCTGATCGAAGAACCCGTTCGGCTTCAACGTGAAGCCGGCGTACTCGACCGGCATCACCGGGAAGTCCTCGGGCTTGCAGAAGTGGGTATGGCCGAAGGAGTGCCAGAGCACGATGTCTTCATCGACGATACTTCGGTTCTGCTGCACGTAGCGCGGCAAGCCCTCGCCGCCGGCCGAGACGTTCGGGTAGTCTCCGCTGGCATAGCGCTCGTCGGGGTGGTAGCGGGTCACCCACACGTGCTTGGTGGCGAAGCCGCCGCGCGTACGCACGGACGAACCTTCCTGTGCGAGCAGCAGCGGGCTCGGTATCACGCTCAGCTTGTAGCTGCGCGGGGCACCGAGCGCGTTCGCCTGGTCCGCGCTGCTGATCTTCCAGTAGCGGCCCGTCGAGCCGTCCGCGACGCGCGCCGCATCCAGCTCGCGTTCGAGCAGGCGGCTGGTCGTATCGAATACGTTGCCGTACGGATTGTCAGGCCCCCAGGCTCGCGGCACGTGCTCGTGCTCGGTCACGCGGTTGCGTTCGCCGTCCACCATCATGTGCAGGCGCACGTTGAAGAAGTGCTGATGCGTCGGACCGCCGAGGCCCTCTGCGACCATGCCACCCCAGGCGTAGCGCGCGCCGGGTGCGACCCCGGCAGTTTGGATGATCCCGGTCAGCTTGGTCTCCAGTTGGATCGTTCCGTCTTGGTACAGGTACCAGAAGAATCCGTAGTCGTAGTTACCCACGGTGGCGAAGAAGCTGATCACCAGCCGCCGCGAGCGCCGAGCCTCGAAGACGCCGGTACGGAACTCGTAGTGCTTCCAGAGGATGCCGTAGTCTTCTTCATGCAAGCAGATGGCGCGCTGCTGGAGCATCGGCTGGCCGAGCGCATCGACGGCCGGTATGTCGAAGTAGTGCACGTGGCCGATGCAGTCGCAGCCCAGCTCGAGCGTGTTGGCCAGCGAGCCGAGGCCGTACTCGCCGGCGTCGAACGCGCTCTTCCAGTAGTGGCTGGCGCCGGGATCGGCGTAGGGCACGACCATTTCGGTCACACTCGCGCGGTACACGATGGGACGGTCGCCATAGCCGAGTTGGTGCAGCACCAGGCCCTCGCGCGGCGTGAAGCCGACGCGGAAGCTCCAGTTCTGCCACTTCACCTGCCAGCCCTCGACTTCGAAGCTCGGGCCTTGCCGCTGTGAGATGTCGAGCGGTTTGAGGTCGCCGCGCGGCGCCGGCAAGCTGGCGCGGTCGTAGTTGCGCGGCTGCTTCGGGATCGGCACGACCGGATCTTCGTCGATCAGATCGACCACCTGGTTCTTCACGAAGTCGACCACAGCGATCACACCTTCGATCGGGTGCGCGTAGCCGTTGTCGGTGAGCCGCTCTCGGTAGTAGCAAACGGCGCGCACGATGCGGGCGCCGCGCTCGAACTCACGGCCGAAGAAGCCCGAGGAGAACGGGTCCACCTGCACGCGCTGGATGTCGGCTTCCGACAGGCCGCGCCGGGCCATGGCCGCACGCCAGCGCGCGTCGGCCTTGACGATCGCTTCGCAGCGCTGAAACTCTTCGAGCAGCACGGGTGGCTGGCCGTACGGCTCGCGATCGAGCGGCAGCCGCTTCAGGCTGGCCACGCGCTCTGCGCGCAGATCGACGATGGCCTCGAAGGCCTCTCCCGTCGCGACGTTCAGCGCGACCAGGATGGCGCGCCGCGGCGTGCTGTCGCCGGGTCGAAAGCCGAGCACCTCGGCTTTGAGCGGCTCATCCAGCCGGACGGAAGCGAAGCGCAGCTGAGGCGCATCCGGGCGTGAGGCGAGCACGAGCGCACAGGCGCGGTGGAGCTCGTCGAGACTCAAGGGGTCGAGCGGGTGCATGGCCCGAGCGGTAGAGCATGGGGCGCAGCCCGGCATCCACCGAACGGTGGATGCGCTCTAGCGGTGGAGCAGGTGCGTGAGCCCGGCGCGCGTTCGTACGCGACACTTGGCGTAGATGTGCAGCACGTGGGTCTTCACGGTCGCCAGGGAGAGTTCGAGCGCGCGGGCGATCTCGGCGTTCGTGTAACCGACGCAGAGCAGCTCCGCGACCTCTGTCTCGCGCCGCGATAGCCCGTAACGATCGAGACCAGCCCGCGCGGCACCTGCGCGAGTGCAGTGCTCGAGGAAGTTGAACTGGATGTAGCGTGAGAGGGCGCGCGCGAGCGCATCGGACGCCGGGCGCGGGCGATCCTCGCGCGTCCACATCAAGCTCAGACCGGCGACCACGCGCGCTCCGTCGCGAAACAGCAGCTCGGTGCTGTCCACGATCCCGAACGAGCGCAGGTAACGCAGGTACTCCGCCACGTGGTCGGCCGGTGCCTCGCGAACCGCCACCTCGAGCGGTGTGATGTCGTGATGCAGCCCGGAGATGCGGCGCGCGTGCAGCGGATCCAGCTCGAACATCTCGCGTACGTACAGCCGATGAAACGCGCTCGGCACCCCGCTGCAGGCGAAGTCGTGCAGGTTCAGCGCGTCATCCACGCGATAGAAGGCGACGCGGCTCGCGCCCAGCGCCTCGTGGCCGAGTCGGAGGGTTGCGTCGATGAACTGCTCGGCTGCGGGCACCGTCACGGTTGAGCACGACGGCGGTGGCCATGCAAGGCGTGTCAGTGGGATGTGCCAGGATGTGCCTGGATCCTGCGCGAAATACGCACCAGCTCCGCGCCGCCGCTGGCCTGTGGATTGCTAATCTGTCGCCCGAGGGTGCTCATGACTAACTTGCGGAAATCGCTGTCGGTGTGGTGCTTGGTGGCAGTCGGCCTCCACGGCTGCGGATCGGACCACCCCGAACCCGCCGCTCCCGAGTGCCCGCCCGGGATGCGTTGCGAATCCGAGAGCCCGACCCAGCCGGGGAGCAAGGTCGAGCTGACATTGCTCCCGTCTGATCAGGAACGGCTCGGGGCGCTGCAGGCGGACGTCGATTCTGTCGCCGAAGCGACCAGCGAGTCGCTGCTTCGCGCGCGAGAGGTGCGCTTCGCCAGCGAGCTGGGCTACGACCCAAAGGCTGCGAAGAACTTGGACCTGATCCAAAAGAGTGGGCTGGCTCTGGACGAGGATGCGCTGCGTAAGTTGGGCGAGCAGGGCTTCGCGATCAGCAAGACCACTCGCTTCTTGAACATGGCGAACGGCCTCAAGACCATCTACGCCGAGGATCTTCCGGTCTACATCTCGCTCGACGTGATCCTCGATGCGGTCCACACGTCGTACGAGGCGATACTCAAGGACCTCGAGCGATCGCGGCTGAGCCTCGAGCTGAAGACGATGCTGGTCGACGCGCGCACGCGCAACGCCGATCGGGCCGAGAAGAATGCGCAGGTGACGAAGGATCTCGACTTCTACCTGGGCGTGGCGCAGGGGCTGCTCGAGGGCGCGGCTGCCAAGCCGCGTGCCGGCGCGGACGCCGCGCAGCTCGCGAGCTTCCACGACAAGGCCATGGCAGGCCAGGGCATCCAGCGGGTCGAGTTGTTCGGCGTGGCGCGCGACATCGATTTCTCGCAGTTCAAGCCGCGCGGCCACTACGCCGATTCTATCGAGCTCGAGCGCTACTTCCGCGCGATGATCTGGCTCGGCCGCACCGACTTCCGGCTGATCGAGACGCTCGGCGACGGCAGCCGCGTATTCCACCGCCGCCAGTTCGACGCCGTGCTCGCCTTGCGCGACGCGATCCAGGGGAGTGCACTCGACGCGTACATCAACATCGACGCGGTGGTGAGCGCGTTCGTCGGCGACCACGACTACATGCAGCTCCGCGAGATCGAGGCGCTGCTCCAGGTCATCGGCGGCGACCCCAAGGCCCTGTCGGACCAGGAGCTGGCAACGCGCATCATCGAGGGCGGCTACGGCGCGCAGCGAATCGCCAGCCAGGTGATGTTCAAGGACCCGAACACGACGCTGATCACGCTGCCGCTCGATCGCAGCTTCGCGTTGCTCGGGCAGCGCTACATCGTCGACTCACGCGTGTTCTCGGACGTGGTCTACGATCGCGTGTTGCCCGCGAAGGGTAAGCCCTTCCGCTTCCTGCCCAACCCGCTGGACGCCGCCTACGCCGCGCTCGACAACCCCGCGGCGCTGCCGTTGTTGCGCTCCGAGCTCGACGAGTACGGCTACGCGCCGAACCTCGAGCGCGTGCGCAAGGTGGTCGATGCCCACGGCGACGACTACTGGCAGCAGAACCTGTACACGCTCTGGCTGGCGGCGCTGCGCGCGGCCTCACCCCGCGTGGGCGAGCAAGACCAGCCGGGCATGCCGAGCGTCACGCGCACCGAGCCATGGGCGCGGCGCATGCTGAACACCCAGCTCGGCTCGTGGGCGCAGCTGCGTCACGACACGATCCTGTACGCCAAGCAGAGCTACAGCGGCAGCCCGTCTTGCGAGTATCCGGATGCGTACGTCGATCCGTATCCCGACGCATTCGCGCGCATCGCCGATTACGCCGCGCGGGGCAAGACGCTCGGGGGGGTGCTCGGCCGCCTCGGCAGCGCCATGCAGGTCGAGTACATCACCAAGTACTTCGGCGAGCTCGAGTCGGTCGCGAACATTCTGCGCGATCTGGCCGAGCAGCAGCAGAAGGGCGTGCCGTTCAACGCCGCGCAGATGGCCTTCATCAACGACGCGGTGAAGAGCAAGGGCTTCGGCTGCTCCCCGACCGGTCCCTTCAGCTACGAGGGCTGGTACAAGCGGCTGATGTACTCCAGCTCGGACGAGGAGATGAAGCCCACGATAGCCGACGTGCACACCGATCCCGGCGGAGACGATCGCCCGCCGCAGGTGCTGCACGCGGCCACGGGCTTTCCGCGCCTGCTGGTCGTCACCGTCGACACCTGCGATGGACCGCGCGCCTACGCCGGCGTGGCGTATTCGTACTTCGAGGTGGTGAAGAAGGATCTGAACCGCCTGAACGATGGCGAGTGGGCGGGAATGGCGCGCGACTACCCTGACGTGCCGTGGGTGGACACGCTGCTGCACTGAAGCCGATCACTCTGCAGCTTTGGGCTGCGTCGACAGGGGCTGCTCCGGCAGCTCCACGGCACTCCAACTCACGAAGCGCAGATCCAGTACGAAGATCGCGTAGATCACCGGCACGAGCAGCAACGTGAGAAACGTGGCCACCGTCAGCCCTCCGATCTGTGCGTAGCACAGCGGCTCCCACAGCGGGCCACCGTGGGACGCCAGCGGGAAGAGCGCGAACACGGTCGCGGCCACCGTGATCAGCACCGGACGCAAGCGCAAGATCCCGGCGTCGATCAGCGCCTCTCGCAGCGGCGTGCCCTTCTCGTGCTCCTCCTCGATGAAGTCGAACAGCACGATGATGTGGCTGACGATCACGCCTATCAGGCTGATGATGCCCAAAAACGCCATGAAGCCGAACGGGCTGCGCGCCAGCACCAGGCTCACCAGCGCACCCCCGACGCCGTATGGAATGGCAGCGAACACGATCAGCGGCTTGATCGCGCTCTTGAGCTGGATCACCAGCGCCAGGTAGATCGCCACGACGCTGATCGCGAGCACCACCGCCAGGCTGGCGAAGCCCTTCTTCTGCTCCTCCTCCTCGCCTGCGATCGACATGCGGTAGCCAGGCGGCAGGCTCTCGCCGAGTTCTGCCATCTGCGCGCGCACCGAGTTCACCACCTCCGACGCCAGCGCGCCGTGCGCCGGAAACGCCGAGATGGTGATCGTACGGTAGTGATCGCGACGCACGATCTTCTCGGTCGTCATCGCGTACGAGGTCTGTGAGATCTGCCGCAGCGCCACGCGGCTGCCGTTGTGCCCGCGCACGTACAGGTTCTCGAGATCCGAGAGCTGAGAGCGCTCTGCGCTGCGCAGGCGCGAGACGATCGGGATCAAGCGGTCGCCCTCGCGCAGCTGGCCGACCGCCTTGCCGCTGAAGCCGATCGCCGATGACAGCGCGACGTCCAGGTTGGTGATGCCCGCCAGGTTCGCCCGATCCGAGTCGATCGCCAGCTTGACCGAGAAGTTGTCCGCGCCCCAGCTGTCGCGCACGCGCTCTGCGAGTGGGCTGCCGCGCAAGATCTGCTTGGCCTTCTCGGCGATCTCGCGCAGCAGCTGGATGTCTTCGCCCTGCACGCGAAACGCCACGGGGATGCCCACGGGCTTGCCGTTCTCGAGCTGGCGCACGTCGATGCGCGCGCCCGCGATCTCGCTCGACAGCGCCTGCTGCAGCGGCTCGATGATGCGGTTGGTGGTGTGCTTGTCATTGACCTCGATCACCAGCTGCGCGTAGTTGGCCTGCTGCACCTCGGGCGTGACCGAGAACCAGAAGCGTGGTCCGCCGCCACCCACGAACGTGGTGATCGAGCGCAGCGCCGGCTTGTTGTCGGCGGACGGATTCAGCTTCGACCACTGGTCCAGCGTGCGCCGCACGAGCTCGTCCGCCTGCCGTGCGACCTCGGCGGTGGCTGCGAGCGGCGCGTCTTCGGGCAACCACACGTTGACGTACGAGAGGTACGAATAGTCCTTGGGGAAGAAGGCCTGCTTGAGTCGTCCGGCCGACACGAACGCCGCGAACACCAAGCCGAGCGACGCGGCCAGCACCAGCCAGCGGTGATCGATCGCGAAGCCCACGGTGCGCGTGTAGTACTTGCCGAAGCCGCGGGAGCGGCGCTCCTCGAGCGTGGGCTCGTGCTTGGCCGGCCGCAGGAAGTAGTAGCCGAGCAGCGGGATGAACGTCATCGACACCAGGCGCGAGGCCACGAGCGAGCACGTCAGCACGATCGGCAGGGTGAAGATGAACTTGCCGACGTCGCCCGGCAGCGTGAGGAACGGCAGGTACGCCACGATGTTGGTGATGGTCGCGAACAAGATCGCGCGTGCCAGCTTGGTCGGGCCGAGCCAGGCCGCAATGATCGGTGGTTGACCGTGGCCGAGCTCGCGCTTGATCGCATCGCCCGCGACCACCGGATCGTCGACCAACAAGCCGAGCGCGATGATCAGCGAGGCGATCGAGATCTGCTGCAGGTCGATGCCGAGCAGGTACATGAAGCCGTAGGTCATGAACAACGTGAGCGGGATCGACAGCGCCAACACGGCCGCGCTGCGCCACTCCCAGAAGCCGATCAGCGCGACCAGCACGACCAGCGCAACGGCCTCGTACAGGCTCGACATGAACAGCTCGACGTTCTCCGAGACCTGGCGCGGCTGATCGCTGGTGCGCGCGATCACCAGATCCTCGGGCAGCAGCTGGCGCGCATCGGCCAGCGCGACGTCGACCGCCTTGCCGAACGCGCCGATCTGCATGCCCGAGCGCATGTACACCGCCAGCGTCACCGCGCGTGTGCGCGCCCACTGGCCCTGGGGATCGCGGAAGGTGTACTTGTTCAGAAAGCGCGCCGGGCTCTCGTAGCCGCGCGAGATGTCGAACACGTCCCGCAAATAAACCGGCGAGCCCCGGGCCGAGGTGGTCATCAGGATGTCGCCGATCTCTTGCTCGTTCTGCAGCTCGCCCGAGGCGTCGACCGTGAGCTTCTTGCCGGCGGACTCGATCACGCCCCCGGGTGCGGTGATGTTGCGCGCCGCTATCAGCTGCGCGAGCTCGTCGCTGCCGCCGACCTCGTAGGCCGACAGCCGCTCCTGCGAGTAGTCCAGGTACACCGCTTCCGGCAGCACCCCCGAGCGCGTGACCTTCGCGACCTCGGGCACGCTCTGCAGCCGCCGCTTCAGCTGATCGCTGAACTCGTCCAGATCGCGGTAGCTGTAGCGAGCCTCGGCGACCTCGCGCAGCTTGGCCTCGGTGTCGCCCGGATCGAAGACCACGATCGCGCGCCAGACGTCCGGGTGCAGTTCGGCCGTGTTCATGCGGTTCTGCAGGAACGAGAGCGCGCCGTCGCGGATCTGCTGCTCGTTCTGCGAGGTCTCGCCGTCCAGGCCGAAGTAGCCGGTGCCCTCGAAGAAGTGGATGTCGCGTGCCAGGTGCCGCGCCTCGGCGAAGGTCGCGAGCTGCTCGAGCACGCGGCGCAGCGGCCGCGCATCGACCGAGGCCGGGAAGGCGTAGACCAGCGAGCCGCGGCGCGCCGTGCTGCCGCTCTTGGCGCGGGCCGCCTCGATGCCCTTGCGGATCTGGTCGGCCCGCAGCTGGACCTCGACGTCGCCGGCGCGCGGGCTGGCGATGGTCAGCATGAGCGCCGTGGTGTCGCCGAAGTCCTTCAGGTACTGGATGGGTTGTGTCCCGCTGGGCAGGTTGGTCAGCGTGTCGAGCCGTAGCTTGATGTCGTCGAACTCCTTGGCGGTGTCCTTGACGCCTTCCTGCAGGCTGAACGTGACCACCGCGACGCCGGTGCGCGTGGTCGAGTCGATGTGCTCGATCTTGTTGTTCTCGGCGATCTTCTCCTCGATCTTGCGCGTCACCAGCTGCTCGATCTTGTCCGCCGCGGCGCCAGGCCAGGCCACGATCGCCGCGGCCAGCCGCACGGGGATCTCGGGATCCTTGCGCTTGGGCATCGCCACGTACGACAGCGCGCCCCAGGCCATCGTGACGACCAGCAGCACCCAGGCGACGTGCCGGTTCTCGGTGAAGTAGCGCGCGGTGTTGCGCGTGCGTTGGATCTGCACCTCGTCGTGCTCGGACATGGCGCCCTCAGTTCGGAATCACGCGCACCGACTCGCCCTCGGCGAGCAGCGTCGCGCCCATCGACACCACGCGTTCGCTCGGCTTGATGCCGTCGGCCACCACCACCACGTTTCCGACCACGTCGCCGAGCTTGACGTCGCGCATGCGCGCGATGTCCTTGCCGCGGTCCTGCTCGACCACGAACACCGAGAAGCCGCGAGCGTCGCGCGGCGAGCGCACGACCGCGGTCAGCGGCAGCACGAGCGAGCGCGTCTGGGCCTCGGCGTCCGACACCGAGAGCTTGGCGATCATGCCGACGTGCAGCTGGTTCTTCGGGTTCGGTATGGTGGCTTCGATCTCGAACACGCGGCTCTTCGGATCGGCGCTGGGCGAGATGCGCGAGATGCTGGCGTTGAATTCGCCCGGCACGGCGTCGAAGGTGACCGTCAGGGAACCACCCGGCTTCAGCTTCTCGACCAGGCGATCCGGCGCGCCGAACAGCACCTTCACGCTGGTGGTATCGGCGATCACGAAGCCCACCGTGCCGGGCCCGACCAGCGAGCCGACCTCGATCGGCCGCTTGAGCAACACGCCGTCGATCGGCGCGCGCATGGTGCAATCCCCGAGCGCGAGCTGCGCCTCCTGGATGCGCGCCTTGGCGCTCTCGACGCGCGCGTTCGCGGTCTCGAGCTTCGAGCTCTGCGCATCCAGCTCGAGCGTGGCCATGGCGTTCGACGCGGTCAGCTTCTGCGCGCGGTCGAAGTCGAGCTGGGCTTGCTTCTTGAACGCCTGCGCTTCGGCCAGACCCGCCTGGGCCGCGGCGACCTTCTGCTCGTAGTCGCTCTCGCGCACCACGGCCAGCACCGTGCCCTTGCTGACGAAGTCGCCTTCCTGGATCTTGCGCGTCTCTCCCCCGGACTTGAGCTGCGCCAGCTCGCGCACGTAGCCGCCCACCTTGAACGCCAGATCGACGCGCGTTCGCGGCTCGAGCGTGCCGGAGTAGCGCGCCTGCGAGAGCTGGTTGCGCTCCTCGACCGTGCGCACGCGTACCGGGGTGAGGATCTTGGCGCGCGCCGGCTCGGCCGCACGTTCGCAGCCGAGAGCGGCGCATGCGTACAACAGTCCGATCGAGAACCTCCCAGCTCGTCCCATCGTCCCCTCCCTTGTCCGCCGTCGGTCGCGTCAGTCGAAGCTGTACTCGAACGCGTAGAAGTGCTTGCCGCCCGTGATCTCGATCGTCATCTGGCCAGACAGGCCGCGCAGCGCTCCGGTGCCCGAGTCGGGCGCGACCACCACGCGCAGCTGGCTCGCACCGCGGCCCATCGAGCCGGTGTGGTGCAGCACGAAGGTGCCGGAGCGCCCGCCGAGCGTTGCGGTCACGCGCTCGAGCGCGACGTACGCAGCCGAACCTTCGACCGGTGAGCCGACTGCCAGCATGTGGACGGTGGCGCTGCCGCTCAGATCGCCTTGAAACTGCTTTCTGACGGTGACCCGTGCCATGGCCACGCCGTCGACGCTGTCGAACGGCGGCTCGCGCTGGCTGGTGACCTCGAATGATCCGCGGGCTGTGCTGGTCATGCTGGCCGGCGAGTCTGCTCCCGTGCGCCGGACAGAGCAACGGCGGGCATCCCCTCTTTTGGGTCAATTCCTAAGCCCGACTGACAGCCATTGTTAGGAGTTGCGGCGTAGAGCGCTCATCGGGTTTCGGGCTAGGCAGAGCGTCATGACAGCGTACGCGGAGACTCGGGTGACGCGCTGGGCGATCTGGGCCGGCGCATGGTTGTGTGTGACGAGCGTGGGT
>DATEOF010000438.1:0-31661 GCA_035274465.1 Polyangiales bacterium
CAGGCGGAGCGGCGGGCGCTGCCGAAGCGCGCAAGCCCGATCCCAAATTCATCGTGGCGGCGACCGGACCGTGCCCGGAGTTTCGCGACGGCTACGTGATGTTCAACGCGGGCGGCACGATGCGGCGCGTGCTGCTGTACACCGACGGCAAGTCGGACAAGCACGGGCCGCTACTCTTCTCCTGGCACAGCACGCTGCCGAACCCGGAAGACGCGGTGAGCTGGATCGGCCAGAGCGTGATCAACGAGATCAAGGCCCAAGGCGGCGTGGTGGCTGCACCCGCGACGGGCACGCCCAGTGCGGTGCGGCCCTGGGACAACACGCCGATGGGCGCGCAGAACACCGACGGCGACCAAAAGCTGATGGACGAGATCGTGGCCTGCGCGATCATGAAGCTCGATATCGATGTGCGCCGCATCCACGCCACCGGCATGAGCGCAGGCGGACTCAAGACATCGCAGGTGAGCCTGCGTCGCTCGGGCTATCTCGCGAGCGTGGTCGTCTACTCCGGCGGGCTGACGGAAGGCGACATGCCGCCGGACCAGGATCCCAACAACCCGGTCGCGGCGATGATCCTCTACGGCGGCGCGACCGACATCTCACCGGTCGACGGCATCAACTACACGCAAGCCAGCAACCGCTACCTCGAGGCGATGATGAAGCGCGGCAGCTTCGCGTTCCTGTGCAACCACGGCGGAGGCCACAGCGTCCCGCGCGACTCGCAGGCGAGCGCGTGGAAGTTTCTGCAAGATCACCCGTACGGCACAAAACCATCGCCGTATGCAATGCAGCTGCCGAGCGGGTTCCTGCGCTACTGCGCGCTGCCGAAGTGAAGCGGAATTCTCGTCCTCGTGACCGTGGATGTGGACGTGGACGAGCCCGTGATCGTGGTCCGATCATGTCCACGTCCACGACCAAGTCCCTCAGTGTCCACTTCCACGTCCATGTCAACGAGGACGACGAGGAGGGGACGGCCGCGGTGCTCAGTCCATGTCTGTGCCGGTATCCGCCGGCCCCGCAGCCATATACGGCAGCGGCGCGGTCGTCCCCGGAATGATCCTCGGCGCCGCCGGCGCATTGTCTCGCGAGAACTTGAAGTGATCGATCTCCGCCATGCCGTACTCGACGGCCTTGGCGTCGTACGCTCCGCGCTCGCCCATCCGCTTCATCTGACTACGCATCTGACTCGCCCAGCTCGAGCTGAGCGCGTTCTTGTCGTAGTAGGTGTGGTACTTCTTGGGGTTCGGAAGGATCGTCGACAAGAACACGCCTTCCGCCGGCGATAGCTCGCTCGGCAGGCGGTTCCAGTAGTGCTGCGCGGCCTGGCGGATGCCGTAGATGCTCGGGCCGTATTCGATCACGTTCAAGTATAGCTCGAGGATGTCGCGCTTCTCCATCACCCGCTCGGTCCACCACGTGAGCAAGACTTCCTGGATCTTGCGCGCCAGCGTCTTCTCGCGGTGCAGGAACACGTTCTTCACCAGCTGCATCGTGATCGTGCTCGCACCGACCGCGTAGCGGCGTTCCTTGAGATCGCGCACCAACGCGTTGCGGATGTTGATCATAGAGAAGCCGTGGTGCGAGAAGAACTGCGGGTCTTCGTGCACCAACACCGCGTGCACGAAGTACGGGCTCATGGCTTCGATCGGCGTCCACGCCGCCGTGCCGGGCCCCGTCTCCATCTCGAACACCTTGCCGTCCGGCTCGGTCACCGTGTGCGTGAACGGGCTCGAGAAGCGGCTCAGGTCGGCGACCACGGGCACGACCTGGAAGTCGCACCGATCTTTCACGTCGACCTCGAGGATGGTCTTCTCCAGCTCGCGCGAGTCGGTCTGGAAGCGCAGACGCCCGCTGATGTTGCCCTGCCACTGCGCGAGGCCCATGTCGCCGAGCAGATCGCGTGGGATCGAGCGCACCGCGTCGGTGCAGGGGGTCTGCGGCAGGTTGGCGTCGATGTCGAACGCGAAGTGTTCCGCATCCAGCTCGACCGCGCCCTTGACCTGCATCGCGGCCTTGCCCAGACCCAAGCTGCCGCTCTCGATCTCCAGCCGGCGCGCCACCGGCAACCAGTGACCGCGGCCTTCGATGCTGGCGTTGATGCCGCGCACGGGCGTGGTCGCGATGCGATCCGCCGACAGGCCCACGTTGCGCAGCGCCGCCTTGCCCTCGAGCGCGACGCGCGCGGGGCTCTCGGCGCGGATGGTGAGCGCCGCGTCGATCCGGCTCTGCTGTGGCTCGAACCACGGCACCGAGGGCAGCAGCGGCACGAGCAGCGTGAGCGGCAGCGAGGTCAGCTTGAGCTTGCCGTCCGCCCGAAGGTCCTTCGGCCACACGCGGATATCGGCGTCCAGCTTGCCGCCGCCGTCCGAGTCTCCGCGGCCCTGGACGCGCAGCGCCTCGTCTGCCTCCAGCGTCAGCTTGCACTCGACGTCGCGCAGCACGGGGGTACGCGTGGTGCCCTCGACCTGCTCGAAGGTCGCGCGGCCCAGCGTCACTTCCGCACCCGGCGCCAGCTTCGCCAACAGCGCCTGTAGCGACTCCTTGCGACCACCGCCCTGCGCGGGTGCCGCAGCCGCTGCAGGAGGAGCCTGCCCCGCGGCCGGCTCGGCGGAGTCATCGTCGTTGTTGTTGTTGTTGTCGTCGTCGGGCTTGTTGGCCCCGCGCACGCGCCGCAGGCCGTCGGGCGTGATCGACACCAGCGCGTCGGACACGTTGGCCTTGCGCAGGCGCAGTCCCTCTTTGCGGTCGAACACGACGTCGACGTCGCGCGCGTCCGCCACTGCCAGCTGCGGTTGGGTCAAGCGCACGTGCGAGAGGCTGGCGTTCAGCTCGTCCTGACCGGCCACGATTTCGCCGCCATCAGCTGCCAGGATCTCGTCGCTGCCCTTCTTCACGCTCAAGTGAAAGCGCTCGAGGCGGAGCGCCTTCTTCGGCCTGCCCGAGGGGGCGTCCGAGCTGCCGCTGCGCGAGCCCAGGCGCTTGCGCAGGTCATCGAACGCGCTCGAGGCCACGTCCACTTCGCCGTCCACGCCCTTGACGCTGGCACCGGTCACGGCGGCGGCACCGTTGAACATGGCCGACAGCAGACCTAACTCGACGTCTGCCTCCTCCACGTCCACCTGAACGGCCTTACCGTCGGCGGAGCGCACCTCGATCTTGGAGAGGGTCACGCCCGAGAAGCCCAGCCCCAGGCTGTCGATCGAGACCGACAGGCCGGTGCGGTCCTCGGCGGCGCTCTCCACCCTGCCCTTGACCAGCTGCGGCACGGCAAACCACAGCAGACCGACCACGGCGAACACCACGGCCGCGCCGATAGACAGCCGGCGTTTGTCCTTCTTACGGAGTCTGAACGGGCTCAAGCAAATCCGGGCGAACGTCCGCCCACTCCTGAGCGGCCAAGTATGGCGACTTCTCACCCGGAGGAAAAGCCCTACCTCGATCCGGCCCGGGAGCCGCCGCGCAGCGCCGGCGACCGATAGTCAGCGGTAGGGTCGTGCCCGATGGGCGCGAGCCTTCCGGACGCCGAAATCTCGAGCGCGCCCCGCGCATTGTCGGTAACACTGTGCGCGCGTCTCACCGCGAGCTTGCCTTGTCCATCCCAGAGCCGAGTCGTTCGGAACCCAGTCCCCAGCCGAGATCACACAAGGGCCCCAAGCGCGTGCTGCTGACAGCGGCGTGTGTGGCGCTGTTCGTCGCGCTGCGCTGCCTCTTGCTGTCCGCCGATCCGCCTCGCACGATCAACGGCCGCGACGCGCGCGAGCTGTACGGGGAGCCGCCCGCCAAGTCGCACGAGGCGCGCAACTACGCCCTGTTCGGCGCGTTCCAGATCAATCAGGCCGACGATTATCAGTTCTGGCGCGCGCAGAGCCCGGCCTGGGTGTACCCACTCGCCGGCTACTTCCGCTCGTTCGGCACAGATTACCCGCAACTGCGGACCTTCAGCACGTTGTACGCAGCAGTTGGGCTCGGGCTCTTGTTGTGGCTCGCCGCCGAGCTGATGCGACCCTCCGTCTGGCTGTTCGTCGCGCTGACCCTCGTGCTCGACCCCGTGTATTTCCACACCTCGCGAGTCGGCTTCCTCGAGCCCGCAGTCGCCACCTGGAACGCCCTGATGGTGCTGGCGCTGCTGCGCGCCGAGCGGTCGCTGCTCTGGCTGTGCGTGGCGCAGCTGGCATTCGTGCTGAGCTTCTTCACCAAGCAAGGCGCCCTGTTCGCGCTACCGGTCCTGCTACTCGGCTCGCTGTACCTGCTGCTGCGCGTCGAGCGCCGGCGCAAAGAGCTTTGGATCGTGATGGGCTGCGCGGTGTGCTTGCTGGTCGTCTCGGGCATCTACATCGCGCACAGCGACTACGGACGCTCGGTCGAGCACAACGTGAACCACGTGTTGCTCGGCTCGGACTGGCCGACGCGGCACCAGTATCGGGGCATCAAGACCCTGCTCTATCGCTTCCGCGATCACGAGCGCTACGCCCACTTCTTCACCAGCCTGCCGATCACCGGGCTGCTCTCGCTGGCCACCCTGGCCGGCTTCGCAGTGATCGCCGTGCGCCAACGCCGGCTTCCCCCGTACCGCGAGCAGATCGTGCTGGCGTGGTTTGCGTGCGCGTTCCTGGCCATGGCCGTGCTGGCCAAGTCGGAGCTGCGCTTCTGGACATTGGTCGTGCCGCCGGCCGCGTTGATCGCGGGCCTCGGGATCGAGCACGTCCTGCGCGCGCTCGCCGCCCGCCCGGTCTCGGCCCGCGTCCGCCAGCTGCCGCTCGCGCTGCCGCTGATCGCCCTGCTCGCCTGGAGCGCGCGCGGCCACGCCCGATTCCTGAGCGACCCCGAGTACACGGTACGCGACGCCGCGCTGAAGCTGCGCGAGACGATCGGCGAACGCGACGCGACCGTGATCGGCTTCCCCAGCCCCGGCATCGTGCTCGGCACGCCGTACAAGAACTTCTACGTGCGCGGCACGTTCAACGACCAGCACGACCAGATCCGCGCGCTGCACGTGACGCACTGCTTGCTGCGCGAGATCAATGACAACACGCGCGAGATCATGGAGCGCGAGTTTCCCGACGTCTTCGAACACCTGCGACCCGAATTCGAGGTGCGGGTGCGCAACGAGACCGTGAGCCTCTACGACATCGAGGGCCGGCTTACCCGGAGCGAGCGAGTCGGATCCCGCTGACCTGCCAGCGCGCGGTCGGCGGGAAGAAGTTGCGGTAGCTGGCGCGCATGTGGCCGTGGGGCGTGAAGCACGAGCCACCGCGCAGCACGAGCTGGTTGCACATGAACTTGCCGTTGTACTCGCCGAGAGCTCCGGCCTCGGGCTGGAAGCCCGGATACGCGACGTAGGGGCTCGCGGTCCACACCCAGGCGGAGCCGAACGACGCGCCGCTGTGCAGCGGCGTCAATGCGCCGGCATCCACGAACTGGCCGGCGATGGGCCGCTCGGCGTACGCCAGCTCCCACTCGGCCTCGGTCGGCAGTCGCGCGCCCGCCCAGCGCGCGAACGCGTCGGCTTCGTAGAAGCTCACGTGGCAGACCGGCTGCTCGAGGTCGACCGGCTGCATGCCGTGCAGAGTGAAGCGATCGTAACCGCCCTCGCACTCTCGCCAGTAGAGCGGTGCCTGCAGGGCGTGTTGCTGGATGAACTGCCAGCCGTCCGACAACCACAGCTCCGGCCGCGCGTAGCCGCCGTCGCGCATGAACTCGAGGTACTCGCCGCAGCTCGTGAGTCGGCTGGACAGCGCGTAGGGCTCGGTGATCACGCGGTGCCGCGGCCGCTCGTTGTCGAAGGCGAAGCCCGCGCCCGCGTCGCCCAGCCAGCCGAGCCCGCCTGGAAATTGCTCCCAGCCCGGGGCGACCGGCGAAGACACCAGTTGCGGCGACGCCGGCCGGTAGACCGGCGCGAGCGGGTTGCGCGAGAACGCGTGCTGCAGATCGGTGAGCAAGAGCTCCTGGTGCTGCTGCTCGTGCGCGAGGCCCAATTCGAGCAACGCGCTCAGATCGGGTGCGCGCGGCAAGAACTCGAGCAGCGCGCGATCGACGGCGCCCCGATACGCGTAGATCTCGTCGACGCTCGGGCGCGTCAACAGCCCGCGCTCCGGCCGCGGGTGCCGCGGGCCGACTGCCTCGTAGTACGAGTTGAACAGGAGCGCGAACTGCGGGTGAAACGGCTGGTAGCCCGGCAGCTTGGCCTCGAGCACGAAGGTCTCGAAGAACCAGCTGGTGTGTGCCAGGTGCCACTTGGCCGGACTGGCATCCGGCATCGATTGCACCACGTAGTCTTCCGCCAACAGCGGCTGGCACAGTTGCTCGGTCCAGGCGCGCACGGTGCGATAGCGCGCGGCGAGCTCCGCAGGCGACTTCGTGCCGCTGTCGGCTGCTGAAGTTGGCAGCGGCAGGCTCACGACGTGGGTCCCCGCTGCGGCCTACAGGCCACGTCGGCGAACCAGCCGTCCTGATCGCGGTAGGTCGCGCAGCGCGCCAGCCCCGCCGCCGACAGCAGCGTGTCGATCTGACGCTCGGAGTACTTGCACGAGGTCTCCGTCTGTATCGGCTCCCAGGCCTCGAGCTCGAAGCGCTCACCCGCGACGTTCACGACCTGGCGCTTGCGACTGAGCAGGTAGCTCTCCATCGCGCTGCGGTCGGGAGCGAAGGTCGCGTGGTGCACGAACTCGCTCACATCGAAGTCGCCATCCAGCTCGCGATTGATCCGCGCGAGCAGGTTGAAGTTGAACTTGGCCGTGACGCCCTGGCTGTCTGCGTAGGCCTTCACCAGCAGCTCCGGATCCTTCAACAGGTCGAAGCCGACGAGCAACGTGTCCGACGTGGCACACGCGGAAGCCAGACCATGCAACATCGACGTGGCCTGCCCGGGCGCGAAGTTGCCGATGCTCGAGCCCAGCCACAACACCAGCAGCTTGCGCCCGGCCTGTGCCTCGCGCACGCGCGACAGACCCGCGATGTAGTCGTCGTGGATCGGATCCACACGCAGCCACGGCAGATCCTTCTGCATGCGCTGCTCCGAGTCCCAGAGCGCCGCCGCGGAGACGTCGACCGGCGCGTAGCGCACGTCGGCACCTCGCGCGTGCAAATGCTCGAGCAGCAAGCGCGTCTTCTTGCCATCGCCTGCGCCGAGGTCGACCACGCACGCCGGTTGATCGAGCACGGGGCTGACGATCTGCTCGGCGTACTGGCTCAGGATGGCGTGCTCGGTGCGCGTCAGGTAGTACTCGGGCAGACGCGTGATCTCTTCGAAGAGCGCGCTGCCGGTGTCGTCGTAGAAGTAAACCGACTGCAGACGCCGCGGCCGGGCGCGCAAACCTGCCAGCACGTCGTTCCGGAATTGCAGGCGAGTGCGTAATTGCGCGCTGGTTGGCAGGCGTGTGCGAATGGCCGAGCGCGAGTGCTGGCCTGGCGATGGTACTTTGTTGGCAGTGATGCGCCGCATACGGACTCCCACGCGTTGATCATCCGTGCACGGCAAGCGGCACGTCCTGTCGATGGTCCAGCATCGGTGGAGAACTCCATACATCCGTACGCACGAACGTCAAGGCCAGTTCCACGCGGCCCGCTCATCGCGGACATTTACTGACCTCGTCTGTAACGATCGCGTGTGGGCGCGCACACAAGCAACGTGCCGATGTGCCTCGTGCGACACCCCGGCGCTCGAGGCGTGTAGACGCGCGAGTTCACAGTGAAGTTCAGACTTTGCTACGCAGCCGTACGCGGCAGGACGGGCTGCGCAGGCACACTGATGCCCCAATGCGAGCGTTCCGAACGAGCAGCATTGCGCTTTGCAGCTTGATCGCGCTCGTGTTCTGGATCTGGCGCGAGCCCTCGCTGGCCTCGAATGCGAAGCCCGCGAGCACCGCCACGCTGACCCTGCGCGTGCAGGACCGCAGCGGCAACCTGCTGCCCGCTCGCGTACGCATCGCGCCTCGCTCGTTCACGGCGCGCGCATTCGGTCAGGTCTCGGAGATGCAGCGCGCGATCGACGGCGAGGATTCGCAGTTCGTGCTCGCGCCCGGGGACTACCGGGTCTACGTGTCGCATGGACCGGAGTGGTCGCTGGCCGAGCTCGCGCTGCATGCCGACGCCGGCGCGCACGTGCGTCGCAACGTGGAACTCGAGCGCGAGATCGAGCTGCCCGGCTGGACGGCGAGCGATCTGCACGTCCACACCGAGCGTAGTCCTGATGCTCGTGGCGGCGTGCGCGCACTCGATCTGGCGGCCGAAGGCATCGCGCTGGGCGTCGCGACCGATCACAACGCGATCGGTGATCTGGGGGGCGAGATCGATTCGCTTCCGGGCGCCGAGATCACGACCTGGCAACCCGAGATCGGCCACTTCAACGCGTTTCCACTGCAGCGGTTGCCACGCTGGCGCGGCACGGATCCACGCGCGCTGGTGCGCGAGTTGACCGAAGACCCGCGCGTGTTCGTGCAGGTCAACCACCCGCGGCTGGATGATCACATCGCCTACTTCGCGCTCGGCGGCTTCGACGGCACGGGGTTCGCGCGCGCCGACTACCACTTGAACGTGCACGGGCTCGAGCTCTGGAACGGCTTCGATCTCGCTCGTCAGCAGCGCGTGCACGGGCTGTTGCGCGAGTGGCGACGCTGGCTCGCGCAGGGCCATCGCCTGACGGCCACCGGCGGCAGCGACAGCCACGGCGGAGGAGATCACCTGGCGGGCTATCCGCGCACCTACGTGCGGGCGCAGCGCGCGGACGAGCTTGCCGCGAGCCTGCGCGCGGGCCGAGCGTTCGTCAGCAACGGCCCGTTGCTCGAGCTCGACGTCGAGGGCAAAGGGCCGGGCGAAACGTTGGTGTGGAGAGGCGATCGGGCGCTGCGCGTACGCATCGCGGTCAGCGCCGCCAGCTGGCTCTCGCTCTCGCGCCTCGAGCTGTGGGCGGACGAGGAGCTGGTCTTCAGCCAGGCGATACCCGAGCGATTGCCCGGCCAGCCGCTGCGCTTCAGCACGCGGTTTTCGCTGCCCGCGGGGCGCACGCGCGTACTCTCCGCGGTCGCGCGCGGAGGCAGCGGCCTCGATCGCCTGCTCGGCCGCTCCGCGGTCGAGCCGCTAGCCTTCACGAACGCCGTGCACCTGGTACGCCCGGCCAAAGCTCGCGCACTGCACGCGACGCGCTGAAGCGCAGCAGGCGCGGCCAGGCCCAGACGCACGCCAAGGTCACACCGAGCACCCAGATGAACGCGACCCAGGTCTCGAGCGGATCCCAGCTCGCGCCGGTGCGCGCCAGGCCCTTGCTGAACGGCGTGCCGTACAGCAAGAGCAAGTGCACCACGTAGGCGACGAGCGAGTGGCGCGCGAGCAGCGGCATCATCCCGCCGCCGTCAGCGGCAGACCAGACGCGCCGCAAGACGGGCTCGCAGGAGCACAACACGCCCAGCCAGGCCGCCGCGAGGCCGGCGCGGAAGATCAGGAACAGCGGGTTCGCGTGCCAGAACGCGTGCTCGCCGTACACGGCGCGCAGCGTGAAGCCCGCGCGGTAGCACGCGTAGCAGAGCGCGCTCAGGACGAGCCCGCAGGTGATCAGCCAGCCTGGCGAAGGGCGGCGGCGGCCGAGCAGCCCGGTGAACGCCGCGGCGGCCAGGAAGAAGCAAGCCCACGGCGCGAGCGGAAACAGGGAGCCCGCGTGACCGTCGATCCACGTTCCGAGCAGCGCGTGTGCGGAGAGTCGCGCGTTCCAGATCCACGGCGCGCACAGCGCGAGGGCGGCGCACAAGAGCGCCGCTGCCAGCGGCCAGCGGCGCGGCCAGAGAGCGCGCAACAGCTCGCAGGCCGCGAGGCAGAATGCGATCAACTGCAGCGCGCCGAGCTGCAAGCTGCCGGCCAGAAGCTCGCGCGACCGCAGGATGCCGAGGGGCGATGCCGCTGGTAGCTGCAGGACCGTGCCAAGCACGAACAGCAACAGCGCCCGCCGCAACAACCT
Source organism: Polyangiales bacterium (assembly GCA_035274465.1). Taxonomy (GTDB): domain Bacteria; phylum Myxococcota_A; class Polyangia; order Polyangiales; family JAFGIB01; genus JADGRF01. Next base: position 9,947 of record DATEOF010000438.1, read on the forward strand.
ACCTCGCAGAACGGCGGAGCGCGCGGGCGTGTCGCAGAGGCTCGCGACCAGGCCGTACGAAAGCCCAGCGCCGACCAGGAACATCGGCGCGGTCAGCCCGTGCAGCAGCGAGTACAGCTGCACCCAGACGCCCGTGTAGCGTGTTTCCGGCGACAGCAGCGCAGTGAACGTGTGCCCCTGGATCATCCACAGCACCGCCAGGGCGCGAAATGCATCGAGCGCCAACCAACGCTCGGACCGTTCACTCTGCATCTATCCACAGGATCGACAAGCGCCCCGACAGCCCCGCGGCGTTCGTGTGAACTCTCGTAACTTCCGTGCCCGAGCCCGTGCCCGTGCCCGATCTTCTGCTCCCCGGAGCGCAGGCATCGAGAGAGAGAGAGATCGGGCACGGGGAAGTCAGGGGGCCATTCGGGGTAGACTCTGTCGCACCTATGAGCCGGCCCAGCGTGATCGGTCACCGCGGCGCGTCGGGCCATCGCCCCGAACACACCCTCGCCTCGTACAAGCTGGCCATCGAACTCGGCGCCGACTTCATCGAACCCGACCTGGTCTCGACCCGCGACGGCGTGCTGGTCGCGCGCCACGAGAACGAGATCTCCGGCACCACCGACGTGGCGGATCGTCCCGAGTTCGCCGCGCGCAAGACCGAGAAGACCATCGATGGCGTGAAGCTCAGCGGTTGGTTCACCGAGGACTTCACGCTGACCGAGCTCAAGACGTTGCGCGCGCGAGAACGCCTGCCCGAGCTGCGGCCGAACAACACGCGCTACGACGGACAGTTTCCGATCCCCACGTTCGACGAGATCATCCGCCTCGCCCAGGTCGAGTCGCGCGTGCGGCGGCGCCCGATCGGCCTGTATCCCGAGACCAAGCACCCCAGCTATCACGCCTCGATCGGCCTGCCGCTGGAAGCTGCACTGGTGCGCGCGCTGCACGTGCATGGCTATCGCGGAGCTTCCGCAGCGGTGTTCATCCAGTCGTTCGAGACCGCGAACCTCGAGCAGCTGAAGACGATGACTCGGCTGCCGCTCGTGCTCCTTGTAGACACCGATGCCGCCCACCTCGTCACACACGCAAGCCTGCGCGAGCTCGCGCGCTTCGTGGACGGCGTGGGCGTGAACAAGAACCTGATCGTGCCCCGCGACAAGTCAGGCAAGTTGCTCTCGCCGACCTCACTGGTCGCCGATGCACACGCCGCGGGCCTGCAGGTCCACCCCTGGACTTTCCGCAGCGAAAACAACTTCTTGCCCGCGGACTTCCAGGGCGACCCGACGGCCGAGTACCACCTGTTCTTCGACCAGGGCGTCGACGCTGTGTTCAGTGACTTTCCCGGGGACGCCGTCGCAGCTCGCAAGACTTGGTCAGCTCAGGGTCCGTGACGCGCACACGCCACATGGGTAAAAATGCCTCGACAGGTGCGCCACAGCGTACCCTGCGGACCCACGTGCTGACGGGCAAGCCGCCAAGGGGGCGGTGGTGTAAGCGTGGCTCAGCACTTGCTTTACCGTCAGCCACGCCACGCCCGCGCATTTCCGCGCTTCAATCAGTCAGCCCATGGATCAGGTCGTCACCACAGCCCGACGTCTGAAGCGAGAGCGGCAGCTCAAGGCGTTCAGTGCCACTCACCAGCGCGACGGCGACGGCTACACCATCTCGCTGGGCGGCACGATCACGCTGCGCAACGGCACCAACCTGTGGCTGGAGCTGAACCGGCCGCAGCCGAAGTCCGGCGAGACGCTGCGCGTGGATCTGACTCGGGTGGGCATGGTGGACGGCACGGCCACGGCGCTGCTCGTCAGCTTCCGCGCGCGCTGTGAAGAGGCCGGCATTCACTGCGAGCTGATCGGCGCCGAGGGCGCACCCAAGGAGCTGCTCAAGCTCTACGAGCGCGACGCCAAGCTCACGCGCCGCGTGCGCCGCCGGCCCCAGGGACTGCTCGATCAACTCGGTGCGGCCACCATCCGGCTCCTGGTCGAGGTGCAGCTGGTGCTGGCGTTCTTCGGCCAAATGGTCGTCGGCGTGTTCACCGCCATCCGCTCGCCGCGCACGGTCAACTGGCGCGAGGTCACGCCGATCATGGAGCGCGCCGGCGCGGATGCCGTGCCGATCGTCGGCTTGATCAACTTCCTGGTCGGGCTGGTGATGGCGCTGCAGTCCGCCACGCAATTGCGCCGCTTCGGCGCGGACATCTTCATCGCCGATCTGATCGGCATCTCGGTGACGCGAGAGATCGGTCCGCTGATGACCGCGATCATCATCTGCGGCCGCACGGGCTCGTCGTTCGCGGCCGAGCTCGGCACGATGAAGACCAACGAAGAGATCGACGCGCTGCGCACGATGGGCTTCGGCCAGATGCGCTGGCTGGTCATGCCGCGCGCCCTCGCGCTGATGGCTGTCGCTCCGCTCTTGACCATCATCGCGGATCTGTGCGGCTGCGTGGGCGGCTTGATGGTCGGTGTGTACCGCCTGGACTTGACCACGACCGCGTACCTCACCGAGATGCAGCGCGCCGTGAAGATGGGCGACATCACGCAGGGCCTGGTGAAGAGCGTGGCGTTCGCGCTGGCTACCGCGCTGGTGTCTTGCCAGCAGGGCCTGGCCACCACCGGCGGAGCCGAAGGCGTCGGGCGGCGCACCACCGCGGCGGTCGTCACCACGCTGTTCACCCTGATCCTGATCGACGTGGTGTTCACCGCGTTCTTCGAGGCCGCGAGGATGCGATGAGCGACGCACCCCAAGAGCCCATCCGCTCCAGCTTCCCGCCACGCGACAGCCTGGCGGGCGAGCCGCTACGCGAGTCGATCCCGCCGGGCAGCCCGGTGGTCACCGTGCGCCACCTGACGATGGGCTGGGGCGATACCGTCCTGCAACAGGATTGCAACTTCGTCATCAACCGCGGCGACATCTTCATCATCCTGGGCGGCAGCGGCTGCGGCAAGTCCACGCTCATGCGCCACATCATCGGGCTCGAGGTGCCGATGGCCGGCGAAGTGGTCGTCGCGGGCACCGATCAGATGATCGCCGGCCTCGGCCCACCCCCCTACGGAGTGATGTTCCAGTCCGGCGCGCTGCTGGGCTCGATGACCGTGGGCGAGAACGTGGCGCTGGCGCTCGAAGAGTGGACGGATCTCCCGCGCGACGCGGTGCACGCCGTGGTGACCGCGAAGCTGCGCCTGGTCGGCCTGCACAACGTCGAAAACAAGCTGCCCAGCGAGCTGTCCGGCGGCATGAAGAAGCGCGCGGCGATCGCGCGCGCCATGGTGCTCGAGCCTCAGCTGCTGTTCCTCGACGAGCCCTCGGCCGGCCTCGACCCGGTGAGCGCCGCCGAGCTCGACGAGCTGATCGTGACGCTCAACAAGGAGCTGCACATCACGATCGTGGTCGTCACGCACGACCTCGACAGCATCTTTCGCATCGGCCAGCGCTGCATCATGCTCGACCGCGAGAGCAAGAGCATCATCGCCGAGGGTGATCCGCGCGTGTTGCGCGATAACAGCAAGGATCCGCGCGTGCACCGCTTCTTCAATCGCTTGCCGATGCAGGGGGCCGCATGAGTGCCCCCACCAACCACTGGAAGCTGGGCCTGTTCGTGGTCTTCGCGATGTTGGTGGGGCTCGCCGGGCTGGCGTACTTCGGCTCGCGCAACTTGCCCAAGGACACGGTGCTCTACACGTCGTACTTCGACGAGGCGGTGACCGGGCTCGAGGTCGGCTCGCCAGTGAAGTATCGCGGCGTGAACGTCGGCAACGTGGCCAAGATCGAGGTCGCGCCCGACCGGCGCCACGTGCAGGTCGGCTACGAGATGGCGAGCGAGGCAGCCAAGCGCCTGGCGCTCGACAAGGCCTCCACCGAGAACTCGCGGCTCGGCTCGGCGCTGCGCGCGCAGCTCGGCTCGATGGGTGTGACCGGCGTGAAGTACGTCTCGCTGGATCTGTTCGAGGACAGCGAGACGCCCGAGCCGCTGTCGTTCGAGCCCGCACGCCACTACATCCCGACCCAGCCTTCGACGCTCCGGAACCTCGAGTCCGCGGTCAACAACACGGCGCACAAGCTGCCCGAGGTCACCGAGCAGGTGGTGGTGCTGCTCAACCGCCTCAACACGCTGATCGGCTCGGTGCAAGAGGAGCAGCTGCCGCAGCGCGCCGGGAAGACGCTCGAGCGCGTGGAGCAGACGCTGACGCTGATGAACTCGCGGCTCGAACAGCTGAAGATCGGCGAGCTCTCGTCCGAGGCGAAGACGACGTTCCACCAGCTGCAAGACACCATCGCGCACTTCGACCGCTTGCTGGCGCGCGTCGACGGCCAGTCGGGTGTACTGGCCAACGCCGAGCGAGCCTCGTCGAACATGGGTGACGTCGCGCGTAACGCGTCGCACGTGGGCACGGAAGCCGAACGAACCTTGCGCGAGATCTCGGAGGCCGCGTCCGCTGTGAGAGAGCTCGCCGACGCGATCGAGCGCCAACCCGACATGCTGCTCAAAGGACGCGCGAGGTCACAACCATGAGGCTCGGTCTATACTTCGCGCTCGCCGCTCTCAGCTGCAGCTGCGCGCTCACCTCGCGCAGCGAGCCGCTGCCGATGCGCTACTTCAGCGCCGATGCCCTGGGGCGCGGCCAGACGCCGGTCCAGGCGCACAGCGGGCTGTCGCTGCGGCTGGAGCGCGTGCGCTCGAGCTCGCACCTCGGCGCACCGATCGCCTACCGCACAGCGGAGCACGAGCTCGGCTACTATGACGAGGAGCGCTGGACCGAGAAGCCGGAGGCGTTCCTCGAGCGCGGTCTGGAGCGCGCGCTGTTCCAGGAGCGCGGCGTGACGCGTGTGATCGGAGGAGCGTCCGAGGCGCTGTCGGTCGAGCTCGTCTCCTTCGAAGAAGTACGCGGACCGCAGCCGGTCGCGCGGCTCGTGGCCACGCTCACGCTGCACGATGATCGCGCCGCGCACCTGGAGAAGACGATCCAGGTCGAACGTCCGATCACGAGCTCGAGCAAGGATGCAGCGGCTCGCGCGGTTGCCGCGCTGTCGCAGGCGCTGGACGAGGCGGTCGAGCAGATCGCCCAGGCGGTGACGCAGCGCCTGGAAGTGCTGGCCGCGAACGAGCAACCCGCGCACGGGCCGCCGGCCGAGGCTGCCGCGGCGCGCTGAGCGCGTATGTAAGGCAGCACATGGACGACGAGAAGACCCGACGCCGTTTCCTGCTGCTGCTGCTGGTGGCTGCGCTGCTGCTGCTGGCGTTCTTGATTGAGCCCCTGGCGAGCGCGCTGCTGACGGCTGCCGTCTTCGCCGGCGTGCTCTGGCCACTGCAACTGCGCCTGACGCGCCGCGTGCGCAAGCCTTCGCTGGCGGCGAGCATCCTGGTGTTCGCGATGGTGATCGTGGTCGTGGGCCCGATCCTGGGCATGTCGGCGTTCGTGGTCGACGAGGGCTCCAAGGGCATCAAGTTCGTCGCCACGACCGTGCAGAGTCAGGGGCTCGGAGGCTTGATCGAGAAGCTGCCACCGCCCGTGCGTGGGCCGGCCCATGATCTAATGCACCAGATCGAGCGGCATACCGGCGCGGACGTGAGCAAGACGGTGACCGAGCAGGTGCAATCGCGCGCCGCGGGTGCGGCTGCCGGCGTCGGCCGCGCGGTGGCCGCCACGTGGGGCTTCGTGTTCAACGCGACCATGATGCTGATCGCGCTGTTCTTCCTGCTGGTGCAGGGACGCCAGCTGGTGGCCTGGCTCGACAACGTGCTGCCGCTCCGCGAGGGCCAGACGCGCGAGTTGTTGACCGAGTTCAAGAAGGTCTCGTACGCGGTCCTGGTCGCCACGGTGGTGACCGCCGCGGCGCAGGCGATCGCTGCCCTGCTCGGCTACCTGATCGCGAGCGTGCCGCACCCAATCTTCTTTGCCGCGATCACCTTCTTCGGCGCCTTCATTCCGGCCATCGGCGCAGCGGCATTTTCGCTGTTCGCGGCGCTGATCCTGTTGGTCACGGGACACCAGTACATGGCGATCTTCCTGGCCATCTGGTCGGTGACCGTGGTCGCGCTGATCGACAACGTCATCAAGCCGCTGGTGGCCAAGGGCGGCATGGACATGCCGGGCGCCGTGGTGTTCTTCGCGTTGATCGGCGGGCTCGGCGCCTTCGGTCCGATCGGGCTGATGCTCGGACCGCTGAGCGTCGCGTTCTTCGTGGCCGTGCTGCGCATCTACCGCCGCGAAGTGAGCGGCGAGCCGGTCGTCGTCGAAGGCGCGTGAGGCTCGATCAAGGCCGCCAGTCGAGATCGATCGACCAGGTCTGGCCCGGTCCGTACTTGCCCGCCCAGACCAGGTCCTTGGGCAGCATCAACTCGAGCAGCACGCCGGTTTGCGCGCCGCCGCCACCGCTGTCCCCGCCGCGTTGGGTCTCGTCGCCCGTGCTCACGACGCCCTCCACGTAGGCACCCTTGACGAACCCCTTCATGAAGTCGGGGATCAACCGGTCGGCCTCGAAGCCGGCGCGCACGCGCGTCGACTCGGTGCTCTGCTCGACCGACAGCATGGGGATGAAGTCGCCGAACGCGCGCCGCGCGCCCAGGCTCAAGAGCCCGGTGGTCATACCCATCGCCGCCGACGCGACCTGCTCTTGTGCCGACTGCTCGCTGCCACCGCCGCTCGGCTGATCACGTCCGGTGAGGGCGATCAGCGCCTCGCCCGCGGTCGTCGCCTGATCCTGCACGAAGAACGCCAGCTGCGGCGCGCTGACGAAGCCGTTGACCTCCACCCGCACCGTCTTGCCGGAGGGCGAAGTGGCCTGGGCCGTGAGCTCGAGCTTCGGGTTCACTTCCTGGCCGCCCGTGAACGTCACGGTGCCGCGCTTGATGTCGAATTCCTGACCCAGGAGAGCGATGTAGCCGCGCTCGAGCTTCACCTCGCCGGTGATCTGCGGAGACTTGCCGACCACGTGAACACTGAGATCGGTGCTCATCCGCACCGCGAAGTCGTCACGGCGCACCCAGATCGCGCCGTCGTTGTGCACGTGCACGTTGAGGATCGTGGGTGGGCCGACCTGAGGTTCTTCCTTGACCGGCTGCACCAGCGGCTTGCCGTCGACGTAGATCTCCGGGTGTTCGTCGAGCGACTGCACGTCCGCACCGGTATCGCCGCTCAGGTTCACGGCGACCTCACCCAGCCGAACGTCGACGTCGGTCTGCTTCGCCGTCGCGTTCACCTTGACGTCTGCGTCCGCATTCGCGCGACCGATCAACACGCCCAACTTGCGCACCGGAAAGTCCCGGAACTTCGCGCTCGCGTTCACCTGCCAGCTCTCGACCGTGTCCAGCACCAGCTCGGCCTTGAACTTGGCCGAGCCGCCCTGATCGCGCAGATCGAACTCGGGGATCTGCAGGCGGTTGTCGTTGATCGCGATCTTGCCGTTGACCTTGGTGAAGCGCTGGCCGAGCTTGGGGAGCGTCAGCGACACGTCGTTCATCACGATGTTGCCGCTGCCGCGGGGCTTCGCCAGCGTGCCGAAGATCTTCAGCCGGCCGTCGAGTGTCCCCGAAGGCCGAGCCACCACGGGTACCGACGCCAAGAGCGACTTCACGTCCACCTTCGACAGCAGGACTTCCGCCGACAGGTTGCCGTCGCGGTTCACCAGCGTCGCCGGATCGTGCACGTAGAAGCTGATCGGCAGGCTGCTCTTGATCAGCGCGTTGCCGCCGATGCGCTCGATGCGAGTCACCACGTCCATGCCACTCGGTAGCGCCTGCGCCTGCACGTCGAGGTCGAACGGCAGTGACTGGTTCACCGCCAAGGTCTTGGCGTTCAGCTGGGCGCGGAACTTCGCCTTCTTGTCGAACAGATCGGTCGCATCGAACTTGGCGTTCAACGTGCCGGCGGACTGTTCGCAGGTGACCGGCCACTGCGCGAGCTCGAAGTTCTCGAGCGCGGCGGCGATCTTGGCGCGCACGATCTGCAGGGGCTGCCCCTCGAGCCACTCCTCGAGCTTCGAACCGAGCGTGGTGTTCACGCGAAGCATCTGCTTGCCGTCGGCCTTGCCCGTGAGCTCGGAGACGAACGTGCCCTCGCGCAGCTTCCCCTTCAGCTCGACGCTCGGCTCGACCTTTTGGCTGCACGTGGCGTAGGCGGGGTCGACTTGGCCCGGGTCCCACTTGGCCGCGAATTTCACGTCGCCGATGGGCTCGGTGTCCGGCTGGTGCGCGAGCTGGATCGACAGCTCGGGAGTGAGCGGCCAGAGCTCGCGCATCGCGCGCTGCGTGCGAATGCTCGGCAGCTCCGAGAGGCGGCGCGGCGCAACCTCGACCTTGACCTCCCACGCCGTCGCACCCAACCACTCCGGCAGCTTGGGCGGCTTGTCCACGAAGCCTTCGAGCCGCGTGGCCTGGTGCCAGGTGGTCGTGAGCAGGTTGCCCTTGCGGTCGTTCAGCTCGGTGGTGAGCGCGAGACCACCGCCGCCGTACTCGAGGAGCAGCTTGGTGGTGAACTCGGGTTCCTCGCCAACCCGCATCTGCCCGTCGACCTGGGTCTTGAGCTCGAGCGACTTGAGGTTGCCGTGCGCCTCGAGCTCCGCACTGATCGAGCCGCGCAGCGGCACCGGCAGCGAGACTTCGCTCTGCGCCAGAAGATCTTCGATCGACACGCGCTCCAGCTTCAGGTCGAGCTCGTGCTTGGCATCGGCTGCAGCTGACAGCGGCGCGCCACGCCGCCATTTACTCTCGAGCTTGGCATGCACCACGGCCTTGCCCGCCGCGGCGCGCGCGTCGATCTCGGCCTGGCTGCGCTCGGCGTCCAGCTTGGCGCGCAGGGTCAGCTGGCTCTTGCCGCCCGCCAGCTTCGGCCCTTCGCGGAAGTCCAGCGTCAGGTCCACCGCGGGTTTGTCGAGTGCACCAGTCACGGTCGCGTTCATGCGCACGCGACCCGGCACCGAGCTGTCCGCGAACTCCTGCGTGATCGGCGACAGGTTGTCCGTGTTCAACGCCAGATCGAGGCGCGAGGTCTTGCCCTCGAGCCCCACACTGCCTTGCGCCGTGAGCTTCGTACCCAGGTGTTCGACCAGCAGCTGCTCGACCTCGAGCGAGCGGCCGGAGATCAAGCGCACGCGCTCGAGCTTGGCCTTGGCCTTGCCGCGCGGCAGCCGCGCATCCAGCTGACCTCCGGCCTCGAGCGCCTCCCCGAACGGCCTCACCCAGACGTTCAGCGTGCCCCGATCGCCGTCGGCGCGCCCCTCGATCTGGTACTCGTCCGGACCACCTGACGCCGTCAGCTGCAGCTCGGCGATGCGTTGATCCTGGATCGCGAGCTCTTCGGCGCTGAGCACGGCGTTCACCCGCGGGCGATCGGCCTGTCCCACGGCATTCAACTTCAGATCGACGCGCTCGGCCGCGAGCGCGGGGCTCTCGGCGTGCAGCTTCTCGAGCAGCGTGTGCGCCTCGACATTCAGCGGGCCGTCGTTTGGACCGCGCGTGACCGAGGCCTCGGCGCTGAGCTTGCCCGACCAACCCGGCAGCATCTGGCGCACGGGGGGCAGCTTCTCGAGCGCGCTCAGCTCGGCTTGCACCGCTGCCTTGAGCGCGCCGTCACCCGCGAGCTGCGCGTTGCCGCGCACGTACGCCGTGGGATAGCGCGCCTCGAAGCTCGGCAGCTTCACGCCGCCGTCCTGCTGCAATTCGGCGCGCACCTTCGTGACCGGCAGGGCCCAGGCACCCAGGCTCCCCGAGCTGAGGTCAGCGTCGATCCGCGGCCCCTGCTTCGGCGTGAGATCGACGTGCACGCCCAGCTCGAACGCCAGGCGCTCGAGCGCGGTCGTGGTCAGCTTGCCGACCTCGAAGCGCTCCGTGGTGAGCTTCGCGTTGGCCTCGCGCTCGGCCTGGAAGTCACCCGAGACCTTCAGGCTGCTGTCGGGCGCGCGCAGCTCGAGCTGATACTTCATCGCGTTCACGTCGCCGCGCACGCTGGCGCTGAGGTCGGCCGCGGCCTTCAACCAATCGGCCTTCACCGCCGCGGCCTCGAGCGTGCTCTTGCTCACGCCCCGCACCTCGAGCCGGCCGTCCATGCCGATGCCCGGATCCGCGATCTTCAGCGTGCCGTTCAAGAACGCCTGCGCCAGCGGCAAGACCGTGCCCGGCTCGGCACTGGACAGCTCGCCTTCGTCCACGAACGCGAGCACCGAGTTGCCGCTCTTTTGCAGCTGCCCGCGCAGCGAGTCCAGCCTGATCTCGATCTCGTCGGCCATGCTGAAGCCGATGCAGCCCGCGAAGCGATGGAGCGCGAGCTTTTGATCCGGCACGGGCTGCACGCGCACGTCGCTGCCGTCGACGCAGCCCTTGTCGATCACGACCGAGATCGAGCTGCCCTTCTTCTCTTCCTCCGGCGGCTTCGGCTCCTTGCTCTCGAACACGCTGAGCAGCCCGCGATCACCCTGGAGCGTCGCCAGATCCACGAACACGCCGTCGACGCTGACCTCGCTCAAGTGCACCTCGCCGTGCAGCAGCGGCGCGAGCCGGATGTGCGCCGAAGCCAGGCCAATGTTTCCCACCAGCTCGCCGTGACGATCCATGAGCCGCACGCCGCTCAGCTCCACGTGCCGCAGGCTCGGCCAGCGCACGTCGTCCAGCTGCAGCTCACCCTGGAGCGTGCCCTTCAGCAGCCCCATGACCTGGTCGAGCGCTGCCGCTCGCAGCGGCCGGAACTGCAGGGCGATCAGCGCGAGGCCGATCAACACCACCGGCGTCATCAGCAAGGCGCCGAAGCCGATCAACACGCGCTTGCGGACTTTGCTGGAGACGTGCATCAGAAGGCTTCTCCGATGGTGAGGTGGAAGGCGCTGGGCCAGGCGTTGTGCTCGAACTCGGGTTCCGGCTCGTCCCCGACCGTTTGCCAGCCTGGCACACGCCAGCCGAGATCCAAACGCACCGCGCCGATGATCGTGAAGTAGCGCAATCCGAAGCCGACGGAGGTGTTCAATTGCTCGAAATGAAAGCTCGCCTCCTGGCTGACGTTGCCGACGTCGCCAAACAGCACCATGCCGAAGTCCTCGCCAAAGGGGATGCGCAGCTCCAGCGACCCCTCGAAACGCCGGATGCCGCCTATGCTCTTGGCGTCGGGGTCGTCGGGCACGCCCAGCTTGCCGGCCTCGAAGCCGCGGTTGCTGTTGGCGCCGCCGCCGCGCAGCCGATACGGCCAGGGACCCAGCCGGGACGAGTCGCGGTCGAGGTCATCGCGGCGATCCGCGATGAACAACGCGCCCAGAGCGAAGCGGCCGGCCAGGACGAAGCCCCACATGAGAGGGACATAACCACGGACGTCCGGGAGGATGCGCACGTAGTCCCAGGAACCGTAGTCGGCGATGCGGAACGCCTCGTGAACCAGCACCGACGCGTAGAACCCGTAGCGCGGACGTTGTGGGTTGTTGCGCAGATCCAGGGTCAACTGCTGCTCTAGATACGGCAGCTCGTAGCTCGAAGCGGTGCTCGGGGGATCGTCGTCCGTGATCACGTAGACGTCGTTGGCGATGGCCAGGCTGGCCTTGAAACGCTGGCGCCAGAAGGGCCGCGACAGGCCGAGCTTGGTGGTCAGGTCGTGGCGGAAGAACCCCTCATAGGGGTCCGGACCAAAGTCGTGCGAGGCCTGAAAGAACAGCGTGGTGCGCCGCTCGAACGTCTGCGGCTGCTCGAAACGCAGGCTGATGATGTTGCCCGGACGCGGACCGCCCTTCACGCCCGGGAACTCGTCCTGAAAGATCATGCGCGGCCGCTCTTCGAGCCGCAGGCGGCGCATGCCGCCGAGGAAGTTCCGGTGCTCCCACGCGCCGACCAAGTGCACGTCCCACTGCGGCACGCTGGACTCCTCGCTCTGGCGCAGCTGCGTGCCGCTCATGATGCCGATGCCCCCACTCCAGCGCACCAGGCGCCCGACGCGCACGTCTGCCACCAAATCGACCTTGCTGCCCTCTTCGCCTTGCGGCTTGATCGCGACCGATGAGAACACCCCGAGCGCGAATATCGCCTGCTCCGCGTCGAGGATCGCTTCGTGGCTGTACTCCTTGCCGGGCCTGAGATCAGCGGCGAGGATGACCAGATCGGCCGGAATGTCGTCGGGGTTGCCCTCGACCTTCAGCTCGCCGAACACGCACGCCGGGCCCGGCTCGAGCAGGTACGTCACGCGCGCCACGCGCTTCTCGCGATCGATCTCGACCTTGCCCTTGACCTTGGCGCGCGCGTACGACTGATTCCACAGATAGGTCTGGATCTCCTGCTTGTCCTGTTCGTAGTCGTGCTCGTCGAAGCGCTTGTCGCCCACGACCGTCAGGCGCTTCTCGACGCCGCGCAGGACGTCGGTGGAGAGCGCGCCGGAGGTGGTCTCGACCTTGACCTCCTTGACCAGCACCGGCTTGCCTTCGTCGACCTCGACCATCACCTCCAGCTTGCAGCTCGACTTGTCGTGGTCGCACTCGATGGGCTCGCTCACCATCTCGTCATCGACGTAGGTGCGCACGCCCTTGACCTTGGCGTCGTAGAATCCCCGCGCGCGGTACCAGCGCAGGATGCGTTCCTTGTCGAGATCGAAGATCGCGGGGTCGTAGACCGGCCACTCGTTCCACGGCATGCGCCAGAGCGAGACTCTTGGGGGTGAGCTGTCGAACGGCGGATCGCCGCACTTGCCGGCGCCCATGCCGAGCCGAAACACCACGCGTTCGCGCTCGCGCGTCACGAGACAAGCTTCGATGGCCTCGTCGCTCATCTCGTCGACGCCAACCCAATCGATGTTCGAGACGCCGTACTGGCCCTGAGGAATGGTCGCGCAACCCGCCAGCGTGCTGAGCAGTGCCCAAGCCAGTCCGCGCCGAGCCTGCCCCATATCGCGACTCTTACTTCGATGCGCCGGCCGGAACCAAGTCGAAAATGCGTGGCCCGGCGCACCGAGCACTCAAAGCACCAGCGCGACGTGCGCTCCAACACTGCTATAGGACAACCCGTTGTCGTCGCTGTCACCGAACACACGGTTCCAGGCGGCGTGCAGACCGATGTCGACGAGCGGCAGGATGGTCAGATCCAGCGTCACGCCCGCGTCGAAGGCGAAGCCCACGTGCGGGTCATACCCCCCGACGTGGCCGACGCCGGCGTGCGCGAAGATGCCCGGCTCCAGGATCTTGAGGAAGCGGATGCGGCCGCCGAGCACGCCGGCCCAGGTCGTCGCGTCGGGCGCGCTGTCGAAGTGGTGCCAGTTGAACCCCACCTCCGGGATCAGCGTGACCAGCACGAAGTCGTGTTCGCTGCCGGCACGAATGCCGAAGCCGCCGCCGTCGTCCACTTCCGAATTGCCGATGGCGGCGCCGTAGTCGAAGTCAGCGGCGAGTGACAACCGGTGCGGTTCGTCGTGCCGATCGCTGGCGTGCGCATCCTGCACAAACACCGGCCAAACCATCGCTACACAAACAACAGACAGCCCTAAGCGCCTAAACATACAAACCTCGTTGCAACTAAAACTGAGCTGCCGGTACTTGCATGCTTTGGGCCAAAGGCTGGGAACCCAGCTTGGGTCTCCGCCGGACCTGGATCGGCGTGTCAAACATGCCAAGTTGGGGCGAACAGGTCGTCGGCAAACGCGACAGCAAAAAAAATGGGACCCGAGTGGGTCCCATCTTCACGAGCGCACGCGCTGCGTTCACAGATGTTTTTCGAGTCGATCCACGCGATCCTTCAGGCGATCGATCTCGGCATCGACCTTCCCCTTGAAGCGATCCACGTCGGCGGCGCTCCGGTTCTCGACCGACGCAAACTCGGTCACGATCGCATCGCGCTTGGCCTGCACGTCCTTGATGCCGGCCTCGAACTCGGCGCGAGCCTGCGGCTTGGCCTTCTCGGCCTTCACGCGCGCGTCGTCGATCTTGTTGTTCAGGGCGTCGATCTTCTCCTGACCCCAGCTGCGCAGCGTGTCGTCGGCCGCCACGACCTTGCGGTTGGCGTCGCGAATGTCCTCGTTGGCCGAGGCTTGAGCCGAAGCGGCCTTCTCGCGAGCATCCTGCTTCGCCTCCGCGATCTTCTCGTTACCCTCGGCGACGGTCTTGTCGTACTCCTTGCGGATCTCGGCAGTCTTCTCGTTCATGTCCTTGCGGACCTCGGCGGTCTTCTCGGCCGCATTGCGGTTGGCCTCCGCGATGTCCTTGTTCGCTTCATTCTGAGCCTCGATCGCTTGCTTCTGCTCATCGGCCGGCGTCCGATTGCATCCGGCAGCGGCGCCGCCAAGCAACGCGACGAGGATGAATAGACCACGAGTCTTGTCCATGTTCGGTCTCCTTCTTGGTGCACCCTTGTGTCATGTGCACAAAGCAACGGAGAGCCTTCTTCGCAAGCCTCGGGCCAAACGGGTCAGCTCGATAACATTGGGCTTTCGCCTGGACACAACCGACACGCTGTGTCCAGGCGACTCAACCAAACTGCCCCGACTTCACTTGCTCGCGAACACGAGCGGCACAGCAGCCTCGGGGCTGAGCAGGCGGAACGTGAAGCTTTCCTCGAGATACAGGCCGATCTTTTGCCGATCGTGGTCGAGGTAGCCGACGGACACATCCTCCCCAACCACCAGCTGAAAGTCACCGCCGCGCAGGCTCAACACCAGCGCGCCTTGCAGCGCGGGCGCCCAGACGATCGGCCCGTCGAGGAAACGCCGCACGTGTTGCAACACCGGATAGCCGCCCGCGCCGGTGGTCTTGGCCAGCGCCGTGTACGAGTCGGCATCGAGCGCGATCGCGTACGGGCCACTCACGCCTGAAATGCGCAGCTGCTCGATCGCCTCGGACACGAAGCCGGGGAACGACTGGAAGTCGTTCGACAGAGTGATCGGTGTTTGCGAGCTGGCAGAGACGATGCCCTGCACGTTGCCTGCCTTCGCCCCGTAGTAGATGGTGCGATCTTCGGCCAGCGCGAGACGTCGCGAGGCCTCGACCACCGCGTCGAGCTGAGGATCGGCGCCGCGCTCGATGTCGTCGATCTCGCTGATTGGCAGATCGAACGGCACCCGCAGCTCGATCAGCGGCTGCACTTCTCGCAGCTTCGTGGACAAGCTCGCATCGGCTTCGAGCTTGATGTCGTGCACGCGGCCGAGCGGCACGGCGGAGAACTCCCAGCCGCGCGGGCCGTCGAACTCCACCAGCTTGCGCGCGGACAGGTACGTGGCGAGCGCGTGTTTGGCTTCGCTCTCGATGGATTCGAGCGCGCGGGCGCTGAGTGGTGCAAGCTCTCGACGTAGGTGGTTCATGGCTTCTCCTTGCGCAGCGAGCCGATGCCGAGCGACGCGCCGCTGGCAGGCGAGCCGCCGCCGTCTTCCTCGCGCACGATCGAGCCGTCGCTGAACAGAAACTTTCGCAGGTGTCCGTCGAGCGCCGGGTCACGCCGGCGCAGCCACTCCAGCACCATGCAGGCGTGCTCCTTCTCCTCGTCGCGGTTGTGCTCGAGGATCTTGCGCAGCTCGGGATCGCTGCAGGCGCTGGCGCGTTGATCGTACCAGTCGACGGCCTCGAGCTCTTCCATGATCGAGACGATGGCGCGATGGCGGTCGATGATCTCGGGAGTGAGTGCTTCGACCGCTTCGTGAAGCGTATTGGATGATTGAGCCATGAGTGGGGGGATCTCCGTGCGCATGCGCGCTGCAAGTGCGATACCAAACTGACACATGGGGCAATCCGCTAAAGCAACTCGCGGATGTTCGAGCCCGTGCGAGCGCATTTAAGGCTTGGCATGCGCGGTGCAACCCTCGGCCAGCGAACTGAGGCTCAGGCTTCGATTAAATCGGACGGCGTAGTCATGCATGCAGCGGCAGCATCGATCAGCTTCGACAGTGGGGACGATGAATTTCTGGACCGCGAGAGCGGCGAGAGACTGAGCGCCGCAGCCTGGATCGGCTGCCCGGTCGGCGCGCGCCACAAGATCGTCAAACACCTGGGGACGGGCGGCATGGGCCACGTGTTTCTGGCCGAACACGTGACGCTCGGCGCACAAGCCGCGGTCAAGATCCTCGGCGCGCGCTGCACGCCGCTGCTGCTCGATCAGTTCCTCGCCGAGGCCAAGCTGCTGGCGCTGGTCAACCATCCCAATGTCGTGAAGGTATTCGACATCGGCGAGATGGACGACGACACGCCGTACATGCTGATGGAGCACGTGCCGGGCATCGACCTGGGCGAGTGGCTGTCGCGCCACGAACATCTGTCGCTCAAGCGCGTGTTGCGCATCCTGCGCCAGGTCGCCGGGGCGCTCGACCACCTGCACGGTCAGGGCATCGTGCATCGCGACGTCAAGCCCGCGAACATCATGGTCGACCCGGACGCGAACGACGCCGTGAAGCTGCTCGACTTCGGGATCGCGATCCGCGAGGGGACCTCGGATACAGGCCTCGGCGCCGGCCTGCTCGGCACGCCCGCATACATGGCACCCGAGCAGGTCGAGGGCAGCGGCTGCGGCAAGTCGGCGGACCTGTACGCGCTGGCGGCGCTGGCGCTCGAGCTGCTGACCGGCAAGCCGCCCTACGACTATCCTTCCCTGAACCTCGTGCTCGCGGCCGTGCTGCACGAGCGGCCTGGGCTGCCGAGCAGCCGCGGCATCCAGATCGAGGGCCTCGACGAAGTGATGGAACGCGCGCTCGCTCGCGAGCCCAGTGCGCGCTACGGCAGCGCGCTGGCATTCGTGGATGCGCTGACCGAGGTGCTGTCGTCGCGCCGGAGCAGCGCGCCTGCCCCGAGTGTGGCTTCCGAGAAGAGCCCGCTCGCTCCGGCGACGCAGCCGCGACCCTTGATCCGACTTGGACTGGCCATGGCGGGGGCCGTGCTCGCCTGGTTTGCTTGACCGCGGGCGCCTGGCCGGGCACACATAATTGCCTCAGTGGGGCAGAATTGTTTTCCACAACTGTAGCGTATTCCCTGTGGTTTCAGGAACTTAGGGTCCCACAGAGGATGGCATGCCTCATGCTCATCTTTGCCTCACCCCAATAACCTCCGCCGGGACAAGAGCGCCATGAAGGACCGAATTCTCTGCGTCGACGACGACCAAGACCACTGCGATTTGCTGGAAGCCGGCCTGACCCGACTCGGGTACCAGGTGGTCACCACGACCTCGCCCACGCAAGCCCTCGACTTGGCTGCCAAGGAAGCCTTCGACGCCATCGTCACGGATCTCGGCATGGGCGAGATGGACGGCTTGGCGCTGTGCGAGCGCATGTTGGGTACCAAGCCCGGCATCCCCGTCGTCGTCGTGACCGGCCGCGGCAGCATGGAGTCGGCGATCGGCGCGATGCGCGTCGGCGCGTACGACTTCCTGACCAAGCCGGTCGACTCGAAGCTGCTCGGCATCAGCGTCGCGCGCGCGGTGCAGCACCATCGGCTGCAGACCGAGGTGCAGCGGTTGCAACAGGCCCTCAAGGAGCTGCCGAAGTCGGCCGAGCTCGTGGGCGACAGCCCGGCGATGGAGCGGGTGCGCGACTTGATCTTGCGCGTAGGTGCGAGCGAGGCCTCGACGCTGATCCACGGCGAGACGGGCACCGGCAAGGAGCTCGTGGCTCGGGCGCTGCACGCCGCGGGGCCGCGCAGCAGCGGTCCGTTCGTGGCGCTCAACTGCGCCGCGGTGCCACCCAACCTGCTCGAGAGTGAGCTGTTCGGTCACGCGCGCGGCGCGTTTACGGATGCCAAGACTTCGCGGCAGGGTCTGTTCGTCGAGGCCTCGGGCGGCACGTTGTTCCTGGACGAGATCGGCGAGATGCCGCTCGAGATGCAGGCCAAGCTGTTGCGCGCGCTGCAAGAGCGCCGGGTGCGGCCGGTCGGCGCCAACACCGAGATCGAGTTCGACTCGCGCATCGTGGCCGCGACGCACCGCGATCTGGACGCGGACGTGAACCAGGGTCGCTTCCGACAGGACCTGTTTTACCGCATCAACGTGGTCCGCATCGACGTACCGCCGCTGCGCGAGCGCGGCAGCGACGTGCTGAAGTTGGCCTCGTTCTTCCTCGAGCGCGCGGCCTCGCGCAGCACCAAGGGCAAGCTCGAGTTGTCGCCGCAGGTGGCCGAACGCTTGTTGGCCTACGATTGGCCCGGCAACGTGCGCGAGCTCGAGAACTGCATCGAGCGCGCGGTGGCGCTGGCGCGCTTCAACTACCTCACCGTCGAGGATCTGCCGGAGAAGATCCGCGCCTATCGCGCGGATCGCTTCGTCATGTCGGCCAACGACGCGCAGGAGATCGTGTCGATCGACGAGCTCGAGCGGCGCTACATCCTGCGCGTGATCAAGCTGCTCGGCGGCAACAAGGCGCGCGCGGCTCAGCTGCTCGGCCTCGACCGGCGCACGCTCTACCGCAAGCTCGAGCGCTATCAGGGCCAAGGTCAGGGCCTCGGCAGCACAGCGGCCAGCAACGCCGCGACACCTGCAACGGGGAGACCCTCATGAAAGACGTCGATCCCGAGGAACACGACTATCTGCGCACCTCGTTCCTCGATCGTGTGGCCCACGAGTTACGTGGGCCCGCCGGCGTCATCGACGGAGCCGTTCAAGAGCTGGAAGCCGCGCTCGGACCGGGCGCGCAGGAGCACCGCGTGCTCCTGGACATGATGCGCCGCGGCGTGCGGCGCATCGTCCGCACGGCAGATCGACTGCAGCAGACCGGGCAGTGCGAGCGCGATAGCTTGGAGCTGACCAAGGCGCGCTGCGACTTGACCGAGCTGGTGAAGCGCGCGGTGGCCGAGGCTGCGGCGACCGAGGGTCGCAAGAAGATCCGCGTCGACGTCGAGGCGCCGCAGCTGCACAGCTACGTCGACATCGACGAGCGCTGGATGGGCGTGGCGGTCTACGAGATCGCGTCGAACTCGATCCGACACGCGCGCGAGGCGGTGCGCGTGACGCTGGAGCAGGAACCGGAGGCCGTGATCGTCAGCTTCATCGACGACAACAAGAACGGCAACGAGTTCGCGCCCATGCGCTGGAAGCCCCCGCGCGAGGCGCGCGGACTGGGGCTGGCGCTCGCGATCGTGCGCGACGTGCTGCAGGCGCACGGCGGAAGCCTGACGATCGACCGCGGCTCGAACGGCAGCGACGATATCCAGAAGACGCGCGTGCGAATCAGGATCCCGCACCGCCCGCAGCCGAGTGTCTCGCCGGCCGCGCCGCTCAGCGGCTGAGCACTGGCCGCGGGAGATCCGTGTTTAAGCCTCGACGGCCCGGGCCCTTGTCAGGTCCGGGTCTCGAGACGTTTGTGAATACTCAGCGAGAGCGCGGACTAACCCATCGGCACGCGGCGCCCAAATACGAGGGCGACGACTGCGAGCACGAGGAACACGAAGAACAAGATCTTCGCGATGCTCGCTGCTCCCGCCGCCAGACCGCCGAAGCCGAAGAAGGCCGCGATCAGAGCGATGACGAAGAATACTGCTGCCCAGTAAAGCATTCTGACCTCCTCAGTTGGTTCACCAGTTCAGTGCAGGTCGCGTGCCAGGGCATCGTTCGCAGAGCAGCGAATGGTTGCGTTTGCAGGCCGGAATGTGCCATTCAGACTCAGTCTTGATGGAAAGCTCAGGTACACGGTAGTCACAGTGAGGCAGCACGGTTGTCTCGGGCTGCTCACACGAACCTGCATATCTGCGGCACGCAGCTTGCTGTCTGAAGCGGTGCGGAAAGCGAACGGGAGGCAGGCATGAGCGAAAACATTCTCGAGCTCTGGGAACGAGAGAGCTTTCGCGA
This sequence comes from Polyangiales bacterium, assembly GCA_035274465.1. GTDB lineage: Bacteria > Myxococcota_A > Polyangia > Polyangiales > JAFGIB01 > JADGRF01. Next base: position 29,646 of record DATEOF010000438.1, read on the forward strand.
GGCCGAGAAACAGCCGGTTTCGCGCACGTTCCGCGAGCGCGTGCGAACGCTGCGGCAGGCTGCAGCGCGACGAATCGACGATTGGATCGGCGAGCTCGACGACGCGCAAACGCGCCCCGATCGCGACTTCTGAGGCGCGCGTTTCTGCGTCCCCCAAGGGGACTTGCTTCACGGCGTCAGTAGCTCTCGGGCTTCGGCCGGGGCCGCGGAGGCGTTGCGCTATCGCGTGAGCCACCGAGGCCGATCACGACGCTCGGCCGGCGCAGCATCGGGTTGGTGTTCTCGTTGTGATCGACCATGGGCGCCTCGGTGTTGGCGTCCATCAGCTTGCTGATCCAGTTCAGATCTGCGGTGTTCTCGCAGATGAATTTGGACACGGTCAGGATCGGCACGGATAGCAGCGCGCCGATCGGCCCCCACATCCAGGCCCAAAACAGCATCCCGAGCAGCACCACGAATGGCGACATGCCGATGGTGCGTCCGAGCATGCGCGGTTCCATGATGTTGCCGATCAGGGTGTTGATCACCATGAAGCCGACGCCGACGCCGATCGCCACGCCGGTGCCGCGCTCGGCGAGCGCGATCGCCACCGCGAACACGGTGGCAGCGGCGCTACCCACGTTGGGCACGAAGCGAAACACCAGCAGGGTCAGCGAGACCAGCAGCGCCGGGCCCACGCCGAACAGCTTGAGCAAGACGAACGCGGCCGCGCCGGCGGCCAGGCTCGTCCAGAATTTCACGCCCAGGTACAGCTGAACCTCGCGCACGATGCGATCGACGCGCTCGAACTGCTCGCTGGCGTTGGGTGTCAGCGAGCGCAGCTTGTCGCCCATGATCGACAGCTCGCAGAGCGCGAGGAATGCCACGAGCAAGACGAAGACAGTCAGCGAGGCCATGCCCGCAAACTGGCCGGCCGCATCGCCGAGCAGCTCGTTCAGGTGCAGCACGGTCGCGTCGACGCTCGACAGGCCATGCCGCTGCATGTAGCGATCGATCAGCTGCCCCAGGCGCCGATAGCGCGCGATGTAGACCGGCAATCGCTCCTGCAGGTCGCTGGCGGCGAGATAGAACAGGCTGCCGAGCGAACCGAGCACTGTGATGTCGAGCAGCAGCACGGCGGCGGCTGCGGCCAGTGGCCGGGCGCCCTTCCGCAGCATCCAGGTCGTGAGCGGCGACGACACCGCGGCCACCATCACGCCCAGTAGCACCGGGACGCAGAACTCCTCGGCCTGGCGCAGCCCGGCGATGATCACGACCGCAGCAGCTGCTGAAAGCAGGAAGCGGTACCGGGACGACTCGCTGGCCATGTGCCGCATTCTGACGCAAAGCACATGCCACGCGCCCAAAAGAAAACCCCGCAGGCTTTCACCTGCGGGGTCCATATTAATTCCGGCGGCGTCCTACTCTCCCACGCAGTTCCCCGCGCAGTACCATCGGCTCTGGAGGGCTTGACTTCCGAGTTCGGGATGGGATCGGGTATGACCCCTCCGACGTAGCCACCGAAAACTTTCGAGAGTCACACGCGCTCTTGCGCGTGGCCTATATCTGCATTTGCGTTTGCAGAGTTGGGCTTGCTCCCAACCCTGACCTCAAACCGCGTACGACGTTTGCCTTAGAATAAGGAAAAGCCGCACGGCCGATTAGTATCGGTTAGCTCCGCGCATTACTGCGCTTCCACACCCGACCTATTACCTCGTCGTCTACAAGGGGCCTTTAGAGACTTGCGTCTGGGATACCTAATCTTGAGGCCGGCTTCCCGCTTAGATGCTTTCAGCGGTTATCCGTTCCGCACATAGCTACCCGGCGGTGCCACTGGCGTGACAACCGGCTCACTAGGGGTGCGTCCATTCAGGTCCTCTCGTACTATGAATAGCTCCTCTCAAGTATCCTGCGCCCACGGCAGATAGGGACCGAACTGTCTCACGACGTTCTAAACCCAGCTCGCGTACCGCTTTAATTGGCGAACAGCCAAACCCTTGGGACCTGCTCCAGCCCCAGGATGCGATGAGCCGACAT
>DATEOF010000439.1:0-6776 GCA_035274465.1 Polyangiales bacterium
GTCTGGACGCCGCGCGACGAAGGCGACCGCAACTTGCAGGTCGACGTCGTGCGCAACGACATCATGCCGTTCGCGCGCTTCGCACCGTTCGAGGCGCGCGCGGCCTGCCTGATCTTTCCCGAGGCGGACGTGTCGTTTCCCGAAGCGCACCCGGAGGCGGCCAACGCCTTGCTCAAGACGCTCGAGGAGCCGCGCGCGAACCTGACCTTCGTACTGCTCGCGGAGCGGCCGGAGCGGCTGTTGCCCACCCTGCGCTCGCGCTCCCAGACGGTCCGCTTCGGGCCGCTGCCGAGCGAGGCGTTGCGCGCGATCCTGACCAAGAACGGCGTCGCCGAAGCGCAGCAATCCGTGGCGATCGCGCTGGCGCAGGGCCGCGCGGATCGCGCGCTCGAGCTGGCGCAGAACGGCCGCGCCGAGCAACTGGTGGATCTCGCCCTGCGCGTCGACGACGCAGCGCACGGCGGGCGCATCGCAGCGCTGCTCGACCTCGCGGAGCAACTCGCGAGCAGCGACGAGCGCACGCTCTCGCTGGAAACGCTCGCGCTCTTCTACCGCGACGTCGCCGCCGCGGCGATCGATCCGGGCCAGGCGCCGCGCGCCTTTCCGGAGCACGCCGCGTTGATCGCCGAGCGCGCGCAGCGGCTGGGGCCGCGCGACGCGGCAGACCGCGTGCGGCACATCTTCGCCGCGATCGAGAACCTGGAGCGCAACGCCAACCCCGAAACTTCGCTCGACGCGATGCTGCTCGGACTGGCTTGGCCCACGGGGAAGGAGCCGCCGCGCGCCATGCGGCCGGGGCGCAGCACCCTGCGTTGAAGCGGCTGCTCCTCCATGTTCGACACGTGGATCGGCAGGCCGCGGCTCGGGATCAACGCTCGGGCGCACGCACGCTCAGAAACAGCGCACAGCCGGAGCCGTCGATCTCGATCGCAGCTTCCGATGGCGCAGGCGTGAGCGCTGCGGCGAAGCGCTGCATGTCCTCGGGCGTGCGGTAGATCAGCGTCCAGGCGAGCACGTAGTTCATCAGCCAGGTCGTGTCGGGAGCCTCGCTCAGGTTGCCGAGGTACAAACGGCCACTCGGGCGCAACAAACCGTACAGGACGCTCGTGAGCCGCTCGGCCACGAGGTCCGGCAGGTAGTCGTACAAGCCTGCGCAGTAGATCAGATCTGCGTTCGCGAGCTCACGGCGCAAGCGCTCGCCATCGGGCTTGGTGGACAGCAACTGTTTGATGGACAGGTGCAAACACGAGAGCTGAATGTCCAGGTCGCGCGCGTGAAAGAGCCGGCTCAGCCGATCGTGCGCGTAGCCGAGCGCGTCTTGATCTTGATCCACGAGCACGAGCTGCGCGGGCCCGCTCAGCTCGCCGCACTCCAGCGCTGTCGCGAGTTCGAGCGCGGGACCCGAGGCCAGGCTGATGATGCGCGTGCGCCGGCCGGGTGCAGCCGCGCCGCGGATCGCCGCCCGCAGGCACGCCTGCCGCAAGACGACGGCGCGACCGAGCGTGTAGCGCTGCGAGGCGAAATGCAGGAAGCGCGCGTACCGCGTCGGCCCTTCGTACTGCGTCGCGAAGTAGAGCAACATCATGCGGTAATCGCCGGCGTAGCCTTGCGGCTTGTCGTGAGCGCGCTGGTGCATCGGGCAGCTTTGCAGCGCGGGCCAGAGCAGGCGATGCGCGTAGCTGCGGCCGGCCACTTGCGCCACCGCGGACAGGCCTCTCGACACCTCGTGCAGCTCGGCGATGCCCGCCAACCAGCGGGGACCCCAGACCGCGAACGCATGCTCGAACAACACCGCCTCCTGCTGCGCATCGAGCAGACCTGCATTGTCGTCCAGCATGCGGCGAGCTTCGTCGAGTAGATGCCGCAGGTCGGCGACGGCCGCGCGCCACGTCGCCGGCAGCTGCGCGGTCTCCTGTTCGAGCGTCGAGACCAGGTGCCTCACCGCCGTACGCCAGCCGTCTTCACGGAGCAGCGCCTGCACGTCGAACCATGCGTTGTGGAAACGAAGTCCGAGCGCGCTGGCGTGCTGCGTGATGATCGCCGGCGCGCTGAAGACGACGCGATCTCCGTAACGGAGCTCGACTCGTTGCACGAGGTAACCCACGTCGAACGGCTGTGCACTCTGCAGAGCGATACCGGTCGCCGAGACGTTGACGACTGCATTCGGGCCGAGGATTTCGCCGTTCACGCACAGCGTGCATGTCAGCGTTTCCCGCAACTCCGTGGCTGGAATCCGCGGCGCGCGGTAGCGAAAACCAGCCGCCATCAGATCAGGGTGATAGGCGCCGACAGGGGCCGCTTGTGGAGTCGCGGACATCACTACTGCTCCGAGCGGGGTGTGAACTGGCCTGAACTGTCTAACACGAGTCCTACATCTGCGCAGCAGGCTGGCCGCCAAAAGTGGCGCTATCCGAGCCAAACCATTCGGCTATTTTGTTAGCCGTTTAGTCTGCTCCGACTGCGGACACCGCTCTCGAGCACACACACGCGTGCGCCGCGTGCGCTCAACCACACGTTGTTTGGGCTGCCGTCAATTGAGACGCTGAACTTGGTGTGACGCGTCCAAGGATCAGCGCAGTTTTCGAGCTGTCTAGAGATTCCGAGTATCGGGCAATGCGCTCCGCATTCGCGGCGAACCGAGCGCAGTTACTGCTGTGGTGCATCGCGATCATCTACCCCGCCTTCGGGTTGCTCGACGCGCTGGTCTATCCGCAGTGGATGCGGCTCTTCCTGGCCTATCGCGCAGCGGTCGCGGCGTCTGCAATCGGCCTCTTGTTAGTCGGCAAGCACAATCCGAACCGGACGTTTCCGAACCTGGTGCTGCTCTTCGCGTGGGCGGCGACCGCTGGCGTGATCCTCATGTGCGCGGTCACGGAGGGCTTCGCATCGCGGTACTTGGTCGGCGTCATCTTGTGCATGCTCGGCATCACGTCGGTCGAGGTCGCCCAGCCGCGAGCGCTCGCAGGCGTCTTGTGTTCGCTCTCCGTGCTGTACGCCCTGCTCAACGCGGCGTTCCCGTTCGATCGCTCGCAACTCGTCAGCGCGCTCGCGTTTCTGGCCGGCGCGATCTTCTTCTGCGTGGCCTGCTCCGCGCTGATCGAGCAGCAGCGTCGCGAGCTGTTCGCAGCCAACGCCGAGCTCATGCGGCGCAACGCGGAGCTGGAGCGCGCGAAACAGCAGCAAGGCAAGTTTCTGAGCACCGTCAGCCATGAGCTGCGCTCGCCGATCAACTCGGTACTGGGCTTCGCCGAGCTCATCGCCGAACGCGAGACGGCGCTACTGCCGAAGAGCCGCGACAACTTGGCTCGCATCCAGCAGAGCGGCCGGCAGTTGTTGCGATTGGTCAACGACCTCCTCGACCTCGCGAAGACCGAAGCAGGCAGGATGGAGCTCGAGATCAGCAGCTTCGATCTCGTGCCGGTCGTGCACGAAGTCGCGGAGCAAACGCGCGCACTGCTCGGAGATCGGCCGGTCGGTGTGCACGTCGAAACGCCGGCTGTTTGCACGATCCGCTCCGACTCCACGCGGCTGCGCCAGATCCTCGTGAACCTCGCGAGCAATGCCGCAAAGTTCACCGCCGAAGGCGAGATTCGGATCTGCGTCGAGCCCGCTCGCGACGACCTGGTGCTGGAAGTGCGTGACACCGGCATCGGCATCGCGGCGGAGCACCGCGAGCTGATCTTCGAGGCATTCAAGCAGGTGCACCGCGGGCTCGGGGTCGGTGGCACCGGGCTCGGCCTGAGTATCGTCAGCCACATGGTCGAGCTATTGCACGGCTCGATCGAAGTCCACAGTGAGCTCGGCCTCGGTTCGTGCTTTCGCGTGCGGCTGGAACGCGTCATGGAAAGGTCAGCAGCATGATTGACGTTTTGATCGTGGACGACGACGAGATCTTCGGCCAGCTCACGCTCGAGCGCATCGAAACGCTGTCCTGGAGCGCGATGTTTCACAAGGGTCCGTTCGGTACGGTGAACGCGATCCGCGCCGCAAAGCCGCGCCTTATCATCATGGACGTCAACATGCCCGGCTTGGACGGCGCCGCCATCTACGATCTGCTGCGCAAGCAAGACGTGCTGCAGGACACGAGGGTCCTGCTCATGAGCAGCCTGGAGCAGCGGGAGCTCGAGGCCATCCAGCAGGAGCACGCCATCGACGCCTCGTTGCCGAAGTCGGCGACGCGAGCCGAGCTCGCAGCGGCGATTGCACAACTCATCGGCGGACGCCGCAGCCTGCGAACCGGACCCAACGAGCCGCGCTGAACACACCGCGGCGCGCGGCTGCCTTTCAGAGCAACCAAGGGCTGGCGCGCCGGTGGGCAGGGCGGACCACCGGCGCGGCGTGAAAACCGCTATACCTGCGTTTTTCGCGGGCGACCTGGCCAAAAAATCGAGGCAACCTGCTCGGCCGAATATGGAGGGACAGCCCTTGGTGTAAGCTGCGCGGCTCCCATGCAACCTTTCTACGTCACGACGCCCATCTACTATCCGAACGACAAGCCGCACATCGGCACGGCGTACTCCACGATCGCGGCCGACGTGTTGACGCGCTACCAGCGGCTGCGCGGGCGTGCGAGCCGCTTCTTGACCGGGCTGGACGAGCACGGGTTGAAGATCGCGCGCGCGGCAGAGGCGCAGAACGTGCCGCCGCAGGCGTTCACCGATCGCATGCAGGCGCCGTTTCGTGAGGCCTGGGAGTTGCTCGACTGCCGGTACGACGACTTCATCCGCACGACCGAGCCGCGGCACAAGCAGCGCGCGCAGGCGCTGTGGCAGCGCATCCAGCAGACCGGCGACATCTACCTCGGCGAATACGAGGACTGGTACTGCGTGGGCTGCGAGACCTTCTACACCGAGAAGGACCTGCTCGAGGGCAACCTGTGCCCGCAGCACCTGAAGCCGATCGAGCGCATCAAGGAGCAGAGCTACTTCTTCCGCTTGAGCAAGTACCAGGACGTGCTGCTCGACTACTACGAGAAGCACCCGGACTTCGTGAAGCCTGCGGGCCGCTTCAACGAGGTGAAGAGCTTCGTGCGCGAGGGCCTGCGCGACCTGTCGGTGTCGCGCACCAGCTTCAGCTGGGGCGTCCCGGTGCCGAACGACCCGCGCCACGTGATGTACGTGTGGTTCGATGCCCTGAGCAATTACATGACCGCGCTGGGCGGACCGGCCGCGCCGGGTGAAGCGCCGCTGTTCGATCAGTTCTGGCCGCCGGCCGGCCAGACCATCCACATCGTCGGCAAGGACATCCTGCGCTTTCATGCGGTGTACTGGCCGGCGTTCCTGCTCAGCGCGGGCATCGCGCCGCCGACGCAGGTCTGGGCGCACGGCTGGTTGACGGTCAACGGCCAGAAGATGTCCAAGTCGCTCGGCAACTTCTTGTCGCCCGCGCCGCTCGCCGAGGTCTTCGGCGTGGACGTGCTGCGCTACTACCTGATGCGCGACATCGCCTTCGGGCAGGACGGCGACTTCGCGCACGCCAACCTGATCGCGCGGCTCAACGGCGAGCTAGCCAACGGCCTGGGCAACCTGTTGAACCGCGTGCTGGCGAGCATCGTGCAAAAGAACCTGGGCGGAAAGGTGCCGGCGCCTGTGCCGAGCGCGCGCAACGCCGAGGACGACACGCTCGAGGCGGAGGCCGTGCGCTGCACGCGCGTGGCGGCGGAGCACCTGGACAACGTCGCACCACAGCGCTCGCTCGAGGCCATCTGGGAGCTGGTCGCGGCCACCAATCGCTACGTGGATCGCAGCGAGCCCTGGGCGCTGGTCAAGCGCGGCGAGCAGGAGCGGTTGTCGCAAGTGGTCTACCAGGTGCTCGAGTCGCTGCGCATGCTGGGCGTGATGATCGCGCCGTTCATGCCGACCAAGGCGGCTGCGCTGCGCGACCAGCTGGGCCTGCCGCCGTTGGCTGCGAGCACCGGCAGCGATCAGTGGCCGGGCGCCTGGGGACAGCTGCCTGCCGGCACGCAGACGCGGCCGGGTGCGGCGCTCTTCCCGAGGCTGGACAAGGACGGCGAGCGCGCCGCGCTACAGAAGCTGGGCATCGGCGAACCTGCAGCCGCGCCAGCGCAGCCCAAGGCTGCAGCGCCCAAGGACAATGCGCCGGCCGAAGGCGGCTTCATCGAGTACGACGACTTCGCCAAGGTCCAGCTGCGGGTCGCGCTGGTGCTCTCTGCCGAGCGCGTGCCGAAGAGCGACAAGCTGCTCAAGCTCTCGCTGGACGCGGGCGATCCTGCACCGCGCCAGATCATCGCCGGCATCGCGCAGCACTACGCGCCCGAGGCGCTGGTGGGCAAGCGGGTGGTGATCGTCGCCAACCTGAAGCCCCGCAAGTTGATGGGGCTCGAATCGCAGGGCATGGTGTTGGCGGCAAGCGACGACACGGGCCTGGTCGTGGCCACCGTCGCAGGCGAGCCCAAGCCGGGCAGTCTGGTGAAGTGATGTCTGGGGCTGTCCTTGATGATTCGAACCCGCATTTCGCGCAAACTCCGGGGTCCGAATCATCAAGGACAGCCCCATGACCCTGCTGTTGCCTCAGCTCCCGCCGAAGTGGTCCGCTGCGCTGCGCGACGTGCAAGCGAAGCGGGTGGAGGCGCGCATCGCCGCAGCCGAGCGGCTCGCGCAGCCCAGTGACGAGCACGAGACCGAGCAGGCTCTCGACGGCCTGGAGCGGCTGAGCAACGACGTGGACGCGCGCGTGCGGGCGGCAGCCGTCTCGGCGTTGGCCGAGCTGACCGACGCGCGCACCCTACCCGTGCTGCGCGCGCGCCTCGCGGACTC
>DATEOF010000440.1:0-11620 GCA_035274465.1 Polyangiales bacterium
CGAGCGCGCGAACGTGCTCGAACGGTTGCTGGTTCGGCTGAAGCAGATGCCGGCCGCGTTGGCACATGGGTTGCTGAAGTGAGTGTCATGGAAACCCAGACGAAGATTAAGAACATCCTGGTGGCGCTCGATTTCTCTGCACACTCTGCCGCGGCGGAGGACTATGCGATCGATCTCGCTCGGCGCTACGACGCAGCGCTGGAGCTGGTCTACGTGTACTACTCGATCACGTACGCTCTCCCGGAGGGCTACGTGCTCGTGACGCCGGAACAGCTGGGAGAGATCCTCGCGCGTTTTCGTACGCAGCTGGAAGCGGCGAAGCGGCGAGCGGTGGACACCGGGGTCGCGCGCGTGCAGGCGTCGCTGCTGGAGGGCGATCCCGCGCACGAGAATCGTGCAACGCGCGACCGAGCGTCCGCACGACTTGATCGTGATGGGCACGAACGGGCGTACCGGTTTGGGCCGCGTGGTGCTCGGCTCGGTGGCTGCGAAGGTCGTGCGGTCTGCGAGTTGTCCGGTGCTGACGGTTCGGGCGGAGTGAGGCCCGAGGCTCACTCCTTCTTCCCGCCGTACTCGTGCAGGCGGTACTGGATCGTACGTGCCGAGATCCCCAGGATATCGGCGGCCCGAGACGTGGACCCCCCAGTATATTCCAGCGTCTTCAGGATCAGGTAGCGCTCGACTTCCGCGAGCGTTGCGCCAGGGATCGGCGGCGGGCTGTCGTCGCGGCGCACCTCGCTGGTGGTGGCGATGTGGTCCGGTAGATCGCCGACCAGGATCTCGTCGCTGCGGCAGATCACGACCGCGCGTTCGACCGCGTTCTCGAGCTCGCGCACGTTGCCGGGCCAGCGATAGTGGCTCAGGCACTGCAGTGCTTCGTGGCTGAACCCCTTCAGGTTCTTGGCGTTCTCGGCGGCGTAGCGTTGCAGAAACCGCAGCGCGAGCAGCGGCACGTCGCTCGGCCGCGCGCGCAGAGGTGGCATCTCGATCGCGACCACGTTCAGGCGGTAGTAGAGATCCTCGCGGAACCGACCCTCCTTCACCTCTTGCGCAAGGTTCCGATTGGTCGCCGCGACGATGCGAACGTCCACCTTGATCGTCTGGTTCCCGCCCACGCGCTCGAACTCGCGCTCCTGCAGGAACCGGAGCAGCTTCACCTGGATCGCCGGCGTCACCTCGCCGATCTCGTCGAGGAACAGCGTGCCACCGTCGGCTTGCTGGAACCGACCATCGCGCCTCGCAGCCGCACCGGTGAACGAGCCCTTCTCGTGCCCGAACAGCTCACTCTCCAGCAGCGATTCGGCCAGCGCCGCGCAGTGCAGCTTCACGAACGGCTTGCTCGCGCGCGGCGAGTGCTCGTGGATGGCCGCCGCGATCAGCTCCTTGCCGGTGCCGCTCTCGCCGGTGACCAGCACTGAGGCCCGCGACGGCGCGATCTGCAGCACGGTCTCGAAGATCTTCAGCATCGGCGGGCTCGAGCCGACGATGCGCTCGATGCGGTCGCGCTCCGACAAACGCTGCCGCAGCTGGCCGGTCTCGCGCAGCAAGCGCCGCCGTTCCAACGTGCGCTCGATGCTGATCCCGAGCTCGTCGATGTTGATCGGCTTGGTCAGGTAGTCCGCCGCGCCGTCGCGCATCGCGGACACGGCCGTGTCGATCGCGCCGAACGCGGTCATCACCACCACGGCGAGCTGCGCGTCGTGCTCGTGCGCCTTGCGCATCAGGGCGATGCCGTCCATGCCCGGCATCTTCAGGTCGGTCAGCAGCACGTCAGGCTGGAACTCTTCGAGCTTGGGCAGCGCCTTGAAGCCGTCAGCTGCGGTCTCGACTGTGTAGCCTTCTTCCCGCAGCAGCTCGCCGAGCGCCGTGCGCGCATTGGCTTCGTCGTCGACGATCAGGATGCGACCGGACTTCGTACGAGTGGCTTCCGGGGCGGGCGCGGATTCTTCGGTCATCAGCGCCAACTCTTGGTCATTCGTGTCGCGGACGCAAGTCCGGAGCGATCAACGGCGCCGAGAGGACGCGCACCGGACGGCCATCGATGCGCAGCTCCAGCTGGGCCGCGGCGCCCGCTCGCAGGCTGCCGGCCGGAAAGTCGACGAACACCGGGATACGCTGGTCGTGCAGCTCACCGATGCTGAGCTTGGGCAGCGCGATGGTGTAGCGCAGGGACCCCTGGGGCAGGCCGCGCAGCTCGAAGACCGCGCTGCCGCTGCGCTTGTTGACCAGGTGCACTTCGAACGCGTTTCGAACCTGGTCGCCCTCGACCACGAATGGGGGATGGTCGCGCAAGCGCAGGACGTTGGCTTCGAACGGGGTGCGCGAAGCGACTGCGAGCGATGCGACCACGCAACCCAGCGCGCCGAGGCCGGCGTAGAGCAGTAAACGTGGGCGCCACAGCCGCTTGGCCTTGCCGGCAAAGCCGTTCTGCGAGTCGTAGCGCACGAGCCCCGAGGCGCGGCCAAGCTTGCCCATCACGTCGTCGCAGGCGTCTGCGCAGCGTGCGCAGCCGATGCAGTCGATCTGCAGGCCGTTGCGGATATCGATGCCGGTCGGACACACCACCACGCAGCGCTTGCAATCCACGCAGTCGCCCGCGCCGGCCGCCCCCTTCTTGCCGCGGGGCTCGCCGCGTCGCTCGTCGTAGCCGATGACCAGGCTATCGTGGTCCGTCAACACGGATTGCAGCCTGCCGTAGGGACACACGACCAGGCACATCTGCTCACGAAACCAGAAGAAGTCGAAGTAGAGCAGGGCGGTCAGCCCGAACGCCCAGATGAAGGCCTCCGGATGCGCGGCGGGGCTGCCGAGCACCATCCGGTACAGCCGCGGCAGCGACACGAAGTAGGCGGTGATCAGGTGCGCGACCAGGAACGACAGCGCGAGGAAGAGCGCGTGCTTGAGCAGCTTGCGCGCGGCCTTGTCGAAGCTGAGCGGGCCCGCGTTGCGCCGCAGCCGTTCGCTGCGTGGGCCCTCGATCAGGCGTTCGATCGGCCGAAATATGCCCTCCAGGAAGACCGTCTGCGGGCACGCGTAGCCGCACCAGACGCGACCCCACAGGGCGGTGACGACGATCAACGCAAAGCCCAGGCCGGTGAGCAGGAAGAAGACGAGCCAGGCGTCCTGCGCGTTGAACGTGGCCCCGAACAGGTAGAAGCTCCGCTGCTCGAAGTCCAGGAACACTGCGGGGTGACCGCCGATTTGCCAGAAGGGCAGTGCGGCGAGCCAGGCGATCAGCGCTGCGAAGATCCACCTGCGCCGCGTATCGAAGCGCCCGCGCACGTCCGCGGGGTGCACGAAATTGCGTGAACCGTCCGCGTGGAGCGAGCTCGGCTGATCGTAGAGCTTGAGGTGAACGGTCACTGCTCAGGGTCCGGTGTAGAGCTCGCCTTGCGGCGCCTTGCCCGGTACGTTGCTGCCTCGCAGCGTGAGCACGTACGCGGCCAGGCTCTTCACGGCATCCTGGCCGAGGATCGCGCCCCAGCTCGGCATGCCCTTGGCCGGTACGCCGTCGCGGATCGTGACGTAGATCTGTGCTGGCCCTCCGCCGTGCAGCCAGTTGGCATCGGTCAGGTTCGGTCCGATGTTGCCCTCGGCCTTCGCGCCGTGACACGCCACGCAGTTGGTCGTGAACGCCAGCTTGCCGGCCGCCACGCTGCTCGTGCTCTCGGCCGCCGCCAGCAGCTGCTCGTCGCCGATCTCGCCGGTGCGCTTGGCGCGCTCCTCCTGCACCAGGGCCAGCGCCTCTGCGGGCGTGGGCTCGAGGTGAAACTCTTCGACGATCAGCCAGTACAGCGCGGCGAACACCAGCGAGCCGACGAACACCACGACCCACCAGGTCGGCAGCGCGTTGTCGGCCTCCTCGATGCCGTCGTACTCGTGGACGATCGCGCCCGCGATCGCATCGGTGCGTTTGATCTCAGCCATGGGAGTCGACCTCCGAGTCATCGATGGGTAGTGCAGCCATGCGCTGCATGTCGTCGCGCTTGCTCAACAGGGCGCGGGCGCTGACAGCTACGAACACGCACAGGAACAGTGCGAGTGCGAGCACCGGCCAGGCCAGCAGCGGCGAGCGGGCGAAGAATTCCGCGGAGAGTTGGCTGAGCATGACTACTGGGCTCCTGTGCTGGCGAGCACGGCAGAGCCCGCGCCCGTGGCTTTGGGGATGGGTGAGACGTCGCGGCCGAGCCGCTGCAGGTAGCTGATCAGCGCGACCAACTCGCTGTCCGCGGCGACCGTCGCGCCGAGCTCGTGTGCGAGGCCCGTCGCGATGAGTTGCCCGGCGCGTGCGGCTTCGCGGCCGGCAGCCGTGATCTCCTCGGGCTTGTACGGCACGCCCACGTTGCGCATCGCGCGCAGCTTGTTTGCGGTCTCGCTGAAGTCGACGCGTCGCTCGAGCAGGTGCCGGTAGGGCGGCATGTTCGAACCCGGCGAGAGCTCGCGCGGATCCTGCATGTGTTTGTAGTGCCAGACGTCCGAGTAACGACCGCCCAGGTGCGCCAGGTCGGGGCCGGTGCGCTTACTGCCCCACTGAAACGGGTGGTCGTAGATCGTATCGGATTCGCGCGACGCCGGGCCGAAGCGCGCGGTCTCCCAGGCGAACGGCCGCACCATCTGCGAGTGGCAGTTGTAGCAACCCTCCTTCAGGAACACATCGCGACCCTCGAGCTCGAGCGGCGCGTACGGCGTGTTGCCCTTGGCGGCGGCCAGCTTGTCGTTGCCGGCGATGACCATCGGCACGATCTCGGCCACGCCGCCGACCAGCACCGCGCCGATGGTCAGGATCGTGAACGCGAGCGCACGCCCCTCGACGAGCGAGTGCCAGGTGGGTCCGGGCTTCTGCTCGCCGTCCTTCTCGAAGTAGAGCGCGACCCCGACCAGGCCGAGCAGCGCCGCGAGCGTGACCGCGATCGCGCTGCCCGCCGGCGAGAGGACGACCGAGCAGCCGAGCAGCGCGAGCACGGCGACGCTCAGCAGCACCGGTGCGCCGAACACCAGCCGCACGGCGCTCGGCGGCTTCGCGGGCGCGGCGACGACCACGTCCGCCTGGCCGTCGACCGGCGCACCGGCGCGCGCGGTGCGGATCAGGTTCCAGGCCATCATGCCGAAGCCGACCAGGTACAAGCTGCCGCCGAACAGGCGCATCCAGTACATCGCCCGGATCGCGATCACGGTTTCCACGAAGCTCGGGTACATCAAGCCGCCGTTCTCGTTCTCGGCGCGCCACATCAGGCCCTGCGTCACGCCCGAGGTCCACATGGCCGCCGCGTAGAGCAGGATGCCGAAGGTTGCCAGGTAGAAGTGCGTGTTGGCGGCGGCGCGCGAGTGCAGCTTCGCGCCGTACAGCCGCGGCACCAACCAGTAGAACATGCCGGCTGCCATGAAGCCGTTCCAGCCGAGCGCACCCACGTGCACGTGGGCGACGATCCAGTCGGTGTAGTGCGCGAGCCCGCTGACGCTCTTGATGCTGAGCATCGGGCCTTCGAACGTCGCCATGCCGTAGAAGGTCACGGCTGCCGCGAAGAACTTCAGCACCGGGTCGTTGCGCAGCTCCGCCCACGCGCCGCGCAGCGTCAGCAAGCCATTCAGCATGCCACCCCAGCTGGGTGCGATCAGCATGATCGAGAACACCATGCCCAGCGTCTGCGCCCAGTCGGGAAGCGCGGTGTTCAGCAGGTGGTGCGGCCCGGCCCAGATGTACAGGAAGACCAGCGACCAGAAGTGGATGATGGACAGGCGATACGAGAACACCGGACGACCCGCCGCCTTGGGCAGGAAGTAGTACATGATGCCGAGGATCGGCGTGGTCAGGAAGAACGCGACCGCGTTGTGTCCGTACCACCACTGCACCAGCGCGTCCTGCACGCCGCCGAAGATCGAGTAGCTCTTGAACGGGCCGACCGGGATCGCCAGGCTGTTGATCACGTGCAGTACCGTGACCGCGACGATGGTCGAGATGTAGAACCACAGCGCCACGTACAGGTGCTTCTCGTTGCGCCTGGCGATGGTCCAGAAGAAGTTGATCGCGAAGATCACCCAGACCGCGGCGATCGCCAGATCGATCGGCCACTCGAGCTCGGCGTACTCCTTGGCCTGCGTGTAGCCGAGTGGCAGCGTGATCGCCGCCGCGACGATGATCGCCTGCCAACCCCAGAAGTGCAGCCGGGACAGCAGGTCGGAGGCCAGGCGTGCCTTGAGCAGGCGTTGCGTCGAGTAGTAGACGCCAGCGAACAGCATGTTGCCGACGAACGCGAAGATCACCGCGTTGGTGTGCAGCGGTCGCAGCCGGCCGAAGCTCAGGTACGGGCCGAGGTTGGCCTGCCAGAAGGCCAGCTGCAAGGCGACCAGCGCGCCGACCAGCATGCCGATGAAGCCCCAGAACACCGACGCGGCGATGAACTTGCGCGTGATCCCGTCGTCGTACGTGATGCGTTGTGTCTCCACGTCAGTTCCCCTCCTGCTGCCGAGCGACGGCCGGAGCCTCGTCCTCGAGCGGCAGCAGCGACAGTCGGTCGGAGTGGTCGTGGCTGCCGTGACGCAGGTTCCAGGCGAAAAAGATCAGCTCGCCAGCGACGAGTGTCAGGCTCACGAACACGGTCAGTATCAGGACTTCCATAGGCGGCTCCGTGCAGAGAGTGAGATCGAGGTTGCGGACAACACGACCAAGGACGATGTGGGCATCAGCACCGCGGCCAACCAGGGCCGCATACAGCCGGACGCGGCGAGCGCGACGACGGCGACGTTGTACAGAACTGCAAACACCTGGTTGCCGCGCACCACACGCGACAGACGCCTCGCGGCGCGCAGCGCGAGGCGGATCGGGCCGAGGCCCGCGCTGACGAAGTAGAAGTCGCTGCGCCAGGGCATGAAGGCGCGATCGATCGCCGGCGTACCCGACGCGAACGCGCTCTGTACCGCCAGGCTGTCGTTCACGCCGTCGCCGATCATCAACACGTCTGCGCGGTCATGCTCGGTGATCCAGGCGGCCTTGGCGCTCGGGGTGCAGCCGCCGTGAGCGGCAGTGGGCTCGACGCCCAGCTCGAGCGCCATCTTCTGCACGCGCGCGGGTGCGTCACCGCTGAGGATCGACAGCCGGTAGCCGTCGCGGCGCAAGGCGGCGACTTCGCGCGTCGCGTCGGGCCGCGGGGTCTCGGCCGTGTGCAGCGCGCACAGCGAGTGGCCCTCACGCGCGAACACCAGGTCGGCGTCCGGACGGCTCGCGTTTGGTGGGCGCGACCCGTCCGATGACCATCGGTCGCCGGCGCTGCGCGACGGCTCCCACGCCTCCGCCAGCGACCAGGCGGCGCGACCCAAGCGGTAGCGGCGCTCGGCCGTGACGCACTCGACGCCCTCGCCCGTGACCTCCACGGGCCGCACGCCTTCGAGCAGGCGGGCATCCAGCTCCGAGAGCGCCCGCGCGACGGCCGCGCTCTTCGGGTGCGCGCTGGCGCTGGCCAACGTGTAGAGCAGATCGCGCTCCACGCGGGACAGCGCGCGCAGCGCTGCGACGTTCGCCACGTGCAGCTGGCCGGTGGTGAGCGTACCGGTCTTGTCGAAGACCACGTGCCGCACCGCGAGCGCGCGGTCCAGGAAGCTCGCGCTGCGCACGAACAGCCCGGCGCGCCGCAGTCCCGCGAGCACGAGATCCTCGGCCAGCGGCGCGCCGATGCCGATCGCGCACGGACACGTGACGACGCAGATCGCCGTGGCGATCTCGAGCGCGCGCGTCGCGCTGCCCGACAAGAGCCACCAGCCCACGAACGAGGTCGCAGCCGTCAGCAGCACGCCCGCGACGTACGCGATCGAGAAGGCATTGCCGCGCTTGGTCGCGGGCAGCTCGCGGGCTTGCTGCCTGCCGAGCAGGTCGACCAACACCGACGAGCCGAAGTCGTCGCGCGAGCGGACGCGCAGCGCACAACTCTCGGCGTTGAACGCGCCGGCTGGCAGCACGCTGCCCTCGGCGAAGCTCTGGGGCTCGCTCTCGCCGCTGATCCAATCCAGCGAGATGGCCGCCGAGCGTTCGAGCAGCTCGGCCGCGACCGGCACGAGGTCGCCGGGCGGGATCAGTAACTCGTCGCCGGCGCGCAGCTCGCCTGCGGGTCGCAGGCGCACGACCCCGGCTTCGATGCGCCGCACCAGGATGCGATCCACGCCGTCGTTCGCCAGCAGTTGCTGGCGGTTCGCGAGCACGATGCGCTCCTTGAGCCAGCGCCCCAGCAGCATCAGCGCGATGAAGGTCGCGAGCGAGTCGTAGTACGCGGCGGCGCTGTGGCCGCCCAGGAACGACCAGAGCGCGCCGCCGTAGCTGAGCGCGATGCCGAGCGCGATCGGCAGGTCCAGGTGCAGGATGCCTCGGCGCAGCGCCTGCCAGGCCGAGCGCATGAACACGGGCGCGCCGATCAGGACTGCCAGCGTCGCGCAGGCGAAGTTCAGCCCGTGCAGCACGCGGTAGAGCGGGCCCTCGTGGAGGCCGAGGTAGATCGCCGCGGCGAACATCATCGCGTTGCCGCCGAGCGCCAGGCAGACACCCGTGCGCAGCAGCAAGTCGCTGTCGTCGCCCTCTGCGGCCGCGTCTTCGCCGGCCAGGTAGCCGAAGCTCTCGAGCTCGCTCACGAACTGCTCCAGCGGGAAGCGCGCGTCGACGCACAGGCTCGCGCTGCCGCGGCCGGAGTTCACCAGCACGCGGTGCGCGCCAGGCAAGCGCGCGAACAGCTCCTGGATCAACCACACGCAGGCCGCGCAGCGCAGGCCCTGGAGCTTGATCGCGAGCTCGATCGGTCGCTCGGCCTGGCTCAAGCGAGCGCATACGGGCTCGAGCCAGTTGCGGTCGCGTCGGACTGGTGAACCAGCGGCGGGCGGCGTGATCACGGCATCGCGCAGCTCGTAGTAGCGCGACAGGCCGGCGTCGCCGATCAAGTCGTGCACGGTGCGGCAACCGCCGCAGCAGAACGCATCGGCGCTCGAGCCCGCCAGCGGGTTGCCGCAGTGCGCGCAGCGAGCCGAGATCGGGTCCCCGCCAGGTGGCCGGAGCGTGTCGGTCGAGGCGTTCAGCATGGGTTCAGTGGCACGCGTGGGTTCGCGCGGACGTCGGCGCGTTGCCGAGCGCGGCCAGGGGTCGGCCGACGCTCAGCGCGGCGGCCAGGAGCAGCACGACGGCGAGTCCGCGGCGCTGTCGGGGCGAGAACACGACGGTGAGCTGGACCAGGCGGCCGGTGCCCAGCACGGCCACGCCGCTGACGGCTGCGAAGCCAAGCATGAAGGTCGCGCCGGCGGGCGCGCTGCCGCTGGTGATCGCGGCCAACAGCGCCGCGGCCAGCAGCCCGCATGGCAAGAGCAGCGACAAGAGGCCGAGCACCCCGGGGTCGCGCGGCATGAGCCGTAGCAGCGTGCCGAACAGCGAGCGGGGTCGAGGTCCCACGCGCAGCGGATGTAGGCCGCGCGCGCGGCTGCTGCGCCACAAGCTCGATGCCGAGACCACACAGGCGGCAGCCGTCAGCAGCGCGAACAACCAGACCGACCAGCCCGCGCCGTACAGCTCGAGGCCGCGGCCGAAGTGCCCCGCCAGGGCACCGGCGTATACGTAGGCCAAGGTTCGACCCAGCTGATATCGGAACAGACCGGTGCGTCCGGTGCGCGAACAGCCTGCGGCTGCCAGCGGCCCGCACATCCCCGCGCAATGCGCGAGGTTGAACGCGCCGAAGGCCGCGCCCGAAAGCAAAGCGGTCAACATGCGCGGTCCCCATCGCAAGCGCCGTTCCAGGCGAAAAGCTCGCGGAATTCGCCGACCTGGGATATGGCAGTCGCGCGCGGGCGCAAATCTCGCGCCGCTGGCGGCGGCTGCCGCAAGACTTGCGGGCTCGTTCAACGTAGAGATGGAGGCATGCTGACCAGCTTGATCGGACGCGAGGCTGCGTTGAAGCGCGTGGAGGCGCTGCTTCGCTCCGAGCGGCGGCTGGTTACGGTGCTCGGGGCCCCCGGCATCGGCAAGACGCGCGTCGCGCTCGAGGTCGCCCGGCGGTTCGGCGTCGCCGTGCGCTTCTGTAGTCTCTCGGAGGCGCGCTCGGCTGAAGCGCTGGCGCGCAACGTGGCGGGAGTGGATGACGTGAGTGTCGCTGGGCAGCAGCTGGCAGCGGCGGGCGAGCTGCTGTTGATCGCCGACAACCTGGAGCAGGTCGCAGACGCCGCGGCGAGCGCGCTCGCGATCTGGCTTGCCGCGGCGCCGCGCCTGCGCTGTCTCGCGACCTCGCGCGAGCGGCTGCGCGTACCTGGCGAGGTCGTGTACGAGCTCGAGCCGTTATCCGAAGCGGCGGGCATGCAGCTGTTCGTCGAACGCGCGGGCGAGGCGCGCGACGGATTTGTGCTGCGTGACGCGGAGCCGGCCGCGGTCGCGCAGATCGTGCGCGCGCTGGACGGCGTGCCGCTGGCGATCGAACTGGCAGCGGCGCAGACGCTGGTGCTCCGCCCCGCTGCGCTGCTGGCGCGGCTCGACCAGCGCATGTCGTTGCTGGATACGGGCGCGCGCGGCGTGCCCGCGCGTCACGCGTCGCTGCGCGCAGCGGTCGAGTGGTCCTGGAACTTGCTCGATCCCGCGGGGCGTTCGGCGCTGGCGGGGTGTGCGGTCTTCCGTGCCGGCTTCTCGCTCGAAGCAGCTGAGGCAGTAATCGCGCAGCCCTCGCTCGTGAATGTCTTGCGAAGCCTGTGTGATCGATCGCTACTGACCCGAGAGGCCGATGCGTTCCGCATGCTCTCGAACGTCGCTGCCTACGCGTGCGAGCGGCTCGATGACCGCGAGGATCGCGCCACGCTGCTCGAGCGTCACGCCGCGTACCACCTCGCGCTCGCGACGCGCGAGCGGACCAGCTGGCCCGTGTTCCTCGCCGAGAACCTGCACGCGGTCGCCGGGCGCGGCGTGCAGCGGATGGCCGGTGTCTCGCTGGTCGATGCCTTGACTGCGCTCACCAGCCTCGCCGAACCGAGCTTGTTGCCCGAGCTGGATCGCGCGCTCGAGCTCGCCCGTGTGGATCCGCAGCCTCCCTCCGAGCTGCTCGGCCGCGCCCGGCTGGTTCGCGGCCGCTTGCGGCTGCACGAGGGCCAGGCGGCACTCGCGCTCGCGGAGTTCACCGAGGTCGCGGAGAGTGCACAGGCGCCCGAGCTGCGCGCAGAAGCCTGGTTCGCGGTCGGCCACGCCGAGCGCCACTCGGGTGAGCTCGCCGCGGCCGAGCGCAGCTACCGGCGCGCTCTCGAAGATGCGACCGGGCGTGCGGACAAACCTGCGCAGGCGCGCATGCTCACGAGCCTCGCGGGTGTATTGCACGAACGCCAGCAGATCAGCGGTGCGGACGACGCCCATGCGCGCGCTCTGGCGCTGTATCGCGAGCTCGGCGATGCGCGTGGCGCGGCGATCGTGCTGCAAAACTCCGGGTTGATCGCGCAGGAGCGAGGAGACCTGGAGGGCGCAGAGGCGAGCTTCGAGACGGCTCTCCAGCTGCACGTGCAGCTCGGCCACCGGCGCTTCGAGGGCATCGGGCGCCTGGATCTCGCCGGTTTGGCCTTCGAGCGCGGCCTGCCGCGAGCTGCGCGCGAGCACGCCGAAGCCGCGCTCGCGGTGCTGCAGGCGATG
>DATEOF010000441.1:0-48386 GCA_035274465.1 Polyangiales bacterium
GCGCCCGTCTCGCCGGGCGCCGGCATGCGTGTGTTCGCCGCCGGCTGGCCTGGGGCCTGCGCGTGCTGGACGCCGCGCAGCAAGTGCCCCTGGGGTACGCCGCGACGCGATGCCAACCAGCCCGCCAGCGCCTCGCCCAGCTCGCGCATGGTCCCGGTACGAGCCTCGCGATCTCGCATCAGGCCGGAACGCAGGATCGGCCACAGACCGCGCATGCTCGGAGCCTCGAGCGGCGCCAAGTCTTGCTCGATCACCGCGCGCAACAGGCTTCGATAGTTCGGCGCGTCGTACGCAGGCTTGCCAGTGAGGCACTCGTAGAGCACCACGCACGCGGCCCAGACGTCGGCGCGTTGATCCACGTCGCGCAGGCCGCGCGCCTGTTCGGGCGCCATGTAGGCCGGGCTGCCGAGTAAGCCGTCGGGGTTGGTCAAGCGCGGTTCGGGCTCGTGCTCGAGCTTGGCGATGCCGAAGTCGAGCAACTTGGGCCGCGGGTGCGCGCCGCCCTCGACGAGGAAGATGTTGTCCGGCTTGAGATCGCGATGGATCACGCCCGCGCGATGCGCCGCGCACAGCGCGCCGATCACCGGCAACATCACCTGCACCGCGCCCTCCGGCGTGAAGGCGCCGCGGGTCTCGAGCCTGTCGGCCAGCGTGCTGCCTTCCAGCAGCTCCATCACGATGAAGGCATCGCCGCCCGGCGTCTCGCCGTAGTCGAACACGCGCACCACGTTCGGGTGACGCAGCTTTGCCTGGACTCGCGCCTCGGTACGAAAGCGCGCCGAGGCCTCATGGCCGCGCAATTCGGGCCGCATGACCTTGAGCGCGACCGGAAGCTCGAGCACCTCGTTGTACGCCAGCCAGACGATCGCCATGCCGCCGTCGCCGACGATGCGCTGGAGCCTGTATTTTCCGTCCAGGAGCGCGCCCGCACGGCACGCCTCGGAGGTGGGAACGGGCACTGATTTCGCCGACAACTCGAGCATGGCTGCCCGCGTATCGATGCAGGATTCGGACCGACTCCACCCGCGGCGCGTGTGGCGCCGTCCAGAGGGTTTGTCGTGAGGCAAAAATGAGCTCGCCACCAATCCGCCACGGCCACCGTACTAACGGTGCCACAATTGCTACTGCGTCGCAGCCAACAGCTGCGAGACCAGCGTGCGTGCTTCGACGATGTTGTCCTCGATCGAGCAATACGTCCAAGCACCGTAACGGCCGATGCTGTGCACCCCGTGGTTGCGCAGCTCGGCACGCGCGCGGGCGACCTCGGCCAGCGAGCGCTGCGTGATGTGCACGTACGCCGGATCCATCACGACGTGGTGCTCGGCCACCAGCTCATGTTCCTGGGCCACTCCGACCTTGCGCAGATCGTCCAGCACGCGTTGGCGCAGCGCGGGCACGTCGGGCGTGGCGTCGGCGGGCAAGCCGATCTCGACGTACAGGCTCATGCGCGGGCTGCCCCAGATGTTGTCGTAGAAGCCGACGCGGTAGAACACCAGCTCGCGGCTTGGGTAGTAGATCCAGTGCGGCTCGGTCGGGCCCTTGCGATCGAAGCCCAGGTTGAAGACCAGGACTTTGTTCCAGCTGAACACACTCGGATCGTGCGCGTGCCCGGCGCAGGCCAACAGGCGGTTGAAGGGCATCGAGGAGATCAGCTGCTGGAACCGCAGGCTGCGCCGGCTGGTGCGGGCCGTGCGGCGCTCGAGATCGATCTCGAGCAGCGCCTCGTTGCACGAGATCGCGGCGGCCGGGACTTCGCTGGCCAGCGCCTTCACGTACTCGATCGCGCCCCCGTCGGGGTAGCTGAAGCTCTGGTTGTAGCCGGCGTTGTCCGGCTCACGCATGTTGCGGATGATCTCGGTCAGCTGCGCGTGCGGGAAGAACCGGCCCATCGCGTCCTTGTCGAGTCGCGCGAGATCGCAGGCGTAGAGCTTCTCGTTGTACGGCACCAGGAACTTCTCCGAGATGCCGCGGCCGAAGCGGGCGTAGAGCATGTCGCGGAAGTTGTGCTCGGGCGGCGCCTTGCCTTCGCGGCGTACCAGATCGGCGAAGTACAGGTCGTACAGACACTCGATGAACTCGCCGCGGGGCAGCTGATGGATGTTCTTCTGGAACGGGAAGTCGACGCGCTGGCCGTGATAGTCGACGAACGATCGCCGCTGCACGCTGCGTACGCTGCCGGGCATGCGCGCGCGCAACCACTGTTCGATCTCCGGGTGCTTGAAGTGGAAGAAGTGTCCCGAGTAGTCCCAGACGAAGCCGTCGCGCCGGATGGTCTTGCAGTAGCCGCCGATCTCGGAGTCGGCCTCCAGCACCAGCAGCGAGCGTCCGGAGAGCGCCGCCGCTGCAGACAGGCCGCTCACGCCGGCACCGACGATCAGAAAGTCGATCTGCTCCATATCGGCGAAGCATAACCCAGCTGGCCGGCCGCTTGACTTCCGCTACTACGGCCGTAGTATTTGCCGCATGAGTGCGGGGCTGGGGCCACTGGAGATGCAGGTGCTCGGGCTGCTGGACGCCACGGAGGGTCGCAGCGTGGGCGACGTCCAGGCGAGGCTCGCCGAGCAGGGCCAGGAGTCCGCGTACACGACCGTGATGACCGTCCTCGGCCGGCTGCACGAGAAGAAGCTCGTGCTGCGCGACAAGGACGGTCGCCGTTACGTCTACCGCACAGCCTCGCGCGCGGCGCCATTCAAGCAGCGGCTCTTGCAGCGCATGCAGCGCGCGCTGTTCTCGGACCGGCTGGCGCCGATCGCCGCCTTGATCGACCAGGACCTCGACCGCGGCGAGCTGCACGCGCTCAAGCGCTTGATCGACGAGAAGCTCAAGGAGTCGAAGTGATGCCCAGCTGGCCCGCTTCGCCCGCCCTCTTGCTGGTGCCCAGCGCGGCACTGCTCAACTTGGTGCTGACGTTCTGGGGCTGCTTGCTGTTGGCGCTGCTCGCGGCGCGCTGCGCGCCCTCACCGGCACTGCGCAAGCTGGCGTTACTCTCGCCGTTCGCCAAGCTCACGCTGGACGCAGCCGCAGGCATCCCCGCGGACAACTACGGCCTCAGCGCGTTCGCCGGCACGATGTGGGAGCTGGGTCGTTTCCGCATCGGCTTCGGCTGGGATGCCGTGTCGCAGCCCGTGCCGTCCGTGGTGATGCACCTCGAGGCGCTGCGCGCCGGGTTCTGGCACTCGTTGAGCGGTGGCGACGTGATCGCCAACGCGCTCTACCGGAGAGAGGCCTGGCCCGTGCTGGCGCTGCTCTTGGCGTTCGTCGCGATGATCGCCGGGCTGCGCCTGCACCGGCGCGCGCGCGCCTGGCGCGATTTCCATCGCGACTTGCCGCTGGCAGGGCCGAAGCTCCGCCTCGGACGCATCGCCGTGCGCCGCTCGCCGAGGCGTACGGCCGAGGCCTTCGCGGCAGGCGTGCTTCGGCCGACCATCTGGCTACCGCCCCGCGGTTCCGGCCTCTCGCCGGCCGAGCTCCGTGCGGTCCTGCGCCATGAGCTCGCGCACGTGCGGCATGGCGACGTCGCGCTGTTCGCACTGCTGGGCGTGATCGGTGACCTGCTGTGGTTCGTGCCGGGGTTGGCGCTGCTCACGCGGCACGTCCACGACGCGGCCGAACGCGCGGCCGATAGCGCGGCTGTGCGCCGCGGCGCCGATCCCCTGGCGCTGGCGAGGGCGCTGGTTGCAGTTGCGGAGCGGCGCTTGCAGGCCGGCGCGCTGGCGAATGCCGCGGGAGCCAGCGGGACCGAAGGCCGCGTGCGCGCGCTGCTGCGGCCGCATCAGCTGCCAGTGCTGCCGCGTTTCGCGCTGGCGCTGCTGTGCCTGAGCCTCTCGCTCGTCGCGTTCCAATCTTCGTTCTTCGGCTTTCGCTGAGCTTCAACCACCGAACAGGAGAGATGGCATGGATACTGCCTTTAAATACTACAAGCGTAGTAGTTATCTGCTCGCCCTGCTGTGCCTGGGCTCCGGCTGTGCCGGCGCCAACCAGGTCGCACGCAACGCCGCGCACCTCACGTACGCCGAGCTCAACGGCCCGAACAAGAAGCAGGCGCTCGCGACGATCGCTGGCGGGCCGACGGTCATTCACTTCAAGCGCGGCGAGCAGATCCCACTCGACCTCGCGCTCGACTCGAGGCTGATCGAGCTCGACGCCCCGCGCCTGATGTTGGTCGCCAAGCGAGACTTCGATCTGCTGCTGCGCCCGGACGGGCCGATGCGGATCAGCGGAGATGGAGCCGACTTCGAGGGCGAGCACGGCAACTACTACGGCGTCGGCTTCGATGTCGAACGCGAGGCGGCCACGCTGTTGCGCGTGAAGTTCGGCGTGCTGCCGGAACATCGGCCTTGAGAAGTCGCACGGACTTCGGGCGTGCATCGAGGTCCAGCGCGCGTGCCAGAAACAACCGCGGCCTCTCTCGAGACCGCCGCCGTTAGACGCTGGAGGAGATCAGCCACGACGCGCGCCGGCGCACTCGTTAGAAGTGGCCTACGGGTCGCAGGCAGCGAGGCCGTTCAACGCCGTGCAGGAGGTGGAGCACGAGCTCGTGACCTCCCAATTGGCTGGGTTCCCGTTCAAGCTCACGCAGACGACAACGTCTGAGGTACCGGTCTTGGTGCCGTTCGTGGTCACCGACGACCCATTCACCTGACGACAACCTTGCAACCCAGGCTGGCACTTCGCCGTCGAGCACTTGTTGGTGTTTGGGTCGCATCCGAATGCACATGAGGCGACGTCCATCGTCCAGACTCCACCATCGCTGCACTTCAGGAGCGACGCGCCCGAGCACAACGAGTCCCCGGGCGTGCATTCACGGCAGCCATACTCGTCATGACAAAAGACCGGGCATGTCTGCGTGGTTTGCCACTGGGCGCTGGCGTTGCACGACCGCCACGTCTTGCCACTGCAGCTGGTGGACCCGGGGTCGCACACGCCGGAGCACATGCCGCGATCGCAGACGTACTTGCACACCGTCCCCCGCTTGACATTCCCACTGTTGTCGCAGGACACGGGCACGAGGCCATCGCAGCTGGCGGCAGACCCGGGCCTGCACTGGCCGGAGCACGTGCCGCCATTGCAGACGAACGCGCACGCCGGCTTCCTCTGGATATTCCCACTGTTGTCGCAGGACACGGGAACGAGGCCATCGCAGCTGGCGGCAGACCCGGGCCTGCACTGGCCGGAGCACGTGCCGCCATTGCAGACGAACGAGCACGGCGCCTTCCTCTGGAGATTCCCACTGTTGTCGCAGGACACGGGCGTGAGGCCATCGCAGCTGGCGGGAGACCCGGGTTTGCACTCGCCAGCGCACATGCCGGTCTTTCCATCGCAGACGAACGGGCAGGCGGGCTGGCTTTCCCACTTCCCGCTGTCGTTGCATGACTGCGGCACGAGGCCCGAGCACCGCACTTGCCCTGGGTTGCAGTCGCCCGTGCACATTCCATCGACGCACAGGTAGGGGCACGCCGAACCCGACTTCCACTGACCTGTCGCGTCGCACGTTTGACGCGTCTTGTCCGCGCACTGCAGCGCGTTCGGCTTGCAAACGCCCGTGCACTCCCCGCTCGCGCTGGCGCAGACGAACTCACAGGTCTGATCGGTCTTCCACTCGCCGGTCGGAGCACAGGATTGCACCGCGAGCTTGCTGCATTGCTTCTTGCCGGGCGGACACATCCCGCCGCACTCGCCATCGCTGCAGACGTTCGAACATGGGGGTCCGCTCGCCACCCACGTCCCTGTCTGGTCGCAGACTTGGGGGGTTTGCTCATCGCACTGCTTCTCGCCTGGCGTGCACGTGCCTGTGCACATCCCGCCCGTGCATGCAAACGGACAGGGGGGCTCGGTCATCCACTTGCCAGCCGCGCACTGCTTTACGCTGAGGCCGTCACACGTGAGCTCGCCGTCCATGCATTCGCCGGGGGCAGAGTTGCCAGCCCCCACGCCCGCGCTGCCGTTAGCACCGTTGGCGGCCGCACCCGACGACGCGCTCTGCGAACCGCCGCTGCCATTGCCCGCGAAAGATGCGGCGGCGCCCACGCCCGCACCGCCACCCGCGGTACCAGACCAACCTGAGCTCGCAGCGGCGTTGCCGTTGCCCGCAGCGGCAGGGTTGCCGGTTGCAGTGGGATCAGCGTTGGAAGCGGCGGCGCCCACGCCCGCGGCCAGATTGCTATCGGTAGTGCCGCCACTAGCTGCGGCACCCGGATCACTCCCGATCGGTGCATTGTGCGTAGAGACCGGCGTGCACGCGGCGATGACAAAACACATCGCCGCCGCCCACTTCACGTTATCGCGCACCACGACACCCCCCAAGATCCTGCTTGTCCCGCGGACTATCACCATAACTTGAGGCACGCAACCGAAGCCCTCCTTCGCTTCATGAGTTCATGTCAATAACGCGCAACAAAGGGCTGAACCCGCAACGGATAGCGGCGATATCATCGAGGGGAACCGCGCGCAGTGGTGCAAAACAAAGACAAACGGCGGCTCCTCGGAGAGAGGAACCGCCGTTCGGCAGGTCAGACGGAGTTATGTCAGCTCAGCGAGCCCCAGTCGACGGCGCATCGCTCTGCGTGCAGGTCGGGGGGATCGAGGTGTCGACGGTATCGCCGATCAAGATGCACATCTCGTCGTCGTTGGCTTCGTTCAAGCCCACGAACACGCTGCTGGTGTCGTTCAAGATCTCGCACTCGAAGTCGATCTTGTCGCCGGGCTTCACCTCGACGACACCGCTGAAGCCACCGTCCTTGCCCGCCGCAGGCGTCGGGTTCATCACCAGCGAGCTGTACTCGCTGACGTTCGGGTGCTCCCAGTCGTAGGCCTCGTGGATCAGCTTCTTCTGGCCGCCGCTGACGTGCCAGACGCTGAAGCGCTTGTTGTGCGCGTGCACGTGGCCATACATCGTCAGGATGCGGCCGGGCGCATTGATCGCGCAGGAACCGTGTCGGTTCACATGCTGCCCAGGCGCGATATTCATGCCCAGCATCGAGAAGACCTCCCTGGTCGGTTTGGTGACCAAGGCCTTGTCGCGATACCAGAAGTTGACCCAGGCTTCCTTCAGGACCGGCTTGTCCGTGAAGTTGAAGGTGTGAAAGCTGTTGCTGATCCCGGTTTTCGCGGCGAGGGGCATGCCGACGCCCTCGTTCTCCGGCGCGATGATGCCGGCCTCGGGATTGTCCTTCGCGGAGTTCGAGCTACCACCGATACGACGCGCCCCAGCGGTGACGATCAGGTGGTGCGAGCCCGGACGCATACGGTACTGGCGCCAGTAGTAGTAGACGTCGCTAGCATTGCCGGAGGTGGCCGAGAAGTTCTCGGTGAGCTCCTGACCCGGCTGCAACACGTAGCGCGCCTCGGGGCTGTCGTGGTTGGTCGGGCCGATGTGCATCTGGAAGCCCTTGTCCATCGGGGGCGGATTGATGCAGAAGTTGTCGCCGACGAACTTGGTCTTGAGACCACACTCGTCCATGGCCAGCATCGGCTTACCACCCGTCGCTGGGGGTGTAGTGACCGGAGGCGTCACCGCCGGAGGCATGTTGCCCGGGGGGGTCACCGCCGGGGGGGTCACCGCCGGGGGAGTCACCGCCGGGGGAGTCACCGCTGGCGGCGTATTCGTCGCCACCGGCGGCTTGGCTGCCGGAGGAGCGGTCGGGGTCATGGCCGCCGGGGTCGATGGCGCGCCGCTACCCGCGACGAGGCCAGCCGGCTGGGCGGGCCCCGTTGGCAAACCCGTGGTTGCAGGGGCATCGCTGCCGCAGCCCCCGAGGAGTGCTGCCACAATCAAGCTCGTTGCGATTCCAGATCTCATGACCGACTCCAGCATGTGAAATACTGATTGATGACTCGGAATGCACATTTACTACGCAAACCCGCGGTCGAACAGTGTCTGTAGGTGCTCAATCTTGTGGTTTTTTGCGAGTGGCATCGTCCGGCCAAACCGTGACTCACTCGATTAAGCAAGCGTGTCGCAGCTGAGCCTCGAATGCGCCCTGGGAGCACTTCCGTTGTTTCAAAGTGCAACTGCGAACCCCGGCGCACAGTGGGTCACGGTGCGATTTCGCGGGCCAGGGTGGCTGCCAGCCCGCCCAGGGCGCGTTTCCCGGCGTCCATGTACGCGTGCATGCTGAAGAAACCGTGGATGACGCCCGGGTAGCGCTGCAACTCGACGCGGACTCCGGCTGCAGCCAACCGCTGCGCGTACGCTTCGCCTTCATCGCGCAACGGATCGTATTCCGCGGTGATTACGAGCGCGGGCGGTAACCCTTCGAGCGTTGCAGCTCGCAGCGGCGACGCGCGCCAATCCGCAAGATCTTCGGCGCGCGGCAAGTACTGCGCGCGAAACCAGGCCATGCCGGAGCGCGTCAGGTAGTGACGCTCGGCGAACTCGACGTATGACGCAGTGTCGAGCACGACGAGATCGGTAATCGGATACACCAACGCCTGAAAACGCAGCGCGGGGCCTCCTCGTTCGCGCGCCGATAGCGCGCAGACTGCGGCCAAGTTCCCGCCTGCGCTATCGCCACCCACGGCGAGGCGCGATGCATCCAAGCCCAACGCGTGCGCGTGCGTGTGGATCCAACACAACGCCGCGAAGCTATCGTCCAGGGCGGTGGGAAACCTGTGCTCGGGTGCGCAACGGTACTCGACCGACGCCACGGCGCAGCCCGACGCTTCGCACACGTGCCGGCAGTCGGCGTCACTTTCCGCAACGCTCCCGAGCACGAACCCCCCACCGTGCATCCACACCAATACGCCGAGCGGCCCGGCGTGCGGTGACACATTCGGCCGGTACAGGCGCACGAGGATCGTGGCGCCCGCCACCGGCACCTGATGATCGCTCACCTGCACGTCCGGCCCCGGTGGACCATTCAACCGCGCTTGCGAAGTCAGCTTGCGCGAGACCTCGACCGGCAGTTCACTCAGGTCGGGGATATTCAGCTGGGCGAGCGCCTCGAGGAACTTGCTGGCCTGCGGATCGAGAACCATCCGTCGACAGTAACACCTACCGCGACGACACCGACTGCGCCGCGGAGGACACTTGCAGCGTCGCACACTGGGAGTCGGCCGGCGCCGTGTACTGCATGAAGCGCTCGCGCTTTAGCGGCTTTGGGTGTGTGCCGGTGCCGGGTGCCGGGCTCTGATCGCTGACCAGGTACACGCTGAACTCGGTCAAGCAGTCCGTCGCGCGCCCGGTACGTTGCGGATAGGCCAACAACCACTCCAGGAACGCCTGGCGGTACGCCGCGTAGTTCGGATCGGCGATGCGATCCGAGTACATGGTGAAGAACTGGCTCTGATCCATGTTTTGCGGCACCACGTCGCCGTCGGGGAAACCTTCGCGACTGGCCACGCTGTTGTAGGGATCGACGTGCGTTCCTTCGGCGGTGACCGCGTCGACGTGGATCATGGTGTCGATGAACGGCGGATCGGGCGCGAACATGCGCCAGCCCTGCAGCAGCCGCGGATACTCGATGATCGCCTTGGCCCAGGTCGGCTGCTTCACGCGCATCCACTGCGGCACGCTGCTGTTGTCGTTGACCGCCTCGCTGACGATGGCGGCGAGCAGCACGGCGACCGCGGCGTGCGCCACCAAAGGCAAGGCTCGGCTTGCAGCTGCTGGCTGCAGGGGCGCCCGATTGCGCAGCGGGGCCGCTGCCGCCCATTCCAGGGCGCGCGCAAGGCCCACGTAGACGCGGCGCAGGCCCGGCACGCGCAGCGGCCACGCCCACAAAAAGCCCCAGGGCAGCGCCCGCAGGATCGCGCCCGCGTCCGGCGCCGCGCTGGGCGGGTGGTGGAGCGGCACCCAGGTGATGCGCGCGAAGCGATCGAGCTCGCGCAGCATGCGCGCCCGGGCTCGCCAGAGCGGATCGCCCGCGTCGAACTCGACTACACAGCTCCTGCTGCGGCGCTCGAGCCAACCCGCCAGCGCTTCCCAGTGGCAGCGCGGGATCAGCAGCGGGTAGAACGCCATCATGGCCGGACTGAAGCCGCCCAGGTTGAGGCCGATGGCAAAACACAGGTGCAGCATCGGCAACAGCAGCACGGCGAACGTGCGCGTGAAGCGCGTGCCGATCGGCGTGATGATCAGCGCGAAGCCGATCCACTCCACGCTCAGCACCGACCACGTCAACCAGCGCAGCGCCTCGCTCGGCAGGTTCTCGCGCATCCAGACGCCGAGCGGCGTCACGTACTTGTCGAGGTGCAGCGCGTAGTGCACCGCGTAGCCCTGGGTCCAGGCCGCGCCCTGTTTACTGATGGCGTTGAAGAAATAGATGGCCGAGAACTGCAGGATGAACCCGAGCATGGCCAGCGACACCACTGGCGCGCGTTCGATCGCCGGCGTGCCTTCGTTATTGAGCGACTCCACGTCGCCGACGCGGCCGTCACGCAGCGATGCGGCCCAGGCGTCGATCGAGAAGCGCCGGCCGAGCGGCAGAACCACGCTGAAGATGCACAGCAGGTTCAAGACCATGTCGCCGCCGTTCTCCAGCACGGCCAGCCGCGTGTTGACGCTGACCCGGCAGATCAGCGCCAGCAACTGCATCCACTGCGTGCGGTAGCCCAGCAACAACAGCAGGTAGACCGCGGCGCACAGCGCGAAGCCCAGCTCCGCCTCACCGCGCGTGGAGGCCACGAAGAATAGCGAGAACATGTGGCCCGCAGGTGGACGCCAGAGCAGCGTGTGATTGGGCAGAAGGCCGGAGTTCGTGTACCAGAAATCCAGCTGCTCGTAGCGGCGCCAAAGGTCTGACAGCAGGACCACGCCGAGGCCGATGCGAAACAGCCCGAGGCTGCGCGGGTCGACCGTCAGGTAGGTGGCTTTCAGCGAGCGCAAAACGCGCGACACACCGACCTACAGAGCAAGGAGTGGGCCAGCCTAAAACACCTGCTTTTGCAGGCTGTTTTGTGTACCGGCGCAGCTGTCGGCGGCACAACCTGGCACTTTCTCGCAGGCGGGTTGCCGGGGCGTGGAATACCTGGAGGGGGCTTCGGGCTTCGGGCTTCGGACTTCCGGGACGAGATCTCGACTCTCGACCTCGAGCGGTGCAGGCCGTCGCGGCCGTTTTGGATCCTGCCGGAGCCCGGAGCCTGGAGCCCGAAAAGTGTCGCCGGTGCGCCTACACCCGCCCCGCGCACGGAGCTGCAGCGCACTGGCGTTTTGGAGGTCGCGCGGCGATGCTACGCACGCGTGTTCGGCAACAAGCTCAGGACCCGTTTGGCCGGGTATCGGGTATGGGGTCTGCTCGATGCCGTGCGCCGGCGGCGTGGCTCGCCGGGGGCGGATTCGTCTGCCGATCGCGTCGGTCGGGATCGCCCGTCGCGCCAGCCGGCTGAACCCGAGCGCCGGCAGTTGTCGGTACTGTTTTGTGACTTGATAGGTTCCACCCGCCTGTCGCGCCAACTCGATCCCGAGGACTGGCGCGACGTGCTCCGCGAGTACCACGACGTCGTCAGCAGCGAGCTGCGCAACCACGGCGGGTACACGGCACAGTTCCTCGGCGACGGCGTGCTCGCGTATTTCGGCTTTCCGAATGCCCATGAGGACGACCCGGTGCGGGCGATCCGCGCGGCCCTGGCGCTCACTCGTGCCGCGCCGCGCTTGAGCGCCAAGCTGCGAAACAGGGTGGACAGCGAGCTGCAGGTCCGCGTGGGCGTGCACACCGGCGTGGTCGTGCTGAGCGAGGTCGGCGATCCCGCCCGAGGCGAGCTTCTGGCGGTCGGCGACACCCCCAACCTGGCGAGCAAGGCACAGCTCTACGCCCCCAGCGATGGCGTGGTGGTCACGGAGGCGACCCTACGCCTGACCCAGGGTCGCTTCGACGCGGTCGAGCTCGACACCAAGGCGCCCGATCTGCCGCTCAAGATGTTCCGCATCGTCGAGGAGCGCGGCCACGGCAGCCGGCTGGATTGGTCGGCGCACCTGACGCCGTTCATCAACCGGCACGGCGAAACCTCGGCGCTGCTGTCGATCTGGCGCCGCGCCGAGCAGGGCCAGAGCGTGGCGGCGATCATCCGGGGTGAGCCCGGCACCGGCAAGTCGCGGCTCGTGCGCGAATTCCGCTCCCGGCTGCACCTGGCCGAGGTGCTGGAGTGCTCGTGCTCCGTGCAGCACCAGCAGACGCCGTTTTACCCGCTGGCCGAGCTGATCGAGCGGCGCGCGGGCATCCTGCGCAAGCACACCGCGCCGGAGAAGCTGAACCGCCTGTCCAGCTGGCTGGAAGCCACTCAGATTCGCACGCCCGAGGCCCTACCCGTCCTGGCCTCGCTGCTCTCCGTGCCGGGCGCCAACGACAACCGGCTGCACGAGGCCTCCGGCCTGAAGCAGCGCCAGAGCACGATCAGCGTGCTCATGACCACGCTGTTCCAGGCCGCGGGCAAGCCGCTGTTGTTGATCGTCGACGACCTGCAGTGGGCCGACCCCTCGACGCTCGAATTCCTCGATCTGGCGCTGCAGAGCCAGTCGCCCAGCGGGATCTTGGTGCTGTCCACCGCACGTCCCGACTTCTCCGGCTGGTCGACAAATCCCAGTGTCACCCAACTATCGTTGCAATGTTTGATGGCCGAAGACGCGCGGGCGATGTTGACATGTTTGATCGACGGCAAGTCGATCCAGCGCGAAGTCGTCAACGTGGTGGTGAACAAGTCGAACGGCGTGCCGCTCTACATCGAGGAGCTGACTCGGCACCTGTTCGATACCGGGTTGCTGAAGCGCACCAGCCAGGGTGTCGAGGTGCAGGGAGCGCTGTCGGACATCAGCGTACCGGCGACCATGCAAGCGTTCCTGACCGAGAAGCTCGATCACCTGGGCCAGAGCCGCATGCTGGTCCAGGCTGCGGCGGCGATCGGTCCCGTGTTCGACAGCAAGCTGCTGGCGCGCATCAGCGATCAGAGCTTGTCGGCGGTCGAGACGGCGCTGCAAGAGGTGATCCGTTCGGGCGTGCTGACGCGCATGGACTCGCATCGCTACGCGTTTCGGCACGCGCTTCTGCGCGATGCGGCCTACCAGATGCTGTCGCGCGAACGCAAACACGGCTACCACCGCGCGATCGCCGAGCTCCTGCCCGAGTGGGACGGGCGCTCGACGCCCCAGCATCCCGAGGTGATCGCCTATCACTACGGCGGAGCGGGTGACGCCAAGCGTTCGGCAGAGTGCTGGTGCGCGGCCGGTGAGCAAGCCATCGAGCGTTTCGCGCTGCTCGAAGCCATCGACGCCTTCAACCAGGCGCGCAAGCGAATCCACGAGCTGCCCGACTCGCGCGAGCGGCTCGACATGGAGATCCGCATCCTGTCCGGCCTGGGGTTCGCGTACATCTCGGCCAAGGGCTTCTCGTCGCAAGAGGTCGAGACGATCTACACGCGCGCGCGCAGCCTGTGCTTGCTGGCGGGCGATGTGCCGCTGCGCGTGCTGTACGGCGTGTGGGCGGTGTACATCGTGCGCGGCGACGTCGCAGCGACCGAGGAGCTGGCGGGGAGTTTGCGCGGCCTGCTGGCCAACCACGATTCGACGGCGGATCATCGGCTGATCGCGCATTCGTGTCTGGGTACGCTGGGATTCTACCTGGGCGAGGTGGCACAGGCTCGCGCGCACCTGGAGGCCGGCGTCGCGCTGTGCGACTCGGCGGCTGCGAAGAAGCAGAACGAGCGGTTGATCACCGTACACGGCTACGACGGCTTGCTGTTCAGTCAGCTGTTTCTGGCGTGGAACACGCTGTACAGCGGAAACAGCGCGGCTGCCGACGCGCAGCTGCAGCAAGCGCTGGATCTGGCGCAGAACATCGGCTCGCCGTTTTGTAATGCGATGGCGGCGGCGTTTGCGGCGGCGATGGCGCGCGATCAGGGTCGCGTCGAGGCTGCGCAGCGGCACGGGCAGCGTGCGGTGGCGCTCTCTGTCGAGCACGGCTATCCGTTCTGGCTGGCGACCGGTTTGTTCACCAGCGGCTGGGCGGAGTGCGAGCTCGGCGACGCCGAGGCTGGGTTCAGCAAGATCCAGCAGGGGCTGGAGCTGTACGACAAGATCGGCGTGCAGGTGAACAAGCCTTATTATCTGTCGTATCTGGCCGAAGCTTGTCTGCGGTTGGAGCGCGACGCTGAGGCTGCGGATGCGCTCGAACAAGCGATGTCGATCTGCGCGCGAACCGTGGGCAAGAACTACGAACCCGAGTTGAGGCGCATGCGCAGCCAGCTGGCGCTACGCGCCGGTGATATCCGTCGCGCACAGCAGGACCTCCGCGCGAGCCTCGAGATCGCTTCGGCACGGGGGCTGACGTTGTTTGCTCGACGGGCTTCGGAGGCGCTCGCGTCGCTGCAAGTTAGCGACGCGGCGGGCTGAGGGCGCTGCTCGCTCGCTCCGTAGAGCGCACGGGCGACCTCGCGCGCCCGTTCGGCAGTCTTCCTGTTTGGCGAGGTCGTCCGCGGGCAGCGCTGCAGCGACGTTGCGAAAGGGGCCGTGTTGATGAAGGCGATGCGGGCCGCAACGGATGTGATACGAGAGCTGGCGCGCGATTCACGTGAATCGTCGGCTGAACCGGACGCTGTGAGGAATTCATATGCCGCGTGGAGGGCGGATGCGCTGGGGCTCCATGCTCGAGATCGCGGCTGCCGCTTCGGCGCCGCGTGCAGGCCGGTTGGCGCATGTTGGGAGAACTCCGCGGCGCCTGCTTGGGACTTTTTGGCCCATGTTGGCGGCGTCAGATCCATCCTCGTCGCGCGTCGTGGGCGAGCTGTGTCCCATTGACTCAATCGCGTATGGGTTCGGCTCGACATCGTGGTACTGCAGATGTTCGAGATTTCGCTGGAGCTGGCACGGCCGATGCTTCCACGATCGCCCGAGGTCACCACGACCGCAACGGCTGCGGCAAGCAAAGGCCGGCGTGCGACGTAGCGACTCGAACACAATTCCATGCACACCCACGAAGCCAGGAGTCCGAGCACCGCGTTCCCGATCGTCGGCGTCGGCGCATCGGCCGGCGGCCTCGCCGCATTCACCGAGCTGCTCAAGGCGCTGCCGGCGCAGAACGAGCTCGCGTTCGTCTTCATCCATCACCTCGAGCCTACGCACGACTTGTGGGTCGAGGCGTTGGCTCGGGCGACGGTCATGCCGGTCACCGAAGCGGTCGCTGGCACTCGAGTCGAGCCCAATCACGTCTACGTCATCCGGCCGAATACGAACCTGGGCATCCAAGCAGGCGCGTTCACGCTTTCGCCCAGGTCGGCCGAAGGCGTTCGCTTTCACCTGCCGATCGACTTCCTCCTGCGTTCGCTCGCCACTGATCGCAGCAATCGCGCGATCGGCGTGGTGCTGTCCGGCACCGCGTCGGACGGCATTGATGGGCTGCGCGCGATCCGAGCCGAGGGCGGCATCACGTTCGCGCAAGATCCGGCGTCGGCACGATTCCCGACGCTGCCGCGCAGTGCGGTGGAAGCCAACGTGGTGGACTATTGCCTACCGCTGACCGAGCTGGCGCAGGAGCTGGTCAGGCTGAGCAAGCACGAATACCTGCTCGGTCCGCTGGAGCTCGGTGCGCGCGACATCGAGCTGCGCAATGAAATCCTCGCGCAGCTGCGCAAACAAGCTGGTGTCGATCTGAGCGAGTACAAGCTCTCGACGATCGAGCGCCGGCTGGCGCGGCGCATGGCATTGCGGGGCGTGACCAACCTCGCGAGCTATCGGCGGTTACTGCTCGCCGACGCCGCGGAGTTTATCTCGCTCCGCGAAGACATATTCGTCCACGTGACGGCGTTCTTCCGCGACC
Source organism: Polyangiales bacterium (assembly GCA_035274465.1). Classification (GTDB taxonomy): domain Bacteria; phylum Myxococcota_A; class Polyangia; order Polyangiales; family JAFGIB01; genus JADGRF01. The sequence goes on from DATEOF010000441.1 coordinate 15,744, forward strand.
CGGAGGTCTTCGCCTTCTTGAGCAAGCAGGTATTCCCGGAGATCCTCGCCCGCAAGGCCGCGAGTGCGCCGGTACGCATCTGGGTGGCCGGGTGCTCCACGGGCGAGGAGGTGTATTCGCTCGCGATGCTTTTCCTCGAGCGATCGAGCGAGCTCGGGTCAGAAACTTCGTTGCAAATCTTCGGCTCGGACATCAGTGAACAGTCGATCGCACGAGCGCGGCTCGGTGTGTACAGCGATGACGTGATGCGCGACGTCAGTGAGGAGCGACGCAAGCGCCACTTCACGCGCGGCCAGGGTTTCTATCGTGTCAGCAAGCACGTGCGCGAACTGTGCGCGTTCGTGCGCCACGATCTCGCGAAGGATCCACCCTTGTCCAAGGTGGACCTCGTGAGCTGCCGCAACGTGATGATCTATTTCGCGCCGAGCTTGCAGAGGAAGCTCGTGCCCGCGCTTCATTACGCGCTCAACCAGCCCGGCTACTTGGTGTTGGGTCGGAATGAGAGCATCTCGAGCTTCGCTGCACTGTTTGGCACGGTCGACAAGACCAACCGGGTGTTCGCGCGGCTCGCAGCCCCCGGCGTTCTGCGGTTCGCTCCGCGCACGAACGTGCGGACCTCCGCAGGCAGGCCGCTCGCGGACTCACTGCAGCTGCCTTCGAACAAGCGCGTCTCGCTGGCCCGACATCTCGACCGCCTGCTGCTCGCGCGCTATTGCCCGCCCGGGGTCATCATCAATGAGCGCCTCGACGTGCTGTATTTCTACGGGCAGACTGGCGCCTATCTCGAGTCCGCACCCGGCCAACCACAGCACAACCTGATCAACATGGCGCGCAAGGGCTTGGTCTCGGCGCTGCAAACGACAATCGCCCGCGCGAAGCACGAGCTGGGTCCGGTTCGAGAGCGCGCTGTCGAGCTCGGCCGTGGCTCGCGACCCGCACGCTGCGACGTGGTCGTGCTGCCGCTGGTCGGGTTGCTCAACGCTTCGGAGCGGCTGTTCGCGGTGCTGTTCGAGGAGGCGGAGCTGATCGCGCACCAACCGCCGAGACTCGTACCGGGCGACGCGACCGAGGATGAGCGCACGCGCGAGGAGCGCTGGAGGTCCAAGCTCGAGAATGAGCTGATGTCCACGCGCCAGCACATGCACTCGCTGATCGAAGAGCACGAGCGAGCCAACAGTGAGCTCGGCTTGGCCAACGAAGAGCTCGTGTCTGGTAACGAAGAACTGAAGGGCCGGAACGAAGAGCTGGAGACAGCGAAGGAAGACCTCCAGGCCTCGAACGAAGAGCTGACGACGCTCAACGACGAGCTCCAAGACCGCAACTTGGAAGTGAGTCAGGTCAACACCGACTTGGTCAACCTGTTCGCGACTGTCGATATCCCGATCCTGATCCTGGACAAGGCCGGACGCATCCGTCGCTTCACACCCAAGGCGCATCAGGTGCTTCACGTGTTGGACAGCGACGTAGGCCGGCCGATTGCAGACTTGAGGCCGGACATCGAGCTACCGGGCCTGGAGAAATCGATCGCGAACGTCGTGCAAACGGGTGCGATGGAAGAACGCGAGGCTCGAGACGCCAGCGGCCACTGGTACCGCGTGCAACTCAGACCGTACACGGCGGGTGCCGAGATCGACGGCGTGATGGTTTCGTTCGTCGACATCGACGCACTCAAACGCCTGGTCTCCGAAGCTGATGCTTCGCGCGCGGAAGCCGAACGGATCAATCGCATGAAGGACGACTTCCTGGCCACGCTGTCGCACGAGCTCCGCACGCCACTCTCCACCGTCCTCTTGTATGCACAAGCGCTGCGGACCGGAGAGCTGGACGAAGCGACGCGCGAGCGTGCGTTCGAAGCCATCGAGCGCGGCACGCGCGCGCAGGTCGAGCTGATCAATGATCTGCTGGATGTTTCGCGCATCGTTGCGGGCAGGCTCGTGCTATCCGTGCAGCAAGTCGACTTCTGCGACGCAGTGCGCACCGTGCTGAGCGATCTACAACCCGCGATCGGTGCGAAGTCGCTCGAGGTCTTGGTCGAGTTGGACCCAGAGATCGGGATGATCGAAGCGGATCCCGCGCGCGTTCGACAGATTATCACCAACTTGTTCGACAACGCGATCAAGTTCACGCCAGCACGCGGTCGCGTGAGCGTGCTCGGGCAGCTGGTGGAGCACGGCGTCTCGCTGAGCATCAAGGACTCCGGCATCGGGGTCGAGCCCGCTTTCCTGTCCAAGGTATTCGATCGCTTCACGCAGCAAGACGCCTCCAACACACGCCGCTACGGGGGCCTCGGTCTAGGCTTGGCCATCGTGCGACACCTCGTCGAGCTCCATAGCGGCCACGTGCGTGCAGCGAGTGAGGGCCTGGGGCGAGGCGCGACTTTCTCGTTCGACTTGCCCCGTAAGGCAGCGGCAGCGACGCCGAGCACTTGACGCGATGGCGATGGCAGCGGGCGTGAGCACGCAGCCAAAGTCGATCGCTTTGCAGTTTCCCGAACGGACGGCCCTGCTCACGTCTGTCCCGATGCGCTGGTCGATGTCGATGTGACGACTGGCGCAGTCCCGCCGCTCGCGGAGCTCGTGCGGCCCATTCCGTACGTGCCTGCGAAGCTCAGTCGCCGATCGCTTGGTGCCGTTCTTCCGCCAGCAGCGCACGAGCAAGGCGATCGTCGTCGATGAATTCGGTGACGCTGCCGAAGTCTGGCTCGGGACATCGTGCGAGAGCACGGCGGCGACGTTGAGTGGGTGGATCGTCAATCGCCTGGGCCGCCTGCCGCACGCTGGAGAAGCATCGAGCTCGGCGGCATCGAAGTCACCGTGCTGGAGGTCAGTGCGACCACCGTCGTCTCGATCGCGGTTCGCGCGAGCACGCAGGTGCGATCGCGCGGCGAGGAGCGCGCATGATGCTGATTCCCGTGTTTGTCGTGGGTCTGTTGCTGGTGCTGAATGCACTGTTCGTCGCCGCCGAGTTTGCGATCATCGGCGTACCTCGGTCGTCGCTCGAACGCGCCGCCACGAACGGCAGCCGACGCGCAGGCAGCGTCCTCGCGATCTTGCGCGATCCGAGGCAACAAGATCGCTGCATCGCGACGGCGCAGCTCGGTATTACGTTCGCGAGTCTCGCGCTCGGCATGTACGCAGAACACCACCTCGCACGAGCGCTGATCGGGCTGTCGCCGAGCTCGGCGCTCACTCAGCTGAGAGTGCGGCGTGTTGGAGCGCCAACGTCTTCGGGATGATCTCGCCGAGCACGATGTGTAGATACGTCAAGCTGTGGGTCAGTCGCCCCATGGCGTGGATGAAAGGTCTGTTATGGCCATTGGTGATTTCGCTCGAAGCGATCGGAAACAGCGTGTTGCGCCTGCTCGGGATTCGTCGCGGGCACAGCGTCGACGCGCCGACCCGCGACGCTCTGCGCTTCATGGTGGAACAGAGCGCGTCGGAGGGCGAGTTGGGGGCCGAGGCCGGCAGTGTGCTCGAGGAGTGTTTGCCTTCAGTGAGCTCTCCGCAGGCGAAGTGATGGCGCCGCGTGTGCGCGTGGTGGGCTTGGCGGCGGGGGCCTCCGCCGATGCTGCGTCTCTTGCTGGACCAGACGCCGCTCACGGCGGCGACAGTGCGGCAGATCCCATTCTTGCCCGCGACCGCGCGCCTCGACGTCGTGTTGGCTCGAATGCGACGCGACAAGTCGCAAATGGTGGTCGTGATGGACGAGCAAGGCGGCACCGCTGGGATCATCACGACGGAAGATCTCTTCGAAGAGGTCGTCGGCAAGATCTCGGACGGTGAAGCCTCTCCAGTGCCCGTCTACGAGGTGGCTGGCGAGCTGCGCGCCGCCGGATTCGCATGCGTTGGTGAGGTTTCCGATCAACTCGGACTCGAGCGCTCGCATCCAGAGGTCGACACCGTGAGCGGGCTCGTGTTGTCGATCTTGAATCGTCCTCCGGAATGCGGCGACATCGTGCACTGGCAGTCCATCGAGTTGCGCGTCCTCGGGATCGAAGGTCGCGGCGTGAAAGAGGTCGCAGTTCGCCTGTCTCCGCCGCGCGAAGGTCCACCCAAGCCAGCCTAGCTCGGCGCGTGACCCGCCCGCGGAGCCTGACTTTGACGGAGTGCCCCGAGCAATTCGGCGAGTGCGACCTGAGCGACGCCGATGCCCGCATCCGAGAAGCCGTAAGGAATGATCAGCTGGTCGTGGTGCACGATCGCCCCGCAGGTGTAGACCACGTTGGGCACGTACCCTTCCCGCTCCTCTTCGTCGGGCTCGAGCAGCGGCTTGGGCAAGTAACCGATCACACGCTGCGGCTCGTCCAGGTCCAGGAGCAGGGCACCGATGGCGTAACGACGCATGGGCCCCACACCGTGGGTCAACACGAGCCAGCCCGCTTCGGTCTCGATCGGGGAGCCGCAGTTGCCGATCTGCAGGAGCTCCCAGGGATTCTGCGGTCGAAACAGCTCGTTGACGTCGTCCCAGTGATGCACGTCGTTCGACGTAGAGAGGTGAAGGTTCTCTCGATCTTTGCGCGAAAGCATGACGAACTTTCCGCCGACCTGACGCGGGAACAACGCCATGCCCTTGTTCTGAGCGGCCGCGCCATTTAGCGTGGAGATCGTGAAACGGGTGAAGTCCTTGGTCTCGATCAACTGCGGCAAGATCTCGAACCCGTCGTACGCTGTGTACGTCGCGTAGTAGGTGATCGCACCCGTTGGATCGGTGAAGCGGACGAAGCGCGCGTCTTCCATCCCGTGGCTCTCGTGCGGACCCGCCGGGAAGATCACTCGCTCGGAGGGATCGGAATCCGAAGGAAACGTGGTGACGTAGTTGGACGACGCCAACATACGAATGACGTTGACTGTCTCGAATGAAATCGCCGCAGGAGTGCTCGCATCGTCGAGCTCCGCCAGCGACGCCTCCAGCTGGTCCGGCGTGAAGCTGTCGTGGAGCCCTGCCAGAACGCGCGTAGATAGCGTGTTGTCCACGCCCAACTCGAGCAGCTTCGTGCGAAAGCTCGATTTCTTGAACTCGCTCGGAGCGGTGCGCAGGCCGTTTACCAATCGTGTCGCGGGCTCGTCGATCGTCATCCCGCCTTGGGCGTCGAGTACTCCCGTGCGGAATTCGATCGAGGATAGATGGCCTTCACCGACTGCTCGTAGGCTCATCATGAATCGACTCGCGCCGCGCGGTACCCCAGCTTGATCGGGTGAGACGACAATCGACGGATTGAACAAGGCCGCGCCTTCGATGGAATATTCGTGCGTGAAGTAGGCACCAATCAGCGTGCGCCGCTCTGTGGACACGCGCACGCTCGTGGGTATGTGATGCGCCACCATCTCGTAGTGGCGCTCGAGGGTCTCGCCGAAGCCATCGTGACGGTTCTCGAAGCGCGCCAGGACTTCGGCGCAGAGCGCAGCCACTTGAGATTCAGGGATGGCGAGAATGCGCATCATCAGCAGATGGGCTCGCGGCTGAGCCGGTAGGAGCGTGTCCTCTTCGCCCGGGACATAGGGTTTGGCCAGCACCCGGCGCGAATCGGGAAGCAGGCGATGCCGGGTGCGTTTGATCGAAATGGATTTCATGATCTGGATTCGGCCGCGTCCTCGACGCCGCCGAGTAGGGGTCCTTCGCCCGCGAGCTCGAGCATCTCGAGCAGTGACATGAGAAAGCAGAGTGTGCTTTCGGCACCTTGGTTCTGATTGACTTGTAAGAAACCCATGCCGTCGCGGCAGCCGCCGGTGGCAAAGTCGTAAAGCGGCAAACCGAGCCGATTGGCGCCGAGAAACCACGCGAACGACTGCGACATGCGCCGAGCGTAGTGCCGATCGTTGGTGACGCGATAGGCGCAACGAAATGCCAGGACGAATGCAGCCGCGTCGATCGCCTGCTCGTCGGCGACGGCCTTGGCGCCGCCGCGACTGTGCCAGCCGGTGTTGCCGACCAGTTGCAGACGATCGTCTTGGAAGCAAGTCTCCTCGAGGAAGTCGAGCGATTCGCGCGCATCGCGCAAGCACGCCCGGTCGCCCGTCACCGCGTACGACGCGAACAGAGCGAGTGGCAGTATCGCGTTGTCATACGTCAGCGTGGGTTCGAACCAACGCCAACCGACGGCCGAGTTCTGGCGATAGCAGTCCATCAGCCGCAGCGCGAGCTCCTTGAGCATGTGCAACGGTTCGGTCGCCCCCGGTTCGGCCGCGAGCAAACTCACCAGCCCGAGCGCTGCTTGTGCCGTGCCGCGGGGTCCGAGGCCTCGTGCGTGGGGCAGCGCCCGCCTCAGCATTTCGCGAGCGAGCAAGCGGCAGCCTTCGTCCTCGGCGAGCTGCATGGTGGTTCCGAGCGCCCAGATCGCACGCCCGATGCAATCGTCCGATGGCCGCGCGGACTCCAGTATGCGCGAGTAGCTCATGAAGTTGCTGAGGTTTCCGTCGGGGTTTTGCGACGCGTACAAGTAGCCGAGATATTTGGTCACGAGCACGCGGGTCTGGGGCGTGCCCTGGACCCGATCGGCGTGTAGGGCCACTATCAGCGCGCGCGCGTTGTCGTCCACGCAGTAGCCCGTGCGGCGCGCGGGCACGCTGTACGTAGCGTGCTGAATGATGCCTGTGTCATCGGTCATGCGCAGCAGGTGATCCAGGCACAGCTCAGGCAGGCTACTGGCGCGTGGCAGCGCGCTGACCTGCGGCTGGCTGGGAGCGCGCAGAGCAGGCGCGCGGATGCCGCGCATCAACTCGAAGTAAGCGTCGCCGATGCACGGCCACGCCATCTTGTCTGCGAACTGACGCGCGTTCTCGCGCACGCGCCGGAGCCGATCCGGCGCGGCCAGCAAGTCGCGCAGCAGCCGCGCGAGCGCCTCGTGGTCGTCGAATGGGAACAAACCGCCGCGACCGTTCGCCAGCAGCTCTTGCGCGTGCCAGTACGGTGTGGACACGACGGCCGCGCCGGCTCCCATCGCATAAGACAGCGCACCGCTCGTCACCTGAGCCTCGTTGCGATACGGGCTCACGAACACATCGGCAGCGAGCAGGTACTGGCGGAGCTCGGCATCCGAGACGAATTGGCCACGAAACATCAAGTGTTCGCGCACTCCGAGCTTCTCGGCCTCGCGTTCCAGCATCGTACGGTACGCCTCACCCTCGCGTTGCAGGACCACCGGATGGGTCGCACCGACGACGAAATAGATCAGATCGGGACACTCCCGCACGACCGCGGGTAGCGCGCGGATCACGGTCTCGATGCCCTTGTTCGGACTGAGGAGTCCAAACGTGAGCAGCATGCGGCGTCCGCTGATGCCGAACTTGGCTTTGAGCGCGTGTTCGGACTGGCGATCCATCACGGGAATGCCGTGTGGGATGATCTGCACCTTCGATCGGCTCACGTCGTAACCGCTCGCCAACAGCTCCTGAGCGACTTGGCTCATCACGAGCAGCCGCGCGCTCTTCATGGCGAGCTTCTGCACGATCTTGCGTTGGTTCTCCGATGGATGCTTGAGCACCGTGTGAAGCGTGACTATCACGGGCACGCGTAGGGCATCCACGATGTCGAGGATGTACGCGCCATCGTCGCCACCGAAGATGCCGTATTCGTGTTGGATCGAAACCACCTTCACGTCGCTGTAATTCACGAACTCCGCCGCGCGCGAATAGTCTGCCTTGACGTTCTGGCGGATCTCGAACTTCACCTCGGGCGGATACTGATACTGTCCCAAGGGCTCGGTCACGGCGAGCACCATCGGCACCACGCGCTGTTCGCCGGCGATCGCTCGCGCGAGATCCGCAGTGAACGTCGCGATGCCGCAGCGTCGAGGGCCGTAGGTACCGACGAACGCGACGCCGATGCTGCTGGATGTCTCGTTCGTCTCGATCATTCGCGACACGTTACACCCGGGACAGCGAACCTCCTAGCGATTCGTACGCGTGCTGCGCGTCTACCAATTCAGTCCTCATGGTAGGCTTTGAGCTTGCGATGCAGCGTACGCCGGTTGACACCCAGCAGCTTCGCAGCCGCGGATTTGTGACCGTTGACGGAACGCAGGACGTCGAGAATGTACTGCTTCTCGATCTGAAACAGTGGCAAGAGCTCGTCTGGATTGTCGGCCAGCATGGAGCGCACGACGTTGAAGTTCACGATCACAGCGGGCAAGTCTTCCACTCCGATTCGCTCTCCGCATGCCAGAGCGACCGCGCGCTCGATGCAGTTCTGCAGCTCGCGCACGTTGCCTGGCCAGTCGTAGGCGCTGAGCTTCGCGGTTGCTTCCGGGGTAAGCCCGCGCACGGGCTTGTTTGCGCGCGCGCCGAACTGCTGCAGGAAATGTTCCGCGATGCATAGCACGTCTGCGCCGCGCTCGCGCAACGCCGGCACATCGATGCGCAGGACATGAACGCGGTAGTAGAGGTCTTCGCGGAACCGGTGCTCGGCGACTTCGACCTCGAGGTTGCGATTCGTCGCCGTCAGCACGCGCACGTCGAACGCTTGCTCGCGGTCGCTACCCACCGCGCGCACTGTGTGTTCCTGCAACGCCCGCAGCAGCTTCACCTGCATGCCCAGGGGCATCTCGGTGATCTCGTCCAGGAAGAGCGTGCCGCCGCTCGCCTGGCGGAACAATCCTGCTCGGGCCACGACGGCGCCGGTGAACGCGCCTCGAACATGCCCGAACAGCTCGCTCTCCAGTACGCCTTCAGGCACGGCCGCGCAATTGATCGCGACGAATGGCCCCGCATGACGCGGCCCGTTGTCGTGCAGCGCGCGTGCGACCAATTCCTTGCCGGTGCCGCTCTCACCGGTGATGAGCGCGGTAACGTCCGAGCGGCTGATCCGCTGGATCAAATCGAAGAGCTTGCGCATGCTCGGACTGTCCCCGATCATGCTCGCGGCGGCTTCGTGCCTGCACGCAGCATCCGTCGACTTCGCAGCACTCGGCGGCGTGTGCTCGACCTCCAGGACGAGCGCCAAGCAGGCCAACAACTCGCCAATCTGCATCGGTTTCTGGATGAAGTCGCGTGCGCCAGCACGCAGGGCGGAGATGGCCGTTTGCATGCTGCCGAACGCCGTCAGCACGATCACCGGCAAGCCCGGGTGAGCGCGCAGCACGCGCTTGCAGAACTCGAGCCCGTCCATGCGCGGCATCTGCAGGTCGGTCACCACGACGTCGAACGCTTCGTGCGCGAGCGCGGCCAAAGCCTCCGAAGCGTTCGTGCAGGCGACCAACTCGAAGCGACTGCGCTTCAACATGTCTCCGACGACCTGACAGAACGCGCTGTCATCGTCGACGAACAGCACGCGGCGCCGCATCATGCGAGCCTGCAATTCGCACGTGGCAGATAGACCTCGAACGATGCCCCTCGACCGAGCTCGCTCTCGACGGTGATCCAACCGGCATGTTCCTTCACGATTCCTTCCGCGACCGAAAGCCCCAAGCCGGTGCCTTCGCTCGCGCTCTTGGTCGAAAAGAACGGTTCGAAGATTCGTGCGAGTGACGCGCGCGCTATGCCCTCCCCGCGATCGGTCACCTGGATACGAGCGTAGCGCTGCGCCGGTGCTCCGCTGTCGTCATGCGGGGTCGCCAGCTGCTCCTGCAGACTCACGGATACGGTACCGCCCGGTTGCGGCGTGGCCTGAATACCGTTGAGCACGAGATTGACTACGACCTGAACGAGCTTGTGTTCATCGGCGTCGATCTCCACCGCTTCACCCGGCACGTCACAACGCAGCAGGATGTTGCGTCGCTTCGCGCTGTTTTCACACAAAGCCACCGCGGCTCGGGTCACGCGTGCCAGATCGCAACGCGTGATCTGCGCCGGCTGACGGCGCGCGAATGATAGAATATCCTGAATGATGCGGGTCATCCGCTGCGTTTGAGCGCGAATGAGCTCCGCGTTCTGCCGCGCCTCCGACAACGTGGCCGCGCCTCCGCACTCGATCAGCTGTGCTCGCATGTCGATCACGTTGAGCGGATTGCCCAGCTCGTGCGCCACCGAGGATGCCAGCCGGCCTAGCGTGGCCAGTCGGTCGGAGTGGCGCAGCTGTTCGAGCGCGCCGATATGCGCCTCGTCCGCGATTTGCGCGCCCTGCAGGCGATCACACATCTGATTCATCGCGAGCCCCAAGCCGCCGATCGCATCGTTGCGTGCGAGCTGGGTGCGCTGCGTGAAGTCGCCCGCACCGACGGCCGCGGCCAAGCTCGACAGCTCGCGAAGAGAGCGGTCGAGCCTCCAGTGGGCGAACACGAGCGTCCCGACGACCGCGAGCACCACGGTAACCAGTACGCCGAGCAACACCAGCCCACTCACGGGCTGAGACCCGTAGCCGGCGGCGCTCAGACAACCGCACAGGGGCAATCCGGTCACCATGGCTGCGAATCTTTGCGAGCGGCTCATGAGCGTTGGGCTTCACCGATGGGCGTAGAAGTTCAGCTGCGGCACACACCGCCCGTTCGAGCGCTCCTTTCTGGCGCTGCCAGCAGCAACCATCGCCCGAACCTCAACCCGGTTCGAGCGTGATCCAAAGCTTGTGGACTCATACCACGCGGCTCTGCCGCACGCCCGGCGACCCTCCGCTCGCGGTCGCGCGAAGCACTCGCGGATGGTTCCCCATGCCAAACGCGAAACGGGATCGTTTGGCACGGTGTCTTTGAGCCGATGAGACACTTTTGCGTGGACTCGGTCAGGCGTCGCCCGCGACCACCTCGGGTTCGCGCGTTGCAGATCCGAGCCCGGAGTGTGCTCCCGGTTCGAACAGCGAGCCGAGGAGGCTGCGCGCGAGGAGATACATCAGCGCGAAGAGCATGATCTTGACCAAGCCAGGTTCGATCCAGGAATACACGGCAAACAGCGCTGCGGCGCCCACCATGCCGATACTGACGAGTGCGAGGAGGTTATCGACCGCGCGGGATGCTTGGGCTGCGAGGCTGCCGCCTGCGGAATAGGTTCGAGTCGACTCTGTGCGGACCATGACCAGACTCCCCTGCGGCGGAAGCGCCTTACTGCCAGCTTCTGCAAGCCGAGAGCCAACACCCGAGCATGGGGCGGATTGGGACATTTGGTCCCCTCCAACCTCCGTTGGGACTTTTCGACCCTGTCCGGAACATCAGAATGTCAGGCGTGACCGACGAAGCCGAGAAGCTCGACCAGAGCGTCGCGCAGGCGATCGATGTCGACTGGCTTGGCCAAGTGGAGTTGATAGCCGGCGGCGAAGGCGCGCCGGCGGTCGTCCTCGCTGGTCCGTGCCGTCAGGGCGAGCGCGGGCACGTTCAAGCCGCCTGCTCGGACCTTGCGCATGAACGTGTTGCCATCTTCGTCCGGCATCGAGATGTCGCACACGATCAACTGCGCGGCGAACTCCGCGAGCGCGCTGCGGGCTGCAGCGGCAGAAGCCGCTGCGCGGACCGTTGCCCCGGAAAGCTTCAACACGTCGATGAGCGCGGCCAGCGTGGCCGGATCGTCATCCACGACCAAGACGCGCGTGGCGAACAGCGAAGCGTAGTGCTCGGACCTACCCGGACGATCCAGCGGCTTGACCTGGAACCTCGCGAGATCGAGCTCGTGACGAAGCACCTCCACGCCGGCTTCCAGCGCAGGGTACGGCGCCGGCGTGGCCATGTGTGCCTCGAACACCACCAGGAAGCGTGGCATTCGCCGCTCTGAGCTGCCATCGACGAGCGGCACTACCAGCAGGTCACGAACCACCGCAACTCCGCGGCGCTCCAGCGTGACACCACGCCGCGAAACGGCTGCCATTTCGCGCGCAGCGCGTGACAACGGCTCGCGCAACGCGGCCTTCAGCCGCTGCCCCGCCACGCGGCCCCCCGCCCCGACAGCAGGTTCGAGCAAGTCCTCGCTCGCACCGCGCAACAACAGGACCTCGAGCTCCTCGTCGAACAGGATTGCAGGCGGGCAATAGCGGTCCAACAGGATTTGGTCCACGACGTGAACATCGCTAGAAGAAACATCGATCGCCATTTGAAATCCCACCTACTCGCACGGATCGTGCCGCGCGCGCGGATCGAGCTGGCACGGCTGGTGCTTCATCACTCTCGCACGGGATCGCTGGCGAGCTCGTGATGCAAGGAAGCTCTCATGTCACAACTCCCTGTCGCACCCAAACGCACGTCTGCAGGCTCGGCTCATTTCGAGCGTCGTCAATGGCAACTCGCGGTCGATCGTTGGCTCGGCGAAGGCGGGCGCGACGCCGGAGAGTTGGACCGCGACTGCATCGCGCGCGAACGAGACCGCGCACCTGGCGCCAGGCGCGCGGAACGCGAGGCGAGGCGCGCTTCGCTCGCTAAGCCCGCTCAATCATCCAAGCCGGAAGCGCCTCCAGAAACGCCCGCTGGCGCGTAGCAGGAAGCTTCCCGAAAGCACGCTCACACTCGTGCTGTGCCGCACCGGCGAACGCGTGCGCCATCTCTCGCGCGTAGTGGATCGAGCCATGATCGAACAGCGCCGCACGCAGCCAGGTTACCTGCCGCGATGTACGCACGCCGCGCGGCAGAGCCAGGAAACGTTCCACCTTTTTGCGCACGCGCGGGGCGGCGCTCTGTAGCAGGTGGATCAGCATCAGGGTGCGCTTGCCTTCCAGCAGATCGCCGTTGATCTCCTTGCCGTAGAGACGGCTCTCGCCGATCAAGTTGAGAAGATCATCCTGGATCTGAAACGCCGCCCCCAGGAAGAAGCCGAAGGCCACGTAGCCATCGCGGCCTATCTCGTCGCGGCTGCCGATGATCGCACCCACGCGGCACGGATAGATCGTCGTGTACCAGCACGTCTTCTTGAACACCATGCGCAGGTAGTCCGCCGGAACCAGGTCAGTCCGGTTGTGCCGCCGCCAGGCGAGCTCCAGCGCCTGCCCTTCCACGGTCTCGCGCGCCATGGTCTGCACCTCGCGCAAGATCCGCAACCCAAGCCGCGGCCCGAGCGTGCCGCAGTTCTCCAGCAGCGGCTGCAAACCCAACACCATCAGCGCGTCGCCGGCATTCAGCGCCGCAGCCACACCGTGCAAGCGATGCAGCGTCGCCAGGCCGCGCCGGTGCTCGCTCTCGTCTTCGATGTCGTCGTGCACCAGAAACGCGTTGTGCAGCAGCTCGATCGACACCGCAGATTCCAGTCCGTCTTCCGCCGAGCAGCCGAACGCCTGCGCGGTCGCGAGACACAGGCCCGCGCGCAACGTGCGGCCGCCGCGCGCGGGGTACTCGGCAGCGAGCTCGCGTAGGTCTTCCGAGAGCGTCCGCTCTTGCAGGCGCTCGCGCAGGCGCAGGCGTACGAGGTCGCTGTACTCAGCGAGCACGTCCTTGACCAACGCTGCGCGCGCGCTGCTCACGACTCGACGCGCAGCGAGAGCCGCCCGCGCGGCAGGTTGTCGGTCGGGTCGACCAGGAGAGCGTTGTATTCGCCCGCCGGCGCTGCCTCGGGGATCTGCAGGCGTGCAGACACGCGCTGCGCCTTCGGATCGTAGGCGAGCTCGAGCGGGCGGATGCGGGCTTCGGGTTGGCTGCAGCGCAAATCGTGGGCGATCAAGGCGCCGAGCGACACTTGCGGGTCGAGCTCGAGCGAGACGCGGACCGGGCGCTGCGTGTCGATCTCGAGCTCAAAGCGGGCTGGCGCGCTTGCCGCTGATGGCTGCGGCGGTGGTTCGACGTGCGGCACCGCGAAGGGGCCCGCGGTGCCACTCGGTGGCGGCTGGGGCGCCGGCTTGGTGAATGCTTGCAGGAGCTCGAGGCCGACGCTCGCGAACTCGCTGGTGTAGCGCACCAAGCGCTGCGCCAGCCGCTCGGAGTCCGTCAGCTCGGCGCTGCCGCGCGGGCTCGACTCGCGCAGCGATGCGGCAGCTGCACGCCCGGCGTCCAGGTATTCCTCGACCAGTTGGTAGCCGAGCTGGACTCCCTGCGCGATCGCTGGTTCGGTCGGCTTCGCACGCGACTTGCCGTTGCCATTCGCTCGCACGGCGCCGGAGATGTTCCGCACCGGACGCGTGCGCTTGGGCGTGGGCTTGGTGATGCGCTGCATCGTCATGGCGACAGAGCTCCTGTCATGGGTGGTCGTAACCTACGATGTCTTCGAGCGCAGGCGTGCCAGCCAGCGCGTGCGCGGCCAGACGTCCGGACATCGTCGCCGCTTCGACACAACCTTCGTTGAAGCCGCACGCAGTCCAGTCTCCGCACACTGTCATGTTGTCGTACGTCTCGTCGAGCGGAGAGATACGGAATCGCAGCGTGCCCGGCAGTGAGAGCGCATAGCGATCCGACGGCTCGACGTTCGCGCGCCAGTACTGGCTTCGCAGGGGGTGCGCGTCGCGATCGGGCTCCGTCGCGTGACGCAGCAGCTCCCAGCGAAAGCCACCGCGCGCGGCTTGCGCGTTGGGCCACAACCAGAGGGCACTGCGGTCGAGGAACTGTCGTGCGTTGCGAAACACTTCTTCTCGGCGCTGCGCAGCGTCGCCGGGTGCATCAGGCAGCACGCTGCAGAAGTATGCGATCGAGCCCGGCGGCGTCGGCCAGCTCTCGTCAGGCGCGAGATGGCTCATGTCGGCCCAGGTGTCGAACGGCTCGACGTAGCCCGACAGGTTACCCTGGCCGCGACCACCGAGCTGGGCACGATCGCGGTCGAGCCAGACTTGCAGCGCCTGCGTGCCCACCGAAGCGCTGCGCTGCAGCATCGCACGCCAGGCCGGGTCTCGTTCGCTGAGCTCGCGCGTGACGAGCGGAACTGCACCTACACCCACACCCAGCACGACCAGATCGAAGTCGCGGCCCACACGCAGCCGCAGCTGTCGGCTGCAGGTGGGATCGGCGAAGGCCTCGAAATCCCCCCCCCGCGCGCGCAGCTCTTCGCCGTCCACCAGCTGCTCGTAGCGCGGCTGCGCCGGCCAACAGGGCAAGCCGCGCACATCGATCAGCGGCTCGTAGCCACCGTCGCGCAGCTCGGCCTGCACGTCGAAGTCGAGAGCGGCCACGTGCTGTGTGCGGCCGGCAGGCGCCGGACCGAGGCCCACGTTTGTCAGCTTGTGGAAGAACTCGAAGCGCACGCCGCGCCGCCGCAGGACCTCGTAGTAGGGCGCGAACACCGCGTCGCCCATGCCCGTGTTCATGCGCCAGAAGAACGCACCACGGTAGGTGAAGAACGCGCGCAAGGCTCCGCGCAACGCCTGGCCCGCCGCGATGCGGGGGCGCGTCACGTCGCCGTGCTCGAAGGCGAACGCCAGGTCGTAGAGCGCACGCACGAACGCGCTGTCGATCGAGCTGCGCTCGGCGCCGTTGGCCAGCAGCCATTCGCGGCAGTCGTACTCATCGATGGCGTCGAAGCCGCGCTCGTCGCCCAGCAGCCGGTGGCGGATGCAGCCGCGCACGACCGCCAGCAGCAGATCGACCACCTCCCACAGCCTGCGCGCCGCCGGCCGGGTCTCGATCAGCCCGCGCAAGCGTTGCGACAAGCCGCGCGACACTGCCGCCAACAGCTGCTGGACGCTGCCATCGGTCGCGCTCGCGCCCTGGCCCACCGCCCACTGCAAGAGCGAGACCGCCTCGCGCAGGGCAGCGAGGCCTCCGAGCTCCCCGTATGCCAGCAGCTTGCGGATGCGCTCGAGCGACGGATCGTCGGCGGGCGCGCTGGTCTCACCGGTCTCGAGCGAGAGCAGCAGCGCGCGTACCAGCGACAGGCAGCGCGTCAGGTACATGCCCACCGTCCAGCTGCCGCCCGCTTCCGGATCGCCGGGCAAGCCCGCGCCGGGAGGGAAGAGCACGTTCCACGTGGAGGGATTGCCATCCAGGTCGAAGTCGATCACGCCGTTGTGCGGACAGGGCGAGAACGCGTCGCGCCAGGTGGCGATGCGACAGCGCGTGGGATCGCGCGCGAGCTCCGCGTAGCACTCGCGCATCAAGCGGAACGAGTTCTCGTAGAACCCCATCCACAGGTGCAGGCCGTGCTCCTCGATGCGATCGCAGGCGCCGCGGCCGGACGCGCCCTTGCCACCGAGACGAAAGCCTTGCTGGTACACGGTCAGCTCGAAGCGACCGTGCAGCTCGGGGCGGCTGAGCTCGAACGCGGCCGCCATGGAGGCGCAGCCTCCGCCGATGATCGCGACTCTCACGGGCCGGCGCGCGCTCATGTCCACCGCGCCGCCGCCCTGGGGAAGCTGAGTTGCACCGGCAGCGCCGGCGCGTGAAAGCCCGACTGAAAGCCGAGCAGCGGCTGCGTGCCGGTCAGCAGCTCCGCCGACAGCTCGAGGTCGAGCTCGAGCGAGCCACACGCCGGCCGGATCTGCGTGGCGTAGTCGCGCGTGAGCCGCGACAACGCACGCGCGCCCCCGTGCAGGCCGAGCAGCGGTTGCGACAGCCAGGCGCGCAGCTGGGCGAGCTCCGAGACCGAGGCCAGCAGCTGCGAGCTGCCGGAGCTCGGTGCAAAGCGCGCGCGCAGGCTGCGGCCGTCGTCCGGGACGCGCGTGCTGAAGGTCGCGAAGTCGCAGCGCTGGAAGTCCGCCAGGCGCTTGCCGTAGCCGTAGCCGAGCCACTCGGCGCCGCGCTTGGACAGCGCGCTGTCGGTGTACATGCCCAGGACGAGCTGGCAGGGTTCGGTGAGGTCGGGGGCGCGCACGTCCGGGATGCTCACCAGTAGCTCGTGGTAGCTGCCCCAGCGGTCGATCAGCGCATCCGCCACCGCACGCCCGGCGCGCGCGCCGCTGTCAGCGGCACGCTTCAGACGCTCGCGCGAACCGAAGAGCAGCGCCGGCGCAGCCCAGGCCGCAGTGCCAGCCGCCGCCCACACGTCCTCGAGCGCTTTGCCGCCCAGCGCGAGCTGCCCGCGTTCGACGCGCCACAGCTCGATGATGACGGGATGGCTCCCGGCGTCCTCCGCTGCCGGCCAGATCGACAGGCCCTGCCGCTCCAAGCGGCGCCGCACCGCCGACGTGTCTGCGCGCGCAACGAGCACGCTGGCCGCCAGCACGGCCTGACTGTGTTGCACCCAGTGCTGGGTCATGCGTACACCACCTCGCCGAGACGCGTGCCGGAGAGCGCCGCCAACAGCTCGGGGCCGTAGACGCGCGCCGGCGTCTGGAAGCCCGCCTCGTAGTCGCCGCGCGCGACGCGGCCGGCGATCTCACACGCTGCGTCGGCACTGAAGTCGTAGACGTCCGGCGTCTCGCAGCGCAGGCTGGCGCGCGAGCCGTCGGGCAGCTCGGCGATCGCGGCCAACACGCAGCGCGAGCGCGCTCGCTGTGGGGCACTCGGTCCTTCCGGGAGCGTCTGGCTGAGCTCGCGCGCCCAGCCCTGCAGCGGCGCCCACACCGGCAACCGGCCCCACAGGCTGGCGCGCAATGCCGGTGTGGCTTCGAAGTACGTGGTCACGTCGCTCACGCCCGTCGTGAAGTAGGCGCTCACCAGATCCCCCCAGTCGACCGCGCACACCGCGCGCGGGCCGCTTCCAAAGTCGACCGACTGCAGCTGGCCGCCGCTGGCGGCGACGAGCCTGCCCCGACGGCGCGCGCGCACGGGACGCCCGGCACACTGCAGCATGGTCAACGCCGAGCCGCGCGAGAAATGCTCGAGGCCCGAGAACGCCAGGTGCAGCGCGCGCGCCCGCGGCAGACGGCGCGCGAGCAGGCTGGCCAGGCAGTCCGAGGGCACGACGTCGAACCCCACCGCCGGCATGAGCATGATGCCGGCCGCCCGCGCGGCCGCGTGTTGCAGCGCGGCCTGCTCCAGCACGTCGACCTCGCCGGTCAGATCCAGGTAGGAGACGCGTGCCTTCATGCATGCCGCCCACAGCGGCGCTGCCGTGGAGCTGAACGGCCCCGCCGCGTTGAGCAGCACGCGCGCGCCGCTCAGCAACGCCGAGAGCGCACGGGCGTCGTCGAGCGCGGCCTCACGAACGGCAAAGCCGGTCTGCTCGCCGAGCTGCGACAGACGCGGGCTCCCGCGACCGGCGAGCGTCAAGCGCAGGCCTCGCGAGAGCGCGCGCTGCGCGATCAGCCTGCCGGTGTAGCCGGCCGCTCCGTAGAGCACGATCTCGGATGCAGTCACGAGCCAGGGCTTCGCACGGTCACGCACACGCCGGCCACGATGCTCACGGGCCCGCCGATCGGTGCGTAGGTGATCTTGCCGAGGTAGATGCCGGTTGCGAGCGGCTGGATCTCCCCGAGCCCCGAGAGGATGACGCCGACCTGGCTGGGATCGAGCTTCCAGAGGCGCACGTATCTCGCAGGGATCTTGGCGCCGCTCGAATGCACCAGATCGCTGCAGCTCAGCTGCGCGAACTGGCTGATGGTGCAGTTGCCTATCGGCAGCGCGGGAGCGGTCTCACTCGCCTGGTCGATCTCGAACTCGACCACGCTCGAGGCGAAGTCTTCCTCGCAGTCGGGATCGAGGCAGGTCTTCCACAGCTGTCCGTACAGCTCGAACGCGCTGCCCACCGCCTCGACCGAGGCCGCGAAGGTGTCGCGCAGCACCCCACCCGGCGAGACGCGCCCGTGCTTCAGCGCGGCCGTGGCGTGCTCCATCATTTGGCCGGCGTAGTCGCTCCACAGCGAAGCGAACTCCTTGCTGATGCGCTCGTTGTGCACGCCGAGCTTGCCTACTCGCGCGGCGGCCTTGCGGCGGAGATGCTCACGATCGGGCTTGGGCTGCATGTCAGTCAGGCCTCCTGAATCGCTAGATGATGGCGGCGAACACGACCAACGACTCGATCAGCATCGGCAGGTAGACCGAGGCGATGTCGTTGTACAACTCGTTCAACAACCCCGGCGGCTGGTCGAACCGTGCGCGCTTGCGCGCCCAGAGCCGCGTCCACTCCTCGTCGATCTTCTCGGCCATGCCGAAGCCGCGGTCGACATCGATGCCGCCGTAGAACCTGCCGAGGCCGAGCATGTCGGTCTCGAGGCACTCGTACTGCGTGTAGCAGAAGAAGGTGCTGACCGGGCCCGGCTTCTGCGGCATGGCCACCGCGCAGTCCTGACAGTACTCGTTGATGTTGATGTTCAGCAGGTTGCGATAGGTCGCGAAGTTGATCAGCCCGATGCTGAACATCGCGACTTCGTAGAATTTGCCCTCGAACGGGCCCGGCTTGGCGTCGCGTGTGAACGGCCCCTGGATCGATTGGGGCAAGCCGTCGAGCGGTTCGCTGGCCTCCCAGACCAGCGGCACGTTCTTGGACCAGTTGCGCGGATCGATCAGCTCGGGGAACTCTGCGTATGGGCGCTTCACGTCCACACTGACGCAGATGTCCGTGATGCGATCCGCGTACGACCAGCTCTTGCAGAAGTGGCGCATGCTGCGCCCGAGCCCGTCGAACGCGGAGAGCGCGTTGATGAAGCGCTCGTTCGGGTGCACGAGGCTCTCGTGCAGCAGGTGTTTGCGGCAAGCGTCCTCGGGATCACCTTGGGGTGGGCGTTGCTTGAGAAACGCCGAGGCGGAGTCGCCATCCGCCATGAGCGCCCGGATCAGCGGGCGCATGAGCCGCTCGTGGTCGAGCTCAGCGCCGCCTGGAGCTGCAGATGCGCGCGCCAACTGCGCCAGCGCCAGGCGCGCGAACGCGCGCCCGTACTTGGGATCGGTGACGAAGTCTCGGGCGATCAGCTCGACCGCTTCGTCGAGACCGAGCATCGCCAGGTCGCCCGGGAACATGGCCGGGTTGAGTAGCCCGCGCTCTCGCCATTGCGTGTTGTAGTAAACGGCGAATACAGCTGCCCCGAGTCTCCGCAGTCGGCTCAGCTCTGGCACGCGGTGCCTCCCTGGACTACTCCACGGAGTGCGAGGGATAACATGTCGCGCGCGTAGCGAAAAGCGACATAGATCTCAGTTGCGTGATATTCGCCGCTGCGAGCGGCGCGCATACACGAGCAGACCTGCAGCCAATAGCAGCCCCAGGACCACGGCGGCGCTGCCAGCGATCGACCGCTCGGGGTCCATGCGGACTTCGAGCTCGCGAATGTCGCGCGGCACGAGCACGCCGAGCAGCGCGCCGTACGCGGGATAAGTCCGTAGCGGAGACCACGCTCCGCCGGCCGCGCGCCCGAACGCACGGAAATCGGCGCTGTAGTTGAGCGAGATCGTCAGGGGACAATCCGCGCTGCGTGCGGCCGTGAGCTGCGCGACGATGATTCGTGGCCCGGGACTCACGCTGTACGGAATGTCATGTGGCTCGCTGTGGCACTCCACCCGCGGCAGTGCGCTCGCCGCGCGATCGCTCGAGACGATCGCAGCCGTGCGGCGCAGGTCGTGCGCGTCGAGCTGCTGGACGAGATCCTCGAAGCTCGAACGCATGACGAAGCGCTCGCTGAACCAGAGCGGACTGCCGAGGCGCGGCAACGGTTCGATGTGGCCGGCGCGAGGATGCACCCGCGCCACGATGTCGTAGAGCGCGGCCAGCTTCGCAAAATACGCTGCGCCGGGATCGACACTGATCACCGAAACGCCGGACTGATACGGTACGCCCAGCAGCGCGCAGTACAGGCGCAGCATGCGCTGATTCAACAGGTTGTAGCCGCTGAGCGACGACAGCCCGAGCGCGTAGAGCGTGTTGTTCGGTTTTGGATCAGGCCCGCTGACGCTGCGCACGAGCGGAGACGCGAGCTCCGGCAGCTCACGTCGCAGGAGGTCACCGAGCTCTCGCGGCTGATCGATCAGTGCCTCGCGGCTCGGCAACTCGAGCAGGCGTCCCCGGAACGCGAGCGTGCTGCTCACCGCGAGCAGCGCGAGCAGCGCGAGCGAGCCGTAGGCGCGAGCCGGCCGGCGCAGCGCCTCGAACAGGGTCAGTGCAACCGCAAACCACAAGCAGAGCTCGCGCAGGAACCCAGTTCCGATCCAGACCGCGAGCGCACCAACCGCGAGATCAGCGTCACGGCGCACGATGCGCTCGGGCAGACGCGCGACGAACAACCCCAGGAGCAACGGCGACACTGCCAACACGAGCGGCAGCGCGGCGCGCGCGGGCACGCGAAACATGCCCAGTGGAGGCACGAGCCAGAGCAGCAGCGACGACACGGGCCGCAGATCCATGCTGAACGCAAACACCAGCGCGGCGCTCAGCGCGAGGGCGACGGGGACACCGAGGCCCAACGCGCGCCGCGGCCACAGCGCGAGCGCGAGCACGAGCGCACCCAGCGGGTAGTTTGTCTCGTGCCACGTGAACTTCGGGCGGCCCGTCCAATCCGGCAGTGCCCAGAGCAGGCTGCCCAACCAGTCGCGCGCGCTCGCCACGAGGTAGCTGTAAGTGACGCCCTCCCCTCTGATGCCGCGCGGCAGATCCGAGCCCGCGAACTGTTGCCACAAGCCGATCACCGTCGGCAGCGTGCACAGCAGCGCGGCAGCGCAGGTCAGCGCGAGCACGGCTGCGGCACGCAGCGCGTGGCGGCGGGGCCCGGTTGCGAACAGCAGCGCAGCCAACAGCGGCAGGCCGAACAGTGCCCCGTACAACACCGGTTGTTGCCCGACATGAGGCAGCGCGTGCGTGAATGCGAGCAGACAGATCGCCGCGCAAGTGATCGTCAGGCGCTCGGCGCGCACGAGCAGCACGAGCGCGCAAGCAGCCGGCAACGCCAGCGCTCCGAACAGGATGTATAAATGGCCATAGCCGATGCGCCAGCCGATGATCGGCGCGAACGCGCTGCACAGACCGATCAGCAGCTGCGCCGGCCAGCTGACTCCGCCGCCTTCCGCGGCAAGGCAACACAGCGCGTGTGCGCTGCGCGCAGCAAGGTGGCCGTACAGCAGCTGCGCGAAGAACGCAGTCAGGTTGAGCAATACCACCGCGTCGATCGGCCAGGCCGCCAGCAAGCGGTGCAGCGGCAGCTCGCCCAGGATGTCGCGCAGCTCGCTCCCACCCAGCCACGCCGGGTCGTACAGGAACGCGTCGAAGTCGCCACCGACCGCCAGCAGCCGGCGCATGGCAGGGACGAGCAACAGCGACAGATCGTTGCCGCCCACGAGCAGGTGCCAGCGCCAGCCGAGCGCGAGCCACACCAGCGGCACGAGCAAGCCGAGGGACAGCACCAGCAGGGCGGACCCTCGCTCCTCGGAGCTCATCGCGGCGATGGTATCGCGCCGCGACCGAACCCGTCATACTTTCAGTGGGCTGCCGCCGCCTCGACGAAGCGGTACTCGTGCTGGGCGTCGCGCAGCGTCAGCGCGCGTTTGCCGTCGGGCAACGTGCCTATCACGAGTGGCAGGCCGGCGAGGCCGGCGTCGATCGTCACCAGCGACACGCTGCCGTCGGGGTTTGTGCGTGTGGCCACCGCGCTCCGCCATTCGCCGACATCCAGCGTGGCGACGCCGTCTACCTTTCGCACGTCGATCCTACCCAGCGTGGGCTCGGTATATTCTGTGGCCAACCCGGCGATGATCGCAGGGTCGGCCGGGATGCTGAGCTTCTTGCGCTCGCTCTCGATCAGCACGCGCTCGTTGCGCGCCGCGCTCAGCATGTCCTCGCTGGCTTCGGGGTGACCGTCGAACAATTGCTCGAGGAGCGCGCGCTGGAACGGCCAGAGCAGCGCGCCGCCGCTGTCCGAGTTGGTGAGGATCACCGCGCCCACACCGTGCTCGGGCAACCAGATCATGTCGCTCTTGAAGCCCAGGAGCGATCCGCCGTGATGCACCACCGGCACGTCGTAGCGGCGATCCACCACCAAACCCATGCCGTAGGTCTCGCGCTCGCCCATCGAGACCTGTGGTGCGCTCCGCTCGGCCAGGTTGGCTTCGGACACCAGGCGCTTGCCGCCCGGCAATACGCCGCGCGCGAGCTCGAGCTGCACATAGCGGATCAAGTCGCGCGCGCTCGACCACACGCCACCGGCCGGGCGCAGGGGAATGATCGCGTCGTTCATCGACATGCGCACGCCCGTGGTCTTGCCTTCGGCGTCGCGACCATGACCGAGCGCTCGGTTGCCGCGCAGCGCGCGCGCGAAGTCGAAGGTGGTCGATGTCATGCCCAGCGGACCGAACACGCGCGCCGTCATCGCCCGGTCGTACGCGGTGCCGAGCTCCTGGCCGGGAAATGCGACGTTGGCGGCGACGTAGCCCGCGGCGGCGGCCAGCTGGTTACTGTACTGGAAGGTCTCGCCGAACTCGGTCGTGGGCTCGATGTCCGAGAGCGCGCGGACGACCTGGATCGGCGTAGTCTTTTCGTATTCGAGCAACCATTCGAAGTCCTGCCGCGGCAGGCCCGTGCACGCGCAAACCAGGTGCTTGATCTGCGTCAGGTCGGTGGTCTGATCGTTGCCGAGACGGAACGACGGCATGCTCTGGACGACCGGCATGTCCCAGCGCAGCTTGCCCTCGTCGACCAGCTCGGCGAGGAGCAAGGTGCTCAGCGCCTTGGTGTTCGAGCCGATCAGGAACAGGCTCTCGCCGTCGACCGCCGCAGGTTTGCCGAGCTCGCGCACGCCGTAGCCCTTCAGGTGGATCAGCTCGCCGCCCTGCACGATCGCGATCGCCACACCCGGGATCTCCAGCTCGCGCTGTGCCAGCGTCACCAGCGCCTCGAGCTTGGAGATGCGTGCGACCGTGAGCGTGTTCGCCTTCTTGCGGGCGAACGACTCGCGTGCGTAGCCCGAGGGGCGCAGCGAGTCCGTGATCAGCCGCAGCTGTGAGAGGCGCTTCTCGAGCGTCGCGGTCGGCAACTCGAGCAACAGCACCACCGTGCGTGAGCCCGAGCGCAGCGCCTCCGCCTGCACCGCGAGCTTGGCGTTCGGCGAAACTTCGTACTCGTAACCGCGCCCACCATCCCAGCCGTTGCGCGCCGGCTCGTCGACGGCCGTGTGCAGCGGCCAATCGAAGTCGCTGCGAAACACCTTCCAGGCGGCAGCCGTGGCCGCATCGACGTCCGCCTCGGCCAGATCGACCACCGCCGCCGGACAGTCGCCGTCGGGGTCGATCAGCCGCGTGGCCTCTCCGGTGACTGCCACGGACCAACCGGCGGGCACCGTGAAGGTGGCCGTGCCGGAGGCGCTGGCATGAAGCGTATCCGCACTGACGCGGACGATGGGTGCTGCCGATGGCTGCGGGGCGGGGACTGCTGCTGTCGGCTGCGGGCGATTCGTGGTGGCACAGCTCACTATCAAGCAGGAAAGGCTGAGCATCGAGTACTGACTGAAACGCATCGTGGCTGGACTAGTGCCGCAGCAAACGCGGACTGTCAACGCGTAGGTTCGGTCAACAGCCAACCGTGAGGCTCGACGCTCGCCGCCGTGGGCTGCGCACTGCTGGCGAGCACACACTGCCCGTCCGCGGCGAGCGCGAGCGGCTGATCGCTGAGGTTGAGCGCCACGCGCAACTGGCCGGAACGGTAGACGATCGACGTATTGGTCTTGGTCTCCAGCGAAATTGGCGCGCGCTGCAGCCACGGCCGCTCGCGACGCAGCGCGATCAGCGCCTGATGCAGGTGATAGATGCGCCAGCCGTCGCGCAGCAAGTCACCTGGAGTGAGCGGAAACTCAGGACGGATGGCGTCGTCGCCGCCGGCCCGCTCTTCCTTGACGCCGCGGAAGGCCTGTTCGTCTCCTGCATAGATGGACGGCGCTCCCGGGAGCGTGAACAGCACGACCAGCGCGTGCGGCAGATGTCGCAGGTCGCGCAGGCGGCTGGCGATGCGCGTGACGTCGTGGTTGCCGACGAAGGTCAGCGGCAAGAACCGCTCGACGAATTGGCCGTGCCGCTCGAGCGCCCAAGCGAGCTCGAAGAAATTCCGATCATTGAGCGAGCTCCAGATCGCCTTCCACAGCTCGTACTGCGTGACCGCGTCGAAGCCGGCCTGCTCGCTGATGGCAGCGTAGTCACCATGGATGACCTCGGCCACGAACCAGGCCGCGGGGTGCTCGCGGCGCAAGCGCTCGAGCAGCGGGCGCCAGAACTGCGGCTTGACCGCATACGCCGCGTCGAGCCGGAAGCCGTCGGCACCGCGCGACAGCCAGTGGTGCATGACGTCGTGCACGTACGCGGCGACCTCGGGCTCGTCGTGGTTCAGCGCGACCAGGCCGTGGTGGCCCTCGAACGTCGCGAGCTCGTGCGGGTGCCGCCGGCTGGGACGAAACCAGCGCGCCGAGGGCGAGGCATCACCGCGCGCGAGCACGTCTTGCAGGCGCGGGAAGCCGCGGCCGACGTGGTTGAAGACGCCATCGAGCAACAACCGTACACCTCGCGAGCGGAGCAGCTGGACGAGGCGATCGAAGTCGCGCTCGTCTCCCAGCCGCGGATCGATCCGAAAATGATCGAGTGTGTCGTAGCCGTGCGACTCGGACTGGAAGATCGGTCCCAGCGCGAGGGCGTTGCAGCCGAGCTCTTGCAGGTAGTCGAGCCAAGGTTCCAGGCGCTGCAGCCGGTGCGCGACGCCATCATCCGTCGCGCGAGCCTCCGCGCCGACGAAGCCCAGAGGATAGACATGCCAAAAGATCGCTCGCTCAGCCCAGTCCGCAGCCATACCTGGGCTCATAGCAGGCGAAATCGCCTCCGGCCCGACTCAGACGCCGCGCAGCTGCGTCGCGCTCGCGACTCGGCCCAAGGCCACCGCGAACGCGGCGCCTCGATAGTTGCACCGATATTGCTGCGCGTGACTCCTCAAGCCTTGCCAGGCGCGAGCCATGACCATCTTGAGCTCGTCGTTGACGCGGGCCTCGTCCCAGCGGAAGCGCTGGATGTTCTGCACCCACTCGAAGTACGAGACCGTGACACCGCCCGCGTTGGCGTAGATATCGGGCAGCACGACCACGCCGTTCTTCTCGAACACCGCGTCGGCTTCCGGATCGGTCGGGTGGTTCGCGCCTTCCAGGATCACGCGCGCGCGGACGCCCTTGGCGTTGTCCTTGTTCAGCACGTTGCCGAGGGCAGCCGGCACCAGGACGTCGCACGGCTCGAAAAGCAGCTGATCGGCGGGCAGCGCCTCACCGCCCGCGAAGCCGGTCACCCCGGAGGTACGCTTGACGTGCTCGTCGAGCGCGACGAGGTCGAGGCCGTCGGGATTGCGCACGGCACCGGTCACGTCCGAGATCGCCACGATGCGTCCACCCAGTTGCGCGAGCAGCCGCGCGGTCCACGCGCCGACGTTGCCGTAGCCCTGCACTGCGAAGCGCGTGCCCGAGATCGAACGATTCACGTCGGCGAAGTAGTTCTCGAGCGCGAACACCAGACCCCGGCCCGTCGCCGACTCGCGCCCGTACGAACCGCCGAGCTCGATCGGCTTGCCGGTCACCACCGCCGGTTGCCAGCCGTAGAACTTCGAATACTCGTCGGCGATCCAGGCCATCGTCGGCGCACCCGTGCCCATGTCGGGCGCGGGGATGTCTTTCTCCGGGCCGATCACGTCGTGGATGCCCTGCACGAACGCACGCGTGAGCCGCTGCAGCTCGTACGGCGACATGCTGCGCGGCTCGCAGTTGATGCCGCCCTTGGCTCCGCCGTAGGGCAAGTCGACCACCGCGGTCTTCCACGTCATCAGCGAGGCGAGTGCGTTGACCTCGTCCGGATCGACCTCGGGATGATAGCGGATGCCGCCCTTCATCGGACCGCGCGCGTCGTCGTGCTGCACGCGAAACCCCACGAACGTGGCCGTGTTGCCGTTGTCGAGCACGATCGTGCACTCGACCTTCACCTCGCGCTTCGGCGTGCGCAGGCGCCGTGCCATCGTGGAGCTGAGGCCGAGGCGCTCGGCGGCGGACGTGAAGTAGTAGTTGGTCGCTTCGGTTGGTGTCACGGAGCCTCCAGGAACGGAGCGCGATAGTCCCGCTTGCGCCAGCGCCTTGCAATGCACAAGTTGCGTGGCTGGAAGGGGGCAAGCTCGTGGAGAACACGGTGCGTTCGAGGCTCGAGACAGTCCGCATGGCGGCGCTGCACCTACACAAGGTGTTGGTCGAAGTGCTGCGTCTTGAGCACGAGCGTGAATTGGGCCGGGTGGAGAACCCGGCAGAGTTGCTGCGATTGGTCGCCTACGATGCACGGTTTGCCTGGTTGCGGCCGCTGTCGCAGCTGCTGGTAGCGATCGACGATCAGCTGGCTGCCGATGACGCGGATGCCGCGGGCGTGCGCGAGGACATCGAGCGCATGCTCCTTTCGCCGGCGTTCGAGCGTGAGTATCTGGAGCGACTGCAGAGCTCGCCGGACCTGGTACTGGCGCACGCGGCGCTGCAGCGCGAGCTGGGGAGCCTGCCGCTGCTGGCTGCAGACGCGTAGTCTAGTAGTGCAAACGTAATCGATCTAGATTACGTTGGGCGGGCGCGTCGGAAGCCGAGAAATGCCGCGCGGGCCAGTAGACTCTGGAGCAGCTGCAGCTGTGTTACTGAGCACACCAAAGAGTGACGCGACGCACGAGCATTTTGTGCCAGGGGTGGCCCAGTGCTGGAGCGCGAACTGGCACGAGCTAACTTCAGCCGACTTGTGCTAAGGGAGCCTGGCTATGGCCGCTTGCAGAAGTCGGCATTCCACGCGCTGGGGGGTCGTCCTAGACCAGAATGCGCGGGTGGTGAATGTCAGAGCCTTTCTCACTCTGACATGTCTACTGTGTTGTTCGTGCAGTCTCGCATTCGATGCCAGCCGGGTGCAGTGCAACGAGACCGCGGACTGCGCGGCGCGGGGCCTCACGCCCAGCGTCTGTGTGGCGCACATCTGCCAGATGTTGGACATGCCGGCCGCGGGCAGCGGCACGATGAGCTCGCCACAGCAGGGTACGGGCGGCGCCACGGGCGGTCGGGGGGGACAATCCGCTCCACAGCCTGGCGCAGCGGGAATGGCCGTCGGGGCCGCGGGTCGAACGTCCGCCGTTGCGGGCATGTCGTCCGTAAGCGAGGACGACGCAGGCACTCCGATCGGGGGCGCCGGTGCGCCGGGCTGCACGGGACCTACGTGCCTGTCGTGTGCGGCCGATACGGATTGCGAGCGGCAGGGCGTGCTGGGCGGCACCTGCGTCGAGGCGCGCTGCTGGGCGCCGACGCCGCAATGTAACTCGGATCAGGACTGCGTGAAGCGCGGGCTCGAGTATGTGGACGGCAAATGCCTGTCACAGCAGTGCCGGCCCAATCCCAAGTGGCGCTGCGAACCACCGGCGATCGCGCCGGCGACGGGCAGCATTCGGCTGAGCGTACCCATCGTCGATGCGCTGTCGCGCGCGATGATCCCCAACGTGCACATGCTCGCCTGCAACAAGCTCGACCTGATGTGCATGCAGCCTGTCGGCGATGCGACCAGTGGCGCCGACGGTGTCCTGCGCATCATGGTGCCGGCCAACTTCATGGGCTATCTGCAGCAGACCGAGCGGCGCGACTATGCGCCCGCGATGTACTTCCTGCCGACGACCCTCCCGGCCGACGGCATGCTGGACAACTTCCCGCTGCTCCCCTCGGGGGCGATCATCAACGTGCTCGCCCTGTCGCTGGGCGGCACGCTCGATCCCGCGCGCGGCCACATGATGTTGATCGCGGACGACTGCGCCGGCGATCCGCAGGCCGGCATGACGTTCGACATCCCGCAGAAGGACAGCAAGACCGTACAGTTCTACGTGGTCGATCAGGTCCCCCAAACCACGGCCAAGGAGACCCCGTCCGAAGGCGACGGCGGCTTCCTCAACGTCCCCGCAGGGACCGCTGTGATCAAAGCCACGGTGGCCAAGACCGGCCTCGAGTCCGCGACGGTCAGCGTGCTGATACGAGCCGGCTTCATGACGGTCACGTACATCCGGCCAATGCCGCGCGCTCAGAACTGAAACTGCGCGCCGCGGCTGCTGGCCTTGACCTTGGGCGGCGTCTCGCCACTGTCCGAAGTCAGGATCAGGACCACGGTGACCGCCGCACCGACCAGGCCGCAGCCCAGCATGATATCGGCGGCCAGCGCCTTGCTCTGCGTGCGCGACGACAAGCGGTCGAGCTCGGCCTGCGTGGTGAAGCGGTCGAGCTCGTCGGCGTAGGCGGTGGCGTCGCTGTACGACGCGTAGGCCATGATGCTGCCGCCGATCAGCAGCGCGGCGCTGCCGATGCCGGTGACCCAGGGCAAGACGCTCGAGCTGCTCTTGCTCGCAGCCGTGGGCTGCTGCGCGAGGGCCGGTCCGAACACCACGGACAGGGTCACCTCTTCGCCGCCCAGCACGTCCACCGCGCGCCGCACGGGCGTATAGCCGGCCTTCTCCGCGACCACCTCGCGGCGGCCGGCGCTCACGCGCACGGGCTTGGTGAGCGCCTCGGGCACGGCCTTGTCGTCGATGTGGATCTCCGCGCCGCTCACGTTACTGGTGATACGCAGCGAACCCACGCGGGTCGCCATGTGCGAGAGCTCGACCAAGACCTCGGCGCGCCGATCGGAGGGGATCGCGTCCTTACCGTCGACTAAATAGCGCTTGAAGTAGTCCTCGGCGGCCGCATAGTCGCGCAGCTCGCCTGACACCTGGCCTAAATTGTACAGCAGCTGATAGGCATGCTGCAGCGCGTAGGCGCGCTGGAATTCGAGCAGCGCCGCGCGATAGTCGCCCTCTTCGTAGAAGCGGACGCCGCGATCGAAGTGCGCACCCGCCTGTTCCGAACCACCTGACGAGTTGTCCTCCTGGGCGTGCGCGCGCGTCTCTGCGCAGAGCAGCGCCAGCAACAGACCCGTGTAATGCAGCCATCGGCGGCGCAGGAGACGCTGGAATCTGAGGCTCATCGGAAGGGGTTCACCGAGTCGATGCGGCGCGGCTGCCGGCTGTTCTGACGCGTGCGTAGGTCATCGCCGAGTTGGACGGTCTGTGCAACCGGAGTGTTGCGCTGTCCGGGCACTTCCGTCGCTCCCGCGCCCGCCGCTGGCGGCGGAGCATCCGCCCGAGCAGCATCGGCTGGCGCTGCTCGCCGGCTGGCCCGAGATGCGACCGCGCGTGCCTTGCGGGGAGGTGACGCTGGCGGCTGCTCGAACACCGGAGCGGGCGGTGGCGCAACCGGCACAGGCGGAGCGGGCGGTGCTTCCGGGGCGCGCACAGCCGCTGCAGCTGGCAGCAGCACCTGGGGCGGCTTCGCAGCCGGCGCGAGCAGCCAGGACGTGACAGCAGCGATCGCGGCCGCCGCTGGCAGCAGCAGCCAAAAGACCAGCGGGATCCGCCGCGCCGGCACCTCGGTGACCGAGGCCACGGCCGGATTGTCCGCGCGGCTGCGCTCGATCCACGGGCCCAGGTTGCCGATCGGCGTGCGCTCCTCCTTGAAGCGGATGATCGAGCCGCTGAAGTCGTCGAGCGCGAACATCTGCTTGCCCCAGGCACGGATCGCGCGATGCCTGTGCGCGCGCTCGGCCGCGAACCGATCGCGCATCCAGGTCGAAACCTGCGTGGCGTGCACGAGCGCGCCCTGGGCCTGTAGATAGGCCGCGAGGTCGGCACGAAACGCCTCGGCGCTCGGGTAACGCTGCTCGGGATCCACGTCGATCGCCCGATCGCAAATGCGCGCCAGCTCGGCTGGCGTCTGGGGAGCCGCAGCGCCGATGCGCGGCTCCGTACCGGCGAGGCGAGCCTCGATCGCCGCCTGCGTGACCGGCCCTCGCGCGAACCTGCGCCCCGCCAGGACCTCCCACAGCATCACGCCCACGGCGAACACGTCTGCGCGCCGATCGACCGGTTGACAGCTCACTTGCTCCGGCGAGGCGTAGGAGAACTTGCCCTTGAACACGCCGGTGTCCGTGCTGTGCTCGATGTCGGCCGCCTTGGCTACACCAAAATCCAGCACCTTTACCTCGCCGTGATAGGTGACGAAGATGTTGTGCGGGCTGACGTCGCGGTGGACGATCTGCAGCGGTTGGTCGTCGAAATCGCTCAACTCGTGCGCGTAGTGCAGGCCGGCCAGGGTCTCGCACAGCGCGTGCAGCAGCATGTGCAGCGGGAGGTTGGCCTCGGTCGCCGCAGTCTTGAGCACCTCGTTCAGCGGCTGACCGTCCAGAAATTCCAGAGCCAGGAAGTAGCGGTCCTGGTCTTGTTCCGCCTCGATCGATTGCACGATGTTCGGGTGGTTCATGCGCGCCGCCAGCTTGGCTTCGGCCATGAACATGTCGACGAAGGCGACGCTGCGCGCCAGATCGCGCCGCAGCTCCTTGAGCACCACGAGCTTGCGGAATTCGCCGAGTCCCCCGGCCACCGCGAGGTGCAAGGTACTCATGCCGCCCTGTCCCAAT
This sequence comes from Polyangiales bacterium, assembly GCA_035274465.1. Classification (GTDB taxonomy): domain Bacteria; phylum Myxococcota_A; class Polyangia; order Polyangiales; family JAFGIB01; genus JADGRF01. The sequence goes on from DATEOF010000441.1 coordinate 46,813, forward strand.
GGCGCAAGGAGTGCATAGCGGCCGAGGCGCTCGAGCGCGTGGGTCGCGCCGCCATCACCCGTGGCCTGATTTACCGACATCCGAGACCCCCTCAGGACGAAATCATGCACCCCAGGGTGCTTACTCGCGTGGCGTCGGACACATCATGCCGTATCTCTTTCACAGGCTCCGGTTTGCTACAAGCGCGATCCGACTGTTGCGTACCGTGTCGGCGCTCATTTCCACGCGGCACGAGCGCCCCAGACTAACAATTCAGCCTCGTCGGAGTTTCCAACGCGGACCCGCACGTTTGGGCAACTTCCCCGGTCGACTACGATCTAGAGCTTGATCGTAGTCGCAACGTAAGCGACGGTGCGACGAGCTTGATCGGGGGCATCGTGCATAAAACAAAGCTATTTCTTGCAAGCGTCGTCGCGTGTGTCTCGTTTGGCGCGTGCGACAATGAATCGCCAACATCTTCCATGCCCGCCGGCCAAGCGCCGGAAATGCAGCCAGCGGCGACGCAACCGACTGCGATGCCGCGCGCTGCGATGGACGATTCCGAGATGCAGCCGGCGATGCAACCACCGGCGCAGATGCCTGCGATGAAGCCGCCGGTGAGCGGAGCCGCCGGATCTGCCGCGCCGATCAAGGAATATCGCGTGCCGGCGCTCGAGCCGGGCTACAAGCGCTTCGAGCCGCCGCCGATCGAGGTGGGCGTGGGCGTCTCGGACGACTGGGCGCAGTGGGTCGGCGGTCCGCTCGATCAGGACTACGACGTCATCGACATCAAGGGCAACCAGTCGGTCGGCGGCCACCACGCGCTGGTCTACGCCACCGTGGACGAGCAGGCGACGGGCTTCACGCGCATCTGGCAGGACGCAGATCAACTAGCAGCGCGGCTGATGGGAGGTATCGGTGGCGAAGGGGGCGCCAACGTCAATCTTCCGCCCGGCGTGGTATTCCGGGTGAAGAAGGGCAGCTACATCCTCATCCAGACGCATTACTTGAACGTGCTCGATCGCACGATCATGGGGCAGACGTACATCGACGTGAAGCTCGAGCCGGTCGATCCGACGCGCACCGTGGCGAGCATGATGTCCAACACGACGCTGGCGATCGATCTGGCTGCGCACAAACAGACCACGTTGGACATCTATTGCTCGGTGCAGCGCGATTTGAAGTTCATCCAGGTCTCGAACCACATGCACGACTACGGCAAGACCAGCGTCACCGACTGGATCGATCCGCAAGGCATGAAGCACGTGCTCAAGGACGACAAGACGTGGTCCGGCGACCTGGCGCTGAACCCGAACTTCACGAAGTTCCCCGCCGAGACCCCGCAAGTGGTTCCCAAGGGCAGCATGCTGCACACGCAGTGCACCTGGAACAACACGACGGACGGGAGCGTGAAGTTCCCGGCCGAGATGTGCGTGTTCTTCGGCTTCATCTACAGCGAGAGCGACGTCTACTGCACGGACAACAAGTGGTCCGAGGCCAGCGCCACCACGGCGACGGCGGGGACCGGTGCAGCCGCACCCGTCGCGGGCGCAGGCGGAGCTGCAGGTGCGGCGGGGAGTGCACCCACGGCTGGC
>DATEOF010000442.1:0-7101 GCA_035274465.1 Polyangiales bacterium
GATCGGGCCACGAGCGCCAGCAGCGCTCTTGCCCGCGGCCGGATCGGCAGTCGCGCCCGCACCTCCACTCGCAGTCGGAGACGGCGTGTCACGAATCGAATCTCCGCCGCCACAGGCTGCAGCCAACCACGCACAAACGGATGTCAGAACGATGTCTCGCAGTCGTCTCGCTGAGCTCACCGGCACCTCGCGTTGCAGAGCAACCGAAGGCCGTAACAGCTTACGGCTCGCGCTTCCAGTTGTGGTCAAGAGTGGGGCCACTCGCAATGGCCATGTCGTGTCGGACGTGGTGCGCCGCGCGCACACGCATGGCTCACGCCCAGATCGATGCTTCGAGGGCCGTGCAGATCCGCAGCGCCGCAGCGGTATCCGGCAAACCGAGCACTTCGCGCGTCACCGGATCGGGGACGAAGGTGAGCTCGCCGCGCAGGACTTTGACGGCCTCGACCCGAGCAGCCGCAACGCGCGCGCGACCGCGCTCATCGAGGCGCGGCTGCACCCAGGCGTCGATCGCGAACGCCAGCGCAGCGTGGCGGGTCTCGTCCTCCGAGATCTCGGTCATCGCGGCCGCGATCTCGGGATCGGCAGCGCTGCGAGCCTGGTAGCAGCCGAGAGCGGCACCGAAACACTCGCGCACGCAGCCCTCGGTCGCGTTGTCGAGCGCGATCGCTTCGAGCGAGCGCACGGGACGCGGCGCGACTTCGGCTTGCTTCGGGGTCGCACCGAAGCGGCGAGCGAGCAGGCTCGTCGTCGCCGTGTGCCGTACCTCGTCATCGGCCGCGTTGCGCGCAGCGGCTATCAACTCGGCCGGTGCGCCGTGGTATTCGAGCTCGGTCGCGAGCACCTCGAACGCAGCGATCGAGGCGTGCTCGAGGTGAGCCATGCTCGCCAGGTACTCCCCGAGCGCCGGCGCGTTCGTGGCGACGTGTCGCGAGGACAAGCCTTCGGGTCGACGGCCGGGGCAACCCATGTCCGTCGACGAGTTCTCGCGCTTGAGCTCGGTCACCGTGCCGTCCGTCGCGACGTGATAGGTGACGATCGCCTGCGTCGTGCCGCCGCAGGTCATCGTCAAGATGCGGTACAGCGCCTCGTAGCCATTCCCATCACTTCGTTCGCGGATGGTCGCGGGATCGATGCCCGAGAAGTTCGACATGCCGCTCCAACCGGGGCAGAGCACGTTGAGGTCCTCGTAGTACAGCATCAGCAACGCGTCCTCGGGTGAATCGATCGGTCCGAGGAATTCCAGCAGCCCTTTGCGCGACTGGTACGTTCGCACTTCGTCCGCGCGCGTGGTGATCACATAGCGTGTGCACTGGCCAAACGAGCCGCACACGTCCGTGAACGGCAGGCTCGACTTGTCCTCGGCCGCCGTGACTTTCGCCAGGCACGCGTCGGCGTTCGTCGCCGTCTCGCAGAAAAATCCCTGCGCGAAGATCAAGAACGGAGAGTTCGTGACAGCCGACTGAACCAAGTAGCCCGCGGAGTCGAACGGCTGTGCTTTGACCCCATTGAAGAGCTGCGGAGCGCCGTTCTGACATTGGACCTTGACGGGAGTCACACGCGGGGTCTGCGGCATGGGCGCAACCGTACCCGCGTCGGTAGGGCTCGCTGTCGGCGCCGGAGATCCGGCCATCTGCATCGGCTCGGGCTCGGCGGGCGGCATCTCCTCGGAGGGCGGCGGGATCTCGGGGGCCGGGCTGCCCGCTGCCGAGGGCGCGGGAGGAGTCACCGACGTGATGACCGGCGCCTTGGCCGGTGCGGCACCGTGGGGGCTGGTACCGGCTGACGAACCACAGCCCGCCGCTACGAGCGACGACGCGAGCGCATACCCCACCGCCTTCTGGAACACGCCACGCAACCGGCTCGAATAGTCGAGAACGGCGAGAGGAAGCGGGCCCACATCGAAGCGCTGTCGATGATGCATCGCCATGCGCGCACGCTACAGCAAGAAGCGTTCCCCGTCCTGTAACAGCACGTCGACCGCTTCACGAAGCGAACCGGCACATGCTGGCACAACCGACCCCTTCCACGCTTACCAGGTTCTGTCCGCTCAGGGTCGGAGCTGCGCGGTGGGAGCCGGGGTACCTGCTTGCCGCGGGTCCTCGATGGGGTCGTTGATCACAACCCGCGTCAACGTCGACCCGATCGCCTTTCGATTCCTCGGCGCGGATCACGCATCCGAGATCGCGGCTCGCTCTGTTCGCGTGGTCAGGGCTATGGAGGGGGGCGGTGGGCGGCGTGCTGCTCGTCAGGTCGCGGCGCCCAAAAGCGCTGAGCAGTGCGGCGATGCCGTAGTGCCGCTCGCGTAAGCGCAGCGCGAAAGGCCTCGGGCGGAAGTTTTGGGTCGTGGCGGGCGGTAGGTCGGCGGCCTACGGCTCGCTGCCGCGAGCCTCACTGAGGGCCTCCGGCCCTCAGACTCCTGGTCGGTTGGCTTTCGTGTCTGCGCAGCCTTGGATTCTTGGGAGGAGGCTCATTTTCTTATTCGCTGAGCTTTCAGATGCTTGTCGGTCGGAGCTGGATGGAGTTGCGTGAATTCAAATCAGATCGCCGTTGATGCAAAGTTCCGGAGCGAAACTGCGAGACGCGTGTTGCTTGTTGAGTTGTGCCGCGCGATGGGCCGGCGGCCTTCTGCTCGCTGCCGCGATCAACACCGAGGACCTGCGGCCATCTGACTCCCGGTCGGTGAGTGAGACATCTCCGGTGGTGGGTTCCTGGAGGGACGCACATTTTCCGTTCGCGGAGCTTCGGCTCTTGTCGGTCGGAACCGGAGCGCGTTGCGTGAACTCGAAGCGGATCTCAGCTGCTGCGAAGGTCCGAAGCGAAACGGCAATGCGCGTGCTGTTCCTTGAGCGCGCCGCACATTGCCCGTCGCTCGCCCGCCGGCTCGCTGCCGCGAGCCTCGCTGAGGACCTCTGGCCCCTCTGACTTCGGTCGGTTCGTAGGACGTCTGCGTTGCTCCGGGTTCCTCGACGAAGATCGTTTGTCGGCCGCTGTGCTTTCAGATCTTGTCGGTCGGATCCGAACGGAGTTGCGTGAATTCGCATCAACGCGCGGTTGATGTGAACTTCGGAGCGGAACGGCGCGGAACCTGCCGTTAGTTGACGATTCGACTTGACAGGTTCGGAGAGCAAGTTGGTTCGGTTCTGCGCGTAACGACCAGAACACACCTTCCAACGCGTTCCGACGGCTTCCTTCGGTTGTTTTGAGAATTGTTTCGGTCGCGGCCAAGCCCTCGGCATACGAGGGTGTTCAGGGGATGCGAGAATGCTCGTGCTATAGCTCTTGTGTCATTCGAGGGGCCCAGGGAACATCATGATTTGGATCTAACGGCGGTTGCTCGCCTGGACGATGTCACGTTGATGGCGGGGTTGCGTCGGTTGGTGCAACAGGAGCGCGCTCTCACCGCACGGCTGTTGGTGCATCTCGGAGAGGTCGAGGCGCGCGGGTTGTATCGCGAGCAGGCGTACTCTTCGATGTTCGAGTACGCTGTCGAAGCACTGCATATGTCGGAGAACGAAGCGTACGTGCGTTTGCGCGCTGCGAAAGTGGTGAGAGATTTTCCGCTGGTTTTGCAGATGCTGGAGAGGAACGAGCTGCATCTGACCGCGATCAAGCTGCTTGCACCGAATCTGACGCAGACAAATCACTTGGATGTCCTGGAGCGCGCGAGGGGGAAGAGCAAGCGTGAGGTGGAACGCTTGGTTGCGGAGCTCGCGCCCAAGCCGGATGTGCCGAGCGTCGTTCGCAAGTTGCCTGCGGCTCGGCCGTCGGCGCGCGCGGTGCAGGAGCCGGCAGTCAAACCCGCGCCTGTCGAGTTGCCCGTTCGGAAGCTTCGACTGGAAGCACCTGCACAACCGCAAGTGACAACTCCGCTGAGCCCTGGTCTATACAAGGTGCAGTTCACCGCGACACAAGTGCTGCATGACAAACTGCAGCAGCTCAAAGACCTCATGCGGTACCAGATCCCCGACGGCGATCTGTGCGTGATCTTCGAGCGTGCCGCCGATCTGTTGATCGAACAGCAGATGAAGAGGCGATTTGCTCAGACCAAGAAGCCGTGTTCCGCCGCACCGGGTGCGGCGCACGAAACGACGATGATGAAGCCGCAACTTGCTCCGACTGCGAAGCGGTGTTCGTCTGCGTCGGATGCGCGCGAAGCAGCGCCTTGGTCGCGCTACGTCCCGCGCGCCGTGGTCCGCGAGGTGTACGCGCGTGACGGCGGGCACTGCACCTTTGTCAGTCCGGAGGGTCGGCGTTGCCAGGCGCGCGATCATCTCGAGCTGCATCACGAGGATCCGTTCGCTCGCGGTGGACAGCCAACGGTGGAGAATTTGCAGCTCCTCTGCCATACGCACAATGCGCTCCTGGCCGAGCGGGATTTCGGCCGCGCATACATCGAGGGCAAGCGAAGACAGCTTCGGCCCGGAAAAGCTAGCAACCGTGATCCACGTCGAATTTCCGCAACTCCATCCGGCTCCGACCGACAACATCGGAAAGGTGTCGATAGCGCAGGGTCGGAGACCATCTATGAGCGAGATGGAACGTCCTGAAAAGAGCAGGCGCGCCAATCACTGGACGCCGACTGGGTCGCGGTATCATGCCGGCACGTCACGGCTATCGTACTGATCGCAACAGCTCGAGCTGGAAGGCGAGCACTTTTTGTCAGCTGAAGAGGCGCTGGACCAGCGAGTGCGACGTCGTGATCTGGAATGCATGCCCGCGCGGATCCATCGGATGCTCCGAGCATGCCCCGCTGCTCGCTTTCACGCGAGCGGCGCGCGCGACTGTAGGCATTCGAGCAGCGTGTCGACCGCGAGGTGATCGACGTGCAGGAGGCGCGGATGGGGGTGGGTGCGCGCAAGCACGAGCTCGCGTAGGCCCTCGTGGGGGTCGCGCAGCGTGACCGATAGACCCATCGAGCGCTCCGGTGGTTCCCCGTCGTGGCGGAGCTCGAACTGCGTCCAGAGCACCGCGCACGGCGGCCGCTCGGCGATCAGCGTGCGCACGGCGCTCTGGTAGCGGGCGAGTTCCTCGGGCGGCAGGTAGTCGCGGACCACGCTCTGCATCAGCAGCAGGCGTCGATTGCCCGGCAGCGGCGACAGCGGTGCTGCGACGTCGGTGAGCGCGCAGCGAAGTACTCGCGGGCCGTCTGGGGTGCGCGCTGCGGCTTCGAACGCTGCTAGACCGCGTTCGAGGCGCGAGACGCGCTCCACGTCGTCGGGCCAGACGCAGGCGCGCAGCCAGTCTGCGCCGTCGGGATCGCACGCGTCGACCGGTGAGCGGTCCAGGCCAAGGCGCATCGCAATTTCCGGGCGCGGGGTCACCGCGATCGCTGCACCGGTCGCATCCGCCCAGTCTGCTGGCAGTGCATCGGCGATCAGGTTCAAGCCTGCGCTCGCGCCGAGGTCGCAGAGCGCGAGCGGTTCGAGTGCCCCGGCACGGGCCAGGAGGTGCGCGGGCCACAACCACGTGACCGCGCGCGTCGTCTCGTTGGTCTGCGGCGAGCGCTCGCGCAGTGCCATCGCGACTCGGGGGCTCCGGAGCGTGACCCGCAGCGCGTCTTCGGTGATCGCAGCGAGCTCCGCCGGCCGGCGTACGAGTCCCGCGTACAACGGATGGCTGTCGCCTTCACGCAATGCATCGAAGCGCAGCGCCGCGAACAACGTCAACAGCCGCTCGTAGCCCGCGTGAAACGTGCGCGCGGACCACGCCTCGGCCAAGAGCTCGCCGAGCCACCCGTCCAACAGCGGCATTACCAGCTCGAGCAGTCGCGCGTGCACCGGCCGGCCCTCGAGGTACGCCCGGTGCCGTTCGATATCCTCGACAAAACCTTCGATGCCGGCCGCGGGCATGGCGCCCAGCATACCGCAGAGTGAAACCACCCAGGTGTCAATCGCACTCGAGCGTTGCGAGCTTCTTGCCGGCGCCTACCGCCGCGCGCAAGCCGTCGCGAACGCAGGCGAACGAGTCTGCCTTGTAGCTGTAGCCGAGCGATGACATCGGGAACTGCTTCGTGGTCTTCCAGTCGGTCGCGTTGAGCACGACGTCGTCGCCATCGCTCCAGGTGATGCCGAACGCGTTGCCCTGGGCCACGTCGGCCGGGCCTGCGAGGTTGTTGTTGCGGAGATCCCAGTAGCCGGCGCTCGGGCTGTCGCGCGAGGTGACGGGGTTCTTGACCTGGTCGAAGTGGTTGCCTTCGACGAGTGCGTAACCGTCCATGCGCACGTTGATCCCGGACACCAGCACCTTGCTCAACAGATTGTTCAAGACGTGTGAGTAGCCGTGCCGCTGCAGCGGGGTTCGCGAGCCGATGTTCTCGAACACGTTGTGGTGGAACGTGACGTGGCGGGTCATGTCGTCGTCGTCGCTGTAGCCGTTGAGGCTCATCTTGTGATGATCGTGCATGTGGTTGTACGAGATCGTGACGTTGTCGGCGCCCTTCTTGATGTCGATCATGCCGTCGAACGCCGTGTCGCCGGCGCCCGGGCAGTCCGCGAGCGAGCTGAAGAGCTCGTTGTGATCGATCCAGACGTTCTTCGGCGCGCCGCTGCTCATGCCCTCGAGCGAGATCATGTCCGAGTCACCACCGCCCGGAAGCAAGCCGATCGTCATGTTGCGAATGATGATGTTGCTCGTGCTGCCCGCGATGTGGATGCCGAAGTTCGCCGCCGAGCCGTCGGCGCCGAGGATCGTCACGTCGCTCTTGTTCTTGATCTCGAGCTTTTGAGCGTCGCGCGTGTGCTGCGTGCAGGGATCGGGGATCGACTTGAAGTCGAACTTGCCGGTGTACTGCAGCACGAGCCCACCGCTACCGGAGTAGGCATCCACGGCCGCTTGCATGGCCGGCAGCGTGGCGACTGACTGCGGCGACTTCGTTCCACCGCCGGTCGTCGCCTGGCCGTAGCCGAGCGGCTTCGTCTCGGCGGGGCCGAGCCCGGTCTTCACGGGCATGCTCATCGACCCGGCCGCGCCCGCACCCGCTGCGCCGCTCCCAGCATCAGCGCCTGCGGCACTACCCGCTCCGCCGCTATCAGCTGCGCTGCCTGCAGCGCCCGCGCCGCCACCTGCACCACCACCAGCGCTCATGCCCGGGGCGCCCGC
>DATEOF010000443.1:0-23468 GCA_035274465.1 Polyangiales bacterium
CGGATCGGGCACCCGCTCGCTCAAGGCCTGGGCGCGCTCCACCAGCGCCACCGCACGCTCGCTGCGCGGCCTGACGTTGGCGACGATCAGCGCTTCGATCAACATCGCGCGCACGCGCTGTTCCAGGGTCCCGCCGTCCTGCACGCACACGACGAGTCGCGCAGCGTAGTCGAGGCTTTGCAGGATCTCCGAGCGGCTCAACCCGCTGGCGGTGAGCAAGCACAGCTCGATGCGTTGCCGCGCGCGTTCGGGCGCCTGCTCGCGCGCACGTGAGGCCCAGCTCGGCAGCGCGCTGCGCGCGCGATGCAACAAAAACGAGCCAAACTGGCCCGCGCGCGTGCGCCGCGGCGCGAGGCCGAGCTCGCGCAGCCAGGGGTCGAGCAGACGCATCGCGTCCTTGCGGTAGCCCGCTCGAAAGAACAGATCCGCCGCGCCGCAGACCAGCTCGAAGCGCTTCTGGCCACTGGCTGCGTGTGAAAGCTCGTGGAGGATCATGCCGGCCTCGTGATCGCGACCGGCGCTGACCAGCGCGTCGGCACGCGCGCGCAGCAGCTCTGCGCGCTCGTCCGCGACGCTCGCGAGCTCGGCACACTCCGCGAAGAGCGACGCGGCCTCGTGAAAGCTGAGCAGCTCTTCGGCGCGCTGCGCGGCGAGCCTGCCGAAGTGCAGCGCCTGTTGGGGCCGACCCGCGCGCCGGTAGTGAAACAACAGCGCCGGCGCGTGCACTGCGTCGGGCTTGCGCTCGAGCGCCTCGGCGATGCGCAGGTGCAGCGCCGGGCGACTCGCTTCCGGCAACAAGCCCTGCGCGAAGTCGGCGATGCGGTCGTGGTAGGGCTCGACGCACAGCGGCTGGCTCGGCGTCGAGCGCAGGTAGCGCTGACCTTCCAGCATGTGCAGCGCGCCCTCCAGATCCGCGCGGCTGGCTTGCGCGCAATCGCACAGCACTTCGAGCGAGAGCGGTTGGTTCGAGAGCGCGACCAGCGCCAGCAGCTCGCGCGCGCGCTCGGGCAACGCGCGCAGGCGCAGCTCGACCATGCGCTCGAAGGCGAGCTCGTCGCCCGGCCGTTCGCTCTCGAGCGCCAGCTGGCCCAGTTGACCGAGCACGAAGGGGTTTCCCTGGCTGCGCTGCGGCGCCCAGTCCCAGAGCTCCGGCCGATCGGGCCACAGCGCACGCGCCAGCGCGGTCGCATCGTGCGGCGGCAGCTCGTGCAGCTCGATGCGGCACACGTCGGCGACCGGCAAGGCGCGGGTCAGCGCCTCGAGCTCTGCCGCTGCGGGCGGCCGGCCGGCGCACAGCCAGAGCAGCGAGGGCGCCTCCGGCGCGCCGAGCAACTCGCGCATCATCGACAGGCTCTCGGCGTCGAGCCAGTGCACGTCGTCGATGCACAGGCACAGGCGCACCCGTCGCGCGAGCTCCCCGAGCAGCGCACGTAGCGCGCCGACGGCCGCGGCACGCCGCTCGCGCGGGTCGGCGAGGGTCGCGCCCTCCCCCTTTTGACGCGCGAACGATGGCACGCGCTCGAGCACCGGGAACAGCTCGAGCAAGTGGGCGGTGACGTGCACCTGCAAGCTCTGCAGCAGCGCGGGGTCGGCCGCGAGCAGCGCGTCGCTCAGCGCGTCGATCAAGGGATCCAGCGCGCGGTAGCGCACGCTCTCGCGCCGGCAGCAGCGCCCGATCAGCGTCCAGGCGCTCCCCTCGCGCTCGAGCTGGCGCGCGAACTCGGCGATCAGCGCAGACTTACCCTGACCGGAAGGCCCTTCGACGTAACACAGCCGCGGCCGGCCATTGTCCAGCGCCAGCTCCCGCAGCCGCGCCAGCTCCACGTCGCGGCCGACGAAGCCTGCCGACTTGAGGGGCAGGCGCGCGGGCGAGCCGGCTCGCAGCTCCACCAGCAACTCGCGCGCACTCGGCCGAGCGGCGGGGTCTTCGCTGCGCAAGCGGCGCGAGAGCTCGAGCAGCGCGGCCAGCTCCGGGTCTGCCGCCGATGGCTGCGGAGCCAAGACGCGCTCGAGCATCACGCCGAGCGCGTAGAGATCCGAACCCGGCACGGTGCGCCCCGACCGCTGCTCCGGCGCCATGTAGCGCTCCGTGCCCGAGACATCCAGCTCCGGACCGACGAGGGCCACGCCGAAATCCAGCAGCACCGCGCGCCCCGCCGCATCGATCAGCAGGTTGCTCGGCTTGAGATCGCGATGGATCACGCCCTGCTCGTGCAAGAAGCCCAGGCCGTCGGCCAGCTGGGCCAACACGTCGCGCAGGCGCGCGAGCGAGAGCAGGCCCCCGGGTTGCACGTACGCCGAGAACTCGCTGCCGCGCACCAGCTCCATGGTGAAGGCGCAGCCATCAGCGTCAGCGTACAGCTCGTGCAGCGTCACGAGGTTGGGATGGCCGAGGCGCGACAGCGTGCGGAACTCGCGCTTCAGCCGGTACGCCTGCTCGCTACCCGCGCGATGCAGGAGCTTGAGCGCGAGCCTCCCGCTGTGGCCGGCGCGCTCGACCTCGTACACCACACCCATTGCGCCCGCGCCGAGCCGCCGCAGCACCGAGAAGTGCGTGCCGGCCAGCTCGACCGTGTCCGCGCTTCCGAACAGGCCCTGCGCCACGCTGGCCTGCAGGCAACGGCTGCGGAGATCCTCGTCGCGCCGGAGAAGCGAGCGTAGTGATTCCGGAAAATCGCCATGCGTCATGGGATTCTTGCGAGCCCCACCAACTTGCAACACGCCCGCCGCTCCGGACTCTACCAACTCATCGAGTGAGTGCCAGCGCAAAGCCGCGTGGACGCACGCGCAATCAGGTAGGTTTCAGGCATGAGAATTCCGCTGGGTTTGCTGGTCCTGGTGTCCTTCGCAGCGTGTACTGATCCAGACAAGACGCAGCCAGAGGCAATGCAAGGTGGCGCGGCGGGAGCGACCACGACGCCGGGGAAGGCAGGGCCCTGCTCCCCGCGGCCGGTGTCCCAGGATGCCGCGCCGACGTGCTCGGACGATGGCAGCTCCGGGCTGCCGCCCTGCGAGCAGTGGACCAAAGTCGAGCCACCTGGCGCCGTGTGCAGCGACGGCAGCCCCTACAAGTTCTTCGTCAACTTCACCAAGCGCTCGCACAACCTGGTGTTCATGTTCGAGCCCGGCGGCGCGTGCTGGGACTACGCGAGTTGCAGCGGCGGCGCCCGCGGGGCGGCCAATCCGCACGGCATCCCGGATGATCACATGGCGCAGTTGCAGTATTTGAACCTGTTGCGCCGCACGGACGACAATCCAGCCCGCGACTTCAACCTCGTATTCGTCTCGTATTGCACCGGCGACGTGCACACCGGCGACCGCGTCGTGACGTACGAGAATCCGTCGGGTGGCGAGCCGCTGACGTTCCGGCACGCGGGCCTCAGCAACACGCGCAAGGTGATCGACTGGGTGGCACCGCGCTTCAAGGACGTCCCGCAGCTGCTCGTCACCGGCTGCAGCGCCGGCGGCATCGGCGCGCTCAACAACTACGTGTTCGTGCGAGATGGGCTAGCGGGCACCCAATGCGGCTACTTGCTGGACGACTCGGGCCCGGCGTTTCACAGCGACGGACCGTCGCACCCACTGCACGACAAGGTCCGTGAGTCCTGGAACCTCGACCACGCCATCTCCGAGCTCAGCATGCATCTGCCGGTGAGCAGCGCCGACCTGATCGCGGACTACGGCAAGCTCAACGCCGCGCTGGCGGAGCGCTTCCCGAAGGATCGACTGAGCCTCGCCGTGTACCGCATGGACCTCAACTACTCGCTCTACTCGTACGAGACGTTCTTCCCGGGTTCGAGCGAAGACCAGATCCACGCCATGTGGTGGACCGATCTACAGCAGCTGATGCGCAGCTACGATGCCCACGACAACCTCGCATACTTCGTGCCGTATTTCCGCACGGACAACTGCAGCCACTGCGTCTCGATCCCACCCCTCGGCCATGACATCGACACGGTGCTGGGCAAACCCTGGCTGGGCAGTGAGATCGAGAGCCACATGCTGACTCTGAAGGACTTCGTGAGCACCCTGCTGGACGACTCAGGCCCCTTGAAGAGCTACGTCGAAGACCCGCACGCCGACGAGCGCTTCACGCCCGAAGCTTCGCAGAAGTGCCTCGTGCCATGAGTGGACCCGGCGCGCGACGGTAGGCGACGAAGGCGCAGCACAGGCCGACCAGGCACGGCACGATCGCAGCGCCCAGGCCCGCGCTCGCCGCGGTGATGCTGGTGGCACCGAGCATGATGATCGTCAAGCCGGCTGCAGCCAACGGCGTCAGGCCCCGGCGGATGCGAAAGATGCCCGGCAAGAGCAGCCCGAGCGCACCCAGCGCCTCGGCGCTGCCGATGAAGCGCAGAAAGCCGACCGGCAAAGTAGACTGTTGGGCGAGCGCCTCGCCCGGCATGACCAGCTTCATCGCGCCAGCGAACAGAAACAGGGCGGCCAGCAGGACCTGCAGGGTCCACAGCAGGACTTCGTTTTTCTTGTTGTAGTTACGCACGATTATCGCTCCATTTGGAGCCGGTTCCTGCCGGCTCTCACTGGGGCGACGAATCGTCTGCGGGCGGATCGACACGCGGCTTCGACTTTTTTTCGCGGGGCACGCACTCCCACAGCTCGCGCACACCGGCTTCGTCCAGCGCCGGCCCGGGCCGCTCGAAGGCGTCATTCAACAACGCCGCCAGACGCACCCCGGCGCGCGCGAGCTGCCGATCGAGTACCGGCAGGAGTGGGGTGGCGTAGCGCTCGTCGAGCTCCACTGCCTCCGCCTTGCTCGGCGCCTCGGGCAAGCCTTCGTAGGCCCGCCGCGCAGCGCGCTTCGCCTGCAGCGCCCAGCTGCTGATCGGCCCCTGCGAAATACTCAGGCGCAGTGCGGGCGAGAGCGAACGCTCGAGCAGCTCGACGTACTCGCCCTCCGAACGCCGGGTCCAATCGATCAAGCCGCCGTCCCACAGCGCATGCAACGTCATCGACTTGCCGGCGAACCGCACGTGCATGTCGTTGCCGCCGCGATCCGCCCGATCTCCACTGTGCAGCGGCTGATGCAAGTCACCGACGAAGTGCACCACCAGGTGCAACGCATAACGCCGCTCCGCATCGCTCCGCGTCTCGTCTGCCAACAACGCCGAAGCCCTCTCCAGCGCTCGCACCACACAGCTCCGCGCGCCCGCACAGAAACGCTCCGGCTGATAGCGCAGCTCATCCAGCGGAATGTTCACGTAGTGCCAACCACTCGTGTTGGCGCACTGCTCCCGATACTCGTCCGCCCAGTTCGCGGCATCGGCCAAGCTCTGCCCCGGTGACAACAAGCGCGCTACCCCCTCTCGCGCCTGCGGAGAGAGAAACCGCTCGGCCAACAGCGCCACGATCCGATGCCCGGCCCCACCCCACGCGTGCACGGGTGCAGCGCTCAGCAGCAGGGCCGCAAGTGCGTAGAACAGTAGTGGTGCGCGAGTCCTCACGTTGCCACGTCTCCCATGGATGGTAACAGCGTCGGCCGAAAGCAGGTTGATAGTATGAATGCCTCGCACCCTCGGGCGTCGGCTAGTTCATGCTTGTGCCGACGGTTGGGGGTGCCGGGCGTGGCTCGCGCACAGTTCGGTTGATTTCCTTGGCTTTTTGTCTCTGCTGGTGCTCAGCACTGCACGCGGAGCCCTGCGCGACAGGTCTGATGTGGGATCAGCGCCTTTCGATCTGCGTGCCGGATGCGCGCTCCCGCTGCATTGCGAGTGATGCGAACGCGTGCGTCACCGCAGGCGACTATTATCTGGAGCGCGGCGGGGACCCCCAGCGCACGCAGGCTCAGGCCTATTATCGGCAAGCCTGCGATCGCGGTGCCGCTGCTGGCTGCACGGCGCTGGGCGACATGGAGCGAGGCAAGAGCGCCGAAGCTTGGTACGCGCGCGGCTGCGACGGCGCGCACCTGCGCGGCTGCACCGCGTTGGCGGAGTCCCTGCTGAAGCGCGACGCCACCGCAGAGCGCGAGCGAGCGCTCTCGCTGCTGCGTCGCGCGTGCGACGGCCAAGATCAGCGTGCATGCGCGCGCCTCGCACTGCTGCCAAACGCGCTCTCGAATGCCGAGGCCTGCGAGCTCGCACGGCGCTCCAAGCTCGCCAGAGACGGGTTGGGTGAGCTCGCGTGGGCCAAGCTCGGGTCGGAATCGCGCTGCGGCTCGAGCGATCGAGACGACGTCTACCGTGGCTTTGCCGCGGCGTGCACCGCGGGCGAGGCCGAAGGCTGCTTCGAGCTCGCGCGGCTGCAACTGCTGGGTGTTGCGCCCGAGCCAGCTCTGGACCGTGTGCGCGACTGGCTGGCGCAAGCTTGCAAGGCGGACGTCACGGCGGCGTGCACTGCGCTGGCAGACGACCTGGAGCGCGGAAAGAGCGGCCCTCAAGATCCTTCGTTGATGCGTGCTGCACTGCACGATGCGTGCGACTTGGGAGATGCCAGCGCATGTGCGCGTCTCGCGATCGCGCTGGACGCGCGCACGCCAGCCGAGGTCGCAAGAGTCCGCGAGGCCTGGTCCGCCGCCTGCAAGGCCGACGCGAGCCACTGCCTTCAGTTTGCCGAGCACTTGCTCGACCACCCGCAATCCGAGCGCGATCCAGCGCAGGCCGAGCAGTTGCTGCGGGCGGCGTGTGACCAGGAGCGCGCGGCCGGCTGCGCCCTGCTTGCCGATCTGCACGGCTGGCGCGGCGTACAAGGTCCCGATGTGCTCGCTGCGCGAGAGTTCGTCGTGGCGCAGGCACTGCTCGAGAAGGCGTGCCGCTACGACGACGCCGACAGCTGCGTGAAAGCCGGCTTGATGTTGCTCAACGGCAACCCGGACGGGCTCGAGCATGCGCGGGAGCTGTTGGAGCGGGGCTGCAAGAAACAATTGCAGCTGGCATGCGCCTACTCGAAGCAGGGCCCCTACCCTTTTCCCTATCCATCGCACGCAGACGTTCCACTGCGCTTCGCAGTGCGCCCACGCGATGGCAGGCCGCCGCAGCCGGCGACCGAGGTGGTGCGCACTCCCGCTCCGAAGGACGAGCCCGCACACGCCGCGCCGGAGCGCGAGGCGTCGCTCAGCGCCGAGTCCTCCAGTCGCGCATGGCTGCAGACCGAATTCCAGTTGGCGGCGACGAGCAGCGCAAAGGTCGGCGGGGTGCTCTGGAACCCCCACGCGTCTTTCGGCGGCGGCTGGGGCGCGCTGGCCCTCGTGCCCTTGTACGTGGGCACGGTGCGAGACGCCGGGGACCCTCGTACGAGCGTCGGGCTCGGCAATCCATTCCTCGGCGTCAGCTACGAAGATGCGCGCGAGCACGATCGGCTCAGCTTCGAGCTCGGCGCTACCTTGCCGTTCGCGTACGTGGTGCCCGACAGCGATGGCCTCGGCTTGCAGGCTGCAGCTGACAGCAGCAGCTTGCGAGACGCCTTCCTCTGGACACCGAACAGCGCCGGCCTGGCGGTCAGCCTCGGTTACCAGCGCTGGCAAGGCCTGCTGCTCTATGCCGCAGACATCAGTGCCGCGTTGCTCGCGCCGTTGTACTCGCGCGACAACGCCGAGCTGTTTGGTGCATTGAGGGGCCAACTCGGGTTGCGAGCGTCGCGCAAGTGGCTGGCCGTACTCGGTGTGGCGGTGCGGGGCTTGAGCGACGCCGAGCAGGCGCGTCTCGCCCTGGAGCCCGAGCTGACCTACGCTGCTGACGGCGGCGGACTATTCACGGTGGGCCTCAGCTTCGTGCCCTGGAGCGCCGGCCGCGACGCGATGGGCGGCAGCCCCTGGCTGGGTCTGGGCCTGCGCATCGCGCCCTGAAAACGAGACGCGCTCAATCGATCGGAACGGGTGGCGGGTTCGGCGTCGGACCACCTCCGCCCGCGAGGATCGAGTAGTGCCAGGGCTCGTACGGCTTCCGCAGCGGACCGATGAGCGGCGTACCTTTCGTTGCATCCTTCAGCTTCACCGCCAGGCCCGTGTTGAGCCACTCGCGCTGGATCGTCTTGGTTCGAATGCTGGCGATCGTCTTCTTGCCCTGCAGCACGTAGAAGTCGATCGCCTGCATCTTGCCGTGGTCCGACAAGCCCGGAGCTGCGTTCGTCGGATCGGTGGTCAAGTACGTGCCCTTCAGGTACGTGCGAAAGCGCTCGGCAGCCTCGGCACCGGGGTTGGGGATGTAGCTCGAACCTGCCAGCTCGCGCCGCGTCATCGCGAGCAGCGCCGCACCCGCCGTCTTGACCGTCTCGTTGTCCACCCAGAGTTGTGCCTGGCGCTCGAGATCTCGCGCCTCGGTATAGCGAAGCGTCAGACCGGGATTCGCATCCTCGAAATTCGACTTGACCAACTTCGCCGCTTTGCGCAGGTCGGCGATGACGCCTCGATACGTAGTCTTCTGCTCCGCGGTCGTCCAGGGCCAGTTCGCGACCAGCATCGCGCCGCCCTTCTGCAGGTAACGCCGTAGCGCGAGCAGTCGATACAGCTGGCCGTCAATGCCGGCGGGCAATTTCTTGTCGATCGCCGCGAGTGCATCTCGCACGTGAAACTTGCCGGGGTGGAATACCTCGATCACTGCATCCATGTAGGCGTCGACCTTTTCATCAGGCATGCTGCCTCGAATCATGATTTGGAGTCGGCGTCTAGCATTTAGTGGCACGTTCGCGATGCTGGCGTGCATCGCGAGCAGTTCGATCGCAGTTGCAGCGGACAAACCCTGGACGGGGCAAACAGTCGAGAGCGCCGCGGAGTGCACGGCGCTCTGTCAGCCTTCGTTGATCCGCCGGAGCGACGGCAAGTTGGTCGCGATCTGGTCTGCCAGCGATGGACAGACCTGGGCCCAGACGATCGATCCGCAGCAGGCAGGTCTGCTGGGCCCTGCGGTGGATCTCGGCGTGCTGGCGGCCGGCAAGGGTCGTGTGGCGGAACAGCCTCTCGTCGTGGCATTGCCGGCTGGCGATCTGGCGTTGGTGGGGTTGCTGGCGCAGGGCGGTGTGGTGTTTGCCCGCGGTTCGCTGTCGAGCGAGCGCCGGGTGGCACCGAAGATCGCGATCCCTGCTGCTGCGGGGGAAGTTCTGGGACTGGCAGCCGCTCCGAGCGGCGATGGCTTCGCGGTGCTCGTACTGCGTGCTCCGGCCGGGTTCGTATCGTCCGATGGTCGAGCGCCGGAGAAGATGTCGGTCGAGCTGCACTCGCTCGGCTCCAAAGGCGACCAGCAGCAGCCGACGACGCCCTGGCAAGCGCCAGCTGGATTCGCCCCTCGGCTCGCCGAGTGCAACGAGACGCTGTTCCTCACGTGGCAGCACGCCGATGATCTCATCACGACCGTGATCGGTCCGGACCGCGTGCGCGCCGCAGAACGACGCCTCGCTCCGGGCAAGCGCGTGCTCTCCGACCTCGGTCCGCTGTTTTGCGAGGGCGGAGACGCGCGTCTGCTCACGAGCTGGCGCCGCAGCCTGACGGCCGACGAGGACTTGAGCGAGCTCGGCTGGGCCGACCTTCCCGCCGCTGCCAGCAGCAAGCCTCGATGGCAGACCATCAAGCTGCCGGGTCCGCCCTCGATGGGCTTCGGTGGATCGCTGGCTGCGAGCCTGAACGAAGGCAAGGCCGAGCTTTGGCTCGAAAAGCTGGGCGTCCTGCGGCTGATGAAGCTGGATGTGCAGACGCGCAAGCTCGAGGAAACTGCCGTGCGCTTGCCGGGTGCGCGCGAGTGTCTGCCGGTGGCTCGCGATGCAGGCGCCGTGTGCGTGTCGCGGGTGGCCGGCCCGCGCGGTCCGTGTCCGAACCAACCCGCACGCGTCGCGGTGGGCTTCTTCGGCGAGCTGCCGAAGCAAGCAGCACAACCCGCCGAGACGTTCTGGGCTCCCGCCAAGCTGAAGATCGCCGAAGCTCCGAGCCCGAGCAGTCGGCCCGATCCTTCGCGACTGCGTTGCGGCGAGGACGGTTGGAGCACATTGCGCGACGCACTTGCCAGCTGGTGCGCGAGCAAGGGAAAACGCGCGGCGAGTGGTGAGCTGATGGTGTTCTGTTCCGCCGAATACACCGAGTCGTTGCTCTACCAGGCAAAGAACTGCACGACGCTACCTGCCGGCTGCAAGCCGCCGAAGGATGCTGCGGTACCGAGTGTCGACCGCGCCGAGTTCGACAAGGGGGAGTGGATCGACTTCTCGTACGCCAACTGCTCGGCCTACTTCACGCGCGACCAGGGCAAGGTTCGCGTCGTCAACGGCGAGTGTGAGGGGGATTAGTTCTCGGTGTGAGGTAGCAAAAGCTGACATCGCTGGTGCAGATTCTGACGGCCAGAGGCAATGCTCGCCGGCTACCAAGTACGCACGAAACACGGTAGACGACAGCGCATGCACACTCACGCAGTACGCTTTCTCCAGGTTGTCGCCTTCGGCTGCATGCTCCTCACATCGCTGGGTTGTTCAGACGACTCGGGTTCGGATCCGATGGGAGCGACTGGCGCTGGCAGCGGCGCCCCGGCGCCCGCGTGCTCCGGCAAGCCGGGCGCCCTGCGCGGTCGAAGCATGCAGGCTCTGATGGCCGGGGGCTTGAACCGCAGCTTCTTGTACTACGCACCTCCGACGCTCGATCCCAACACGCCCGCGCCCGTCGTCATCGTGCCGCACGGCTTCATGATGACGGCCGACATGATGTTCGAGATCACGCGCTATTCGGAGCTCGCAGACCGCGAAAAGATCATCGTGCTCTTCCCGAACGGCCAGCCGGCCGCCAGCCTGCTCGACGGTCCGTGGAACGTCGGCGCGCCCGAGTGTGCGAGCTCGCTCGGCGTGCTGCCGGTCGCGAAGGGAGACGACAACGCCTTCATCGACGCGATGCTCTCGTTCGCGGAAGCCGATCAATGCCTCGATCGCAGCCACATCTTCATGACGGGCTTCTCGATGGGCGGGTATTTCTCGAATCACACCGGATGTGTACGGCCGGACATCCGCGCGGTGGCTCCGCATTCTGGCGGCGTGCACGACCTCTCGATGTGCACGTCGATGAACAAGCCCGTGCTCGTCATGCACTTCGAAGGCGACGCCCTGATCCCGTACAACTGCGGCTCGCAGGCGCGCGACCGCTGGGTGGCACTCAACAAGTGTCAGGCAGCGGGGCCGATGACCACGCCCGTCAAGAGCGGACGCTGTGAGTACTACAACGGTTGTCAGGCCGGGGGACAGGTCGGGATGTGCTCGTTCATGATCCCAGCCGGCCGTTCGGAACCGTATCCCGGGCACGCGTGGTCCGGCGGATCCAAGGACGGAGCTGCGGGCGGGGCGAACTTCGCGATCCCGGAGACCGAGAGCGCGACCGAACTCAGCTGGGCGTTTTTCAAGAAGTACGCCTGGTGAACCGCGTCCGAGCGATCTCCAGCACCGAGGCGACCACGACCACGCTCGCGCTGCCGACGACGTTGTACCAGAGGAAGCCGACGCTGGACGTGAAGAAGAGGGTCAGGACGATCGCCTGGGCGACGAGGGCGCCGATCAGCGTCGGGGTGGCGCTGACTCGGCGCAGGAAGAAGCCGACCAGGAAGATGCCGAGCACGGTTCCGTAGAACAGCGAGCCCAGGATGTTCACGGCTTCGATGAGGTTGTCGAGGAGCGCCGCGAACGCGGCGAAGCTCACTGCCAGCGCACCCCACATGGCGGTGAAGAGCTTGGAGATCAACAGGCCGCGCCGCTCGCTGACGGGTCGGCCCAGGATGCGCTGGTAGAGATCGAGCGTGGTGGTGGAGCCCAGGGCCGCCAGCTCACTCGATGTGGAGCTCATCGCCGCGCACAGGATGACGGCGATCAACAGGCCCACCAGGCCGCTCGGGACGTAGCGGATGACGAAGCCCAGAAACACGTAGTCGGTGTCCTTGAGCTCGGCGCTGGGCACCGCGCGTGCGATCAAGTGCTTGGCTTCGTCGCGCACCCGGTCGCTCTCGGCGGCGGCCGCACGCAGGGTGGCGGCGGCCTGTGCCTCGCCGCTGTCGGCGTCGAGCGCAGCCACGTAGCCGAGCGCCGCGTTGCGCTGCGCGTCGAAGGCTGCGTTGTAGCGCCGCTCGAGCTCGCGGAGCTCGCCGGCATGCGGCGTGGCCGCCACTTGATCGAGCACGGGCGTGTTGAAGAACAGCGGCGGCTGCGTGAACAGGTAGAACACGAACAGCATGGCGCCGCTGAACAGGATGATGAACTGCATCGGCACCTTGAACATGCCGTTGAACAGCAGGCCCAGGCGACTCTCGGTCACCGACCGGCCAGAGAGGTAGCGCTGCACCTGCGACTGATCGGTGCCGAAGTACGCGAGTGCCAGGAAGAAGCCGCCGGTGATGCCCGACCAGAAGTTGTAGCGGTTGGCGAAGTCCAGCTTGAAGCTGACCGCGTTCATGCGCTCGAGCGCCCCGGCCAGGTGCACGGCGTTCGCGAGCGAGACCTGTGCGGGCAGCGCGGCGACGATCAGCCCCAGCGCCAGGAACATCCCGCCCATCATCACGATCATCTGCTGCTTCTGCGTCTGGCTGACCGCGTCGGTGCCGCCCAGCACCGTGTACAGGATCACGACCAGGCCGGTGGCGAGGTTGGTCAGCTGCAGCGACCAGCCGAGGATCGAGCTGAAGATGATCGACGGCGCGTAGATGGTGATGCCCGCCGCCAGGCCGCGCTGGATCAGGAACAACAGCGCGCCCAGGTAGCGCACGCGCACGTCGAAGCGGTGCTCCAGGTACTCGTACGCCGTGTAGACCTTGAGCCGGTGGTAGATCGGCACGAACACCGCGCTGATCACGATCATCGCCAGCGGCAGGCCGAAGTAGACCTGCACGAAGCGCATGCCGTCGTCGAAGGCCTGGCCGGGCGTGGACAGGAAGGTGATCGCGCTGGCCTGGGTGGCCATGATGCTCAGGCCGATGGTGGGCCAGCGCAGGTTCTGTCCGCCCCGGAAGTAGCCCTCGACGTCGTGCACGCGGCGCGAGCGCAGCGCGCCGTAGATCGCGATGAACGCGATCGTGCAGCCCAGCACCAGCCAGTCGAGCCAGCTCACGCAGCCCACCTGGCCAGCGCGTAGAGCGCGAGCACGGTCAGGGCCAGCTCGAGCAGCACCAGGGCGTACAGCCGCCGCCAGCTGCCGAGTAGGGGTGGAGGCTCCTCCGGCTGTTCCTCGCCGCTCACGGCGGCGGCTCCGAGCCGCGAGAGATCAGGTTCAAGAACAGCCGATACGCGCCCGGCACGCCTGCGGGCAGCTGCCGAAAGAACGATAGGCCCGTGTACACGTAGCGTCCGCGCCCGTGGCGAGCGACCAACAGCGAGCCGCGTTGTGCAGGTTCACCTGGATCGGCGAGCTCGAACACCGGCTGGTAGTGCGCGTCCCAGCGCTCGGCGAAGTACAGGCCGCGCTCCTGGATCCAGCCCGCGAAGTCGGCGCTCGTGATCGCGTTCGGCGCGTGCAGGATCCGCGCCTTGGGATCGAGCGCACGCATCTCCGCGGTCTCGTCGGTCACCCGGCCGCGCCCGATGTCCAGCGGATACGGGCCGACCGGCGCGTCGAGCGGCGAGAGCGTGCTGCGCGTCACGTACTGCACGACCAGCGTGCCGCCCGCCTCGACGAAGTGCGAGAGGCGCGCGTGTACGCGGGGCAACACGTCGCGCGTGTTGTACGACCGCACGCCCAGCACGATCGCGGCGTAGCGGCCTAGGTCGCCTTCGAGCAGCGTCGCGTCGCTCAGCAGCTCGACCTGCACGCCCACGTGCGACAGATCGGCGGCGATCGTGTCGCCCGACCCCTCGACGTACCCCACGAGCCCGCGCGGGCGCGTGAGCGCGAGCGGCGAGAGCTTCACGTGCGCCGGCTGCAGCACGACCTGGAGCGGCACATGCGGATAGTCGATCACGTCTTCGCGGAACGACCAGCTGCGTCCGCCGACCTCGAGAACGGGCACCGCGACCCCCGAGGCTCCGTTCGCCGGTGGCGTGAGCGCAAACTCCACCTGCTGCTCGTCGCCGGTATGCGCCAGCTGCACGCGTTGCTCGGCGGGCTCGACCTTGTAGCCCTCGGGCACGCGCAGCGTGACGCGACCGTCCACGGCATCCGTACCGGCCCGCACGCGCAGCACGAGCTGAGCGCGCTTGCCGTTCGCGAACATCAGCGCCTCGCGCGCCGGCGTGAGCGTCGCCGGCGGCACCACCAGCACGCGGCGTTCGCGCTCACCGTGCACGCGGTCGATCCAGCGGTAGACGAGCGGCGCGGGCACGCGCAGCTGCGCGCCTGCCAGCTCCAGATCCACTGCAGCTATGAGCGGCGAAGGACCCTCCGGGTCGTCCGCGCTGCGCGGGTCACGCAGCACGTGGCGACCGGGCAGCGGCGGGTCGGCCAGCCAGTACGGCGCGGAGATCGGCGCGGTCTCCGGGCAGCGCAGCTCGGCCGTCACCTCGCGCTTCTCGTGCAGCGGCAACACGGCGTCGAGCGCGGTCGTCGTGCCATCCGGCATGCTCAGCTTCCCGAGCCGCAGCGTCGTGGGGCGGCGCAGGACCAGCTCGACCTTCACGCTCACTTGCGAACCGGGCGAGCAGGCCGGACGCGCCGCGACCGCACGCACGTACAGGCCGCTGGCAGCGACCAGCAAGCGTTCGGTCTCGCTACGCGCGTCGCGCACGCGCGGATCGGCCGCGGGCAGCGCGCCCAGCGCACGGTACGCTAGGGCCAACCCGGGCAGCGCGGTCTCGGGGTGATCGCGGTGCAGCTGCGCGCGCGCGTTGCCCAGGCCGCGCTCGAACGCCTCACCCGCCGCGCCGAAGCGCGCCCAGCCGAGCGGCACGCCGTCCAGCAGATCCTGCGTGGCCGGGGTACCCGCGACGTGCACGAACTTCTCGAGCAACGGACCGCGCTCGCCCGCCGCGCCGAAGCCCTGACTCTTGTGCTGGCTGCGGGAACGCGCAGCGAGCTCGCCGTACGACAGGCCCAGCCGCGCGTCGTAGCCTCCGACGTCGATCGTGAGTAGATCAGCGGGCGGCTTGTCCTCGCGCCAGGTGGGCCAGTTGTACACCAAGCGCCGCGCCTGCCAGACGCTCACGCCCTGCGTCAACTGCTCCGGGAACCGCGCCGGATCGGCCGCCGCGCTGAACGCCTCGCGCGCCAGGATCGCCGACGCCGTGTGGTGGCCGTGGTTCGGCGGCTGCTCGTCGAAGCGCGTGATCACCACGTCCGGCTGCAGCGAGCGGATCGCCCACACCACGTCGGCCAGCGCCTCGTCGTGGCCCCAGACCGCGAGCGTCTCGGCGGCAGCCTTCGAATAGCCGAAGTCGCGCATGCGCGTGAAGCGCTGGCGCGCGCCATCGAGCCGCCGCGCCGCCAGCAGCTCCTGGGTGCGCAGCACGTCCAGCAGCGACTCCTGTTCGCGCCCGATCAAGTTCTGGCCGCCGCCGCCGCGCGTCATCGACAGGTAGGTCGCGCCCACGTGCCGGCTGTTGGCCAGAAAGGCCAGCAAGCGCGTGTTCTCGTCGTCGGGGTGCGCGGCCACGTACAGCACGCGCGCGGTGACCGACAGGCGGTCCAGCGCATGCGCGAGTCTTGCGGCGTCCATCACCACCTCCTGTGCGGCCACCAGCTGCGGCTCGAGCGCGATGAGCACCAGTAGCAGGAGCCAAGCCACGCGCATCATCGCCCACCCAGAACGCGAAGGTACAGCCGCTCGTAGGCCTCGAGCGCCGGCTCGCGCCGGAAGTTCGCCAGCACGCGCGCCCGTGCCTGTGCGCCCAGTTGCTCGCGCAGCGCGGGGTCGCCGACCACGCTCACCACGGCCCGCGCGAGCGCGTCCACATCGAACGGCTCGACCAGCCGCCCCACGTCCTCGCTGACCACAGCGGGCACGCCGCCCACACGGTAGCCGAGCACCGGCACCCCGCAGCTGAGAGCTTCGAGCGCAGCCAGCCCGAAGCTCTCGCTCTCGCTGGTCAACAAGAACGCATCGGCGTGGCGCAACAGCGGGGAGATCTCCGCGCGCTTGCCCAAGAAGCACACGTTGCGCTGGACGCCCAGGCTGCGCGCACGCGCGACCGCGGCCGGGCGCTCCGGTCCATCGCCGACCAGCAGCAGCCGCGCCGGCAGGCTCTTGCGCACGCGCGCCAGCACCTCCAGCAGATCGGTGACGCGCTTGACCGAGCGGAAATTCGACACGTGAAACAGCAGCGGGCCCGGCGTCGCGTCCTCGAATGCCTCGCTGCAGAGCTCGGGCTCTCGCCGCTCGGGCGGTGCGAACAGGTCTACGTCGACGAAGTTCGGGATCACCTCGATGCTGCGTGACGCGTCGATCCCCAGCACGTGGTGCGCCTGCTCGCGCAAAAACTCCGAGGGCACGCTGATCGCGTCCGAGGCCTCGACGCAGAAGCGCGTGATCGACTGGTAGTTGGCGTCGGCGCCGACGTGCGTCACGTCGGTGCCATGGAGCGTGTTGATCAGGCGCGGCGCCTCGGCCCCCAGCGCCTGGCGTGCCAGGTACGCGCTCGCCGCGTGCGGCACCGCGTAGTGGACGTGCAACAGATCCGCGCGCTGCTCGCGAACCACGCGCGCGATCGCGCCGGCCAGCGCGAGCGTGTACGGCGCCTGGTCGAACAGCGGGTAGCTCGGTGCGCTGACCTCGTGGAAGTGCAAGCGCGAGCACTGCGGCAGCACGCGGCTGGGCGGACGCTCGGCGATCACGTGCAGCCTGTGGCCGCGCTGGGCCAGGCCGGCCGCCAGCTCGGTGCCGATGATCCCGCTGCCTCCGAGGCCGGGGAAACACACCACCGCGATCGTGAGCTCTCGAGGGGTCGCGGTCACCAGTGCAACTCCTGCGACTCGGCCGCGAAGGGTTCGATCGCCGCCAACACGCGCTCCAGGAACGGCCGCTCGCCGAAGCGCGCCGCGAAGTGCGCAAACGCATAGACGCGCTCCTGGGGCAGGCCACGCGGCTGCAGCAAGCCGCGCACGCGATGCAGCGCCGAGACGCGGGTCACGTCGCCCTCGGCGCGCAGGCCGGCGTAGCGCTCGGCCAGCTTGACCGCCGTGGTGCGCAGCTTGTCGCGAGTCTTGTCCAGCGTCGGCCCAAGGCGTTGACCGAGCGGCCCGATCTCGGCCAGCGCAGCCGCCAGCACGCGCTCGAAGCCGCTGGTCAGCTCGTGCTCGAAGTGAGATGGGCTCGGACCCGCGCCGCCGCTAGCAGCCGCAAGCTCGCGCAACAGCGACGCCTCGTTTTGCAGCAGCGCCGCGGGCGCCAGGTGCAGGCGCTCGAGCAAGCGCGCGGCCGCCGGCTCGATCACTCGCAGCCGCGCGCGCGGCACGATCAGCGGCATCTCGAGCTCGAATGCCGCGTACAGCGGCGCGAGCTGCGCGGAGTAGGCCACCTCGGCGGGCCCGCCCACGTACGCGGCGGTCGGCAGGAGCCAGTCCTGCACGATCGGCCGCAGCAGCGCGCTGCTGCTGAAGCACAGCGGATCGCGCGCCAAGGCCGCCGTCAGCTGCGCGTGCGAATGACTGATCTGTGTGCCCACCTCCAGGAAGCCAGCCTCGCCCGGCACGAGCCTGCAGCGAGGCCCATCGATGGCTCCGGCGTGAAAGAACGAGAGCGGCGCGCCGGCACGCACGTGGACCACGGCCTCGTAGCCGGCGCGCTCCAACGCCTCGCGCCGCGCGTCCAGCACGTCGGCGAGCTCTCGCGCCTGGGATAGCGCGCGTTCGTGCAGCGGGGCCAAGTGCTCGGCGACCGAGCGCTCGCGGGGATCGAAGACCAACAGACCCTCGGGCTCGAACAGCTCGCTAAGCACGCCCGCGAATGCCGCGACCCAGCCTGCACCGGCGCGGTAGTGACGCGCGAGCCGCGCGAGGTGCGGCGCGGCCTCGGGCAGCGTGCCCAGCTCGGTCGCGATCAACCCGTGACACTCGGCGATCTGATCGGGCAGGCGCAGGTGCGCGATCGAGACGTGATTGTCCTCGGGCACCTGCAGCTGCAAGCTGCGCGGCTCGCCGCCGACGCCCGCCACGGTACAGTGCGCGATCTCGGGCAAGTCGTGGTCCTCGGTCTGCAGCCAGAAGAGCGGCACCACGTCGCGTCCCGAAGCTTCGCGCAAGGCTCGCGCCACGCGTACCGCGCTCGCAGCCTTGTAGACCGTGTACAGCGGGCCCAGGAACAGGCCCACCTGCTGCCCGGTCACCACCACCGCAGCGCCAGCGCGCAGGCGCCTGAGGTTTTCCTCGCGCGCCGCGCTCGGCCCGAGCGCGACGTTCTGCGCCTCGAGTGCCGCGAGCACCTGCGGAGCGATCTGCCGCGATGCACGCAACACCGCGTTCAATCGATCGCGCTCGCGGGAGAACGCGCTCGGAAAAAACTCGGGCGCCGCGCCCGAGACGTAGGCATCGAAGATGCTGGCCGGCACCGCGCGACCGCGCTCAGCCTTTCTTCTTCCAGCTGGCCACGGTCTTGCCGACTTCATCCTTGAAGAACGACTCGAACACGCGATCCCCGACGCCGAGCTGCATGGCCTTCTCACCCGTGGCCACCGCGTCTTCCTTCTTGTTCTGCTTGGCCAGGATCTGCGCGCGCACCCAGACGTTCCACCAAGTCGGCTTGATCGCGATCGATTGATCCACATAGCCCAGGGCCTTGGTCAGATCGCCGCCGTTCTCCAGCAGGTAGCGCGCGGACGCGAAGTGCGGGCGCCAGGAGTCGTCCAGGGCCTTGTCGATCGCGGCCAGCACCTGCGCCTTGGTCGCGACCTGAATGGGCACGCTGACCCGCAGCTTCTCCCACTCGATCTCCAGGCGCACGGCCTCGTCGGAGGTGTCGCTGAACAGGAAGGTCAGCCGCTCGCGACCCTTGATGGCCTGCGGCGTGACGGTCACGCGCGCCACATCCTGCTTGACGTCGAAGCCTTCGTTACCTTGAGCCTGAAGGTTGCTGTTGAGCGCGACCACCCAGGTGGTCTTGCCCGGGACGGTGTAGAGCGCGTAGCTGCCCGCGGGGACGGGCTTCCCGCCGAAGGTGAAGTCGCGGCTGGCCGTCAGCTTGGTCGCGGCGTTCGCGCCCGTGCGCCAGGTCTTGTCGAACGGCACGAGCTCGCCCCAGATCTTGCGCCCCTTCACGCCGGGGCTCGAGTAGTCGACGGAAAAGTCGGTCAGCCCGACGCGCTGCTCGATGCGCGCCTTGGGACTCGGCGCGGGTAGCTCGGGCGCAGCTTGCTGGGCAGAGGCGCCCTGCGCCGCTGCTGCCATCACGGCGCTGACACAAACCAAGACGCGCAGAACATTCGATCGCATGCTGTGTTCTCCTATTTCGTGCGGGTCCCAACGCACGGGCGCAGGGTAGCATTCCACGCCGTGAGCGCGCAGCTGCGGGCGGCGATACGCGCGAGATGACCCAGCTCTCAGCTGACAGCTTTGTCAGCCAAAGATGGGCCAGCGCTTTTGTGTGGCGGTGCCTACCAGGTTGGGGCTCTGCGGATAGTCGGCACTGGGCAAGCGCGTGCGGATTGCACGCTGCCACTCACTGTAGGTCGCACTGCTCGGAAGTGTACGCAGCGCATCGATGGCGACGCGCGTGAACGCGCCATTCGGCCGGCCTTCGAAGCTCGTATCCCAGCTGTATTCAGTGTCCTGCGCACCGGCCATCAGCAGCGCGCCCAGCCGCGCACGCGCACGCGGCGCCGCGCGTTCGACGCTGCGCGCGCGAGCCAGCTGCGTGCGATCCGAGACGAAGTGACTCATCGACAGGTAACGCACGCGCCGGTCTCCGGGGGTCAAGCGCGAGTAGCGCGCGACCGTGCCCGAGTGACAGGAGTCGGAGATCAAGACCAGACGCGCGCGCTGATGTCGCGCGTTGAACAGCTCGAACAGCTCGTCATCGAGCAACGGGCCGTTGCTGAGATCGTAGGGACACAAGGCCTCGTCGCGGTGATCGGCTTCGTCTCCATCTTGATCCGGTAGCCAGGTACCGTGACCCGAGTAGGTGATGACGATCTGGTCGCCGGCCTTGTCTTGCGCCAGCAGCCGCTCGATGTGCTCCACGATAGCAGCCTTGGTCGCCTGCTTATCCAGGAGCGACGTCACCTGAAAGCCACGTTCGCGCAGCAGCGCAGACCAGTCGTTCGCATCGTTGACGCAGCCCTGTAAGTCGTTGTCCGTACCCGGGTAATCATTGATGCCGATGCACAACGCTTGCTTCGTCATGGTCCACCCCTTCGCCCCGCATGTTCGCACGATCCCGCGGTGGGTGGCATGCACGAACTGCACGCGATCGATCACGAATTCCGGCGCAAAGAAACCGTGATCGATCGAGAGGCGTGAGCTGCTTACTCAGCGGCGTGAATTCGCGAGCCGCGCCCCTTGTGTGCGCGAACTGTATGAGCAATGCCGCTGTATCGAAAGGAGTCGGGCGCATGACGCGCGACGCGCAATCGGGCCTCACTCTAACACATGCACTGCTAAGCGTTTGGCTGAGTGTGATGTGCGCATGCGGTTCGGAGCCCGCAAGCGAGCCCGTGGCCCTCGGACAAAGCGGTGCACCCGCCGTGATTGCGGGCGCGCCCGCGCCGACCGCGGCTGCCGCCGGTGTGAGCGGTGCAGTCGCCCGCGGCCCCGCTGTTGCAGGTAGCAACGCCGCGCAACCCAGCGCGGGCATGCCCGCTGCGGGCGCGATGTCGATGCGCGCTACGGAAGCCGGCAGGGGTTCGGGCGCGGGCTCCGGCGCGGGCTCCGGCGCGGGCGGAGCAGCTGCAGCTGTTGGCGGCGCAGGCGCTGCCCACGACGATTGTATGGACGGCACGCCTGCAGACGCGCGCGATGCGCAGCTCACGGGTCAGCCCGAACCCTGGAAGTCCACCAGCGGCGCGGTCGATCTGGTGTTGCCGAAGCCCGTCCTGGCCTGGATGGGCGAGCGGGTGTGGGAAGCCAGCCACGACGCGTGGCACAACGTGCGGCGCTGCCGGGCCGGGAGCTTTCCGGGCGCGATGGGGGGCGCCAACGCGATCTGTTCGAAGACCGAGCTCATCCCGCAGCACCAGGAGTGTGCGGACGCCGAGGACGGTTATCAATTCCTGGTCATGCACCGGCACATGATGCGCGCGCTGCGGCAAGCATTTCCGCAGCACCAGCAGCTCTTCGCCGGCTTCCCGAAGTTTCCATTCGAGGCGAAGGATGTTCCGCAGGAGTGGCAAGCCCGCTGGGGCACCGGCTGGTCGAGCAAGATCATCGAGACCGCGAACACACTCGAGGACATCGAGAACAAGCTGAGCCAGTTTCCGACGGAGGGCGACCTGGGTCGCTTCATCCAGTGCGGCGGCATGGCCAGCGGCGCGAGCAGCATCCACGGCGCGCTGCACTTCAAGTGGGTGGTGAACGACTCGCCCTACTCGCTCGGCAAGCAGACCGTGAACATCGACAACTTCATGTTCTGGAAGCTGCACGGTTGGATCGATGGGATCTGGGAGCGCTACCGCACCGCGAAAGGTCTGACGGCGACTGAGCCCAAGTTGATCGATGCGCTCGCGTCGCAATGTCGCGAGATGCACAACCTCGGTCACGCGGTGGGCGGCAGCAAGCCCGGAACCACCGTGCCGACCGGGCCGCTGCCCACCGAGCGCGGCGTGTTTCACGAGACGGTGCGGCCGGTGCTGGAGAAGTACTGCAGCGGTTGCCACAGCGAGGCGAGCCCGGAGGCCGGGTTGTCGCTCGGCGGGCAGATCACGTCTGCGAAGATCGTGCAGGGGTTGGTGAACGTGCAGTCGATGCACGGCGGGCAGTTCAAGCGCGTGGTCGCTGGAGATGCCGCGAAGAGCTGGTTGTATTTGAAGGTGTCCGGGATGGCGGCTGCTGCGGGGTGCACGGGGGCTGGCTGCAATACGCAGGTCATGCCGCCGACTGGGCAGGTGACTTTGACCGCGGCGGAGTTGAGCGCGGTTCAGAAGTGGATCGCGGATGGTGCGGCTGCGCCGACGATGTGAGGAGGAATCTTATGGCGAAGGTCTTGTCGCGCAGGGGGGTGTTGAAGGTGGTGGCGGTGGGGGTGCCCGCCTGGGTCGCTTGCGGAGGAGAGAAGGCGGAGGGACCCGGTGGGCTCGTGGAGGCTGGCTCGGGCGCGGGTCAGAGTGGGAGTCCGAGCACGAGTACGAGCGCAGGCACGAGTGCGAATGCCGGGATGAGCTCGAGTGCTTCTGGTGGTGCCGGAAGCGGAGTGCCTGCGATGGCTGGGGCTCGCGCCACGCCGATGGCTGCAGCTGGTGGCGGCGGGTCCGGCACGAGCGCCGCTGGAGGCGCAGGTTCGATGGCAAGCGCCAGAGCTGGAGCGGGCGCTGGTGGCGCTGGAATGGGCGGCGGCGGTGCGGGTGGTGCGGCCGGCGGTGGGGCTGGGATGATCTCGATGCCCACGATGATGCCGATGTTCGATGATGCCGCGAGCTGTGCTCTGACCACGACCGATATCGAAGGGCCCTTCTATATCGATGAAGCCGAGATTCCGAAC
Organism: Polyangiales bacterium; assembly: GCA_035274465.1. Lineage (GTDB taxonomy): Bacteria > Myxococcota_A > Polyangia > Polyangiales > JAFGIB01 > JADGRF01. The sequence continues at coordinate 22,449 of DATEOF010000443.1, forward strand.
GACATCAGCATGGTTCGTTCGGACATCCGCGATGGGCACGACGGCGTGGAGTTTCAGCTCTCGTTTCGCATGCTGGATGCGAAGATGAGCTGCAAGCCGATCAGCAATGCCGAGCTCTACGTCTGGCACTGCGACGCGATGGGCTTCTACAGCGGCTTCAGCGGTCAAGATCCGACCAAGCCGTACATGGGGCCGCAGAACCCTTCGCCGGCCACGATCGAGCGGTTCTGTCGCGGCATTCAGATGTCCGACGCGTCGGGGATCGCCACGTTCAAGACGGTCTATCCTGGCTGGTATGCAGGCCGACCGATCCACGTGCACCTGATGGCGCGCATGAAAGGCGTGACGACGCGCCTGATCACCACGCAGCTGTACTTCCCGGCGGACTTCACGCTGGACGTACATGAGTCAGAGCCCGCGTATATGGCGCGGGTGAAAGACATGCCGGCGGCGAGTCGCACTCCCCCGTCGGGCAAGCCGGCGATGCCTACGCTGAAACACACCCCAGGGTTGGTAGTCGGCACGCTCAACGTGATCGTGAACGGCTGAAGCGTCAGTTCGCAATTGTCATATTGCAGCGATTTTCCGCTGACCCGATTGCGAGGCGGTGCCAACGTTCTCTCCAGTTGAGACAACCATGCGGCCAGACATAACTATGCACGCCGCTTCCGCTACCCTCCGAGCACCGTCGCGGGTTAGCTTTCCGCGACGCTGTCATCAGTCGGCGCGGAGAAATCATGGTGAGTCACGTAAGAACGTTACGCGCTAGCGCGGCGCTGTTGATCGCGCTCGGCTTGCCCGTACGCGGTGCCAACGCCGAGCCCACTTCGGACGCCAAACAAAAGGCCGAGCTCAAGAAGCAAGCGGACCAGCTGAAGAAGCAGGCCGAGGTGCTCGCAGAGCAAGCCGATCAGCTCAAAGAGCAGGCCGAGCGTCTGAGCAAGCAAGCCGGTGGTGCAGACCCCGGTGCTGCCGCAGCGCCGCCACCAGCTGCAGCGCCGCGACCGACGCCCGCTCCGA
>DATEOF010000444.1:0-15188 GCA_035274465.1 Polyangiales bacterium
CCGCGATCGACGTCGCTCGACGGTGGTGCACACCGGAAGACCGCACACTTGCGTTGGTGATGGGCATGCTTTCTCCGCAGGTTCGACTCTCGAGCTCGAGCCGAGGTTTCAGCTCGACTTTTACCATCTGCACCCCAGACAGCGGGACCTTTTCACGGGGACGCTAGGCTCGGATGTCGCTCGAATATGCGAATCTCGCGGGGAGCGTTCTTGGCCGTATACACAAGCGTCAGCTCGGCTGTTAGCCCGGCCATCGATCGGTGGTTGGGCTGGCCCTCCTCTGAAACGACATAATCGACACTATATCGAGTTAGGTAGCTGGAGATCTGACTCGGCACATTGCTGACGGGTTCAAGAACGCTGGAACGAGCAGAAGCAAACGAGATGGCGTTGTCGTTCGTGCAGACTACCGCATTCGCCGGTGTGTTCGCCTTGAGCCAATCTCCCGCCTCCTGGGCAGCGCGCCAGTGAGCTCGATCGAGAGAGCGACCATACTTCATCCCTGGACCGACGGCGATTCCAGCGACTAGATATAGCGCCACTACGCTCACTGCGCCGTTCGACAAGACGCTAGACCATGTCACGCCGCGGCCGAGTGTTCCGAGGCTCTCGGCCCTATGGGTCAGCTCGAAGAGTCCCTTCGAGAACCACACCAGAGACGGAACGATGATTGGAATGAGGTATCGACCGAACGCGTTCGAGAGCGTGCCGAACACGCTCAACGGCACGAGGATCGAGAGCAGGCTGAGCGCGATCGGAACCTCCAGGACTACCCGGCGCCGATCCCACTTGCCGTTCACGAAACCGTAGAACGCGACCGCCGCGATCGGTAGCGACAGCGTGTGCGCCACGTGATCCGTGATCATCCATTGCACGCCCTTGACCGCCGCCGGCACGAACTCCCCCAAGTGCGACAGGATGTATTGCTTCGGACTGCTCTCGCGCAGCGCAATCGCCCAGACAAGGTCGTCGCCGGCAAGCTCGTAGGGCCGCTGGGAGCCTTCCGAGATCCAGATCAGGTTGGACATCGCCTTCTCCGTGAAGGTGAAGCGGCCGACTAACCTCGACAGGTAGAGGACATATGGGGCAGACATCAGGGCGAAGACAGCGACCGAAACAGCGGACGGCAGCACCCAGCCTCTCCAGCCCGAGTGCTCCGACCATGCATAAAGCGCCCAGACGAGCACGACCACCGTGAGGAGCGCGAGGCCGGAAGGCCGCGTCAAATAGCCGAGAGCAGTCGTCATCCCGACCAGCAGCGCATACAGGAGCGCACGCTTGCGATCGCTTGCCGCTTGAAGCATCAACGCGATGCCGAGCGTGAACCAGAAACAAGCGAGCATGTCATCATAGGATGTGACCGAGTACTCGATCAGCAACGGGAACGACGCAGTGGCGAAGCTGGCGAGCACGGCCACACGCCGATCGTTCGGTACGAGCCGGCGACCGATGAAGAAAGCCAAAGGGATCAGCAAGCACCCTGCGATCGCGCTGCTGTAGCGACCTGCCGGCACGACATCCATCACCGCCATGAGCGCGGAGATCACGTAGGCCGCCAGCGGTCCTCGATCGAACCGATTGCTGAAGTTGCCGACGGCGAAGGGGTCGCCGTGGTCTCGCAGGCTTCGGGCCATTTCGAGGAAGAACATGCCGTTATCTTCGAATGCCTGCCTCGGAAGCACGACCTCGATGAACAAGACGCGGACGGTGACGCCCCAGACGATCGCCCAGAACAGCGCGCTTGGAGGACGCAGCCACGACTTCATGAGTGACCTCTCATGGTTGTCCTTTGCAGGCATGGGGAAAGAAGCGGGGTAGTGTCAGCAGGAAGTGTCACGAGTACTCATTGCCCTCGCTCAAGCACGATGAGCATGCGTGTGGCAAAAAGCGCGGGTAGTCGATCGAGGGCGCGTTCCAGCGAAGAGATCAGCGGATACCACGAATCCGGATACAGCTGCGGCTTCGAGTAACCACCCGACGCCACATACGACAACGCCGAGAGTTCCACGAGCCCACGCACCTGCCAGCCGGGCAGCTGCGCAGCTCGGCGGAGGAAGACGCGCGTGGCGTTGCCCTGCGCTGCGTAGTAGTCGTGTTCGTTGGGGCTCCACCCCGAGGGCGCGAACCATGTGATCGGCTTGGACATCGCGATCGGTTCGTGGTGGAGCGGGCCATAGACGAGTGCCCCCAACAAGCTGATCCGCGGTTCGAAGATGAGCAGGCGTCCCCCGGGCGCCAGGACTCGATGGAGCTCGGTCAACGCGGTACCGGGGTAGCGCAAGTGATGGAAGACATCGAAGAGGATGACGTTGGCAGCGGAGCCTGTCTCGAAGCTCAGCTGATAGACGTTCTCTACTCGATCGAGCCAGGGGTTCGGGAAGAGGTCGGTACGCAAGCAGTTCGGGATGACATCGCGGATGTTGCCAACCCCCGAGCCGACCTCGACTGTCACCCCGGGGAGGTCGGATAGCTGCTGGGCGATTTGCCGGTGAAATTCGCGATAAATCCGCCGCAACAACGGTTTACGCGTCCAGCTCGCCTGGTTCTGCAGGATCTCCCGCTGATGTTGATCGGCACTGATCATGCTGCGGCGCGCCGCGAAGGATGTCGCCGAATCACCAGGGTCGTCAAACGTATTGTGAGCGGCGCTCAGGGTCGCCCAGCACCCACGCGCCTGTCCTGTCAGCCCATGTAGGGTGGCCCGCTGGCTGGGGCTTTGCCCGCAAGTCCGCGGGCTCGCCGCACAGCGGATCCCCTACTCGCGCGGTTCTTCGCCGAAGTAGTGCTGCCGCACTGCGCGCCTGATTTCCGAGGCTGGCGCGAGCAACGGACGCACATGCATCCCCGTGTGCTGCGCCACGCGCTCCATCGCGCTGAAGTTGGTCGGATCATCGACCGCGACGTAGAGGATCTTCTCCTTCGTGCGCTCGATGCGGAAGAACACGGGGATCAAGTTGAGCTCTTGTGCGAGCTCCGCCGGAACCAGGCTGAGCAGCTCGCGCGTGAACTCGACGTACCCCAGCGACACCCACGCCACACTGGCACGGTTGGAGAGGATCTGCGTCAGCTCGTGCTCGTGGATGCAGCCGCGGCGAACCAGGATTTCGCCGAGCCGTCCGCCGACGGTCTCTTGTTCTTGTAACGCCTGGTCCAGCGCACTTCGAGTCAAGAGCCCTGCGTTCACCAGCAGCTCTCCGATGCGCACTCCGGCCCTAGAGCTCATCAAGAAAAGCGTAACACAGCCGCCGGTCGAGCACGCGAGCGGCAGCCCGCACCAGCCCACCGTGGCACCGACATCTGCAGCAGCTGTGCGCTGCAGATGTCACGGAATTTCGACCTGCATGGGCTGCGGCGAGGTGACTGGCGTACAGACATCGGAGCCGATGTCGGGCGTTCAACGAACGTTGTCCCACGCGCGCATCACCAGGCTGACGACGGCCGCGCCCAGGCTCGGCTCCAGCACGAACCCTGGCAGCGCCGCGAGGCGCGCGCGCGGCCCGACTCGATCGCGCAGCCGCAGCATGGTGGAGGCACAGACTTCGCCCGCGGGGTCGCGCGGTAGTCTGGCCAGGGTCGCGGCGCAGAAGCCACTCGGATCGAGCGCGTCCGGCACGCACGAGAGCACGTAGCGGCTCGCCCGAGCCAGGCGGCAATGCATCAGGTGGCGTGCCGTGCGCTCGGGGTCGAGCCGCGCGCCCTCCGCAAGCCGCGCGAAGTCGCGCAGCCGAAACGGCGCGCTATCGCGCCCTCCCCGACTCTTTACGAAGTGCCCGACCAGGTGCGCGAACACGTCGAGCGGATCGGGCAGCACCAGCTCGACGCCAAAGCGACGCCGATCGCGCGTGCCTCGCGCGAAGAGCTCGGCGGTCGGCATGCGGAAGGCAGCGCGCGCGAACACGCGCTTGTGCAGATCGAGCGGCAGAGGCAGCCCGGGAGCCAGCAAAGCGGCTTGCCAGACGTCCGAACTGAGCAGGCGAAAACCAGCCGCGCAGAGCAGCTCGATCGCCCTGGCGTAGTCGCCCTCCGGCACCAGCACGTCGACGTCCGTGATCGGTCGCTCAGCCGGGTCGGCGGCGTAGACCCGTTCCTGCAACCAGATGCCCTTGAGTGGCATCAGTCGGATCGAGCGTTGCGCGAGCGCGCCAGCCGCTGCTTCGAGGACGGCACGGCCGACCAGGTGCGAGACCAAGCCGCGCCCGCCGAGGCCGGGCATGACCTCACTCGTCAGACGGACGCGAATCCGGGTCCGGGTCCCAGCGCGTGGCGTGCAGGCGCTCGGCGAGCTTCGACTTCACTACCGTCTTGGCCGAGCCCACCGCGGTCGCGATGCCCTCTCCCAGCTCCTTGACCTCGCTGGTTTGGGCGATGCGCGTGACGTGCTCCTTCAGCGTGTAGTCGCCCAGTGTGACGAACTGAGCGGCGTACAGGCCGAGCGCCAACACGACTATCGACACTGCCATCTTCGCCATGAGGACGCTCCTTTCGGGGAGCCGGCGCGAACTGCCGGCAGCAAGCAACCCGTCTAACACGGCTTATAAGGAGTTCCAAGAAACCGGCCGTGCGATGTTACGCAACTGACACACGTCGGTTTAGTTCACGGCGCAATCTCAAAACAGGCGCTCGGGCACGAACACGATATCGCCCGTGAGCAGCATGAAGTCCTTCTCGCGGCCCTCGGCGATGCGTCGGACCTGGACCTTGTATCGCTTGGGCTGCGTGCCTTCTTGCCGGGTGACGATCGTGTCGTTGGCGTCCGCCAGCGGAGTCAAGCCACCCGCCATGCTGATCGCCTGCACTACGCTCATGCCTGCGATCCAGTCGATGTTGCCAGGCTTCTGCACCGCACCGACGACGCTCAGGCGCCTGGACGCGTACTGGAGCACGAACAGCGAGACGCTCGGGTTGCGCAGGATCTGCTTGTCACGCAGCGTGTCCTGCAGCTCGAGCGCGATGGTGTTCGGCGTCTTCCCCGCAACCTTGACCGCTCCGATCAATGGGAAGTTGATGTTCCCGTCGTCCGCGACCTGGTACTTCCCCGAGAGCTCCTTCTCATCGTAGACGGAGACCTCGAACGTATCCCCCGGACCGAGCGACATGTCCGGCTTCGGCGCGGCGGTTTGGACATCGTAGCCTCGTTCCGTGCTCGCGCATCCCGCGATCAGCAGAGCAGAGAGTATCGATACCGTTCGAACGAGCGACCCTTCGTACAACTTCCGCACTCGATTACCCCATTCTTGGATCGCGAGCATCAGTAGAAAGCGCGCAAACCGATCCACGCTTCGAACGTCTTGAACTCTGCGGGATCCTCGAGCGTTGTGACCCGATCAGGATCTGTCGGCGTGGGGTCCGGGACCTCATTCTCATATACAAAGTCGGTGTCGTCGATCAAGGCGACCAGCTGGAACGTTGCAGCGAGCCAGTCGACGAAGCGGTACTCACCCGAGACATCGGCCGAGTAGCGAATGTCGTCGCGGGCGCGATCCATTTGCGTCGGGTCGGGACCAAAATCCAGGAACTCCACGCCGAGCTTGGATGCGAGCACGAACGCGCCGCCAAAGAAGAAGCGCAAGCGCGTGTAGATCTGGTTGCGCAACACGAAGTTGCCTTCGTAGGCGGACTGGAAGGCGCGCTCGTAGCCGAGGGCCCACTCCGAGACTTCGCTCGGCGTCCAGCGGCCTTCTGCGTTCAGGATCACGCCTTCGTAGTCGTTGCCTTTGAAGAAGCCGACGGCGTAACCAGCCGCGAGGGTCGCCGAAATACGTGGCGTTATGGCACCGTTGAACCCCAGGCGGGCCGACAACTGGTCATTGTCGATCAACCGCGCGTTCGTCGTGACCCCTGGATCGCCGTTCTTCGTGTAGTCCTGATGCGAGTACACCGCATCATAGAAGAGCGCGGTTTTTGGCAGGAATTCCCATGCGCCGGTGAGGTCGACCGAGTGCGTCAGGTTGTTGTTGGTCAGGAACGCATCGTCCTCGTAAAACGTGTAGTTGAAGCGGTAGCCGAGGCCGCCCTTCAGCAGTCCTCCGCGAGTCTGCGCGAGCAGCCGGGCGCCGGCCATCTCGGTGTAGTACGCGTAGTTTACGTTCGGCGCCGCCTGCACTCCGCCGACACCTGGCTCGGTCGCCGGATCGGAGAACGGCTTGTCGTATCGCGAGAAGTTCTCGAGCAGTGCGAATGAGAACGGCCGATCCGGTGCGATCGTCAGGTTTAGATCCAGGTTGGCACCGATGTCAGTACCGGGCGTGTCGTCCGCGAAGTAGTGCATCAGCGAGGCCGATAGGCCGCCCTTGAACTTCAGCATTCCAGGTGGCGTGCGTTGCCCATCGGGGCCCTCGGTTCGCTGTTCGCTCAACGTCGACAGGAAGACGTGCGGCGCAATGCGCAACTCGGGGCTCCCGAGCTCGGCGCCCTTCTCCGCGTTGTACACGTTGCTCGTGTAACCGAACTCCGCGCCGAGACCAGGGTGGATCTCGAGATCTCCCACGCGTAAGCCGCTGCCTTCAGCGCGCTTGCGATCGGAGAGCCACTGCTGGGCCTGCGCCGAAGTCGCTGTCGCGAGGATGAAGCCGGTCAAACCAAATACAAGCCAGGGGTGGTGGCCGCCGCCGCACATGTCCCGGAGTTCTCCATGGGGGCCGGGAACTTCTCCCCCTAAGCGTGCCTAGAGCGTGATTGAAAAGCAGTGTTCTCGCAGTCGCAGCGACTACCTAGTGCCACTCACGAAGACGGGCACATCAGGAACTGCGGGCGGAGGCGGAGGAGCCGGCGTGGCAACGTCTTCGTCGAACGGCTGCATCGCCGTGTCGATGAAGGTCTGCACTTTGGTCTGTCCCGTCTCGTAAAGGTCTTGGCCCACGCAGCGATTGGCTTCTTGGTCGAGGACCTGGAACTTCTGTCCGAGCACGCTGATGACCGTCGCTTCGTGGTTCTTCTGCTCCGGATCGGCCGCGTTGTCGTACGCACTCATGCGCGTCTGCGCCGTGCGCATGTTCGCGTTGACCTGGGTCAGTTTGTCGTTGAGGCAGGTGACGCGGATGATGTCCGCTTCACGCCGCGCCTCTTCTAACATCTGCGAGATGCGCTGCGCCAAAACCTGCGCACGCTGCAAGACGGCTCGAGCGGTCGCGGCCTGCTCGGCCGAGTTCACGACGCGTTTCGTCGGAGGGGAAGCGGCGGTACCTTGGCCCGGAGGCGGCTCGGCCTGGCCGATGGCCGCCGTTGCCATGATCGTCGCTGCCATGACGGCTGCTGCCAACCAAGTGCTGCCGCTAATCATTCTAGTCATGGGACCGTCCCCTCGCGCGCCGGCCGAGTATAACGGCCGAGGCATAGCTGTCAATGAACAAGAATATCCATCACTTACAGGCCTAAAGCCGTCATCGGACGTACACGCAACTGTGCCTACACTGGCACCCCCAACTCCGAGGACTGGGCTCGTACAAGAATTGTTGCGGTGTGGCAGGTGTTTGTTCACCGGTGCCCTCAGTTCTGCGGTGCGAATACGAACGGGTATGCGTACGTGACGCTGCCCCCTTGCGGGCCAGGATTGAACCGGAAGGTACTCACCGTGTTCGCGACGCAAGTCCCGACCGCACTGTCGCCGGTCGAGTTTTCCTTGACCTTGACGTCGGTCACGTTGCCGCGCGTTTGGATCGTGAACTCGACGGTGACCTTGCCGGCCAGCGTCGGGTTGCGCCGCAGCTGCTGTTCGTAACACATTTGTATGGCGCGCAACCGGGTTTTGATCAACTGCACCACGAGGTTCGAATCGAACTCGCCGGAGCCTCCGACCTCGTCGCCTCCCGATGCCTTGACCGAGCCGCGCACCGCGCGCTCGGTGACCGCACCGCCCTCGCCGACCGCGTTGGCCGTGCCTTCCTTGCGCGCCAGGCTGCCGAGCCCCGAGACGCCGCTGTTGCCGCCGCCGGAGCGCGAGCGCAGATCGCCGCCCGAAGCCCCCTTCGCGACGCCGACGCCCATGGCCTGCGACAGGATGTCTTGCGCATTGCCGGTCACTGCCCCGCCCGCCAGCACGTCGGCCAGCGCGCCACCCGCCTCGCTGCTGAGAGCCCCGACGATCAACGCTTCGGCTGACTGGGCCGCTTCTTGAGCGATGCGCGCCGTTTTCTCGGCGACCGCGGCCTCCTTCTCCTCGGCGGACTTCTCCGGACCGGGCTCTTCCGCCTTGGCCGGCTTCTTGTCGGGCTTCTCGGCCTTGGTCTGCTCGGGCGCCGCTTCCTTGCCTTCGTCGGGCTGCGTCTCGTCCGGCTTCTCTTCGGGCGGCGGCGTCGGCTCTTCGAAGATCAGCTTGGCGATCTCTTCCGGCACCGCGGCCAGGCCGTTGTCGATCGGCCAGTCGGCATTCTCGAGGTACACGATGAAGCCGAACATGCTCATGAACGTGAAGACCATGAACGCGGTGAACAGCCAGTCGATGCTGCGCACGAAGCCGGCACGCGCTGCAGCTGGTAGCTGCGGGCGCGGTTGTACGGGCGGTGGCACGACGAACTGGAACAGCAGCGTGGTGTTGCCGATCACCACCTTGCCGCGCGAGTTGTCGTTGAGCTTGACCTGGAAGTGCGTGCCCGCGTTGCGCGCAGCGCCGCTGTCGCGCATCTGCGTGAGGTCTTGCACGCCTCCGGGCAAGCCCACGCGCCCGGTCATGATGTTGGTGAAATTCAGGATGTAGTCGCTGCCGACGAGCTGGAACAACTCGAAGCGCGCCGGCATGCCCTCGGTGTGAATCACGAAGTGATTCTTCTCCGAGCTGCCCACGGTCACGCTCTCGCGGCGGCGGATCACGCGCTCTTCGACGATCTTCCCGGCTTGAATGATGCCGATGCGCAGCACCTTCGGGCCTTGCGGCCGCAACGAGACGGCTTGCATCGCCATCGTCATCGCGCCGGGTCTGGTGCCCGTTCCGGTGTGCTGAGTTTCTGGAGTCTTGTCGGTGCTCATCGCGATTTCCGAGACTGATTTGCTGCAACTGCGCCCGCAAAAACCAGGAATACCGGTACGCGCTGTCGAGGTGGAAGAGTACCACCGACAGAGGAGAGGGGTCTAGCTTCAGGCTACTGTGTTCGGACTTCTTGGGGGCGCAGGTACGAGATCAACCCAAGCCTGCGAATGCGTCGCTCGCGCTGCGCACCTCTGTGAGCCGCTGTTTCGCAGCATGCGCGAGCAAGCCGTAACCAACCTGACATGCGAGCGATGCGGCCATGCCCACGCTGACAGCAAAGATCCCTCGCGTGAGGGCCGCGCTGGCCGAGAGGCTTCGATCGACCGGCGTGGCTCCGCCCTCGAACCCGAGGCCCAGCTCCACGATCGCAATCGCCAGCGCGAGCGGCAGCAGCAGGCGCCCGAGCGAGCGGATCGCCAGGAGTCCTCGCTGCGCCAGGAGCTCCAGCTCGGCCTGCGCCTCTTCGAGCACGTAGCGCAGCTGAACAGGTTCCTCGTAGGCGTCCAGCGCACGAGCGGCCAGCTCAGCGGCCCAGGCGGGGCGCAGCGCATACGCGAGCGTCCTAGCCGAATGGGCTCGGCCGGCCGCGAGCCGGGACTGGAGCGCGCGCGCGAAGGCGGGCCCATCCAGCGCCGCTCGAAACATGAGCTCGCGCGCACGCCAGGCGATCAGCAGCAGCGCGGAGACTGCAGCGGCCAGCGGCAGCGCGGTCCAGACGTCGAGCACCTGTGTCACGGCGGCCGGCGCTGCGCTCAGAACGTGTCGGTCTGAACCGAGCGCACGATGTCGCGCACGAAGCTCGTGCGCAGGTCCATCACCTCGTAGCCGAGGTTCGAGCGATTCAGGATGTAGAACGCGTTGGGCTTCTGGACGCGGCCCTCAATCTTGATCTCTTCGAGCTGGATCACCTTGGGGGCGCGCTTCGGCTTGGCCTGGGCCTGCGCCTCGCCGTGTCCGAGGGCACTGAGTACGAGGCCCCCCAAGAGCATTCCGAACAGCTTGTACATGTCCGCCCTCCGGTTCATTTGGCACCTTCTCGCGCCTTGCGCTGGGCTTCCTTGTCGGCCTTGGCTTTTTCGCGCTCGATACGCTTCTTCTCGCGCTCGATACGGCGCTGGATATCGGTCATGTGCGCCGCGGAGGCGTCGCCCGGGGGGAGCTTCGCGCCTACTTGCGAGCGGTAGGTGTTGAACTCGCCCAGCGCACGGTCCAGCGCGTCGAGCTCGGTCAGGCCGGGGAACTCCGCGCCCGCGGCCATGTACATGAGCGCGAGGTTGTAGTGCGCCTCGGGCAGCTGCGTCTGCATGCGCAGCGCCTTGTCGAACGCCTTCTTGGCGTCCTGCCAGCGGCGCAGCGCCCGGTAGGCGTCGCCCAGGTTCAGCTGCGCCTGCACCAACGTCGGCACCAGCTTGGCCACGGCCTCGAACTGCTGCAGGCCCTCGTTGTAGTTGCCGGATGCCATGAACTGGATACCCAGCGCCATGCGCGCCTCGGCGTAGTCCGGATTGAGCTCGACGGCCTTGCGGTACGAGGCCAGCGCCAGCGCCAGCTCGCCCTTGCGCTGATACGCCTTGCCCTGGAGGAAGTGCACCTCTGGATTGTTGGCGTCGATCTCCTTCGCCTGCTCGAGCGTGCTCTCCGCCAGCTCCTTGCGCCCGCGGCGGTCACTGGCCTTGGCCAGCGCCAGGATCGCCGGCACGAAGCGCTCGTCCCGCGCCAACGCGCGGCGCGCCACACGCTCGGCCTCGTCCACGCGGTCCGCGCGCACCAGCACGTCCGCGTAGATCGCCTGCAGGTACAGGTTGCGCTGCCACTGGTTGGCGATCGGCTCGACGTACTGCACGGCCTGGTCGGGGGTGCCCCGACGCAGCGTGATGTTGACCGTCCCCTGGACGGCCGCTTCGTAGTCGGGCTGGATGCGCAGCGCGCGCTGGTAGTGCTGCAGCGCCTCGTCGGGGTTGCCCTGACGGTCGGCGATGACCCCAAGGTTGTACTCGGCCTCGTACGCCTTCTGATCTGCGCTGACCGCAGCCTGGAAGTGCGTCTTCGCCTGGTCCATCTGGCCGGCGCGCGCCGCTTGCACGCCGTCGTTGTACTCGTCGAGCGCCTTGCCGCTGAGCTCCGGCCGCTTCGGCAGCGGCGTGCCCGCCTCGGTCTCCGGCGCCCCCCAGGCGCTGGGTCCGGCCTGTTCGCCCTCGGGCGACACGGCCGCCAGCGTGGGCACCGGCGGCGTCTTGAGCAGCTCGATCGGCTTCTTGGTCGCCGTCGAGACGCCCGCCTGCGCGGTGCCCGGGCCCTTGTTCTCGACCCGCTTGGCCATCGCGGTCATCGACTGGTCCTCGCCGCCGGAGCTCTCGGAGGCGCTCGATCCGGTCGTCGATTCATCACCGCCACACGCTGCAAGTACCGCCAGCGGTAACGCCAGGCTGAGGGCTACTGCGAGTCTGGTTCGCGTAGACATGATCAGCGGCCCTTCCCCACGACCGGCGGCGGTGCGACGCCCGCAGGAATGTCTAGATCGAGCCCGCGCGGTGCACGCGAGAACTCGCCCGGCTGATAGGCCGCGAAGCTCGGATCTTGCGCGGCAGCTTGTGCGACGCATTCGGCGATGCGCTCATCGCCGTAGGCGTTGATGCGATCGTTTGCGTCACGGGTGTAAGCGTCGTCGATGTTGCCCGCGCGACCGGCGCGCGACGCCAGCGCGTAGCGAGCCACGGCCAGACACTCGATCGGTCGCACCTGCTGATCCAACAGCTGATGGATCGCGTCCTCGACCTGGACCTTGATGTCGTCCTTGGCGTAGTCCGGCAGGCCCTTCATCTTCTTCTGCAGGTCGGCCGGCACCACGAACGGCGTGTTGAGCACCGCGCGGGCCAGGATCTCGTAGATGCGTCCCTGCCGCACGAAGGCCGCGATCGTCCAGCTCGGCCTGCGGTACGCGGGGATCACGTTGTAGGCCTCGGCCTTGGTCTTGGCCGTCTTGGCGCCGTTCTCGATCTGCGTCTTCACGCCGCCCACGTACGCGGCCAGCGTCGCCGGCTTGCCCGGCTGGATCGCGAACTTGTCGAAGTCCTGCGTGCCCTTGTCGACCAGCGTGAACTGCGCCTCGGCTGCGTGCTCGGCCGCGAACGAGCCGGGCTGCTGTCCGGACTTCGCGTAGGCGGTTGCCACGTCGCGCAGCGCAGGGTCGTACTCGCGTGCCGGGCCCTGCTGGCGCTTGATCTCGGCGATACGCCAGTACGCCTCGACCAACAGCTCGCCCGCCCCGCGATCCGACTGGTAGCGCGTGATGAAGTCCTTCATCTCCTTCTGCGCGCGCGGCCACTGCTTGAGCTTGAACGCCATCTCTGCCACGCGGAAGTACGCGGCGCGCTTCTCGTTGGGATCGCGCAGCGTCTCGGCGGCGCGCTTGTAGTACTGCGCGGCGCGCTCGTACTGCTGCTGGTACTCGAGGATCTTGGCCGCGTTGATCAGCGCGCCCTCGCGCGACTCGGCGATCGCCGGCGACTTCGACTTGGCGAAGCGCTCCGAGTCCGCGAGCGTGCGGTAGTTCTCGATCGCGCGGTCGTAGTCGAAGAAGCGATTCGCGTTGTAGGCCAGGCGGAAGTACGCGTTGCCCAGGATCGCGTCGAGCTGCTGCTGCTCTTCGGGCGTCTTGCCCTTGAGCGGCCCGACCTCGTCGACGATGCGCTGGTACAGGCGCGCCGCGGACTCGAAGCGACTCGTGCGCTCGAGGGCGATCGCGGCCTTTTCCAGCGCCAGCGGCGCCTGCGGGTGCTTCGGCTCGTCGTTGACCGCCTTGATCAGCTCGGTCGCGGCGCGCTCGTACAGCTTGCGCTGTTCGTCGCCCTGCGCGCCCTCCGCGCGCTGGAAGATCGCGACGGCGTCCTTGTAACGCAGGTTGGTGATGTCGGCGCCAGCGATGCAGCGCGGCTTCTCGCGGTTCTCGGGCTTGTTGCAGTCGACCGCCGCCACCGCGGAACCTTCCTTGGTGAAGGTGCACTGGCGGACTTCGAGGTCCTTGCCGAGCTGTCGCACTTCATCCGAGCGACCGAGTGAAACAGCCATGTTGCGCAGGTTGAACCACGCCACCTGTCCGGTCTCGTCTGCCTTGTCGCCCTTGCAGTGCATGTCGTACGTGATCAGGAAGCGATCGCGCGCGAAGTCCCAGTAGCCGTAGAGGTAGAGCAACAGCGTGTTGTTGTAGAAGTACGAGTCGCGCACGTGCTCCGTGTCGTGAGCCTCGTCGACGCGCGCCAGGTACATCTCGCGCGCGCTCGCCAGCCGCTGCAGCGCGTCGGGCATGGCGATCGGGACGATCGCGGGCGGTGCACCCGAGGTGGGCGGAGGCTCGGTGCGCATCTGCAGCTGGCCGTTCTTCACCTGCTGGTCGACCATCTGCTTGATCGACTCGACCACCAGCCGCGCGGACTGCGACAAATACGTGTCGTCCAGGTTCGAGTCGCGCACTGCCGCGTACTCGCGGGCGGCCTCTTCGTAGTTCTGCGACCAATAAAGTGCATCAGCCAGGTTGTACTGGAGCTCGTAGGCCTGGGGATTGTTGGGATAGCGCGAGATGTACCCCCGGTAGGCCATCGCAGCCAGGCCGTACTGCGCCTGCGACTGCGTGCACAGCTCGAGGTCCTGATTCTCGACGCAGGTGCGGCGCAGCTGCTGCGCGCGCTGGTGATGGTTGATGGCCGTGCCGATCAACGCGTCCTCTGCCAGCTCTTCGGCGCGCCGCTGCTCGACCGGGTGATCCTTGTTGGCTTCCCACCAGGCGCTGCCTTCGGCGTAGTTGCTCAGCTTGGCGCGCGCGGCGATCGCCTGCTCGGCCTCGTTGTGGCGCGTGTAGGCGCGCGCGATCATGTTCTGCATCTCGGGCGCGTGTACGTGCTGCGGCCAGCGCTTGAGCACGAGCTCCCAGATCTGCACGGCCTCGGGGTACTTGGCCTCGTCGAAGTACACGTAGCCGAGGCGCTCGAACACGTCGCTCGTCCAGGGACGATCCTGCGGCAACAGCTTGGGATCCTGCACGCGCACGATGCCGGTCGGCATGCCTTCGGTCGGATCCGGGACCTGGTTTTCGTTCCAGTCGTCGTACGCGAAGCCGATGCCGAGGTACTGGATCGCCTCTTCGCGCAGCTCCGAGCCCTTGCCGGTCTTCTTGCGCTCTTCGTCCGACCACTGCACCAGCTGCCAGAAGTGCTGCATGGCTTCCGGGTAGCGGCTCGCGCGGTAGTACGCCCAGGCCACCTTGTACAAAGCCAGGTTGTAGTTGCGGTCGTCCGGACGCTCGAGGACCTTTTTGTACGCGCTGATCGACCGCGATAGCCCGTGCTCGCCGAAGTCGAAGTCGAAGTGGTACTCGCCGATACGCAGCCAGGTCTCGGCGAAGAACTTCGAGTCCTTCACCGCCGGCACGCAGTCCGCGTATGGATCCGCGAAGTTGGTCGGCTTGGCGGAGGGAGGCTCGAGCGTCAGCGCGGGGTGCGCTTTCTTGGCGGCCGCCTGCGGGTCCTCGGGGGTCTCGGTGACCGGCGCCTCACCCTTGTACTGGTAGTTGTTGGCGCAGACCAAGTTCAGCCACGCCAGGCGCGCCTCGTTCGAGTCGCCCATCTCGTTCAGGCAGTAGCCGATCAGGTAGTACACGCCGTCGACGCGCTCGTAGGCCGGGAACTGCTTCACCAGGCGCCGGTACAGGCCGATCGTCGAATCGAAGTTCTTGGAGGGCTCCGGCGGCACTTCGCCGCCGACGCTCAGCTGCTTGTCGCGGGCCTCCATGTACGTTTCCATGGCCTGCTGCTGCAGGATGGCGTCGCGCTCGAAGTACAGCTCGCCGAGCCGGAACATCGCGTCGGGCGTGTAGCGCGGGTCGTCCGGATACTTGGCGAGGAACTTCTCGAACAGCGCGATCGCGTCCAGGCGCGACTTGTCCTCGAGCACCTCTTCGTCGTGCACCTGGCGCGCGTACGACTGATCCTGCGAGTAGCGCTTGCGCAGGTACTCGCGCTTGAGCAACGCGGCCAGCGTGTCGCGGTACGAGCCGCCGATCTTCATGAAGCGCTGGGTTTCAGTGTCCAGTTCACCGAGCGCGGCGACGTCTTCCTTGCTGGGCGGCGGACGGTCGTCGCGGATGCGCTTGTCCGTCGTATCCAGGAAGCCCGGGGGTGGCGCTCCCGGGGTGGCCGCGGGCGGAGCCGTGGGCGCCGCCCAGGGTAGCGAG
>DATEOF010000445.1:0-16642 GCA_035274465.1 Polyangiales bacterium
ACCGTGCGCTCCCCTCGCGACAGCATCAGACGCACTGCTTCACGTTTGAACTCTTCCGTGTGCCGATTTCTCTTCTTGGACATTCGAAGCCTCGAGACGCTATCGCGTCGTTGGCTGTCCATCAAATCGGGGCAGGTTCAACGATTGGTTGCGCTTTCCCCTACGTCGCAGGCAACTACAATGGCATCGTGACCTCCGTTGGAGTGAAAGACTGGACGCGTCTCGGTTGCTCCATGCTCAAGGCAAGCGGGTCTTTTGACATCATTCCAGATCAGCTATCGGTTGCGATAATCCCCCCGAAGTATGCACAGGGATCGGAACCAGCCAACCCCGAGGAGGGCATGGAGATCTGGAATCTCACCACGCACAAGAAGCGCGTGTACAACGGAACTCAGTGGGTCGACATCTAGGCCAGATTGCAGATTGCAGAGATCAGAAGTCGATCACAGCGGAAGCTCGCGGAGTCCTCAGCAACCGAACTGGGCCAGGACTCCGCGGGTTCTCCGCGCATCGCGCACGACGAAGCGACCGCCGGCACAGGCGTTCGTCCAACGAATTTGTGCTCTGCTCGAAACTGACAGGTTGTCCGGGCGCAGACCTCGTAGCGGGACAAAATGTCCAGCGCGGCGGTGTGACCTGACAGAATCGGCTGGAGGTTCGAGCCTGCCCACCGGCATGGCGCTTGCTCATCACAGCGTTGATGAGCAAGTCGCCGCTGGTCGCAGCCCGCATCGTGATCGCTTGTGCGCTAACCTGGCTTTGCGCCGAGACGGCGTCGGCGCAGCCGGTCGAGGTGAAGCCTGCGAGCGACCCGACCGGGCTCACGTACGCGCCGAGTGATCCGGAAGCGATGGTGACGTTCAACCTGGAGGACGTGGATCTTCCAGAGCTGGTGCGGATGATGTCGCAGATCACCGGGCGCGGCTTCATCGTTGCCAGCGCGCGCCGCAGCATCAAGGCGACGGTGTATGCGCCGATCAAGGTGCGGGCCGCGGATGCGTACGAGGCATTCCTCTCGGTCCTCGAGCTGAACGGCATGACGGTCGTGCCGGCAGCGCCCTACTACAAGATTGTGGAGTCGGCGAAGATCGAAACTCGGCCCGTGCCATTGAGCATCGACGTCAGGCTCGAACGACGTTCGCCGCCCGCCGCTTCGGCAACAGCGCCGTGACCACGCCGAGCCGCGGTACCTGAATCGGGGCGTCGCGAGCTGCTGCCCTTACACGTGTGCTGCGTGACGGCATCCATTGGACTATGCTCCTATCGTGCAGCGCGCCGCCGCGATCATCGGTTCCGCGATCTTCCTGGTCATCGCTCCGGGCACGCTGGCCGTGTACGTCCCTTGGTACCTCACGCACTGGCACTTCGCGCCTCCGCTATTCCTGATCGCGCGCGTGCTCGGCGCCGCCCTGATCGTCGCCGGGTTGCCCATATTGCTCGATTCGTTCGCTCGCTTCGCGTTGCAGGGTCTCGGCACACCGGCGCCCGTGATGCCTCCCAAGCGCCTCGTCATCACCGGGTTCTATCGCTACGTCCGCAATCCGATGTACGTCGCTGTCACGGCGTTGATCGCCGGCCAGGGCCTCCTGTTCGGGAGCGTCACGGTGCTGGAGTACGGCGCGATCGTGTGGGCCGGATTCTTCTTGTTCGTTTTCGCCTACGAAGAGCCTGCGCTAGGCGAGCAGTTCGCCGACGAGTACAAGCGCTACCGGGCGAACGTGAGGCGATGGTTACCGCGCATCACACCATGGCGCGGGTAGGCGCGCTTCGTATGCCAAGACCGATTTCGCGAGCTACGATCTACCCGACCCATTCCAGCGTGCACGACTTCGGGCAAAACAAGCGTTGTAACTCCGCCACGTACCCCCATGAACGGGCGGCCGCCCCGGCCTCTAGCAGGCGTCCAAACTGTCAGGTTGTCCGGGCACAGACCTCGTAGCGGGACAAAATGTCCAGCGCGGTGGCGTGACCTGACAGAATCGGCTGGAGTTTCGAGCCTGCCCACCGGCATGGCGCTTGCTCGTCCCGGCGTTGATGAGCAAGTCACCGCTGGTCGTAGCCTGTATCGTGATCGCTTGTGCGTTAACCTGGCTTTGCGCCGTGACGGCGTCGGCGCAGCCGGTCGAGGTGAAGGCTGCGAGCGACCCGACCGGGCTCACGTACGCGCCGACTGATCCGGAAGCGATGGTGACGTTCAACCTGGAGGACGCGGATCTTCCAGAGTTGGTGCGGATGATGTCGCAGATCACGGGGCGCGGCTTCATCGTTGCCAGCGCGCGCCGCAGCATCAAGGTGACGGTGTATGCGCCGATCAAGGTGCGGGCCGCGGATGCGTACGAGGCATTCCTCTCGATCCTCGAGCTGAACGGCATGACGGTTGTGCCGGCAGCGTCCTACTACAAGATTGTGGAGTCGGCGAAGATCGAAACTCGGCCCGTACCATTGAGCATCGACGTCAGGCTCGAACGACGTTCGCCGCACGCCGCTTCGGCAACAACGCCGTGACCACGCCGGGCAGCAGTAGGTACGCGGCGCGGCTCTGAAGCGGTGCCTAGAAGAACATTCGGCTCGAACGTATCGGCATCTGTTCCGCGGTTTCCCAGGGAAGCTCCGGCCACCAGCGCCACCGCGGCAGGTCCGCGTCGGGTTCGAAGGGCTCGCCCGGCCGCGGCGTCGCCACGCGCGCCCCGGATGTCTGCGCCGCGGTGAGCGAACGCTCCACCGGTTCTGTCCAGCCGTGATAGGCGAGTTGGAGAAGCGCCCAATGCACCGGCAACAACACGCGCCCCCGCAACATGGCGTGTGCAACCAATGCCTGCTCCGGCCCCACGTGCCAGTCGGGCCATGCGCGGTGGTATTGCCCGACCGCGATCAACGTCACGTCGAATACGTTGTCGTCCTCGAGTGCGCGGCCTAGAGTGCACGCGTGCGGATCGCTGTGATGGGCAACTCAGGCTCCGGCAAGTCGACGTTCGCCCGGCATCGAGCGCGCGCGGATGGGCTCGCACACTTCGACCTCGATACGCTCGCGTGGCTGCCGGAGACTCCGCCGCGGCGTCGGCCGTTGGCGGACAGCGTGGCGGAGATCGACCGGTTCATCGGCGCGAACGAGCGCTGGGTGATCGAAGGCTGCTACGGCGACCTGATCGCAGCGGTGCTGCCGCGGGCGACGCAGCTCGTCTTCCTCAACCCAGGCGTCGACGCCTGCATCGCCAACTGTCGCGCGCGCCCGTGGGAGCCGCACAAGTACGCGAGCAAGGATGCGCAAGACGCCAATCTCGCCATGCTGATCGAGTGGGTGCGCGACTACTATCAACGTGACGACGAGCTGTCGCTCGCCCGCCATCGCGTTCTGTTCGACGGCTTCGCCGGCGAGAAGGTCGAAGTCACCAGGCTCACTTGAGCGGGCGAAATGAGCTCTCAGCCAATCGCGCACGCATCACCGCGGCGCACGAGGCCACCCGGCGATACCTTGCGCGCGAGGCTGGCGTACGCGCCGATGCACGGGTACTTGCCCACGTCGGCGACCTGCACGCGGTTGGCGCTCACCAGCGCGCGCAGGATCTGTGGGTCACTCGGCAGGTCTTCCTGAGCGAGCGTCACCATCACGCAGCGCATGGTCGGCAGCAGCACCTTGAGGGCGAGCGCGTCGCCGAGGCGCAGCAGCTTGCCCGTCCAGTCGTTCTCGACGAACGCCGGGGCGCCCTCGCCTTCGATCTCGAAGTTGGGCCGAAAGCGCGCCGTCGCGACGCGGCTCTCGGGTACTGCCTCGGCGAGCGCCGCGAGCGAGCGTCGGCTCATCACGTGGAACGCCGTCATGTCGAAGAACGTCCCGGGTGGCGCCAGGCGCGCGAGCGGCTCGCTGGTGAACGTGTCGCGATGGCCCTCGGGCGAGAGGCCCTCGATGTCGGGCCAGTGCTCGTCGAAGGTCGCCGCCTTGGGTGCCTGCGACTCGAGGCGGACCGCGCGCCCGAGCAGCGCCGACAGCGCTTCGTGCACGCGCGCATCGTCGCTCGTGACCGCGCTCCCGTCAGGCAAGCTGATGTGTACCGGCGGCACGGCTTCGTCCCTCGCCGGCTCGCGCTCGAAGCGCGCACTGCAGGCGAGCAGCGCGCCCCAGCGCCTGGGGTGCTTGGCGCTCGCGACCGTGCCGGTCTCGACGTCGACCACCGCGTAGGCACGGTCCCCGAGCAGTCCGCGCTCGTCCGCGAAGGCCTCGGCGAGCTGCTCGCCCCGCATCGACTTCACTGGATAGCGGTGGATCGCCGCCACGTGTCCCACGTGCTCGCTCATTGCCGCTGACTAGCAGAGCCCGCGGAGCATCGCCACAGGCCCGCTTCAGGGATCGTCATCTCTGCGGCTCGAACCTAGCTCCGCGAGTTTACGCATCAGCGACTCCGTGCCTGGCGGCGGCAATGACGTGGGATTGCCCGCGCTGAGCACAGTCTTCATGCGATGTTCAACCAGCGGTTGCCACTCGGGATGCGTGAGCACGTAGAAGCGCTCGTTGCGGATCGCGTCCAGCACCTGGTCGCCGACCGCGCGAGGGTCCAGGCCCCTGGCGAGTTGATCGGCAACCCAGTCAGCGAACGCTTGCTGAACTGGATTGCGCGGGACTGAAGCGGCAGGCGCGAGATTCGCCGGGCGGTTACGGTCTGCCTGGTTGATGTCGGTGTTCACCCAGGCCGGGCACAGAACCGAGACCTTCACCTTGTGGCCGACGCGCGCGAGCTCGAGCTGGATGCTCTCGGACAAGCCCACGACGCCGAACTTGCTGACGGCGTAGATGGTGTTCTCTCCATAGATCAGCCCGGCCAGCGATGCCGTGTTGACGATGTGCGCTTCGTCACCGTGCTCGATCATGATCGGGACGAAGCTACGGATCCCTTGGATCACGCCCATCAGGTTCAGGCCCAGGACCCAGTTCCAATCGTCGAGTGGCGTGCTCCAGCTCGGGCGCCGCGGTCCCTACGCCGGCGTTGTTGCACAGGACGTGCACCGCACCGAAGTGTACCTTCTCACATCTTGCGCGGTCGCGGCCACGCGCGCATGGCTGTTTCCACGATCGCCTCGAGGTCGGCTCGCGTGGCGCCGTCTCGCGCTTGTGCCGACAATCCCTGGAGGACCGTGGAGACGTAGAGCGCAAGCGCGCGCGCATCCACGTCGGCGGGCAACTCTCCGCGCGCTATGGCTCCGCTGATGCGCGCCTCGAGCGCCTCGACGGTGCTCGCTCGAAGCTCTCGCAAGCGCTTCGCGACCGTTGCCGACTCGGGTGCGCAGTTCGTCGCAGCCGTGATCAGCATGCAGCCTCGCGGGTGGTCGGAGCTCGTGAACATGGTCGCGGCGTCGCGAAGCAGCTGCGCGATCGCGGCGCGCACGCTCTGTTCCTCGAACCGGCCGTCGAACAACCGAGCCATGAACGAGCCGTAGGTCTTCATGTAGTAGACGAGCGCTTCCTCGAACAACGCCCGCTTGTCGCCGAACGCGGCGTACATACTCGGCGCGCCGATGCCCATGGCTTCCGTCAGATGAGCCACGGAGGTCGCGTCGTAGCCGTGCTTCCAAAAGACCATGGTCGCTCGCTTCAGCGCCTGGTCGCGAACAAAAGAACGGGGACGCCCCTTGGCCACGATTAATTCTATAGCGTTCGTTAGAAATGTGCTACAGCCGATATCTGTAGCGTTCGTTCTAGAAGGGCGGCCACTGGATCGTCCGCATTTGGAGGGACAAATGAAGCTCTACATCAACAAGCTGTCACCGAACGTTCGCCGCGCGCGGCTCACGGCGGCGGTGCTGGGATTGAAGCTCGAAGAGATCGCGCTCGACTTCACCAAGGGCGAGCACAAGAAGCCGGAATACCTGGCGCTCAATCCGAATGGAGCCGTGCCCACGCTCACCGATGGCGACTTCGTGCTCACCGAGTCGCGGGCCATCATGCAGTACCTCGCCTCGAAAAAGCCCGAGTCCGGCCTCCTCCCGCACGACGAGCAAGGTCGAGCCGACGTCACGCGCTGGCAGTTCTGGGATTCGTCGCATTTTTCGCCGCAGGTTGGCACGTTGGTCTTTCAGCGCATGCTGAAGCCGATGTTCGGGATGGGTGAACCCGACGCCGCCAAGATCGAGGAGGCGTTGGCGAACCTGCGCCGTTACGCGGCGGTGCTGAACCAGCACCTCGAGGGCAAGACCTACGTCATCGGTAATGCCTTGACGTTGGCGGACCTGACCCTGGCCTCGACCTTGATGTACGCGAAGCAGGTGGACGTCCCGCTCGCAGAGTTTCCGCACATCCAGCGCTGGTTCGGCCGAATCGCGGAGCTGGAAGCCTGGACCCAGACGAATCCATGAGACCCGGGTGGATGGCCGTGCGGCATTCTAGCTTCCGATCGAGGTTTGGTCGTAGGCTATTCAATGCGTTCTGCTCCGGCCACACCCAGCATTCGCGCAGCGAGCCTGACTCCAGCTCGAGTCGAGCGTGAGCTCCAGCAGTTGATCGATGCCGGTGCGCCTGTGCTCCCCGCTGGCACAGCGCGCAAGCATCCGCTGCGCTTCGTCGCCAAGTACCCGCCCAGCTTCAAGCTCGAGCTGTTTGGTACTCGGTTCTACCTGACGACCGTGCGACAGAACCCCATGCTGCGGTTCTGTATCGCGTACCTTGCGCAGGCTCACTACCGCAGCGGCCGCATACAGATCTATCCGCGCATCTTCTACAAAGATGGCTCGTTGGTCTGGCGCTCCGCATCCCACATCGCCTTGGAGGGTTCGGGCATCTGGATCGGCAAGGGGGATGTCACGACTACGCTCCTCGACGACGGCGACGAGTACATTCATTCGGTGGAGGCCACGACCGATCTGCCGCTCGAGATGCAGACAGTCCTGGAGGACCTGGGGCGGACGGTGCGCGAGGTGAAGCCGGATCGCACGGCACTGTTCCAGCTGCTGCGGCGGGTACCCGAGGGTCGCATCGAGCCCTACCGGGACTTCACCGATCCGCGCCGGCGTGCTCAAGCGGACCCACGCCGGCTGATCAATCGCGGCCGGCGCGTCGCTTACTTTCGCAAGGCGAACGATCCGACCTCGCTACGCTTCGTCGCGGGCTACGAGCCGGACTTCAGCCGCCGTGGCGTCGTCGAGCAGGCGCGCTCTCACAGCAACATGTACGGCGGCACGATCGAACGCTATCGGGTGCTGTCGAAGAACAAGCGCATTCAGTACCTGTTCCTTTCGGGTCCCGACAACGCGTGGATCGTGCCGCCACAAGCCATGACCACCGAACTATCGAGCTTTGGTGTGCGAACCATCGATGTCCCGATCGACGACAACCTGTGCGTTCCCGGCTACGAGTACCACTACTACCTGGACGAGCACGAGCTGCACAGCCAGATCCCGGCAGGCTTCGTCGGCCACGTCAACGCCCACGACGAGGCCCGATCGGACGCCTCCCCGTGGCTCGATCAGCTGCCGGTGATCCGCGAATTTCGACGAAAGCTATGCGGAGCCTGAGCCCCAGGTCACCCGCACTTCGCGACATCCAGGTCGTCGACCCGCTGGCGCGCGCACTGTTTGCCGAGCGCCATTTCGATGAAGCTCATGTACTTGCTCACGTTCGTGAACATGATGGACCAATCGGTGCTTGCGCACGTGCGGCCACCGCCGGTGCCCGAGGGGACGATCGCCTGGTTGATTCCGTGGAGCACGGCAGCCGTCTTCTCCACGAATGCCGGGCCGCCCGAGTCGCCCGTGCACAGCTGCGCTGGGCCTGCCTTGCCAGTCAGGTTGCCGCTGTTGTCGGGCGCCACGTGGATGGTTGCGCGTTTGGGCAGACGTGCTCGAACCCGTCAGCTATCCCGCATGCCTTCCACCAACTGCTGCATGCGCGCGCGCAAGTCGTCTTCCTTGCCTGACAGCCGCAAGCGCTTCAGCGCGAGCTCGCGCCGATTCGCCGTCTGAATGTCGAAGCCGTATTCGCGGAGTGATCCAGTCGGCGCTTCGACGATCGCGTAACCGAAGTCGTCGACGAGGCTCTCGGCCACGCACAGCACGGCGGTGAGCACGGGTATCCCGGCGCGACTCGGATCGTACTGGTGGTGTTGCCCGATGGTCGCGACGATCTCCGGCGCGAGTTGCCACAGCTTCGCGATTTGCTCGCCGGCTTGTTCGTGGATGCCATGGATGGCTGGCAGCAGGAACTCGATCGCCGGCGCCTTGCGGCCGCTCTCTGCGAGCGCGATCAAGGTGCCGCTGATGCCCACGTCGTGCAGCAGTCCACACAGGAACGCGTGCTCTGCCGCGATGCCGGCGCGCGTCGCGACGAGGCGTGCGGCGTGCGCCATGAACATGCTGTGCGCTTGCAAGCGTTCCATGAAACCCGTGTAGCTCTTCACGTGGAACAAGCGCATGCCGGCGACGACTTGCCAGACGATGTCGCGCAGCGTGTTGATGCCAAGGCGCTGCACCGCATCCTTCAGTGATTGCAGCGGTAGGCGGCCGCCGTAGAGCGGTGACTGAGCGCCTTTCAGCACGCCGGCGACGATCAACGGGTCCTTCTGTAGAACTGCGACCACCTCGTCGTAGGACGCTCCGGCGTTGCGGCTGAGTTGGGTGAGCTCGAGCGCGACCGCAGGCAGGACGGGTGGCTTGTAGGTGGGAGATTGAAAGAGCTCGAGCAGGAGCCCTTGTAGGATCTTCGGGTCTTCGAGCTCATCGTCTTCGAGGTCGAAGCCCGGTGGTACTGAGCGTCTCGGCAACATGTACGTCCTCCGCGCGTCTCCCCCGCGCAGGCGTCGAGCTACCAGCACATTCGGCCGACGCGACTGGTTGCTTGAGGGCAGCGAGCGCCCTACCCGCGCTGGATGAACCGGCTCAAGGTCGCTACCACCGCGACCAACTCCGCGGCTTCAACCGGCTTCGGCAGGTGAATCGAATAACCGGCGTTCAGCATGTTGCGCCGGTCCTCGGGTCGCGCGTACGCCGTGAGCGCCGCCGCAGGCACCCCGCCTCCTGCTGGATGTGGCAGCGCGCGCACCTTGCGTATCAGGTCGTAGCCGTTCTCGCCCGGCATGCCGATGTCGGATAGCAGCACATCCGGCGCGCGTTCGCTGAAGTGGCGCAGCGCTTCACTGACGCTGCCAGCCGTCGTGACCAGACAGCCGCAGTCTTCGAGGATCATCGCCACCAGGCGTCGCGCGTCTTCCTCGTCATCCACGACCAGGACGCGCAAGCCACGGATGTGCTCGGGCTTGTCGAACTCGCTGTTCGCGCGGAACTGCCGCGCCGTGCGTTGCGCGAGCTGGCTCGCAGGCGCAGCTGCCGAGATGGGAATCGTGACCGAGAACCTTGCTCCGCGCCCTTCGCCCCCGCTGTGGGCGACGATCTGTCCGCCGTGCAGCTCGACGAGCTGTCGCGAGATTGCGAGGCCCAGCCCGAGACCGCCGCGATAGCGCGAGGGCCCGGCATCTTCCTGCCGGAATGGCTCGAACACGTTGGGCAAGAAGTCGGGCGCGATGCCCTTGCCCGTATCCGCCACCGAGATCTCGAGCGACGATCCGATGCGACGCAGCGCGATGTCGACGCGTCCGCCCTTCGGGGTGAACTTGACCGCGTTGCTGAGCAAGTTCCAGACGATCTGCTGCAGCCGCGTGGGATCTCCCGTGATCTCGGGCAGCGCCACCTCGATGCTGGGTACGAGCTCGATGTCTCTGGCGAGGACCGCCGGACGGATGGATTCGATCGCGGCCTCGACCACGCGAGCCAGCTCGACTCGCTGGACCTCGATCCGCAGCTTGCCGCTGATCACGCGCGACATGTCCAGCAGGTCCTCGATCAGCTGTGCCATGGCGACGGCGTTGCGTTCGATGGTCTCGTGCGCGCGTTTCAAGCGCGTCTCGTCCATCTCGCGCAGCGTGAGCATCTGCGCCCAGCCCATGATGGCGTTGAGCGGTGTGCGGAGCTCGTGGCTCACCACGGCCAGGAACTCGTCCTTGGCGCGGTTGGCGACGTCTGCCGCGAGGCGAGCGTGTTGCTCGGAGGTGTACGCACGCGCGTTCTCGATGGCCAGTGCGCAACGCGCCGCAAGCTCTTCGGCGAAGAGCACGTCGGACTCTCCGTAGACGCGGCGCGACTCCGCGAACACGAAGGTCACCGCGCCGAGCACGCCCGTGCGTGCGCGCAGCGGGACGATCATGGCCGAGTGCAGCGAGAGCTCGCGCGCCATGCGCAGCTGTTCGGCGTCGACGCAGCTCGCGACCAGTAGCTCGTCGGGGATCTCGGTCAGCAGCTCGGAACGCCCGCTACGCAGTACCTGAGACACGCCTCGCGTGGCGTTGGGCTGTGGCGGGTACTTGCTCGCGAGGTCCTGGGCGAGCTGGATCTTCGCGGGGTCCACGTGCGCGACGGCCAGCCGCCTGGGAGCTCGCTGCCCTTCCGTGATCAGATC
Source organism: Polyangiales bacterium (assembly GCA_035274465.1). Lineage (GTDB taxonomy): Bacteria > Myxococcota_A > Polyangia > Polyangiales > JAFGIB01 > JADGRF01. The sequence goes on from DATEOF010000445.1 coordinate 10,433, forward strand.
GATCGCGCACCAGTCGGCCAGACGCGGGACCGCGAGCTGTGCGACGCGCGCCACGGTCTGCTCGTAGTCGAGGGATTCGGCCAGCGCGCTGGTCGCATCGGCCAGGAACGAGCGGCGCGACTCCTCACGCTTGCGCTCGGTGACGTCGCGGAACACGAGCACGACACCTTCGATCGAGCCGCCTTCGTTGCGAATCGGCGCGCCGCTGTCGTCGATCGGAACCTCGTGGCCATCGCGCGCGATCAACACGGTGTGGTTGGCCAGGCCGACGACCGCGCCGTGAGCCAGCACCTTCTCGGCCGGGTTTTGCGCGGTCTCGCGCGTGTGCTCGTGGACGATGCGAAACACCTCCGGCAGCGGCCGGCCGCGCGCCTCGTGCTCGCGCCAGCCCGTGAGCGCCTCGGCCACGCCGTTCATCAGCGTGATGTTTCCGCGTGTGTCGGTGGCGATCAGCGCATCTCCGATGCTGCGCAGAGTGGTCGACAACGATGCGCGCAGTCGTTCGGCCAGCGCTGCGGCCTCGCGCTCCTTCGCCAGGCGCTTCGCGCGCGCGAGGCCCTGTGCGGACTGGCGTGCGAACGTGAGCACGAATTCGCGCTCGTCGTCCGAGAAGCTTCGCGCTTCGTGGAAACCGACGACGAGCATGCCGATCGAGTGGCCCTCGGCGATCAGCGGGACACAAAAGAACGCGCGCGCACGTGCGCCCTCGAACCGCCGCTGCGCCAGCGCGGGGTAGAATTCGTCGTACTGCTCGGGAGTCTCGATCCAGATCGCATCCCCGCTACCCGCCCCGATCGGATACGCCGGATTGCCGGACTCGGGCGTGATGCGACGGACATCTTCGAGTAGCTCCGGGTTCAAGCCACGCTCTGCCGTCAACTCGAGCGCGCTGCTCGGCTCGTCGAGCAGGTACAGCACACACGTGTCCGCGCCCGCGATCGAGGTGGCCCGCTCGATCACCACCTGGGCGACTTGGTCGATCGAGTACGTCCCGGAGAGCGCTTCCGAGAGCTCGGTCAGCACGTGCATGCGCTCGCGGGCCAGCTGACCGAGTCGCAAGCGCTCTTCTTCCGCGGCGCGGCGTTCCGTGAGGTCGCGCGTCACCTTGGCGAAGCCCACGAGCTCTCCACCGGGGTCGCGCAGCGCGGTGATCACGACGTTGGCCCAGAAGCGACTGCCGTCCTTGCGCAGGCGCCAACCTTCGTCTTCGAAGCGGCCGTCCAGGCTCGCGCGCTCCAGCTCCATCTCGCACTTGCCGGCGCGGATGTCCTCCTCGGGGTAAAACCGCGAGAAGTGTTGGCCGATGATCTCGCCCGCGCGGTAGCCCTTGATGCGCTCGGCGCCGCTGTTCCAGGTCGCCACGTGGCCGGTCGGGTCGAGCCTGAAGATGGCGTAGTCCGTGACGCTCTCGACGAGCATCCGAAAGCGCTCCTCGCTCTCGCGCAGCGCTTCCTCCGTGCGGCGTCGCTCGGACAGGTCGCGCGTGACCTTGGCGAAGCCGATCAATCCGCCCGAGTCGTCGCGTAGCGCAGTGATGACGACGTTGGCCCAAAATCGCGAGCCGTCCTTGCGGACTCGCCAGCCTTCGTCCTCGACCCGGCCTTCGCGCGTCGCGACTTCGAGCTCGTGCGCGCACTTCCAGACGTCTTCGGGCCGATAGAACCTCGAGAAGTGCTGGCCGATGATCTCGCCGGCGCTGTAACCCTTGATGCGCGCGGCGCCCAGGTTCCAGCTGCTCACGCGGCCACTGGTATCGAGCAAGAAGATCGCGTACTCGGTGACCTGCTCGACCAGCAATCGGAAGCGTTCTTCACTGCCGTGCAGGGAAATACGAGCTGTGGCCAGTTCGTCGTCTACGCCGGGCGCCACCACAGCTACCTTATAGTGCACGGCCCACGGAGTGCACAGGCCCGGGAAAAATGCCACTGCCCCTGAACGGCGGGGCGAAAGGGTCAGTCGAAGATGTCCCCGAGGGCCTCCACCCAGCTCTTCTTCCTCGGGTGCCTGCGCCGGTAGTCGTCGTCGCCGCGGTACTGGGGTGGCCGGCGCTCGTATTCGTCGAGCTCGGCGCCGGTTCGGGCGATGAGCTTCTCGAGCTCGCCGCGGTCCAGCCATATGCCGCGACAGGTCTTGCAGACATCGATCGTGACGCCTTCGCGGTCGCGTTCGTCGAGCAGCGTGGTCTCACAGCGCGGGCAGTGCATGGCCGGCCTCCTGGGTTTGAAGCTGCCTGGGCGGAACTGTCGGGCGCGGGGTTTCATTCCGCGCTGCCGCAGGACCTGCGCGCTCGACAGCGGCCGCCGCAAGGAATGCGCGGAATGCGGCGATCGGGGGGAAAATCAGCACGCCTCACCTTGGCGTAGCGCTTGCGATGGGTCCGGCCGAGGTGTCCGAGATGCCGACCCTGGACGACTACATCCAAAAACCGCGGCTGCGCGAGGTCGACGAGGTTGTGACCGCTGCATCCGCGTTGAGCGCGCTCGAGTTGGCTCGCCACTTCGATCTCGCGCGCTCACCCCTGGTGAACGCACTGTTTTGGCTGCGCGTGCTGCCCGAACGTCTGGCGGGCGCGAAGCCGCCGGATCTCCACCTCGACGCCATCGGCCGCAGCGCGGAGGGCTTTCTCGTCCTCGAGGACGCTCCGGATCGCTTGATCGTCGGTGCGATCGGCCGCTTCTGGCAGCACACGATCGACTTCGCTCGCGTGCCGCGAGAAGAGTTCGCCGCGTTCGCCGAGCCGGGCTGGGGCAAGGTCGCGTGGGAGCTGCGCAGCGAGCCGGTCCCGGGCGGGTCCAAGCTGATCTTCGAGGTGCGCGTGAGCGCGACCGACGACATCGCGTGGCACAAGCAAGAGCGCTACTTCCAGTGGATCGGGCCGTTTTCCCGCTTCATTCGCCGGCACGAGCTCGCGCTGATCGCGCGCGAGCTGGGTGGCAAGCTGGATCTGGACGCGCAGCGTCCGCTGGCAGGAGACGAGTGGATCGCCGAGCCCAAGGCGAGCGCGACCGACGTGATGGTGATCGATGCGCCGCCGAGCGACGTGTGGCCGTGGTTGGTGCAGATGGGTTGCCGTCGCGCCGGTTGGTACAGCTACGATCTGCTGGACAACGGCGGCGTGACGAGCGCCTGGGAGATCGTGCCGGAGCTCCAGCAGCTTGGCGTGGGCGACGTCCTGCCCGCGACGCCGACGGGGTCGGACGGCTTCGGCGTGCTCGAGTTGAGCGCGCCGCGTGCGCTCGTGCTCGGCGGCCTGGTGGACGTGGAGCGCGACCTGGCGCTGCCGATGCGAGCGAGCAAGCCGGAGCACTTCTGGCAGTCCAGCTGGGCGTTCGTGCTCGAGCCGCTGGCCGAGCAGCGCACGCGCTTGTGGGTGCGCGCGCGCGTCGACTTCGGCCCGGATGACTTCGCGTCGCGCATGCGGCTGCGAGCGCTCGGTCTCTGCCATCGCTTCATGGAGAGCCGTCAGCTCAAGAACCTGAAGCTCCGCGCCGAGGGCTCGCGGTCCACGCACGCCGGCGCGCGCGACGTCGTCGGCAGCGCCGTCGGGGCCGTGGCGATGCTCTTCGACCTCGCCACGCCCTTCCTGCGCGGTGTGCGCTGCCACTGGGGCCTCACCCACGAAGAGGCCGCGCGCAGCTACCCCGGCGATCCGCTGGTTCCCGTACCACGCTGGCAGTGGACGCACGCGGTCGAGGTCGACGCCGCGCCCGAGCGGGTCTGGCCCTGGATCGCGCAGCTCGGGCAGGACAAGGCCGGTTTCTACAGCTACCAGACACTCGAGAACCTGGTCGGTTGCGAGATCCAAAACGCCAATCGGCTGCACCCCGAGTGGACTTCACCCGAGCCGGGCGATGCGCTGCGCTTGCACCCCAAGGGCCCTGCGCTGACCGTGCACGAGGTCCGGGCGCCCGAGATATTCCTGGTGAGCGCCGGACTCGACCCCGACACCGGTATCGCGCCGGACCGCAGCTGCCAGCGGCGCCACGTGGCGGTCAGCTGGTTGTTTCAGCTCGAGCCGCGCCCCGGCGGCCGCACGCGATTGATCAGCCGCTACCGTTGCACATGTTCGGGCGACCTCGCGAGCCGCCTGGCGTATGGCCCGTACATCGCCGAGTCGGTCGGCTTCGTGATGGATCGGCGCATGCTCCTGGGTGTGAAGGAACGAGCAGAGGGCAGCGCGTGAGCGAGGCTGGCCTGCAGCTGACGGCTGCGGAACGGCTGCGCGGCGCCTGGCTATCGGCTTGCGGGCTCGGCAACGCGATCGGGCTCGCCCTGGCCGCGAGCGCGTTGCGCACCCTCTCGCCGAAAGCCGGCTCCCTCCCCGTCCATGCGGCGATCGGCGTGGCCTGTGGCGCGCTACTCGGGGTGTTGCAGGTGCGCGTGCTGCGCCGGTACCTCGCGAGCCTGCGCGTCGGCGAATGGATCCTGAGCAGCACGATCGGCGCCCTGGCGGGCTGGATGCTGGCCGCAGCACTGCGCGCGATCGTGCCTGGCGCGCCGCCGGGAGTCGAAGCCGTGCTCGGCCTCTGCCTGCTGGGCGCAGCGCAAGCGCTGGTGTTGCGCCGGCATGCCGTGTCCGTAGGGTCTTTCATCGCCTGCAGCATCGGCGGCTGGGCGGCCACGCTGCCGCTGATCTTCCTCGGCGCAAGCGTGGGTGCGCTCGAACAGCCGTGGTGGTCGATCGCGCTGGTCGGGCTGGCCACGGGCTGGCTCGCAGGCGTGCCCTACGGTTCGATGACGTGGATGTCTATGACGTCACTGCCCGTCGAGTTTGGGCGGCGCGGCGGCTGAGCTCTTGCGGGGATGGCTCGACGCGCGTAGTTAGTCACCTGCAGCTGGCGGCGGCGTTCCTTACTCACGGAGGCTTGCGATGCGGAGCTGGTTCTACTGTTTGGCGTTGGTTGGCGTGAGTCAACTATGGGCGTGCGGCAGCGACGAGGAGTCGCTGCCCGAGGTCGATTGCAGTGGGACCGTCCCGGCCTACGCGGACGTCGACGCGTTCAAGAAGTGCACGACGTGTCACTCCAGCAAGCTCGAGGGCAAGGCGCGCAACGACGCGCCCGAGGATGTCAACTTCGACACCGAGTCCGCGGCGAAAGCCCACGCGGAGGAAGCCGCGCACGAGGTCTACGAGGGTGCGATGCCGCCGGCAGGCTCCGGTCTGACGCTCACCGAGTCCGAGAAGACGGACTTGTACAAATGGGCGCTGTGCGAGTGATCGCGAGGCGATGGCGAAGCGGCAGTTTCGTAGCGGTGATTACCGTGCAGTCGACCTGATCGCCCGCAAGCGCGATGGGCTGGCGTTGTCGGCGGCGGAGCTCCGCTGGCTGATCGACGGCTTCGTGCGCGGTGAGGTGGCGGACTATCAGCTGAGCGCGTTTGCGATGGCCGTGGTGTTGCGCGGCATGAGTGCAGCCGAGACCGTCGCGCTGACTCTCGCCATGCGCGACAGCGGCGCGCACGTGCGCATCGAGAGGCGTGGCCGGCCGCGCCTGGACAAGCACTCGACGGGCGGAGTCGGCGACAAGGTCTCCTTGTGTCTCGCGCCGCTGGTGGCTGCCTGCGGCGCGCGCGTGCCCATGATCAGCGGCCGCGGCCTCGGCCACACCGGTGGCACGCTCGACAAGCTGGAGGCCATCCCCGGCTTTCGCGTGCAGCTGCCGTTCGCACGCTTCGCCCGACAGGTCGATCGCCTCGGCGTCGCGTTCATGGGCCAGACGCGCGAGATCGCGCCGGCCGACAAACGCCTGTACGCGTTGCGCGACGTGACGGCAACCGTCGACTCGGTGCCGCTGATCACCGCCAGCATCCTGTCCAAGAAGCTCGCCACCGATCTGGATGCGCTCGTGATGGACATCAAGGTCGGCCACGGCGCGTTCATGCAGTCGCTTCCAGCCGCCGAGGAGCTCGCGGACTCGCTGATCCGCGTGGGCCGCGCGGCGGGTCTGCCGGTCGACGTGTTGTTCACGGCCATGGAGGCGCCGCTCGGTCGCGCGGTGGGCAATGCGCTCGAGGCGCGCGAAGCGTTCGAGCTGCTGCTCGGGCGAGGCCCCGCCGACCTGCTGGAGTGCACGCTCGCCCTCGGGGCGCGGATGTTGCGGCGCGGCAAGCTGGCGCGGAACGAGGCGGCGGCGCGGCGCATGCTCGAGGCCGCCCTACACTCCGGGCGCGCCCTGTCGCTGATGGAGGCCGTGGTGCGCGCCCAGGGCG